>JACPQM010000068.1 GCA_016190505.1 Chloroflexota bacterium | reverse complement strand
GGATGAATGGTTTTGGGGCGTCGTTGCGAGGAGTCCTTCCCAAAAGGAAGGACGACGAAGCAATCCACAGACGGTGCCAGCGGTCCCGACGGGTCGGGACTTCGCTACGCTTTCAATGACGGAGCGTGATTCCTAATCCACGGATTATGGCCTGCCGGCGGCCCTTGACAGACCGCCGGACCTTATGGTATAGGGACTGTATTCGCAGGCCGGTTCAGGTTGAGGGGTCTCCCTGACCGAACGATGGAGGTGCACCATGCCCGACATCGGTAAGGCTCTCTGGCGGATGTTTGCGGTCCTGGCCTTGCTGCTAGCGGCCTGTGGCCCGGCAGCGGAGGCGACGCCCACTGTAGCGCCCAAAGCACCGACGGCCACGCGCCCGCCACCTTCTGCCACTGAAACACCAGCGGCGGCCCGAGCCACTTCTACACCACCTTCTTCTTCGGGAGCCGCTACGTCACCGGCCACACCGACTCCCCAGCCCACCCCAACCCAGGCGCCTATCGGGGCTAAACCCAAGCACGGTGGGACCCTGAAGAGCTACTTCAGGTCTGACCCTACCACCTGGGAGTGGGCCATGCCTGGCGGGGAGATACCGCTCCGGGACATCATGGGCAACGTGTTTACCCCCCTGGCCCGTTTCAAATGGCCCGAGCAGGGTAGCTGCGACTTCCCTCTAGAGCCGGTGGGCGCGCAGGGCTGGGAATGGCTGGATGATACCCACCTTGACCTCACCATCAGGAAAGGCATGAAATTCCACAACAAGCCCCCGGTGAACGGCCGGGAGGCCACCGCCGACGACGTGGTCTTTTCCCTGAAGCGACTCGGAGAATGGACCACAGTGCTCCAGCCGATATATGACGTGATTACCGACATCTCGGCTCGGGACAGGTACACCGTCCGGATGAGCCTTTCCAAGCCTCAGCCGGGCATGCCCCTTCTTCTCTTTGGACACACCCGGGGCAATGTCATCCCTGCCCCGGAATCGGCCGGCCCCGAAGGGGGCTGGGCACAGCCCGCAGTGTCCTGGATTGGCACCGGCCCTCAGATGTTTGACAAGTGGACCCCCGGCGTAAAAGCGATTGTGAAGCGAAATCCCGACTACTTCGAGCCGGGCCTGCCCTACATTGATGGCATCGAGTTCCTGATCGTGCCTGACATGTCCACCCAGTTGGCCAGCCTGCGGTCGGGGAGGCTGGATATCCTCTTCGAGTTGCCCGTCCCCATGATAGATGCCGTGGAGAAGGCTGGCCTCCAGGTCAGGCAGTGTCCCAAGTACAATGGCTTCATGTCCATGTGGCTTCGTACAGACAAGAAGCCCTTCGACGATGTCCGGGTGCGTCGTGCCATGTCCATGGCGATTGACCGGGACGCCCTGGTGCAGCGGGTGCTCCAGGGGCGTGGCGAGAAGGTGGGCGTGCTGCCCCCTCACCACCCCTATGCCATACGCTATGAGGACTACCCTCCAGAGGTCCGCAAGTACATGGAGTACAACCCTGCAGAGTCCAAGCGGCTTCTGGCTGAGGCTGGCGTCCCCCCCGGCCTGGATGTGAACATCTGTGTGGGTGCGGGCTATGCCAACCCCCAGCCTGAGACCAACGAGGCCATCGCCGCTATGCTGCAAGCCGTGGGCTTCAAGGTCAAGCTGGACTGGAAGGATCGCAATCCTTTCCGCGCCACCTGCATGCAACGGGAGTTTGACCAGCTCTATCACCACCTGGCGATCCAGGACCCGCCGTGGCAGTACTTCCCCTACTTCCACAGCACCACGACGACGTACAACCGGAGCCGGCTGAACGACCCCGAGCTTGACCGCTGGATTGACCAGTTCACCACCACCACCGACCCCAAGAAGGCCGAAGAGGCGGCCCGCAACTTCCAGCTCCGCATGGTGGACCAGGCTTATGTAATCTACCATGTGAACTCCGTCGAGCCGGTGGCGTTCCACTCGTGGGTGAAGAACTTCGGTAGCTACGTGTCTTACAGTACTGGCCGCAGTGCCATATGGACGCGCATCTGGCTGGACAGGTAGCTACCGGCTGCGGAAAAGGAGACTAGATGGAACGGGAGCTTGAACGCGTCAGAGAGCGGGAGCCCCAGATGGACCGCTACGATAGCCTCCTCAAGTGGATGATCGAGAGGACCAGGGAACGGACCGAGGGCAAGGTACTCATCAAGGCCGAGGAGGTCCCCTGGCAGCAGACCCGCCACACCATGGGCCGCCACTACATCGGCCCGGACCAGTGGAAAGAGATCGGGGCACCGGGCTGGATAATCGCCCGCACCCGGACGGTCGCCAATTACCGCATCGGCAAGCACACTCACCGGGGTGGCGGCCGCCTCCTCTACGTGCTGGAGGGCAAAGGTTGCACCGTCAACAACGGCGTACGCCTGGACTGGGAGGAGGGCGACCTGGAGACCCTGCCCGTGGTGGTCGGCGAGAACGAGCACGAGCACTTCGCCGAGCCGGACCGGCCCCAGAGCTTCTACGTGCTCATGTTCTGGCCCTTCATGGAGGCCACCGCCAACGAGACCCGCCAGATGCGCGAGTCCCCGGACTACAAAGGGCCTACCGACAAAGACCTCTTCCGGCCCGCCGACTTCGTGCCCGAGAATGCCCGTTTGAAAGGCTTGGACATCGCGCTGGACGGCCCCCCGAAGACGCTCCTGGACGACCTGTTCCTGCGCCGCAACCAGTGGCGGGACATGACGAGCAAAGGCCGTTGGGTGATCAGGAAAAACGACCAGCGTGTGGAGCTAAACCGCATGGGCTACTACCGGTGGTTCATCCACCCCGCCTTCAAAGACGTGGTCATGCGGCAGATACTGTTCTGGACCCACGAGCTCCCCCCGGGCAGCCGCTCGGGCAAGCAGAAGCACCAGGGCAGCCGCCTGCACTACGTCCTTGAAGGCAAAGGCTATAGTGTTGTGGACGGCAAGCGCTACGACTGGGAGCCGGAGGACTTGCTGGTCCTACCCATCCGAGTGGGCGGCGTGGTGGTCCAGCACTTCAACAGCGACCCCGAGAAGCCGGCACGCTTGGCCGTGGCCGAGCCCAACTGGTACGACATCATGGGCGTGGACATGGCCGCTGGCTTCGAGCAACTGGAGAACTGCCCCGAATTCCGTGAGTAGGGGCGTATAGCAATACGCCCCTACGTTCGCCACGGCGTTCGTTGGTCGTAGTTGAAAGGAGCCAACGTGGAACGCGAGCTACAGCGCATCAAGGAGCAGGAACCCCAGCAGCAGGAGTTCAGCATTGAGGAGCGCATCCTCCGGCTGAGCAGGGAGCGGGAGCGCCGGGCCAGGCTGCCCCACGTGTTCAAGTACAGCGAGGTGCCCTGGCAGGTCAGCGTCCAGGTCTGGGCTGGCAAGCACTACATCGGCGCCGACCCTCAGGACCGGATGAAGAACGCCCCGATCTGCACCATTGCGCTCTCGGAGCAGATCGTGCCTCCAGGCGGACGCAACGGCCGCCATCGTCACGTCCGCGAGGCCATGTTCTACGTCATCGAGGGTCACGGCCACGAGGTCCACGACGCCCAGACCTACCCCTGGGAGGCCGGCGACATCTTCATCGTCCCTTCCTACTGCGACCACCAGCACTTCAACGACGATAAGGTCAATCCCGCCCGGTTCTTTTTCACCATTTCTCCTGTGGTGGACTTCATGGGCGTGCACTGGGTGGAGCAGATCGAGACCAGCCTGCGCGAGTACCGCGTCCCGCCTGGCGCCGAGCCTATCCGCGATAGCTCAGGCAAGGTCACCGGCTGGAAGCGCGACGGCGAGGTTTTCCAGCTTGGCTTCGACACCTCCATGCAGCACCTCATCGAGGGGCGGCAGAGCATCGCCACCCACATTGACCAGCCCAAAGACACCTACGAGAAGTACGTCAAGCAACTGGAGGACGAGGTCACCTGGCGGCAGCGGTGTCCCCACGTGGTGCACAACAAGGACGTGCCCTGGGAGGATACCCGCATGGGCCGCATCAAGTTCATGGTCACACCCGAGACCGACTGCGGGCTGAAGACCTATGACGCCTTCATCCAGGAGATACCCCCAGGCAGCCGCTCGGGCCGTCACCGCCACCTGGCCGAGGAGACCTTCAAGGTCCTGGAGGGGCGTGGCTACGACGTCCACGACGGTGTGCGCTGGGACTGGGAGGCGGAGGATGTGGTGTGCATCCCACCCTGGGCCGAGCACCAGCACTTCAACGGCGACCCGCACCGTACCGCCAAGTTCGTGTGTTTCCGCTCGCGGTGGTTCGCCCACATGGGGCATGGCGGCATCCAGCACCTGGAGGACGCCCCGTAGGTGGGGACCCTTTACTCGCCCTGAGGGGCGGGGCTGTACCGCCCACGCAGGTTCAGGTTTGTAACTTATCCCGGGTTTGTGGCAAACGTAGGGGCGCAAGGCCTTGCGCCCCTACTGGGGTAGGAAACCGTCGGGCGCCCCGAGAATCGGGGCTCCCACAAACGTAGCGGCAATTCATGAATTGCCGCTACGGCGGAGCAACAACGGCGGTTGACACGGCCCTTTGCCCTGGCTAGACTGGGCAGCGGTTCCTTGGGCAGGTCCCCTCTCCCTTTGGGAGAGGGTCAAGGTGAGGGTCCCAACGGAGGCATCGTTCATGGACATGCGGTTTACCCCGGAGCAAGAGGCCTGGCGCCAGGAAGTCCGCGCCTTCCTCAAGCAGGAGATGACCCCGGAGTTCGAGGCTGAGCTGGAGTCCCAGGACTACACCACCTCCACCACCTCGCTCCCCTTCTCCAAGAAGCTGGCCGCCCGCGGCTGGCTGGGCATGTCCTGGCCCAAGAAGTACGGCGGCCAGGACCGCCCCTTCATGGACCAGGCCATCCTCAACGAAGAGATCGGCTACTTCCGGGCGCCTACCGCCGCCCACAACTTCGGCCTGAACCAGGTAGGCACGGCCATGCTCCTCCACGGCACCGAGGAGCAAAAGCTCCAGTGGCTGCCCAAGATCACTCGCCAGGAGGTGGTCTTCTCCCAGGCTTTCACCGAGCCGCAAGCTGGCTCGGACTCGGCGGCCATCGAGACCCGGGCCGTCCCTGACGGCGACGACTACATCGTCAACGGGCAGAAGATCTTCTGTACCAGCTACCACCGCTCGGACATGATGTACGTGACCACTCGGACGGACCCCAACGTGCCCAAGCACCGGGGCATCAGCCTGTTCGTTATCCCGGTCAACGCGCCGGGCGTATCTTCCAGCCGGGGACTGACCATAGACCATGGCCGGGAGAACACCGTCTTCCTGGATAACGTTCAGGTGCCTGCCTCCAACATGGTGGGCCGGCCAAACCAGGGCTGGATGGTGATGATGACCGCCCTGAACATGGAGCGGACCGGCCTGGAGGCCCCCGCCCACAGCAAGCGCAACCTGGAAGACCTGGTAGCCTACGCCCGGGAGCACCGCCGCCATGGCAAGGCCATCATCGAGGACCCCTTCCTGCGCTACCGCCTGGCCGAGGCGGCCATCGAGATCGAGGTGCAGCGCATGCTGGCCTGGCGGGTGGCCTACATGCGCTCCAAAGGGACCATCGGCTCCTATGAGGCCTCCCTCCAGAGCATGCGGGTCCGGGAGTTCGAGCACCGCTTCACCAACCTGGCCATGGAGGTCGTAGGCTTCTTCGGCATGCTCCGCCGTGAGTCCAAGTACGCCCCCATGCTGGGCTGGGTGGAGAAGGCGTACATGAACAGCTCCTCCCAGCACGCCGGCGGCACCACCGAGATCCAGCGGAACATCGTGGCCCTCCGTGGCCTGGACATGCCACGGTAGACAGTTGCCAGCAGGAAGGGTCCTTGTACCACAGGTTCACATCCACACCGTAGAGGGGCTGACGTAATGAGTTACCACGTTGGTCCTCCTCTGCCTGTGCCGCACGACCATGGTTACTCCTGTCAAGCGTGGTCCCCCCTGGAGGTCTACGAAGAGCTGTTTGGCACTGCCAACCGCCGGGCTTGGTTCTCCCTCGCGTTCAACCCGGCTCTTAATGCCGACTCGTCAAACCCGTGCTGGCTGTACACGGAACTCAGTCGGGCTGTGCAGCAAAACGACGTGGGCAGCAAGCTGATCATGGGCTACGGGGCGTCCCTTCTGCAATGCGTAACCAGTAGAGAGAAGGACCTCCTTCTGTCCTCTGCCGATGCTGACACATATCGCGACCGAATCACCCGGGCACCCGTGGCGTCGTTTAGACCACAAGTATGGAAACTCGATTTGAACACAATCCGTGGCCGCCCGATACACACTGGCAAGACGGTAGATGAGGTTCTAGACATATTCAGAAAGAATGCGCAGAACGAAGTAAAGCCGCCCCAGGCGTTGCAGCCAGATGAGTTTCTCATACTCACCTCGACCTGAAACGTGGCGAATATCAGGTTATCATTGATGGGTAGGAGGTGTGCAGTGAAGGCGAGCGACATGTTCGGCAAGCTAAGCGCGTTCTACATTGCCCTGTGGCAGCATTTGGACGCCTTTTGGCCCGACAACAGGTGGCTGCGATTGCAGCCGTTGCCGGATATCGAAGTGAGGCTTCAATCCTTGGCAACCGCGCACCGAGAATTGAAAGACCTCGTGTCGGACTCGGCTCTTGGTCACCAAATCAAGAGCGACTTGGCAACTGTTAAGGCTCTGACCAAAAGGTACATACAAGAGAATCCGGGGCCGGAGAGTGAATGGTTCCAGGAGGCCGGGAAAATGAGGTCGTATCTGCAAGGACTGGGCCTCAGGTACGCTGAGCTGGCTTCGACCGAAGCGGTAGCAGGATAGGGTTCGCAAACAGCGCCCTTTGGACAGGCGGCACGTGCGACACGGACGTAAGCCATGCCGCAGGATTGCCGATCCGAGGAAAGAGGAGACTACTGTGGAACTGGGTCTTACCGAAACACAGGAGATGCTGCGCAAGAGCGCCAGGGACTTCCTGGAGAAGGAGTGCCCCAAGTCCCTCATACGTAAGCTGGAGAAGGACGACCTGGGCTTCTCCCGAGAGCTGTACGCGGCCATGGCGGACCTGGGCTGGCTGGGCCTGCACCTGCCCCCGGAGTACGGCGGCAGCGGCGGCACCACCACCGACCTGGCTATCCTCTACGAGGAGATCGGGCGCAACGTGGTCCCCGGCCCGCACTTTGTCTCCTCGGTTCTTTGCGCCGACATCATTTTGACCGCGGGCAGCGAGGCCCAGAAGCGGGCGCTGCTCCCTGACATCGCCCAGGGCATGGCCATCGTCACCCTGGCCCTGTACGAGGACGAGGGTGGCTATGAGCCTTCCGCTATTCAGCTCAGCGCCAAGCGGCAGGGAGACGGCTACGTCCTGGACGGGACCAAGCTGTTCGTCCCCTTCGCCCGGGGCGCTAGCCACCTGCTCTGTGTGGCCCGCACCGCACAGCAGATCCCGACTCGTCGGGACGGCATCAGCCTGTTCCTGGTCCCCACCACCACGCCCGGGGTCAAGGCCACCGCCCTGGACACCCTGGACGTGGACCGGCAGTACGAGGTGGCCTTTAGCGGCGTGGCGGTATCCGGCGAGGGGCTGGTGGGTAAGGCAGGCCAGGGCTGGGAGGTGCTCCAGGGCTGCCGGGAGCGGGCCAACGTCATCCAGTGCGCCGAGATGGTGGGCGGAGCACAGAAGGCGCTAGAGATGGCGGTGGACTATAGCAAGCAGAGGGTCCAGTTCGGACGGCCCATCGGCAGCTTCCAGGCCATCCAGCACAAGGCCGCCGGGATGCTTTCCGACACCGACGGAGCGCGTTTCCTCACCTACGAGGCCGTGGCCAAGCTGGACGCCGGGCAGCAGGACGCCGTCGAGGTGGCCATGGCCAAGGCTTTCGTGGCCGGCGCCTTCCGCCGCGTGACCAAGGAGGCGCACCAGATCATCGCCGGGGCCGCCTTCCTGGTGGAGCACGACCTGCACTTCTACTACCGGCGGGCCAAGGCCATGGAGATGTTCCTGGGGGACACGGACTTCCACGTGGAGCAGGTGGCCCAACGCCTATTTGATGCGCCCACCGCAAGCTAAACGCATACAGGCGGTCTGACCAGTCCGACCAATCCGACCAGTCCGACCAGTCCGACAGCGTAAGCAGCATTCTTAGAAGGAGGCTAACCATATGGAACGGGAATTGGAGCGCATGAAGGAGCGCGATGCCCAGGGGGAAACGTACGATAGGGCCATCTACTTCATGCAGGAGATGACCAAGCAGCGCGAGGCGGGCAAGGTCCTCCTGCGCGCCGACGAGATACCCTGGAGCACCAGCCGGCAGGGCTACGACCGGAACTACTCCGGCCCGGTCAACTGGAAAGAGCTGTGCATGCCCTGGTGGTACATCACCCGCACCAACCAGCAGAGCTACAGGCGGGGCAAGCACACCCACCGCGGCGGTGGGCGCATGCTCTTCTGTCTCGAAGGTCGGGGCCGCACCATCAACAACGACGTGAACCTGGACTGGGAGAAGGGCGATCTGGAGCTGCTGCCAGTCACCCGGACGGAGAACGTCCACGAGCACTTCAACCTGGACATGGGCAAGCCCTGCGGCCTGCTGGTGATGATGTTCTGGCCCTTCATGGAGGCCACCGCCAACGAGACCCGCCAGATGACCGACTCCCCGGAATGGAAAGGTCAACGCAAGGCGGAGCTATACCGCCCCGATGACTTCGTACCCCCCACGTCCTTCGTCGAGGGCTACAACATCCAGTTCGACGGCCAGAAGCCCACCACCCTGCTGGACGACCTCTTCCTGCGCCGCAACAAGTGGCGGGACTACATGAAGACGGCCCGCTGGATGGTCAAGCAGAAAGATGCCATCGTGGAAACCAACCGCAACGGCACCTACCGCTGGTACGTGCACCCCTCGTTCGAGGACGTAGCCCTGAAGCAGTCCCTCTTCTGGACCCACGAGATACCGGCGGGCAGCCGCTCGGGCAAGCAGAAGATCCAGGGTGGGCGGTTCCACTTTGTCCTGGAAGGGCACGGGTACTCCATATTGAACGACAAGCGGTACGAGTGGGGCCCCGAGGACGTGCTCCTCACGCCCATCGTCTCCGGCGGCGTGGCCCTCCAGCACTTCAACGCCGACCCCAAGAAGCCTGCGGTGCTGGCTGTCAACGAGCCCAACTGGTATGGCATCCTGGGGCTGGACATGGCCTGCGGCTTCGAGCAGATCGAGGACTGCCCCGAGTGGACGGCCATCCAGAGCAAAAGGTAGGCACCGCGCCAGGCGCCGCCATTTGCGTAGGGGCGACCCGCCGGGTCGCCCCTACGCTTCTGTGATTCCGGGGCCTTACCCAAGGCGCCGCGAATTTGGTATGATTCAGAATTAGCGCACTGTTACATCCCCCAAATGCAGGTCACGACGTCACGGTGAAGAAGCTCCTCTCGGGAAACGAGGCCATCGCTCTGGGCGCCTACCATGCCGGGGTACAGGTGGCCACCGCCTATCCGGGCACCCCCAGCACGGAGATCCTGGAGACCCTGGCAAGCTACGAAGGTCTGTACGTCGAGTGGTCCACCAACGAGAAGGTGGCCATGGAGGTGGCTGCGGGCGCAGCCTTCGGCGGGGCCAGGGCCATGGTCAGCATGAAGATGGTGGGGCTGAACGTGGCCGCGGACCCCTTCATGGCTGCCGTCTACACCGGTATGCGGGGTGCATTGGTGGTGGTGTCCGCTGACGACCCTGGGATACATAGCTCCCAGAACGAGCAGGACAACCGGCACTACGCAGTCATGGCCAAGGTCCCTATGCTGGAGCCCTCAGATAGCCAGGAGGCCTACGAGCTAGTGGACTGGGCCTTCCGCATGAGCCGCCAGTTCGACACGCCAGTCCTGCTGCGCACCACCACCCGCACCTCGCATGGCCGGTCCGTCGTGGACTTCGAGCCGCGCGAGCGCGTGCCCGTGGCCCTGGCACCCCTCACCCGCGAGCCCACGAAGTACGTCATGATCCCGGCCCATGCCCGCAAGCGGCACGAGGTGATCGAGCGCCGCCTGGTCGAACTGGCCGAGTTCAGCGAGAGCTTCCCCTACAACCGCATGGAGCCTGGCGACCGCAAGGTGGGCATCGTGGCCAGCGGCATCGGCTATCAGTACGCCCGGGAGGTCTTCCCCGAGGCTTCTTTCCTTAAGCTGACGATGACTCACCCCTTCCCCAAGCGCCTGGTCCAGGAGTTTGCCAGAGAAGTAGGGGCGCACGGCCGTGCGCCCCTACTGGTAGTGGAGGAGTTGGACCCTTTCCTCGAGGAGCGCATCCGGGCGCTGGGCATACCCGTGGTGGGCAAAGAGGCATTTCCGCCTACGGGAGAGTTCAACACCGACGTGGTCGAGGCGGGTGCCCGCAAGCTTGGGCTCTTGCCCGCTTCCCCTGAGCCGGTGCCGACCCCGCCCCTACCGGCGCGGCCCCCCTGCTTGTGCCCGGGCTGCCCTCATACCGCGGTCTTTTACCTATTGCGCCGCCTGGGCTTTTTTCACAGCCCGCCCACTGAGTTGCCCGCCGAGCGGAGCGCCCTGGGGAACTTGCAGCGGGTGGGGCTGGTGATCGCCGGCGACATCGGCTGCTATACGCTGTCTGTGCTCCCACCGCTCCTGGCTATGGACACCCAGGGGTGCATGGGCGCTAGCATCGGCAACGCCCACGGCCTGTCCAAGGCAGGCATCCCCAACAAGGTGGTAGCGGTGCTGGGGGACTCGACCTTCGTCCATTCGGGCATCCCCTCGCTGATTGACGTCGTCTACAACCGCGGCTCCATAACCACCATCGTGCTGGACAACGGGTCCACGGCCATGACCGGGCACCAGGGCCACCCGGGCACGGGGGTCACCATCCGGGGGGAGACTACCCACGCCCTGGACTATGCCCAGCTTGCCCGCGCCGTGGGCGTCCCCGAGGTGTACGAGGTAGACGCCTTCGACGTCCCCACGCTGGAGAGCACCCTCAGACATTGCGTGGAAAGCAATGTGCCTTCACTGTTGATTGTCAAAGGCCCGTGCCCCGTGCACAAGCGGCTCACCGGCGAGGCGCTGGTGGTGGACCGCGAGACCTGCGACGGCTGCGGGTCGTGCATCAGGCTGGGCTGTCCCGCCTTGGCGCTCGAAGACGGCCATGCCCGCGTCGAATCGCCGCTGTGCATCGGCGCCCAGTGCGGGCTGTGCGAGAAGGTCTGTCCCCAGGACGCCATCTCTGCGCTCGTCAGGGATGGCCATGCCTAAGACAGACTTCATCATCGCTGGCGTGGGCGGCCAGGGCGTCATCCTGGCCAGCGACCTGCTCGGGGATCTGGCTATTGCCACCGGCCGAGACGTGAAAAAGGCGGACGTTATCGGCATGGCCCAGCGGGGTGGGGAGGTGGTGAGCCACGTCCGCTGGGGCGACAAAGTCTACTCGCCCCTGGTGCAAAAGGGCGGCGCCGAGTACCTCCTGGGGTTGGAGAAACTGGAGTCCGCCCGCTGGGCGCCATACCTGGCGCCCAGCGGGCTGGCCATCGTCAACAACCAGAGCATCCTGCCCATTACCGTGAGCAGCGGCGGGGCGTCCTACCCGCCGGACGAGGCACTCGTGGGCACACTGCGGGCGCGCACCGAGCGTGTATTCGTGATCGAGGGGCAAGAGTTGGCCCGAGACTGCGGTGCAGCCGCTGCCACCAACATGGTGTTGATGGGCTACCTGGCCCGGTTCCTGCATCTGGAGCAGGCGCTATGGCTCGATGCCATCGCCCAGCGGGTCCCCAAGCGCTTCCTGGAGCCTGACCAGCGGGCCTTCCTGGCCGGCTGGCAGGAGGCCGAGAAGGCGGGGGCGCACCCATGACCCACGTTACCGTGGAGCTCTTCGGCATGTCTCGCCTGCTCGCGGGCCAGACAGAGGTCGAGCTCGACCTGGCTGGCGGCTCATCCCTCAGAGATGCCCTGGCGGCGCTGGCCCAGGAGCACGCCGCACTCGTAGGCCCCGTGCTGGCGCCAAATGGAGGCGGCCTGCACCCCTGCTACGCCCTGAGCCTGAACGGGCGGTCCTTTGCGCCCGACCTGGATGCGACCCTGGGGCCGGGGGACCGCGTCCTCATTCTGTCCACGCCTGCCGGGGGGTGAGGTGGAGCCAGGCTTTCGTCTGCTGGTGATTGACCTGGGCGCCTCCAGCGCCAGCACGCAGGTTGTCCCGCCTTCATACGTGGAGCATTACCTGGGGGGTGTGGGCCTGGTGGTGCGCCTGTTGTGGGACTACTGTCCGCCGGGCGCCGACCCGCTGGGCCCGGATAATCCCCTGGTCTTCGCCACGGGGGCCATGGCCGGGACGTTGGTGCCCACCTCCAGCAAGCACGCCGTAGCCGCCAAGTCGCCCCTGACCGGCTTCGTGGGCGACTCCCTGTCTGGTGGCCCCTGGTCGCTGGCGTTCAGGCGGACCGGTTACTCGGCCATAGTTGTCCAAGGCATGGCGCCAACACCCACCTACGTCTTCATTGACGATGACACCGTGCATTTCCGTCCCGCCACGCACCTCTGGGGCCGGGGGTCGTATGAGACGGAACAGCTCATACGCAAAGAGCTGGGCGACTCGGCAGTAAGGGTGTCCAGCATCGGCCCGGCAGGGGAGAACAAGGTCCGCTACGCCTGTATCGGCAACGACGGGACCCGCCAGGCGGGCCGCACCGGCCTGGGCGCGGTGATGGGCTCCAAACGCCTCAAGGCCATCGCGGTGCGGGGAACCCGGGCCGTCCAGGTGGCCAACCATGACCGGCTGGTCCAGGTGAGCATTGACCTGCTCAAGCGGGGTCAGGGTCCGGCCACCGAGAAGTACCGCATCCTGGGGACCGTGGGCAACGTGCTGTCCCTCAACCGGCTGGGGGCCTTGCCCACCAACAACTTCCAGCGCTCGACCTTCCCTGGGGCGGAAGCCGTTAGCGGCGAGTACCTCTACCAGCGCTACTTCCGCAACACCTCGGCCTGCCCCGCCTGCCCCATCGCCTGCCAGCACAACTACCGGGTGACCGAGGGAGAGTACCAGGGGACCCGCGCCCAGCTCGACTACGAGTCGCTGTTCGCCCTGGGCCCGCTGAACGGGATCGCCTCGCTTCCTCCCATCCTGCGGGCTGCCCAACTGTGCGACGAGCTCGGGCTGGACACCATCAGCACCGGCGTGGCCCTGGCCTGGGCCGCCGAGTGCTACCAGCGAGGCGTCCTGGACGAAGTGGACCGGGGCGCCCTGCACCCGGCGTTCGGCGACTACGAGGCGCTGCTACGCATGTTGCCCCGCATCGCCACCAGAAGCGGGTTGGGCGATCTGCTGGCCGAAGGAGTCAAGCGCGCCTCAGCGTCGGTGGGGCAAGGCTCGGAGCATTGGGCCATGCACGCCAAGGGGCTGGAGCTGCCCGGCTACGAGCCGCGCACGCTAAAGACGCTGGCCCTGGGCCTGGCCACGGGCACCCGGGGCGGCTGCCACAACCGCTCCGCCGCTTACGACGTGGATATGTCCGGCACGGTGGACCGCTTCCGGGGCGAGGTGGGCCGGGGCCCGCTGGCCGCGGAGACCGAGGACCTGGCTGCCACCCTGGACTCCCTCATCCTGTGCAAGTTCATCCGTCGCTGCTTCGACGACCTGTACGCCGAGTCCGCCCGCCTGTTCTCGCTGACCACGGGCCTGAATTCGGACGCCAAGGAGCTGCGCCGGGCGGGCCAGCGTGTGGTCAACCTCAAGAAGGCATTTAACATCCGCGAGGGCTGGACGCACCAGGACGATACCCTGCCCCCTCGCCTCTTCTCCGACCCCCTACCCGACGGTGTGGGCCAGGGCGTGTCTCTGGGCCGGGAGGAACTGGAGCTGATGATCGCCGACTACTACCAGGCCCGGGGCTGGACAGCCCAGGGCCTCATCCCCGAGAAGAAGCTCCGCGAGCTGGGCATGGGCGACATCGCCGCCCAACTCCGGGAGGTCCATGATGGCCATCGCCGCCATAACCTGTAATCCCGCCCTGTGCACCGGCTGCCAGGTGTGCGAGTTCGCCTGTGCCCTGGCCAAGGCCAAGTCCTTCGATCTGGAGATCGCGCGCATCCGCACCGCCCGGCCCGAGCCGGACCAGGCGGTGAGCATCGCCTGCCGGCTATGCCCCTCACCCCCGTGCGTGGCCTCCTGCCCCCGGGACGCCCTGTCCCAGGACCCGGCCAAGGGCATCATCCTGCTCAACAAGGCCCGCTGTAGCGGCTGCGGGTGGTGCATCGAGGCCTGCGAGTTCGGGGCCATCGCCATGGACCCCAGCACCAAGAGCGTGGTCATCTGCGACCTGTGTCCCGACTTGCCCAAGCCCAGGTGCCTGGAGCTTTGCCCGCAGCAGGCCCTCTCCCTGTCCTCGCCCGCCCAGACCGCCGGCCGCAACCGCGACCGGGCCGCGCGGCGAGAGTTGGCGTCACCGTAGGGGCGCACGGCGGTGCGCCCCTAGCGCTGGTGACCCGCAAAGTCCACTGTATAATACATAAGCATCGGGATGCTCTCGTCCGAGAGCATAGCTAAAGGGTGGCGGCACCAGAAGTGGCTTCTACGAAAGAATACACGCAACAGAGAATTGCCGGGCTGGTGGCCAGCTTTCGCGCCCTGACGTCTGCTCAGTTGCGCGGCTATCATGAGGCCAACACCAAGAGCGCTTTCATAGAGCCGTTGTTTGCTGCCCTGGGCTGGAATGTATTCAGCGCCGACGAGGTCGCTAGGGAAGAGAAGGCCTCTGGCGGCAGGGTGGACTACGCCTTCAAGGTTGGAGGCGTGTCCCGCTTCTACGTGGAGGCAAAGCCCCTCCGCGATGAGCTGAACGACCCGGAGTGGGTCAAACAGGCCTTGACCTACGCCTACAACAAGGGGGTGTCGTGGGCAGTACTCACTAACTTCCGGAGCTTCCAGGTGTTCAACGCCCACTGGGAGGTCCGCGACCTGGCGAGGGCCAGGGCACTGAATCTTGCCTGTGACGACTACGTGTCAGACTTCGAGAAGCTGTGGATGTTCTCCAAAGAGGGCGTGGAGGCTGAGGCCCTGGACCGGGAGGCCGCCAAGTGGGGCATGCCGCCCAGGCTGCCAGTAGAAAAGAGGCTATACGGGCAACTGAGGGAATGGCGCGCTGCTCTCCATACCAATTTGTACCGCTATGAACACGACAACCATCTCAGGCTCAGCTTTGAGCAAATAGACGAGACCATCCTGCGTCTGTTCAACCGTCTGGTGTTCATTCGGAACGCCGAGGACCGCCGCTTGGAGGAAAGGGCACTGCTAGCCGCGCTGCACGCGTATCAGAGCGGTGGTCGGAAGGGCAGGCTGCTGGAGGCCGTCAGACAGGTCTTCCGTACATACGATGGCTACTACGACAGCGACCTGTTCACGCTACATCTGTGCGATCAGGCCTTCCTGGAAGACACCCTTCTTGAAGGTGTGATTTCGGGCCTGTATGACTTGCCCGGCGGCCTTGCCAGCTACGACTTCTCGGTCCTCGACGCAGACGTGCTGGGCGCAGTGTACGAGCAATACCTGGGTCATGTCGCCATCGAGGCGAAAGAGAAGGCCCAGCAACAGGAGCGACAGCTAGCTCTGGGCATCGTACCCGCCGAGCCCGAGTTTGACATCACTGCCAAGAAGCAGAAGCGCAAGGAGCGGGGCGTGTACTACACGCCCACCTGGGTCGTGGACTACATTGTCGAGCAAACTGTGGGCCGCTACATCAAGGAACACAGCCACAACGAAATCCTTAACATGAAGGTGCTCGACCCGGCCTGTGGCTCGGGGTCTTTCCTGATTCGGGCATACCAGGTGTTGCTGGACTATCACGCCCAGGTGGCGGGCAGGACGGCGCCAGAGCTGGACATGTTCCAGCGCCTCGCCATCCTCACGCGCAATATACACGGCGTAGACCTGGACCCTCAGGCCGTGGAGATCGCCCGGCTCAACCTGCTGCTGCGCGCCGTGGCCAAGCGGGAAGTGCTGCCTAGCCTCAAGGAGAACGTGCGAGTGGGCAACTCCCTAATCTCGGGCACCGAGGCAGAGCTACGGCCCTATTTCGGCAACTCCTGGGAACAGAAAAGGCCCTTCAACTGGGAGAGGGAGTTCCCTGACATCATGGCCCGAGGCGGCTTCGATGTGGTCATAGGCAACCCGCCATATGTGCGTATCCAGTCTTTGGGCCGCGACGACGCAGACTACTACTACGACAAGTATGACTCCGCCTTCGGCTCCTTCGACATATACGTGCCGTTCATTGAGCAGGGTCTGAAGCTGCTCAGACCGGGTGGGTGGCTGGGGTATATCACGTCGGGCAAGTTCCTCAAGGCGGCCTATGGCAAGAGGCTACAGGCGCTGCTATCGCGGCAAGCGACGGTGGAGACCATCGTGGACTTGTCGGCGCAGCGGGTATTCGCTGAAGCCACCACCTACCCAACCATCATGATAGCGCGCCAGGGCTCTGGGCCTTCCCCGCTCCGGTACGTAGGCGTGGGGGCCGATGACTGTCCCGAGATTGCCCTGGGCCTGTCTGCCCTGCCCGCTGTCGAGGTGCCCCAGGCTGCCATCCGAGGGGGTGTCTGGCCCCCGCCTTCCGGTGATTCCAAAATACTGATGGATAGAATGGCCACGGTATCAGACACTCTTGGAATGCTGTCGGGGCACATTTTCCAGGGGATCATTACCAGTGCTGACCGAGTCTACCTTCTGGAGAAGCGGCGCGAGGCCGGGGCTGGGTTGGTGGTGGCCGCCTCCCGGGAGATGGGCCGCGAGGTAGAGTTGGAGGCGGCTCTGCTCAAGCCGCTGCTCAGCGGCAAGCACGTCCAGCGCTATGCCGCTCTGGAGACCAGGCAGCTTCTGCTCTTCCCCTACGAAGTTACCAACGGGGCGGCGCGCCTCATCAGCCCCCAAACGCTACAGGCTCACTATCCGCATTGCTGGGCGTACCTTGTGGCCAACCGGGAGCGGCTGGAGGGCCGTGAGGGCGGGAAGATGCGGCACGACCGGTGGTACGCCTTTGTGTACCCCAAAAACCTTACCAGACATGACTACCCGAAGCTTGTCATCCCCCGGCTGGTCCGCCGCTTGGAAGCCTACTATGATGCACAGGGCAAATACTATCTGGACAACGTGGACGTGGGCGGTCTCCTCTTGAAAGAGACTTCGGACAACAGCTACAGATATGTTCTTGGCCTGCTCAACAGCTCTCTCCTTGATTGGTATTTCCGCCAGGTAAGCGTGCCCTTCCGCGGTGGCTATCGGTCGGCCAACCGGCAGTTCATCGAGCCTCTCCCCATCCACCGCATCAACTTTGGCAATCGCGCCGATAAGCAGATGCACGACTCTCTGGTGGCCCTGGTTGAGCGCATGCTGGAGTTAAATAGGCGCCTCTCTGCCAAGGGCGATGTCTACGACAGCCAGCGGGAGAACGCGGAGCGGGAGGTGGAACGCACAGACCGTGAGATTGACGACCTGGTCTATGACCTGTATGGTCTCACTTCCCAGGAGCGCGCCTTGGTTGAGGCGTCAGCGGGGACACGGCGCCAATAGGCCACCCCTCTGTCGTTGCGAGTTCAACATGTCCCGACGCATCGGGATGCCCCTGGCTGGTGTGGAAACAGCGGGTGTAATGCGGAGGCACAGAGCAACAGCACCACTGCTCCTCTTGATCACAATGGCAATTGGGGGCCATCACCGTGGCAGTGGGGGCGCACCTTCTACCGGGGGCGGCGAGCCGCCTCGGCTTCCAAACGCAGTAGCGCCGCCTTGAAGGACAGGTCCGCTCCCGTGTAGCCGCAAAGGCCACCACCGGCGGCGATGACGCGGTGGCAGGGGATGACGATGGGCACCGGGTTGGCCCCCACGGCCTGACCCACGGCGCGGGCCGCCCGGGGCCTCCCCACTCGGCGGGCCAGCTCCCCGTAGGTCAACGTGGCGCCCAGGGGTATCTCCCTGAGTGCCCGCCACACTTCCTGCTGGAAGGGCGTTCCTGCCGACAGGTCCACCGGTTCAGGGAAAGCCACCGGTTCCCCTTCAAAGTAGCGTTGCAGGCGCTGGGCCAGATTGCCGAGCCCAGCCGGAATGCCGTCGGTAGCCGCTCCCACCTGGCGCTGGGCGGCCTCCCTGGTGGGCTGGGGCAGGCACAGGCGCGCGAGGCCCCGTTCACCCCAGACCACACCCAGCCAGCCCAGGCGGGTCTCCACCAGGAAGCGATCCTCAGCCACGGCCTATCCCAAACGGGTCCCATGTGTAGGTCGGGTTGGGAAACCCGACCTACGGCGGGGGACGAAGTGGCCCAGCAGGGCGCCACGCACCCGGCGCCAGGCGCTGTCCAGGGCCATAGCTTGCTTCGCGTCAGGGGACCGGCCGCCGTAACGGGCGCCGGCATAGCCGCCTACGATGGACTCGATGCTGGGTTGTAGCCAGGGCAGCTTGCCAGCCAGAGCGTGGCCGAACTCGGCGGGGGTCTGCTCGGGCCGCGGCCCCATTCCGGTCAGCCAGGACAGCCGGCAGGTCTTCTCGTAGGCGCAGGCCGCCGGGTCCAGACCAGACAGGCCCCTCCGCCAGGTCCACCAGGTGGCTCCCGCCGCCAGGGCGGCCAGCCCCAAGACAACCACCGGCGCTACGGGGACCGGGGGCCCGGAGGCGGAGCCGGAGGTCAGGGGGAAAACGCCGCTGGGGAAGAAATCGTCTTCCTCCAGGAACTCCTCCTCCCCCAGAGCCCCCAGCAGGTCGTCCAACTCGTCGGGCGCCACCTCGGCAGCCGGAGGCGTACCGCGCCCCGGCGTGGGCTCAAACTCCATCCAGCCATAGCCCGGGAAGAAGGCCTCCACCCAGGCGTGGGCATGGTGCTCCCGGACCACGAAGGCGCCACCTTGCCTCTCCAGGTCGCCACTATTGTAGCCCACGGCCACCCGGGCGGGCACACCGGCGGCACGCAGCAGCACGGTCATGGCTGAGCCATAGTAGTCGCTGTAGCCCCGCCGCTGCTCGAAAAGGAAAAAGTCCACAGCATCGTGGTTGAAGGGTGGGGGCTGGATGTCCTGCGTGTAAGGGATCTTGTGGAGGTAATCAATGATGGCCTGCGCTTTGTCATAGGGGTTGTTCTCAGAACGGCCAAGCTGTACGGCCAGGTCGCGCACCCGTTTGGGAAGGCTGCTAGGAAGCTGGAGATAGCGGTCCGTGACCCAGGTGGGGTAGTCGGTCCCGGCCTGGCGCAGGTCTTCGGGCGTCGCGGTTGAAACCAGAGAGGTGACCACGTAGTCCTGTCCCACTCGCAAGCGATCCTGGACCACTACCGCCAGGCGGTCCGGGGGATTCTCGGTCCGGCGTACCACCAGGCCGACATCTCGGCGGGGGTCACGGACCGGCAAGCGGTCAGATACATCGGAGGGTGCAGCGATCCCGTCCAGTGCAATGCTTTCTACCCTCAGGTCCGGGGGCAAGCTGGCCCTGAGGTCATTAAGAGTCTGACCGGAGGCCCACTGCCGGGACAACTGCTGGGAGAGCGCCACCAGGTCGGGCGGCAGGTAGTGTTCAGAAGGACGCGGATCTCTCAAGAGGGTGATCCGGCGGCCTCGAGAGTCTTCCACGGTGACCGATAGTCCCGTCAGGGGGAGGGTGAACTGGGCTGGAGGCAGGCTGGCTGCCGCCGAGGGAAGGCTCACGCTCACCGGCTCCCCAGCGGCGAACACCAGGTTGGTGTCGAAGCCCACGTGCACCCTCTGGGTCACCGGGCGGCGCTTGGCATAGGTGGCACCGGGTTCTTCCTCTCCGTCCAGCACCAGCGGCCTCGGCTCGAGGGGACTGCTCTGCCAGCCCTGGGACGTATAGGTGTCGTAGGCCTTGGCCCGCCAGTAGCCCTGGTAGGTGGACTCAACCCGCAGGCTGACCTGGCTGCCCAGGGAGATCGCCCCCCGGAAGGGCAGGGTATCGCCGAAGGTATGCATGGGCATGGGTTTCAGAGAGCTGGTGGAGGCGAACACGCGGTTAAACTCGGACTGGAAGTTATCCCACGGGCCGCTGAACTGCGCCCAGGCCTGCCGAACGGGGGTATCGGGCCGGACCACGGGCAACTGCCACACCAGCAGCAGCGCGGCCAGGGCAAAGGCGAAGGCCTCGGTGATGAAGGAGAGGGCTACGCCTTCCCCTTGCGTTACACCGGACCGGGCCCAGTGGCGTCGTTGTTTCAGGTGGTTGAGCCGGGCCACCAGCACCAGGGCCAGCAGCAGGTACAGCGCGAAGTAGGTCAAATGCTTGCCCATGGTGTAATTGAGAGTGACCAGGAGCACGATGCCGCCAGGTATGACCGGCAGCCATACCTTACCCCGGAAGGCGAACCATGCCGTCAGGTATCCCGTAAGCCACAGGATGGCCACCAGCATGGCCACGAAGGGCAGGATGTCCACGCTGATGGTGCCGAAGCGGGCCGCCCCCAGCCACAGGTCGAGGCGCTCGATGACCTCTCGGGCGCGGTCCACTATGCCCAGACCCAGCCCCGGGACCTGGCGTCCCGTCTGCCACACTCCCACCCCTGCACCCAGCACCAGGGACAACGGATGTAGCAACAGCCCGGGCAGTGGGAGCTTGGCGAACACGAAAGCCGTGACCATAGCCAGCAGAATGGCCCTGGAAAGGGAGGGCATCTGGGGCACCCAGTGGGTTGCTTCCATGGTCCAGGCGACCGTAAGCAGGAGCAGGGAGACCAGGGCCACTGTGCTCCAGCCCTCGTACGGGACAAGGCGACGGGACAGCGCCCTCCTGGAGAAGGGCGCGGCAGGGCTCATACCGCCAGGGCCTCCCGGTCAGGGCGAGGGGCCGAGGCGCGGCTCCGGGGGCGGGCCAGAGCAGCCGCCAGGTTGTCCCCGTGGTCCACCCAGTAGGTAGGCACGCCGGTGGTGGCCAGCGCCTCCCCGGCCGCGGCTGGGACAGGCGCCTCGCCAAAGGTCGAGGCCTCCACCAGGATACCCACGGCCTGAGTGCCCCGGCGCACCAGTTGGCCCAAAGCTTCGGGCCAGTCGCTTTCCCAGGATGGAGTAATCACTACCACGGTGGAGTTGTGGTCCAAGTGGTGTCCTTGCTGCCCCAGGACCTGGGCCAGCGGCCCATCGCCGGTGGCCCGGGCCTCTGCCAGCGCTTCGAGGATACGCCGCAATTGGCGGCTGCCCCGTCCCCCAGGCACCAGGACGGGCGAAGCGCCACCCACGAGCAAGCCCACGGAGTACTCCGCTCGAAGGAACTTACCAGCCAGAGACGCCGCAATGGTCACCAGGTACTCCTCTGTGCTCTTCTCGCCCTGGCCTCGCTGCACTCGCCGGTCCAGGTCCAAGACCAGCCACAGGTCGCTGGAGGTCTCCAGCTCGAACTCCTTGACCATGAGCTTGCCCAGCCTGGCAGTGCTGGGCCAGTGTATGCGGTGGAAGCCGTCGCCGGGGGCGTAGTCCCGGATGGTCACCGCGCTGGTGGATGCCTGGTTGCCCCGGCGCTGCCGGTGGCCGTGCTCGGGCAGGGCTGAGGAGGGCAGGGCGAAGCCGGGCACCTCCACCTGGCGGGGGAACACCAGCAGGCTGAAAGGCTCAGCCACCCGCCTCTGAACACGGAACAGCCCAAAAGGGTCGCTGCCCACGATCACTGCCGGCCCAAGGGTGAACCGGCCGCGCTGGCGGCACTCGGTGGTCGCTTTCCAGGAGCGCGACCCGTCCTCGCGAAGATTCAAGATGGCTCCCGTTTGATGGCCGGGCAGATCCGAGGGCTCCCGGAACTCGATCAGGGGCCGGGGTAGACGGCCATGGTGGCTCAAAGTGACCCGCTGGGAAAACCTGTCGCCCACCTGGGTGATGCCGGCGCCCCGCTCCACGGTTACTCGCACGCCCCGCAGGCGCGCCCAAGCCCATATTGGCCCTACGATGAGCAGGACTGCAATGAGAAAAGCCAGGCGGAACAGCAGCTCGAAGCCGCTGCCCAGGCCGATGACCAGTGCGGCCACCAGGGAGAGAAGAAGCCAGTATCTCACTCGCTCGTGGCCTCACCCTAGCGACGCAGCATCGGGCTGGGACGGGCGCCGGGCACGGGCAGGTTGGCCAGGGCCTCCTCGACCACTTGCTTGCTAGCTTTGCCCTCCATTCTGGCTGATGGCTCCAGGATCAGGCGGTGGGCCAATGCCGGGACGGCCAGCGCTTTGATGTCGTCGGGCAGCACGTAGTCCCGCCCCCGGAGCAGGGCCAGCGCCTGGCCCGACCGGAACAGGGCCAGCGATCCCCGGGGCGACGCGCCCAAATAGACCGCGGGATGGCTCCGGCTTTTCTCTACCAGCCTGGCAATGTACTCCCGGACCAGGACATCCACCCGGACCGTGGTCACTTCTTCCTGGAGCGCCAGCAGATCCTCGGCGCTCACCACCTGGCCGAGGCCATCCACAGGGTGCTGGCGTTGTTGCGCCTCCATGATGGCCATCTCGTCTTCCAGCCCCGGGTAACCCAAACTGAGGCGGACCAGGAAGCGGTCGAGCTGGGCCTCGGGGAGGGGGAAAGTCCCCTCATACTCGATAGGGTTGAGAGTGGCCAACACCAGGAAGGGTCGGGGCATGGCGTGGGTCACGCCGTCCACGGTGATCTGCCTTTCCTCCATGCACTCCAGCAGAGCGGACTGGGTCTTGGGGGAGGCCCGGTTGATCTCGTCGGCCAGCACGATCTGGGCCATGACCGGCCCGGGCCGGAACTCGAACTCGCCGGTCTTCTGGTTGTACATCGAGACCCCGGTGATGTCGCTGGGCAGCAGGTCCGGGGTGAACTGAATACGCCGGAACTGACAGCCCAGGGAGCGGGCCAGGCTCTTGGCCAGGGTGGTCTTGCCCACTCCGGGCACGTCCTCGATAAGAAGGTGCCCCCGTGAGAGGAGGGCAGTAAGAGCGAGCTCAACGATTTCGTCTTTGCCGAAAATGACTTTCCTTACGTTTTGGAGGATTTTCTCGGCGTTTGCTCTGGCTACGTCCAACAAAAGCTCTCTCCTTACAAACAAGGATGAAACACTACTCAGTCTAGCATATTGGGCGGGCCTCCGCCTTAGAATCAGCGGCCCGAGCCAGGGGATTGACAAGACGGGGAGCGGTGCCTATGATGCTGCCATCAGAGGGCGGGCTCCTGTATTCAAAAAGGGAGGCAGCCATGACTCGTAGGCGTTTGCTAACAATCCTCGGAGCTCTGGCGTTGGTGCTAGCGGGCTGCGCACCAGCAGCCAAGGAAGCTACCCCCACACCGACGTCGCCACCGGCCGGCATCACACTCCCCCCAGCTACCTCGCCACCGGCCGGCATCACACCCCCCCCGGCTACCTCGACACCTGTCGGAAAGCCTGCTCCAAAGCCTACCCCCGCACCCACTCAGGCCCCTGCCGCCGGCCCCAAGTCCGGCGGCACACTGAACGCTGTCATCGAGCCCCGGGAACCCCGGGGCTGGGACGGCTGGGCATGGAAGTCCGGGTCAGGGGATGTACGCTGGCGGCACAACTTGAACTTCAGCCAGCTTTTTGATATGGCCCTCTCAGCAGAGCAACCATGCACACGCGTCTTCCAGCCTGAGCTGGCCCAGAGCTGGAGCTGGGTGACCGGCACAACGCTCGAGGTCAAGCTCCGCCAGGGGGTCAAATTCCACAACAAGCCGCCCGTGAATGGCCGGGAGATGACCAGCGACGATGTTGTCTGGAGCGCCACCCGGTTCATCAAAGAGGACACTATCCGGGGCATGGAGGCCACGGCTCCCCATGTCACCAAGATCGAGGCCACCGACCGCTACACGGTGCGCTTCCATCTTGATGTCCCCATGCCTACTTTTCTTACTGAGAACCTCACCTCATACTACGGTGCCCTGGTGCTGCCCCGCGAGGTGGTGGATGAGAAAGGCCGGTGGACCGACCCCGCCAAGTCGTACATCGGCACCGGCCCCTTCACTTTCCAGGAGCATGTGCCTGGGGTGCGCAGCACCTTCGTCAAGAACCCTGAGTTCTTCAAGAAGGGGCTCCCCTACTTCGATGTGATCAGGGGCATGGTCATCCCAGATATTGCCACGCAGGCGGCCTCCCTGCGCTCGGGCGCCATAGACATGATATACGACGTGCCCGCGCCCATAGCCACGGCCCTGAAGGGGCTGCGGGGCATGGCTATAGATTCTTGCCCCGGTGTTTCCAGCATGCCGGCCCGGATCTACTTCGATACTACCAAGCCCCCCTTCAGCGATGTCAGGGTGCGCCGCGCGGTCCAGATAGCCCTGGACCGGGAGGGGATGGTAAAGAGCGTCCTGCTGGGCCAGGCCGTAACGGGGCCCCGCTTTAGTCCTACTATCCACCCGTACTGGGTGGGCTGGGACGAACTGCCTCCAGAGACGGCCCAGTGGGTAAAGTATGACCCCCAGCGGGCCAGGCAGCTCCTGGCCGAGGCTGGCTACCCCAAAGGGTTCGATGCTGGCTTGAAGGCCAACACCGGCTATGGGAGCCCCTTCCCCGAGCTGACCGAGGCAGTGGTGGCCCTCCTGCGAGACATAGGTATCAACGCGAAGCCGAACTACCGGACCGCGATCGAGTTTGCCCACTTCAGCAACACGGGTGACTTCGGGGGGGACCTCATAGTTCTCGGCCAGATCGGCGAAGCCAGCGCACCGGTATCCTTCGCCACCACCTGGCACAGCCAGGCACCCCTAAGCCTCAACCGCGGCCGGGTCAACGATGCCGAGGTTGACCGGCTCCTGGACCAGATCCTGGTGGAGACCAACCTGGACAAGCAAATGCAGCTTTTCAAGCAGATGGATATCCGGATGATTGACCAGGCCTGGGAGCCTACCCCTGGCACTTTCCCCATGGAGTTCACCGCCCTGCGGGACACGGTACGGGGCTTTTCCGGCAGGACCTATCAACGCTCGAGTACTTACCTGGAGCGGATGTGGCTGGACAGGTAGCCCAAGGCTGCCCGGAGTACCATCGAGGCCAGCGGGATTGACAGGATGGGAACGGCGCAGATTGCGAGTTACCTCATTGGAAGGCCGGGCCATATCAGCAGGGAGAGAGCCCTATGAAGAATAGATGCTTCCTGGCAACCCTGGGAGCGCTGGCGTTGGTGCTGGCGGCCTGCGGCTCGGCGGCTACGGCGACACCCCGGCCTCAGGCCACGCCCACCACGGCACCGACAGCGGCGCCGGTAGCCGCTACGGCTTCCCCTAAGCCCACAGTGGCACCTCCTCCTGGCGCTACGCTTCCGCCGGCCCCAAGGGCCACGCCTACAGCAGCTCCGGCGGCAGCCATCAAGTCCGGCGGGACTCTGAACGCGGTCATCGAGCCCCGGGAGCCCAGGGGCTGGGACGGCTGGTACTGGAAGTCCGGAGCCGGAGATGTGCGCTGGCGGCACAACCTCGTCTTCAGCCAGCTTTTTAATATGGCCCCCACCGCGGAGAAACCATGCACGCCTGTCTTCCGGCCCGAGCTGGCCCAGAGCTGGAACTGGGTGACGGATAGGACGCTGGAGGTCAAGCTCCCCCAGGGGGTGAAGTTCCACAACAAGCCCCCGGTGAATGGCCGGGAGATGACGAGCGATGATGTTGTCTGGAGCGCCACCCGGTTTATCAAAGAGGACACTATCCGAAGCCTGGAGGCCACCGCTCCCCATGTCACCAAGATCGAGGCCACCGACCGCTACACGGTGCGGTTCCACCTCGATGTCCCGTTGCCCACCTTTCTTACCGAGGGCCTTACTACATACTACGGTGCCCTGATCCTGCCCAGGGAGGTGGTAGACGAGAAGGGCCGATGGATAGACCCCGCCAAGTCCTATATTGGCACCGGCCCCTTCGCCTTCAAGGAGCATGTGCCCGGCGTACGCAGCACCTTTGTCAAGAACCCAGAGTTCTTCAAGAAAGGGCTGCCATACCTGGACACGATCAGGGGCATGGTGATCCCCGATATCGCCACGCAGGTGGCGTCCCTGCGCTCGGGCGCCATAGACATGATATACGATGCGCCCGCCCCGATAGCTGCGGCCCTGAAGGGACAACGGGGTATGGCCATAGATTCCTGTCCCGGCCTGGGCAGCATACCGGCCCGGATCCACTTCGATAGTAGCAAGCCCCCCTTCAACGATGTCCGAGTGCGCCGTGCTGTCCAGATAGCCATGGACCGGGAGGGCATGGTGAAAGCCGTCCTTCAGGGCCAGGGAGTGACGGGGCCCCATTACAGCCCTACCATCAGCCCCTACTGGGTGGGCTGGGACGAGCTGCCTCCAGAGGTGGCCCAGTGGGTGAAGTATGACCCCCAACGGGCCAGGCAGCTCCTGGCTGAGGCTGGCTACCCCAAGGGGTTTGACGCCGGCATGAAGGTCAATTCGGGCTACACCAGCCCCTTCCCCGAGCTGACCGAAGCGGTGGTGGGCCTGCTGCGAGACGCAGGTATCAACGTAAAGCCCCATTATATGACCTCCGTTGAGTATGCCGGCTTCACCAACTCGGGGGACTGGGGCGCGGACCTGCTCTCTTTCGGCCAGATCGGCGAGGCCAGCGCGCCGATATCCTACGCCACCGCCTGGTACAGCACGGCCCCCCTCACCCTCAACTATGGCCGGATCAGCGATCCCGAGGTTGACCGGCTCCTGGACCAGATCCTGCTAGAGACCAACCTGGACAAGCAAATGCAGCTTTTCAAGCAGATGAATCTCCGGATGATTGACCAGGCCTGGCAACCGACCCCAGGTACCTTCCCCATGGAGTTCACGGCCATGCGAGACACGGTACGGGGCTTCTCCGGCAGGACTTATCAACGCTCCAGCACCTACCTGGAGCAAATGTGGCTGGACCAATAGCCCAAGGAGGCAACAATGGCTAAGACCGTGCCTGTCCCGGAACGCCCCGCCGCGATCGAGGACGTGTGGGTCCCCAGCGTGTGCGATGGCTGCCGTTCCTTCTGTGGCATCAAGGCCCACCGGGTAAATGGGGTAGTGGTGAAACTGGAGGGGGACGCTGGCAACCCCGCCAACCTGGGGCGGATGTGCGCCAAGGGCCAGGCCGCCCTCATGTCCGCCTATGACCCCAGCCGCCCCGCTGTGCCCCTCAAGCGCACCAACCCCCAGAAGGGCATCGGTGTGGACCCCAAGTGGGTGGAGATAAGCTGGGACAAGGCCCTGGACACCGTCGCCCAGCGCCTGCGCAAGATCCGGGAGGAGGACTCCCGCAAACTCCTCATTCATAGCTTCGACCGGTCCGTCGCCAAATTCGTCCGTACCTGGGCCAACGCCTTCGGCACGCCTAACCACCACTGGGGTGGGTACTACTGCGGCAACGCCCTCCATCCCTCCACCTACCTCACTGTAGCCACCCACCAGCAGGAGATAGACCTGGACTACTGCAACTACTGTGTGCTCATCGGCAACCAGATGGGCTTCATGGCCGGGGTCAACCCCAACTCCCTGTCCATCAAGATGGCCGAGGCCCGCATGAGGGGCATGAAGGTGGTGGTGGTGGACCCGGTGGGCACCAATGCCTCCATGAAGGCCAGCGAGTGGGTGCCCATCAGGCCCGGCACCGATGCTGCCTTCGCCCTGGCCCTGGTGAACCAGCTTATCAACGAGCTCAACCTCTACGATGCCCCTTTCCTCCGGGCCCGCACCAATGCCGCCTTCCTGGTGGGCCCTGACGGTTACTACGGGCGAGACAAGGCTTCCGGGAAGCCACTGGTGTGGGACCCCCAGGCCGGGGCCGCCCGGCCCTATGACGCCGGGGTGGCCCAGCCGGCCCTGGAGGGGGAGTTCGTGGTGGATGGGGTGCCCTGCCACACCGCCTTCCAACTCCTCAAGGAGCACGTCCGGGCCTACACCCCAGAGCGAGCCGCCCAGATTACCACTGTCCCCGCCGAGACCATCCGGCGCATCGCCCAGGAGTATGGCACCGCCGCCTGCATCGGGGCCAACATCACCATCGAGGGGATGGAGCTCCCCTACCGGCCGGCCGCTGCTGTCTTCTTCCGGGGGGCCGTCGCCCACAAGCACGGCACCCATCACGGCCTGGCTATCCAGCTCCTCAACATGGTAGTGGGGAACATGTTCGTGGTGGGTGGCTACCGGGCACTGAATATCGTGGGCCCGGGATGGACCGGAGCCGGGGCCAGAGAGGACTACAGCGGTGTCTCCTATTTCGCAGCCGTGAAGATCCCGTGGGGACCCGGGGCGTCCGCCGATGGCTACATCATGCCCATCCCGCCCCTGGGGGAGCGGCAGCCCTACCCCCCCGAGGAGGTACACGCCCCCGATGACCTGGGCCTCCTCGCCCTCTACCCGGTGGCCACCAATATCAGCCCCCAGGTGCAGCTCAGCATCCTGGACCCCCACAAGTTCACCATCCCCTATGAGACGGAGATGCTCATCCACTGCCGCGCCAACCACATGACCACCAAGGCCACACCTGAGCTCTCCGCCGAGGCGCTGCGCCGCATCCCCTTCCAGGTAAGCCTGGGACCAGAGCTGGACGAGACCGCGGAGTTCGCCGACATCTTCCTCCCCGACCGTCACGCCCTGGAGCGGCTCGACCCCTTCCCCCAGTCCACCAACTCCAACATGGCGGCGGCCACCGGCTTCTGGTACTGGACGCTGCGCCAGCCAGTGAAAGAGGCCCTGGGCCAGACCCGCCACTGGATCGAGGTGCTCTTCGAGCTGGCGGAGCGGGCCGGCTTCCTGGGGGACCTAAACCAGGTGCTCAACGTGGCCCTTCACCTCAGCCCGGAGCACCGCCTGGACCTGAAGCAACGCTATTCTCTGGAGCAGGTCGGCGACCGCCTGGCCCAGACCCAGTTCGGCCCCGGCCATAGCCTGGCCTGGTTCAAGAAGGAGGGATACCTCAAGTTCAAGAGACGGGCCATTGAGGCCTACCCCGGCCCCTACATCCAGGGCCGCCACCCCGTCTACTTCGAGCACCTCAAGCGTCTGGGGGAGAAGGTCAAAGCCGTTGCCGACGAGTTGGAGATCCCCTGGGATGTCTCCGACTACCAGCCGCTGCCGGAATGGAAGCCCTGCCCCGACTACGAGGCGTCCTCGCCCGACTACGACCTGCTGGCAGTGAACTACAAGTCACCCTTCCACTCCCTCTCCGTTACTGCGCAGAACCCCTGGCTCAACGAGTTGTCCCAGCACCATGCCTACGTCTACAAGGTCATGGTCAACCGAGACACCGCCCACCGCAAGGGGCTGAAGGATGGAGACCTGGTGGAGGTGGAATCGGCCGGGGGCAAGACCCGGGCACGCGTCAAGGTCACCGAGTGCATCCATCCCGAGGTAGTGGGCCTGGCTGGGGGATTCGGCAACTGGGCCAGGGGCAGGCCCGTGGCCCAGGGCCAGGGCCCCCACTTCAACTCCCTCATCCCCCTGGATACCAAGCGCATGGACTATGTGTCCACGGCAGTAGATGCCTGCATCCGGGTGAAGCTGACCAAGGTAACGCCTTGACTGGGCGCAGCCCAGACCCCAAGCCATACCAGGCCCTGAGTGGGTCGTCCGTTGGCCAGGACCCTGGCGCTATGCCTGATCAGGCGTCTACTGTTACCCGGCGGCGCACCCCCCACCGCCGCACGGCCGCTGGCCCCCGCACCCGGGTGGTCTACATCGGGCCGCTGCGGGCCACCGTGGGCAAGGGCGAGGAGACCACAGCCCTCCCCACTGGGGCCACTGTCACTGACCTGCTGGCCCACCTCATAGAGACATACGGGGCACCCTTCCGGGACCGGGTGATGGATAGGGAGGGCCAGCTCCTACCCAACATCCATCTCTTCCTGGACGGGGAGGAGTTGGGGGAGCAGGGCCTGGATACCCCCCTACCCCAGCGGGGGGAGATGTCCCTGCTCATGATGCTGCACCCCATGGAGGGCGGCTAAGTATGCCACACTGTACCAATTCACATTAGCAGAGGAGACACCTGAATATGCCAGAGGCAAGAGAAGCTGGAAAACCGGTCCCAGAACAACGGTCAAGGCCACAAGCGGAGGGCTGGGGAAAGGAGCCCTATCCCTACCCGAAAGGGCCTGCCGCCATCGAATGCGATGAAATGAAGTGCGTGGGCTGTGGCATATGCCAGATGGCCTGCTCCATGCAGCACTTCGGAGTCATCAACAAGGAGCTGGCCAGAATACAGGTCCGCAAGTACCTGCTGCCCCTGCCCAAAGGAGTCCAGATGACGTGCGTCCAATGCGCGGAGGAAGAAAGAGAATGCCAGAAGGCCTGCCCTCAGGCACCTCCCGCGGTGTACTTCGACAGGGATACGCTTCACATGGTGGTTGACGTGGAGAGATGCCTGGGCCTGTCTTGCCTGCTATGTGTGGACGCCTGCCCGGCCAGGGCGATGCGAGTCTACCGCGCGGGTTCCGACACGCCTTTCGTCTGTGACCTTTGCGATACAGACAACAGCGGCCAGCGAGACCCCCAGTGCGTCAACGTCTGTCCCTGTGGCGCCCTGTCGTACAAAAGCATCTCGGCCCGTTTCGGTTACTCGATACAGGACCTCCTGCGCAAGCACCCTGATGAAAAGGCAGACCTGATCGCCAGGAGGCTGTACCCACTGACCAAGACGAGTATGGGCAACCCGGGCTGGAGGTAGACAGATGGCTGAGATCCAATTTCGCCTGTTGGAAGTGGACCTGACCCATGAGACAAGCCGGGCCATTGACGTTACCGCAGACGTCAAGAAGTACCTGGGGGCTAGAGGACTGGCCAACAAGCTGATATGGGACCTGGTGCCCGCTGGAGCCGACCCCCTCGGGCCGGAAAACATCCTGCACGTTGGCGTGGGTCCGCTCACCGGCCTCATCGGCACCAAGACCATTCTGAGCTTCAAGTCACCTTTGACCGGGTGGGCGGGGAGAAGCGCCTGCTCCGGCTACATAGGCGAGGAGATGGTGAAGGCGCAATACAACGCCGGCATCCTGGTGAAGGGCAAGGCCAGGCGACCGGTCTACCTCTACGTCTGGGATGACAAAGTGGAGGTCCGGCCCGCCTCGGACCTGTGGGGCAAGTGGAAGCAGGAGACCGAGGTCACCCTGCGCGACCGGTTGAACAAAGAGACCGGTGAGATGTTCGGCGTGCTCTGCATCGGCCCGGCGGGAGAGAACCTGGTCAGATACGCCAACGCCAGCGTGGAGTTTGTCCACAGCGCCTCCAAGTGGGGGTGCGGCGCGGTCATGGGTTCCAAGAACCTGAAAGCCGTGGCGGTGAGAGGCACCAAAGGCCCCGCGTACGCCGACCACAGGAAGGTCTGGGAGCTGTTCAAGACCTATGCCACCAGCCCGATAACGGCGTTGCGCAAGATTGATGAAAGCCGTTGGGGCCATACGACTTCGATGCCCTCTTTGCTCCGCTACGCGGGAGAAGGGATCAAGAACAACCACCTGGGGTACCACGAAATCGTGGAAAAGAGCAACCACCTGGAGCATAACCTGAAGTACTTCGCCTGGACCGACGGCTGCCCGGGCTGCGCCGCCTCTTGCTTCGTGCCGTTCTTCAAGAACAGCGAGCGGGGGGCCTTCGGTGGCGAGATCAGGCACGACAACTGCGGCGGCTTCAATGCCAATACCATGATGGACTTCGAGAAGATGACCGAGGTGTCCTCGCTGGAAAACGAGCTGGGCATGGACGGCGAGGAGCTAGGGGGCCTGGTAGCCTGGGCCATGGACCTCTACGAGCACGGCATTATCACCCGAGAGGACCTCGGAGGGATTGACCTGCGGTGGGGTGATGTGGATGCGACCTGTGCCCTCCTGAAGAAAATCGCCTACAAAGAAGGCCGTGCGCCCGCAGCCCTGGCTGAGGGATACCGGCGCGCCTATGAGGTCTTCGGGGAGCAGTCCAGATGGTATGCCTTCGAGGTCCACGGGTGCGCGGCGCCGACGTACGACATCCGCAACAAGAAAGTGGGCAACGGCCTCCCCTTCGCCACCAGCCATAACGGCGCCCGCATAGGGGCGGGCGTGGACATAGCCTTGCGGGAGGCGGCCACCGCCTGTAGCTTCGCCATCCCACCCTTTGAACAAATCTGGGGCTCCGGCGAGGAAGCCATCAGGGTGTTCCTCAATGCTGCTTGCGGGTGGAATCTGACCACGGACGACATCAAGGACATCTCACTGAGGGACTACTACTTCAACCGGTGTATCAGCCTCAGGGAGGGCTATTGCCCCTCGGTAGACGACCAGTTGCCGCCGCGAGCTTTTGACGAGACCATCACCGACAAGTACGGCAAGAAGTGGGTATGGGATAGGGCCGAGTTCGAGGAGCAGAAGAAGATCTACTACCAGCACTACCTCAACTTGACCGAGAAGGGCCTACCCCCGAGAGAGGGCCTGGCCCGGCTGGGGCTGGACTTCGTGGTGCCGGTGCTCGAGCCCATGGGCGCGCTGGACTAGAGCTCGGCCGAACGAGGTCCGAGCGCACACTGCACCGCACAGAGCTCTAGTGACCTGGCGCAAAGGTGGCGTGGCTACCCAGCCACTTCACTTGTGGCCATCGCTCCTTGACTGAGTTGAAAAACCGCTATCTCGATGCCCATACTCAGCAGCGCCGCCAGTAGCTGGTGGGCCTCAGTTGGCGATACTTGCCCCATCGCTGCTCGGCGGTGCATGACGTTGGTTGCCTCGACCAGGAGGAGACACGGTCCGGACCTGGCGAATAAGCTCTGCCGAGTCGTCCGCCAGCCTGCGGTCCCCGAACACTGAATCCCGAAGTGACCTGGCGTTGTCAATGGCCTCTCGGTTGAAGGCGCCTGAAGCGAAGACCCCAACCTCCTCCCGGTCAAGCTGGTGTTGAATCGCCCCAAGACAGTATTGCCGCATGGTGATGCCCCTACGGGCGGCGGCAATCTTGAGGCGCATACGTAGCTCGGGGGCCATGTCAAGAGTAAAACGGCTCTTGTTGTCGCTGCCTTTCACAGTTATTACCTCTTTTTTACTATGCTGAGAAGGATGTCCGCGGGGTCAAGGCTCCAGGCTGAGGCTAAGGCTGAGCTGCCCCTTGCCCGAGGCCGTCACTTGGGCGAAGAAAGGTCGGCTGTAAGTTCCGGAGGTTTTGGCGCCACTCATAGAGGCTGCCAAGACACAGATCGGAATAGCCTACGCCCCTGTCTCAGTTGGCCAGGGCACGCGGCGCAAACCCATGTCCGATCTACGCACGACCTTGAGTGGGCGCGCCGGGCGCGAGCCGAATAGAGCAATTAATTCGACCAATAAGGCCGCAAAAAAACATCATATTGACGATTGACCCGGGGCCAGCGGCGGCCTATTGTGAAAGCGTGCTCACAAGCCGCGAAGGCAAGCGGATGGCGTCACGAGGTTAGCGAGGCAGTCAACTCACACGGCCGTTCTGCCTGCGTCGGACTGCGCCTCGGCGACGTGTGGCGGGATTTCGCACAGCGCGAGGAGGGTGAACATGGCAAGGTTTTATGCGTTCGTTGCCATTGTGGGCATCCTGGTTGTGCTCGGCGCGGTAGCGGTGGCAGTTGAGGCAAGTGGAATCTTGACTAGTTTGTCGGGCAATTTGACCTATGCGAAAGAGGAAAGAACCGCTGCCAGTACGAGCATAGCTGACTTCTCCCAAGAGGTTGTATCGCGAGCTCAAGGGAAGCCAACTTGCCCATCTGGTCGGCTGTCATTGTTCAGGATCTTTAGACCGCCCGTGTGTTGTAGTTCTGTCAATATGTCACCAAAACGGTTCAGTGATTTTGTCACCATCAAACTGGTCGGAAAGGGCACTCAGGTCGTGCCTGCGGCGACCAGTTCAGCGGGTCCCCCGGATGCTGGTGGCGCGACGC
>JACPQM010000064.1 GCA_016190505.1 Chloroflexota bacterium | reverse complement strand
TGCCCTCTCCGTAAACGGACCCCGATGTATCGGGGCCCTCTCCGCCTGCGGAGAGGGGCCGGAGGTGAGGTGGACTGTGCGCCATCAGCGTATGGCGACAGCCTGTCCACGTAGTGTGCTGACCAATCAACGAAACGCGCCAGCCGGTTCATGGCTCTACATTGGGTCCCGACGGCTCGGGACCTGTGATACTCGCAATGACGAGTGGCGGACCGCGAATCTACGGATTACGGCACGGTAGGGCGGGCTTTACACGCAGGTTGCCTTCATCTATCATTGTTGGTTAAATGTGAAAAACAGTGAGAAAGGGGGGGCAAAGAGGGTACAGAGAACAGACGGACCGGGCACAAACTAGGAGGTTATGAATGAGCGTCGTCCGGACACGAGCATCCGAAATGGTGCTCGGGGCCAAGCGGGAAGCAGCTCAAATGGTTTTATCCCAAGCACTTAGTCTTCTTTCTCACTATGCAGAGAGCCGGAACTAGCCATGGTCAAGGTTGGCATACCTCGCGCGCTCCTGTACTACCAGTACTTGCCCATGTGGAAGACGTTCTTCCAGGCCCTGGGCGCTGAGATAGTGCTGTCTCCGGAAACCAATCGCGCCCTGCTGGCCTCGGGGGCCGCCCGGGTGGTCCCCGACACCTGCCTGCCGGTCAAGGTCTTCTGCGGCCACGTCCTGGACCTGGCGGACAAATGCGACTACGTGTTCATCCCAGCTATCGCCAGCCTGCACCGGCGCACCCACAACTGCTCCAAGTTCCTGGGCCTGCCCGATATTGCCCGCGCCGTAGTCCCGGAGGCCAGGGTCCTGGACGTGGACATCAACACCCCGCAGGGCCAGCGGGAGCTATACCAGTCCATCTACTCCCTGGGGCGGCGGTTCACCTGGAACCCGGTGAAGATCAAGCGGGCCGCCGAGAGCGCCTGGCAGGCCCACCGGACCTATCTAGCTACCATGGCTGAGCGCGGCCTGGCGCCACCGCAGATGCTGGACGGGCAGACCCTGCCGGACCCTGAGGCCAGGCCCTGGGCCACCATCGCGGTCATCGGCCACCCCTATGTCATCTATGACGATTTCATCAACCTGCGCCTCATCGGGCGTCTCCGGGAGATGCACGTTGAGGTCAAGACCCCGGAGATGGTGCCCCACACCCAACTGGCCGAGGGGGTGATCCGCCTCCTGGGTCACCCCTACTGGACCTACGAGGACGAGGTCACCGGCGCCGGCGCCTACTACTTGCAGACCGGGGTGGACGGGATTATCAGCGTCACACCCTTTGGCTGCGGGCCCGACTCGTTGATGCAGGACGTCGTCCGGCGCAACGCCAGGGAGCCCTACCGCAAGCCTTTCATGTCACTGGTCATAGACGAACACACCGCCGAGGCGGGCCTGGTCACCCGGCTGGAGGCTTTCCTGGACATGCTCCAGCGCCGCAGGCCGGGCGAGCGCCAGCCATGAAGGCGGGCTTCCCCCACATGGGGGACGTCTGGCTGCCCATGGTCGCCATCCTTCGCGGGGTGGGGGTGGAGCCCGTAGTCCCCCCACCCTACTCTAAGAAGACCCTCTCCCTGGGCGTGCGTTACTCGCCGGAAGGGGTGTGCATCCCCTTCAAGCTTACCCTGGGCAGCATGATCGAGGCCCTGGACCTGGGGGCAGACGTCATCATCATGGCGGCGGGCCCGGGCCTGTGCCGCTTCGGCTACTACGCCAAGATCCAGGAGCGCGTCCTCCAAGAGCAGGGCTACAAGTTCGACATGGTGACCACGGAGCTTTTCGAGGGGAAATTCATTGGGGTCTCTCGCTTCATAAAGCGTCTCTCTGGTGGCGCCTCCATGGCCACGGTCTACAGCGCCGTCCGTCTGGGCCTGAAGAAGATCGGCGCTCTGGACGACATCGAGCGGGCAGTGCACAAGGTGCGCCCGCTGGAGGCGGTGCAGGGCACTGCTACCAAGATTTTCGACGAAGCCAGGCACGCCCTGGACGAAGCCTCCAACGCCAGGTCAGTGGATTTGGTCAAGGCGGACTTCTTCCGGCGCCTCGACGCGGTCGAACGCAACCCCAGCGCAGACCCGCTGAAGGTAGGGGTCATCGGCGAGTTCTACGTGGTGCTGGAGCCCTTTTCAAACATGGATGTGGAGATCGAGCTGGGGAAACTGGGTGTGGAGGTCCACCGCACTACCTTTGTTTCCGAGTGGACCAAGTTCAGCCTGTTCCTCTCCATGTTGGGCATGACCGAGAAAGGCAAGCTCCACAAGGCGGCCATGCCCTACCTCAAGCGGGATGTAGGCGGGGACGGCTGGGAGACGGTGGGCGAGGTAGCCTACCATGCCGGCCACTACGATGGCCTGGTGCATCTGGCACCCTTCACCTGCATGCCCGAGATCGTGGCCAAGAACATAATCCCTTCCATGAAGGAGCAGATCCCGCTACTCACCATAATCTGCGACGAGCAGATGGGACGGGCGGGTATGCTCACCCGGCTGGAGGCCTTTGTGGACCTGCTGCGCCGCCGCCGGGATGCGCAACGCAAGGCCGGCGCGCTGGCCCATGCCGCGGCCAGATGAATATGGCCACGGATTATGCCTCCTGCGGCGGCTTCCCTGTCGCTGCTCTCAAGCGGGGTGGCGTGGGAGTCTCCCCCTCTCCCTCGATGGGAGAGGATTAAGGTGAGGGTGAGGTACGACCGTGACCACGTCCAGCCTCCCCCTCACTCTCGCTCTCTCCCGCCAGGGGAGAGAGGAGATACTTCTACCCCCCACCACCGCGATGCCATCAGCGCATGGACAATTCTGCCTGGACATACGCGAACGATAGCTCTGGAGGTAATTTTTGGACGTATTCCTGGGTATTGACGTTGGTTCGGTGACCACCAAGTGCGCCGTTCTCGACGACAAAGACAACCTGCTGTTCAGCCTGTATACCCGCACCCGGGGCCAGCCCATCACCATGGTCCAGCACGGGCTGAAGCAGGTGACGGAGCACCTGCCCCCGGGGGCCAGGGTAGCCGGAGTGGGCACCACGGGCTCCGCCCGCTATCTGGCCGGCGTCATCGCCGGGGCCGACGTGGTCAAGAACGAGATAACCGCGCACGCGGTGGCCGCCCTGCACTACGTCCCTGGGGTGCAGACCATCATGGAGATCGGCGGACAGGACAGTAAGATCATCATCATCAGGGATGGGGTGGTGGTGGACTTCGGCATGAACACCGTGTGCGCCGCGGGCACCGGCAGCTTCCTGGACCAGCAGGCCTCACGGCTGGCCCTGGCCATCGAGGACTTCGGGCCGCGGGCGCTGGAGAGCCAGACGCCAGTGCGCATCGCGGGACGGTGCACCGTGTTCGCCGAGTCGGACATGATCCACAAGCAGCAGATGGGCCACCGGGTGGAGGACATCCTCTACGGCCTGTGTGAGGCCCTGGTGCGCAACTACCTGAACAACATCGCCCTGGGCAAGGAGATACTGCCCCCCGTAGTCTTCCAGGGGGGCGTGGCCTTCAACAAGGGCATCGTGCGCGCCTTCGAGGAGTCCCTCAAGACCAAGGTCGAGGTGCCGCCGCACCACGAGGTTATGGGCGCCATCGGGGCCGCCCTGCTGGCCAAAGAGGATACCCAGCGGCGCTCGGCCTCCAGCCAGTTCAAAGGCTTCGAGGTGGCCGACGTTAACTACAAGACCTCGTCGTTCGAGTGCAAGTCCTGCGCCAACGTGTGCGAGATCGCCCAGATCTTCGTGGGCAGCAAGGTGGTGGCCCGCTGGGGGGGCCGCTGCGACATGTGGGAGCGCACCTCCGCTGCCGCAAAGTAGAGGGGCCACTCATGGTGTCCGAGCGTCTCACTCCGGGGGCCAGGACATGCTACAATACACGCCATGATAGGCGTCGTGAGAGGATGCGGGCATGCTAAGTAGGGTTGGAGTAGGCGAAAGCAAGAGGGATGAACTGGCCCTTTCTGAACGATGCGTTCGCGAGGTTTCCAGGTTTCGCGCGGTCAAGAAAGTTCTGCTAGCGACCACCGACAGGGGCCTAACCATATGGACCATCCTGGACCAAGAGCCTAGCAGCTTGGAACTGAGGTACTCCATTTACGACATCGAAGCAGCGCTGCTGGCCGGGTTCCCAGGGACCTGCGCTGACTTCCGACTGGTCAACCTGGCAGAGTATGGAGCGTCGCCACAGCTCCACCTTCCTACCAAAGAAGTCATCTACGAACGTGATTAGACACCTTGCCCGACTCTCCTGCATCACACAGCCCATACCACCAGCAACTCCGCGCGAAATGACCGCGCCCGCTACCCGTCCCTGATCAGGACATACCTGAAGGCATCAATGGTCTGGCCGTCCTTGGTGACGCTTTTCCGCATGCGGCACTCCAGGGTGAAGCCCGCCTTCTCCAACACCCTCATTGACGCCGGGTTCCACTCGTAGACCACCGCCTACAGGCGGACCAGGTCGAAGTTCTTGAAGGCATAGTCCACCAGGGCACGCGCCGCACCGGTGGCGATTCCCCTACCCCAGTAGGGCTCTCCCAGCCAGTAGCCCACCATGGCCGACCGGCGCCCCACATCTTTCCCTGGACGGAAACCTATGGCGCCGATGGCTTCCGTGTCGGAGGCGATGGCAAACTCCGTGGGCGGGTCATCATGTTGATGGTCACCGATCCACCTGAGCGCATCAGCCTCGGTGTAGGGGTGGGGGAAGGCGTCCAGCAGGTTGCGCCAGACCTTGCGGTTGTTGGCGTACCTGGCCACCGGCTCCGCATCGCTGGCCAGCCAAGGCCTGAGCTTCCATTCCCCGATCACCATCTCCAACTTCCGCCTCCTGCGTATTTCATGCAGCGCTTGCTATGGCGTGCATTCCTGGTTATACTAATGGTATGAAAACTGCCATCTCTCTTCCCGACGACCTTTTTCAGGCCGCCGAACTCCAGGCGAAGCGTACGCGCAAGTCCCGCAGCCAACTCTACTGTGACGCGCTCTCCGAGTACCTGTCCCGCCATGCTCCAGATGAGGTCACCGAGGCGATGAACCGGGCTCTTGAACAAATCCCGGAGCACAGGGACCCATTCGTCTCAGCCGCCACCCACCGCACTCTGGAACATACCGAGTGGTGAGCGTCGCCCAAGGCGACATCTGGTGGGCAGAACTTCCTTCGCCCGCTGGTTCCGCACCGGGCTTCCGGCGGCCAGTTATCGTCGTGCAGGGAGACCACCTCAACCGGAGTCGGATCGCCACGGTGGTATGTGTGCCCCTGACAAGCAATTTGAACTGGGCCGAGGCGCCTGGGAACACCCTGCTCCGCGCCACGGCAACTGGCCTTCCCAAGGACTCCGTCGCCAACGCATCGCAAATCCTTACAATTGACCGCGAATTCTTGAACGAGCGCGTCGGGGAACTGCCCCCCGGGCTCTTCGCACAGGTCATTCGGGGCATAGACATAGTCCTCGGCAGGTGATCTTGACCACAAGCCGCAAGTCTGAACGGGGTCACCGACTCAATGCCCCTAGCGTTGCCGCACCTCCACCTCGCAGCCCAGGCCGCGCAACTCCTCCAATATGGCGTAGACGTTGGTGGTGTCGAGATGGATAATGGTGTCCTCTTCCCCGTGCCCCGGTGGGGTGACGCCGAAGAGCGCCGTGATGCCAACCTTGTGCTTCATGAGCACCTCCAGCGCCCGGCCCACCGGCTCCCCCTTGCCGCAGTGGTGGATGTGGATGCGGGCGCCGGGCTGACCGAAGCGCATCACCTGAGTGAGCACCTTGAACAGGTCCGTGGTGGTGATGATGCCCACCAGGACCCCGTCCTGCACCACGGGCAGGGTGCCTATCTGGCGCTCCTGGCCCAGCCGGGCCGCCTCCTCCAGGGTGGCATCGGGTCCGATGGTGATGACGTTCTTCACCATCACCTCTTTCACCTTCATCTTGGCCAGGAGGTAGTTGAGCTCCCACACGCTGAGTGAAGTAGCCGGGGAGGGGGCCACCTCCCGCAGACGGTCCTGGGTCACCAGGCCCACCAGCTTGCCCTGGTCCACCACAGGCAGACGCCGGATACCGTGGTCCTTCATCAGCTTCTGGGCTTCGTGGACGAGGGTATCGCTGGTGACCGTGATGACGCTGGGGTTCATGTACTCGCGGACGTACATCGCCAACCTCCTCCTTCTTGTGACTTAATATAACTCCAGCCACTGCCGTGTCGTCAACTGTTACGGGCGGGCCGGCGGGCCGCTCTCGTTTGACACCACCACATACCGATGATATTATGGTCTAACCTGGCGGCCGCGGAGGTGATAGTAGCAGGGATCCCTGAGACCCTATGGACGGTAATATTGGTTTAGCTATTCCCCTTCTGCTCCTGTTCCTGGCCCTGTCTGCACTGTTCTCCGCCACTGAGGCCGCCTTCCTCAGCCACCAACGCTCACGGCTTAGCCACTTGCGGCGCACTGGAGCGCCTGGGGCAGACCGTGTTTCGCGGCTGCTCGACCGCCCCGAGCGCCTGCTTATCGGGCTGCTCACCGGCAACAACATCGTGAACGTGGCCGCGGCGGCTGTTGCCACCGTCCTGGCCGTCCACTACATCGCAGGCCAGAAAGCTCTGCTGGTGTCCACCCTGGGCATGACCCTGTTGCTCCTCGTCTTTGGCGAGATCATTCCCAAGTTGCTGGGCGCCGGCCATTGGGAGCGATTCACGGCGTTCATGGCCCGGCCCGTTGAGGCGCTGCTCTGGGTGCTCTCCCCCGTGGTCCGTGTGCTTAGCGGCCTCACCATGTGGGTCACCCAAGGCAAGCCCTGGAGTGCAGGGCACACCATTGTCGAGGTAGAGGAGCTGCGTAGCCTTATATACCTGGGCAAAGAGAAGGGGACAGTGGCCGGCGACCAGGCCCAGCTCCTGGAGCGGGCGTTCCAGCTTCGGGAGCGGCGGGTCCGCGAGGTAATGACCCCCCGCCCGGAGATAGTAGGTCTGGAAGAGGGCGCTCGCCTTCGGGACCTGCTGGCCGTCTACCGGCAACACTCTCACACCCGCTTCCCGGTATACCATGATGACCTCGACCACGTGGTGGGTGTAGTCAGCATCAAGGATGTGCTGCTGGCTATGGCCCAGGGGTCGGTGGACGAAGACAGCCCGATAACCCAGTTGGCCCGTGCTCCTTGCTTTGTGCCCGAGACCAAGACCGTCGCCACGCTGCTCTCGGAGATGCGGACCCAGCTCAACCGTATGGGTATCGTCATTGACGAGTTCGGCGGCGTGTCCGGCGTGGTCACCCTCAAACAACTGCTGGAAGCCCTCACCGGCGCGCTGGGGGACGAGATGGTCCACGAAGAGGATGATTTCCATTCCATAGACGAAAGGACAGTCGAAATTGACGGCGCTTTGCGCATCGAGGAGGCCAACGAGATGCTGGGTATCGACCTCCCCGAGGGGGACTACGAGACTGTGGCCGGATTCGTGCTGTCTCGCCTGGGGCATATCCCGGAGGTGGGCGAGCACTATCGCCACGATGGCTGGCACATGGTGGTCTGCTCCCGCCAGGGCAACCGCATAGAGAAGCTACGCCTGACCCGAGTGTAGCATGCAACGGTTGTGCCTCACCTTTTCCCGCGGCCCCGAGCTCCAGTACTTGGCCCACCTGGACCTGCTCCGGCTATGGCAACGCACCCTGAGGCGGGCGGGCCTCCCCCTGCTATACTCGCAGGGCTATAGCCCTGCTCCCAAGCTGTCCCTGGCCTGCCCCTTGCCCGTGGGCGTCACGGGTCAGGCCGAGCTGTTGGAATTCCACCTTCGCCAGCCGCAAACGCCGGAGGCAGTGGTACGAGCGGTCCAGCCCTGCCTGCCCAAGGGGCTGGTGCTGCGACACGTCGAAGAGCTGCCGGCGTCCACTCCCGCACTGTCCTCTCTGGTGCGTTGGACAGCCTACGAGGTCGAGGTGCCCACGGAGCTCAGCCGCCAGGAGCTAGTGGAAGCCATACAGGGACTGTTGGCGGCTACAACCTTCCCCTGGAAACACCAGCGGGATAACGCCGCCCGCCACTACGACCTGCGGCCCCTCATCCTGGGCCTCGAGGTGCTCGACTCCACGCCCTCAGGGCACCGGCTGGGCATGCGCTTGCGATGGGATAGCCAGGGCGCGGGCCGGCCGGAGCAAGTGGCGGCTGCCCTGGGCCTGCCTGCCCCCACCCGGATCCACCGCACCCGGGTGGACGTAGCCCAAAGTGCACGGTAATGGCCCTCGACCCAGAACGACAGCGCCTCGCCCGGCGGTATGCCCGCAGACAGCGGCTGATTTCGCTCGTGGAGACCGCCGTCGCCGGCGTCCTGCTAGCGGCGCTGGCAGCCACCGGCGCTTCAGCAGCGCTGGCCGGTATGCTGCCTGGTTTCCTCCCGCTCAAGGTGGCCCTCTACTCCATTGTGATAATGGCGGCCTTTGGCCTGGTCACAGCGCCCCTGGGGCTATATTCGGGCTACATCCTGCCCCGGCGCTTCGGCCTGTCCACCCAGACCTGGCGGGGCTGGCTGCTGGACTCGCTCAAGTCTGATCTCGTTGGGCTGGCCCTGGGCACGGCCCTCCTGGTCGCCCTCTATCTGCTGCTGGACAGCTTCCCCGACACCTGGTGGATAGCGGCAGCCCTGGGCCTGCTCGTGCTCTCGGTGGTGCTCACCCATCTGGCGCCCGTCCTGCTCATACCCCTGTTCTTCAAGCAAAAGCCCCTGGACGACGCCGCGCTGGTCGAGCGTCTCACCGGGCTGGCCACAAGCGCGGGGACGCGTATCCGCGGCGTCTTCACCATAGACCTCGGCAGCAAGGGGACCACAGCCAACGCGGCGCTGGCTGGTCTGGGCTCGACTCAGCGTATCCTGCTCTCTGACACGCTTCTCAAGAGCTACTCGCCAGAAGAGATCGAGGCAGTCATGGCCCATGAGCTGGGCCACCACGTGGGCAAACACCTGTGGAAAACTCTGGGGTTTCACTTCGTGCTCGTTATCGGGGAATTCTACGCAGCCAATCTGGCGCTGCGCTGGGCCGCCGGACACTGGGGATACACGGGCATGGCCGATGTGGCCGCCTTCCCGTTGCTGGCGCTGGCCCTGGGTGGCGCCATGTTCTTGACTCGCCCGCTGACCCTGGCGTTCTCGCGCCGTCACGAGGCTTCTGCGGACCTCTTCGCCCTGGCCTTGACCAGGGCGCCCGGGCCCTTCGTGTCCATGATGGCCAAGCTGACTGACCAGAACCTGGGGGAAGAGCACCCCCCACTGTGGGTGGAGCTGCTCTACTACGACCATCCCCCCTATTACCGGCGGGTGGCCCTGGCCCAGCAGAGAGGCAACTGATGCGTTTGATACTGGCCCGCCACGGTGAGACCAACTGGAACCGGGAGCGCCGCATGATGGGGCGCACGGACCTACCATTGACCACGCACGGACAGGAGCAGGCGCAGGCCCTGGGCCGGGCGCTGGGCGGGGTAACCATACGCGCCGTATACGCCAGCCCGCTGCGCCGGGCCATGGAGACGGCTCAGGCTGTTGCCCGACCCCACGCCCTGACGGTGACGCCTCTGGACGGGCTTATGGAGCTCGACGCGGGCGAGCTGGATGGGTTGACCCCCGCCGAGGCGAGGATCGGACACCGGCCATTCCTGGAGCAGTGGTCCCAGGGAGACCCCAACCTGGCCGCGCCCGGCGGCGAGTCCCTGGGGCAGGTCCAGGAGCGGGCCTGGGCCGTCCTGGATAGCCTGATGGAATGTCACCGGTCAGACACCATCGTTCTGGTGAGTCACCACTTCGTGCTGGTGACTCTGACCTGCCGGGCACTGGGAATCCCCTTGCAGAACTTCCGCCGCCTGCGCTCATCTGTGGCTGGCTACTCCATCCTGGACTTCTCCGGGCCTGAGGCCACCCTGGTCGTACTCAACGACACCTGCCACCTGTCCCGAGCCTCGGGATGAACGACATCGTGGCCCTGGTGCGCCGCTGCCTGGCGGCCCACCAGGTCTCCGGGGCTCTGGTGGTGGCCGTCTCCGGCGGCCCCGACTCGGTGTGCTTGCTCCACGCGCTATGGCAACTGCGGCACGAAATGGGGCTCCAGCTCAACGCCGCCCACCTCAACCACCGCCTGCACGCCCAGGCTGAGCCCCATGCCCGGTACGTGGCCCGCCTGTGCCAGCGCTTGGGTGTGCCGGCCATAGTCGAAGCCCAAGACGTGGCGACCTACCGCCGAGAGTACCACCTCTCGCTGGAAGAGGCGGCCCGCCGGGTGCGCTACACCTTCCTGGCAGAAGTTGCCGGGCAGGTGGGTGCGGGCTGGGTGCTCACCGGGCACACGGCGGATGACCAGGTGGAGACAGTGCTCATGCATCTGCTGCGGGGCACCGGTTGGGTGGGGGTCCAGGGCATGGCCCAGGCCGGGCCGTACCCTTACGCCGCCGGACAGGGCATTGGCCTGCTCCGTCCGCTGCTGAGGGCAAGCAAGGCCGAGACCGGGTCCTACTGCCGGGCGGCCGGCTTGCGCCCCCGCCAGGACCCCACCAACGTGGAGCTGTCCCCAACGCGCAACCGCGTGCGCCACCAGTTGCTGCCGGCCTTAGAGGCGTACAACCCCCGGTTCCGCGAGGCCCTTCTGCGGGTCTCCGCAGCGGCCCGGGAGCAAGTCGCACTCTTGGACGGCCTGGTAGATGCCATCTGGCGGGACGCGGTGAGCGAAGATGCCGAGGGGTTGCGCATCGCCTCCGACCATCTGCTTCAGCAGCCGCAGGCGGTACGGCAGCACCTGTTACGCCGCGCAGTAGAGCGTACTGCCGGCAGCTTCACCGACTTCGAGGCCCACCACCTGGAGCGGCTGGTGGCAGCCCTGGAAGCCGGCGCCGGCAAGCTGATACCCTTGCCCCACGGTTTGCGGGCCACCACCCGGCACCACGCCCTCTACCTGGCACGGCTGCCGGCGGCGCCGTTACCTGCCCTCGGGGGCGAGTGTCCCCTGGCTGTGCCCGGCGAGACACGCCTGGATGGTTGGGTGGTCACTGCCCGTCTCGTACCCGCTCCCCAGGCAGCGGCCACGCCCCAGAAGTGGCGAACGTACATCGCCTATCAGTCAGGCACGCCCCTGTGGGTACGGGCCCGGCGCCCAGGGGACAGGTTCCAGCCTGCGGGAATGGCCCAGGCCAAGAAGCTCCAGGACTTCATGGTGGACGCCCACATCCCCAGGGAATGGAGAGACAGAGTCCCTCTGGTATGTTCGCCCGAGGGCATCCTGTGGGTGGCCGGCTGGCGGCTAAGCGAGGCGGCCCGCGTGGGACCGGCTGCTGAACAGGCGCTGGAAGTGGAGTTTAGGCCGACGGGGTCTTAGCGGCCCCGGTGGCTTTTGCCGCCGCCAGAGCCTGGGCCTTCTCGTACTTGCGGCGGAACCGCTCCACCCGCCCCGCTGTGTCCACAATCCGCTGCTGGCCGGTAAAGAACGGATGGCAGGAGCTGCATACCTCCACCTTGAGCATCGGCTTGGTGGCGCCCACAGTGAACGTGTTCCCACAAGCGCAGCGAACCTGAGCCTCGGGATAGTAGCTCGGATGTATCTTTTCTTTCATGTTCTCGTCATGCCACGGCGTAGACGCTCACCTTGCGGCGGTCCTTGTTTTTGGGCTCGTACTTCACCTGGCCATCAATCAAGGCGAACAGAGTAAAGTCCCGGCCCAAGCCCACGTTGCGGCCGGGATGAATATGGGTGCCGCACTGCCGTACCAGAATGCTGCCCGCCGTTACGGACTGCCCCGCGAACACCTTCACGCCCCGGCGCTGGGCATTGCTGTCTCTACCGTTTCGGGAACTGCCCCCGCCCTTCTTATGAGCCATACTCCGGTCCCTCCTCCGACACGGTTGGCACAGCCTCAGGCGCCGCCTCTGCTGGCTCCGCCACCACTTCAGCTACCTGCCCCATCGGGCGCCCGCTCACTACGATCTCCTGGATAGCCAGCTCGGTATATGGCTGGCGATGTCCCGTCTTGCGGCGATAGCGGGTCTTGGCGTGGTACTTGAACACCACGATCTTGTCGCCCACGCCGTGTGACACTACCTCTGCCTTGACCCGGGCATCGGCGACTGCGGGGCGGCCCAGGGTCAACTGCTCCCCCAAAGAGACGAGGAGCACCTGGTCCAGGTCAACCGTGCTGCCCGGCTCGGCCTCCAGCTTCTCTACCTTGATGTGGTCCCCGGGCGACACCCTATACTGCTTACCACCGGTCTGGATAATGGCGTAAATAGTAGAACCTCCGTTGGTTATCGAGGTTATTGTATCCGGCCTTTGCCCTTCCGTCAACGGCAACGGCGCCGGGCTTCGGGCCACAGGCTTCAGGCTACTGGCTTCAGGCTTTGGGGTACGGGCGATGGGCAACTCTGACCGATTGGACAGATCTGACCGAGCCGACCTGCTTCTGTGATGCCAGTTGCTGTAGCCTGTAGTCCTAAGCCAGCCTGTCCTTGCTCTGGGCGGGGGCAAGAGCAATAATGTGAGTTGCTGTGCCTGCGGAAGTTTCCCGATGAACGATCTGGTGATCGAGACCAGGGGCCTGACCAAATGGTACGGACGGGTCCTGGCTGTGGATGGCCTCTCATTACAGGTGCCACGGGGTGGTGTGTTCGGCTTGTTGGGACCCAACGGCTCGGGCAAGACCACCACCATGGCCATGCTCCTCGGTCTGGTGAGACCCACCTCGGGAACAATGAGCCTTCTAGGCCAGGACACGGACGGTGGCCACGACCAGGCCCTGCGCCGGGTCGGCGCCATCGTGGAAGCCCCTGCCTTCTACCCTTACCTCTCGGGCCGGGCCAACCTTCTCTATTTCCAAGGTATCAACGGCCAAGGCAAGCCGCAGGAGGTAGACCGCCTGTTGGAGATGGTCGGCCTCGCTGTCCGAGCCAACAGCAAGTTTGCCACGTACTCGCTGGGCATGAAGCAGCGGCTGGGTATCGCCTACGCCCTGCTGGGGGACCCCGAGCTCTTGTTCCTTGATGAGCCTACCAACGGCCTGGACCCCGCGGGCATGGCGGAGATACGGGAGCTCATTCGTGGCCTGGGCGGTGGCGGCCGCACTGTGCTCCTGTCCAGCCACCTGCTCCACGAGGTAGAGCAGGTCTGCGACCAGGTGGCCATCCTGTCCAAAGGGCGACTCATCGCCCAGGGGCACGTCCAGGAGCTGCTCCGTGAGTCCCGCCATGTCGGGGTCCGCCTCAAGACCACAGACGATGTCGGGACAGCGGCAGCTCTCGCTTCGCTTTCCTGGGTCAAGAACGTGAAGACAGAGAACGGGTATCTGCTGGCCGGGGCACCACCAGAACGGTCCTGGGAGATCACCGCAGCCCTGGCCCAGCGCGGCATCTTCGTGGCGGAAATGGCTCCGGTCCAGGCAACCCTGGAAAGCTACTTCCTGGCGGTGACCGGCGATGACGCCCCCGCCAGTGGGAAGGAGGCGACGCCATAGCCCACGTTGCGATCCTGGTCCGCTGGGAGTGGTTCAAGATGTGCCGGCGCTGGATGCCGTGGGTGCTGCTGGCGGTCCTTTTGCTCTTCTCCCAGCTTGCCCTATGGGGAAGTTACTTCGCCTATCGGACCCAACTTGCCAGCGGCGGGCAGGTGGTCTTTGGGACCGGCGGCCCCGGGGAGCGCGGAGAGGGCCCGGTCGTAGTGAACTGCAACGACCTGAAAGCGGGCAACACCTCGGGGCTGCCTCCAGACACAGACCCGCGCATAGTCGAGGGGCTGCTCCAGCAATGCGAGCAGGCAGTGCCCCGCCGGGAGGAACAGCTTGAAAACCACGTGGACAGCTTCGTCCTGCCTGGCAGCCTGTCCACGATCCTGGGCTTTGGGCAGATGTTCGGCCTGATACTGCTGGCCATACTGGCCGCCTCCACCGTGGGCACAGAATACGGTTGGGGCACAGTGCGCACAGTGTTGGCCCGCGGCACGGGTAGAGCGCCTTACCTGGCCGGCAAGCTAGCCTTGCTAGCCCTGGTGGGTGCCGCCGGCCTGGTGGTCCTGGCAGGCGTCACCTCGGTTAGCAGCCTGGTCGCCGGGGCACTGGCCGGTGTCGGGATCGAATCCAGCGGATGGGGCCACGCGGCGAATGCCCTGGGCAAGACCTGGTCTGTCCTGGTGGTCTACACCATCGTTACATCCTTCGTGACGGTGCTCACGCGCTCCGCCGCCGCGGGCATGGCCATGGGCCTGGGCTACTTCTTCGCCGAGCAGATCATCGTGGCCATCTTCTCCGCCCTGTTCGACTGGTTCCCCAAGGTGGCTGACTACTTCCTGATACGTAACATTACCGAGTGGGGTGGTGGCTTCGCGCTCCAAGGGCCAGGCCTGGATGGCAACGGTGGGTCGGAGATCCGCGCCTTACTGGTGCTGGCAGCCTACACGGTGGTCTCGGGACTGATGGCCTTCTGGCTTTTTCGTCGCAGGGACCTGACCTCAACCACTGGCGGCTAGGCCATGATAGAATTGGTAGCGTGGAGACGTGCTGGAGTGGTCTAACAGGCGCGCCTGGAGAGCGCGTGTCCCGCTTAACCCGGGACCGTGGGTTCGAATCCCACCGTCTCCGCCAGCAGGGTGCCAGCAGCATGCAGAATCTGACTTGTTGAGGGCGAAATGAAGACCATACAACTGACCGTGGAGATATGGCAGGAGGGCAACATGTACATTGCCTACTGCCACGAGTTGGACGTATCTTCAGCGGGCAACACGCCCGAAGAGGCCAAGACGAATATCCGCGAGGCGCTGGACATCTTCTTCGAGGAAACATCGCGTAAGGGTACGTTGAGGGAACTGTTGGAGGAGGGCGGGTTCGAGTTGGGCCCTGGCCAGACTTCAATGCCTCTAGTTTCCCGTTCACATTTCAGGTCCATAGAAGACATCCGGGTGCCCATCCCTATCGGTTAGCCGACACGAAATCCTTCGGTCCACCAGGCAAGTGCCTAGACTTGCTCCAACAAACTGGCAGACGCAGGTGCGCGTCTTTGAAGCCTACGGTTGCACGTTCGTCCACCCGACATCCTCTCACCTCGTCTACGACCATCCCAGAGCTAGACGGCCGGTGATAATCCCCCGCTATGAAGAGGTCCCCGTCTTCATAATAAGGAACAACATGCGGGCAGTCGGAATGAGCCGTGAGGATTACTTTGAGATCCTCGACAGAGTGGGCCGCAAATAGGGGGTACTCTTTGCACTACACTCTTGTGCTAGAATACCTTTGTTTCGGGCAAGCTGAAGTACTGCTTGGCCCCTGGCCTGCGGAAGGGGTTGGGCCTCCGGCCATGAATACGCACGGGAAGTCTAGCAGCGGGCTGAAAGACGTATCCATCTACACCGACGGCGCCTGCACCGGCAACCCAGGGCCGGGCGGCTACGGCGTCATCCTCGTAAACGGGCAACACAGGGCAGAGCTGTCACAGGGCTACCGAAGGACCACGAACAACCGCATGGAGATCCTGGCAGCCATCGCTGGCCTGGAGGCTCTGACGGAGCGGTGTCAGGTCACTCTGTTCAGCGACTCCGAGTACCTGGTCAAGGCAATGGGCCTGGGGTGGGCCAAGAGATGGCGTGCCCACGGCTGGAAGCGGAACGAAAGAGACAGGGCTCTGAACCCTGACCTGTGGGAGAGACTTCTGCGGCTTTGCGAGCGCCACAAGGTCGAGTTCAAGTGGGTCAGAGGGCACGCGGGCAATGCCGAGAACGGACGGTGCGACGAATTGGCGGTGCGCGCTGCCAGGGAGTCCCGGCTTCTGGTTGACGAAGGCTATGAAGCAGGCCCGTTGGGGCGAGCTCCCTGACCAGCCGGAGCAGGCAGCAGTTGGAGAGACGGGTCCGCGGGCCAGCCGCCCGGACACCGCTCTGAGGGCGGGCAAATCGAAAGGGGGAAGCCATGTTGACCGGCTATCCAGCGCCGCGCTATCTCAAGCTGCGCAAACCCACCGACAACGACGTGCGTCTCAAGCTCGAACGCCTGCTCAGCCCGCGTCCTGGCTCGAACCTGCGCCTGTGGCCGGACTACGGGATCGTGCCGGACGACAAGATACTGCTGGTATCGCTGACCGAGCATCACCCCATGGTCATTGACACCTTCCGCCGGTTGCTCCAGGAGAAGGGCGCCCGCGTTGACCTGGTGACCATAGACTCCACTCCGGTGGCGCCGCCCCAAGAGGTGGCCAGCCACGAGGCCATCAGCATGGGCAAGGAAGAGGACGACTTCTCGTACTATTACAGCGTGATGTGCGACCTCATCCGCCCGGCCACCGCCCGGGCCATGATCGAGCGCGAGGGCTACACCAAGATAATCAGCGGGGCGGCCGGCCCGGTCCCGCCGGTGCCCATCCCCTGGCGCCGTTTCGGGTTCTTCAACCTGGAGGACTACACCGATGGCGGCGTGGTGGACTTCCCGCCCGAGCTGTTCGAGGCGATTGCCTCGAAGACATGGGCGCAGGTCCAGTCCTGTGAGAGGTTGCACCTCACCGACCCCGAGGGCACCGACGTACACTGGACCAACTACAACGACGAGCGGGTGATCTACCCCGGGCACCTCTTCGCCCGGCCCATGAACATCGGCCACGGGTATGGAGGCAGGGATGACTGCGAGGGCGTGATTGCCGGCACTACCAACCACATGGGAGCATTCCCCTACACCAAGGCCAACATCGAGCGGGGACAGGTGGTCAGGGTGGAGGGCGGTGGCGTGTACGGCGACGCCTGGCGGGACAAGCTGGACATGTACCGGGAGACCAGGCTGCCTCCCGTCAAGTTCCTGTACGGGCCCAAGGGGGAGTACGAGATCGCCGACACCGGCCTGTTCTGGTTCTTCGAATGCGCCATCGGTGGGGAGCCTAAGGTCTTCCGCCTGGAGCAGGAGGGGCTGTTCAAGTGCTACGCCAACTGCCTCCACGAGCGGCGGCGCACCGGCTTCATCCACAACGGCCTGGGGCCGCCCATGGGCCAGACGCGGCCGGGCCTGCCCTGGGTCCACGTCCACATCCACTGCCTGTTCGCCACGCTGGACGGGGTGACCCAACGGGGCGAGCCGGTGCTGATTATAGACAAAGGCCATCTCACGGCGCTGGATGACCCGGAGATACTGGCCATGGCCGCGCGCTACGGCGACCCCAAGGACCTGCTGCAAGAGGCCTGGTGGCCGGCCATCCCGGGCATCAACGCCCCGGGCGACTACATGAAGGACTTCGCCCTCGACCCAGTTACCTGGACCATGAAGGAGACCCGCGAGCACCCGTACTGGGTGGGGTAGGGCTTGTCCACGGCCCCAGAGGCCGAGTAGGGTGGGTGTAGCGCAGCGGAACCCACCTCCGCGCGCGTGGCGACCAACGGTCTGCGAATGGGGTGTCCGCAATATTCGTTGCCCTACATTGGGTCGGCGCCCCGGCCTATTGAACTTTGAAGGACGCGGTTCCGGATCTGTCATTCTGAGCGAGCCCTCCACTGCACTCAGCCGGCAACATCGTCAGCGAAGAATCCGCTACCCCCGCGTACAGTCGCGGACCAACAGTAGAACCAGGGGACTGCGGATTCTTCGTCCTTCTGCGGAAGGACTCAGAATGACATCATAAAAACGCTCCCACGTCATTTTGAACACAGGGCGGCGGCGACCCCTGCCTCACCTAGCTCGCAATGACGGGAGAGAGTCTTCAATCCACTGACTAGGGGAGCCGCAATGGCATTGACAGCCCCGCGCTCCTTTCCCTATAATCTTGGCTAGCGGCTGAGAGAGCCGAGGCACCAGGAGGTTGGACCTTTAAACCCAGCCCGGAGAGGCTGGCAAGGGAGACCGAAGGGCTGCCCGTACAACCTGATAGCCTTCGCGTTCAGTCCCTTGCCAGCGGTCCTTCCAAGAAAGGACAAATGGGCGGCAAGGGATTTTTTGTGGCCGAGAAAGTGATCCTCACCGAGGCCGATATCCGTCGTGCGGTCACCCGCATCGCCCACGAGATCGTGGAGCGCAATCAGGGCGCCGGGGACCTGGTGTTCCTGGGGATGCACACCCGGGGCGTCCCCCTGGCCCACCGCCTGGCCCAACGCATCGGCGAGTTCGAGGGAGTCGAGGTGCCCGTGGGCGCACTGGATATCGCCTTTTACCGGGACGACATCCCCACCCGGGGAGCCCCTCCCGTCCGCCCTACCACTATCCCGGAAAGCATCGCGGGCAAGGCGGTGGTCCTGGTGGACGACGTGCTCTACACCGGCCGCAGCATCCGGGCCGCCCTGGACGCCGTCATTGACTTTGGCCGGCCCCGCCGCATCCAGCTTGCTGTCCTGGTGGACCGGGGGCACCGCGAGTTGCCTATCCGGGCCGACTACGTGGGCAAGAACGTACCCACCTCCCGGAGCGAGGAGGTCCAGGTCCGCCTTCAAGAGGTGGATGGGCTGGATGCGGTCGTCCTGGTCACGGGGTAAGAGAGCATGACTACAAACGAGGCCAGCGCACTCACCGCCCTTCGTCAGGCTCAGGACGCAGCAACAGCGGCGGCGCACAGGACGTGGAGCCGGCGTCACGTCTTGGACGTGGACGACTTCTCGGTCGCCGACTATGACCTGGTGTTCGAGACGGCCGATGCCATGCGCGAGGTGTTGGGGCGCGAGATAAAGAAGGTGCCCACGCTGCGCGGCAAGTCGGTGGTCACCGTCTTCTTCGAGCCCAGCACCCGTACTCGCGTCTCCTTCGAGATGGCGGCCAAGGCCCTGAGCGCTGATTGCACCAGCATTGCCGCCGCCACCAGCAGCGTGGCCAAGGGAGAGTCGCTGCTGGACACGCTGCGGACCATCCAATCGCTGGGGGCCGACCTGGTAGTCATGCGCCATAGCGCCTCGGGCGCGCCATACCTGGCCGCCAGGCACCTGGACATGGCCATCGTCAACGCCGGAGACGGCTGCCACGCCCATCCCACCCAGGCCCTTCTCGACCTTTATACCATCCGCCGTCACCTGGGCCGTTTGGCCGGCCTCAAGGCCGTGCTGGTGGGGGACATCCTGCACAGCCGGGTGGCCCGCTCCAACCTGAGCGCCATGACGACCCTCGGCCTGGAGGTGACCTTGTGCGGCCCGCCCAGCCTGCTACCCGGCTCCAACGGGGATGCCGGCTGGCCGGCGTGCCCTGTGGAGACGGACCTGGACCGGGCGCTAGAAGGGGCAGATGTGGTCATGGGCCTCCGCCTCCAACTGGAGCGCCAGGAGCAGGGGCTTCTGCCCAGCATCCGCGAGTATGTGCGCAGCTATCAGATCACCCGCGAGCGGTTGGCCCGTGCCCGGCCCGGCGCGCTGCTTATGCACCCGGGCCCGGTGAACGAAGGTGTGGAGCTTACGCCGGACGTGGCCCACGGGGTCCAGTCCGTCATCGAGGAGCAGGTGACCAATGGCGTGGCCATCCGCATGGCCCTGCTCTACTTGCTGCTGGGCAGGGGCCAGTAATGGCTACCCTGATTGTCGGTTCTGCCAGAGAAGGGTTGGGCGACCTCCTCTCCCTTTGGGCCTGCCCTGAGCGCAGCCGAAGGAAGAGGATTGAGAGCCTGTCCTGAGCAGGGCGAAGGATGAGGGCGAAGTGATGGCACCGACGCAGGCAGAGGGCAAGACCCTGCTCATCCACGAGGGCCGTCTCCTGGATCCCTCCCAAGGGCTGGATGCCGTGGGCAGTCTGCTCTTCAAGGACGGTCGGATCGAGTGGTGGGGGCAGGGCGAGCCGCCCGTGAAACCCAATGCGGTTATCTCCGTGCCTGGCCTGGTGGTATGTCCTGGGTTCATTGACCTGCACTGCCACCTGCGAGAGCCAGGCTTCGAGGACAAGGAGACCATCGCCACGGGCACTCGGGCCGCGGCTCGGGGTGGCTTCACCACCGTATGCTCCATGGCCAACACCAGGCCCACCGTGGACAGCCGGGCCACCGTGGAGCTTGTTCTCCACAAGGCCCGCACGGAAGGCTCGGTGCGGGTGTTGCCCGTGGCCTGTGTCACCCAGGGCCAGCAGGGCAAGCAGCTCGCCGAGTTCGGGGAGCTAGCCGAGGCCGGCGCTGTCGCCTACAGTGACGACGGCCGGCCGGTAGCCGATGCCCGCCTGCTGCGCCATGCCCTGGAGTATGCCCGCGCCCTGGGCCGGCCCGTCCTGGAGCACTGCGAGGACCCGGCGCTGGCTGCGGGCGGCGTCATGAATGAAAGCGCGCTCGCCCACCGGCTGGGCCTGAAGGGTATGCCTGCCGCCGCCGAGGAGGCGGCCGTGGCCCGGGACATCGCCCTGGCCGAGCTCACCGGGGCGCATGTGCATATCCAGCACGTGAGCACGGCGGGCGCTGTCGAGCTTGTCCGCCGGGAACAGCAGTCCCGACGTGTCGGGACGGTCACCGCCGAGGCCACGCCGCACCACCTCATGCTCACCGAGGCCCTGGTGCTGGGGCCCAAAGGAGGCGACATTACGGCTGCCCTGGGGCCGGGCGCCTATGACGCCAACGCCAAGGTCAATCCTCCCTTGCGGGCGCAGGCCGATGTTGAGGCGCTCCGCCAGGCCCTGGCCGAGGGCGTGATACAGGCCATTGCCACCGACCACGCCCCGCACACTCTGGCCGACAAGCTATGCGAGTTCGACCAGGCGGCCTCGGGCATCAGTGGCCTGGAGACGGCCTTTGGCCTGGTGATGGGCCTGGTCCATGCCAGCGTTCTGGACCTGCCTACCCTGGTGGCCCGGCTGACCTCGGGACCGGCCCGCATTATCGAAAGGGGACTGGCGGACCAGGGGCTTTCGGGTCTGGGCAGCCTCCGGGTGGGTGCCCCTGCCGATGTCACCGTCTTCGACCCCAACGCTGAGTGGACGGTAGACCCCGGTCAGTTCGCCTCAAAGGGAAAGAACACACCCCTGGCCGGCTGGCGGCTCAAGGGCAGGGTCATGGCCACCATAGTGGGAGGGGGAATCGCGTACGCTGCCCCCGGGCTCGCGGTACAAAAGGCTGTGGAGGTGGCCGGTGCCTAGGGACGCCATCCTGGTGCTGGAGGACGGCTCGGTCTACCAGGGCTACGGCTTTGGCGCCGAGGGCCGGGCCTGGGGCGAGGTGGTGTTCAACACCGCCATGACCGGCTATCAGGAGATGCTCACCGATCCCTCCTACGCGGGGCAGATCGTGGTGCCCACCTACCCCCTCATCGGCAACTACGGGGTCAACCGGGAGGACTTCGAGTCGCGCCGCATCCAGGTGTCGGGATTCGTGGTGCGCGAGGAATGCGCTGCCCCCAGCCACTGGCAGTCCACGGGCACGGTGGCCGAGTTCCTGGCCTCTCAGGGCATCCCCGGCATCGCCGGTGTGGACACCCGGGCCATTACCCGCCGCCTGCGCCTGGCGGGCGTCATGATGGGCACCATCACCTGCGACGAGACGGCCGAGCAAGCGCTGGCCCGTCTCCGCGAGCTGCCTCGCTACGACTCCTTTGACTTCGTGCGCCAGGTGAGCACCGAGATGCCGTACACCTGGTCAGACAACGGCCCGACACGCCCAAGCGGGGCCGTGTCCCAGAAAACCATGCCCCCCCTCTCCGTCTCGGAGAGGGGGTTACGAGGAGAGGGCCCCGCCCCTCACATCGTGGCCCTGGACTGCGGCCTCAAGTTCAACATCCTGCGCTCGCTGCGCCGTCTGGGCTGTTCGGTGACCGCAGTCCCGGCTGCCACCTCCGCCGAGGACATCTTCGCGCTTAAGCCGGACGGCGTGGTGCTATCCCCAGGCCCTGGAGACCCCGCCCTACTGGGCTATGTCACCGAGACCACGCGGGCGCTGGTGGGCAAGCTGCCCGTCATGGGCATCTGCCTGGGCCACCAGATGCTGGCCTGGGCCTTCGGCGGGCGCACCTACAAGCTCAAGTTCGGCCACAGGGGGGCCAACCATCCGGTAAAGGACCTGGCGACTGGGCTGGTCTATATCACCGCTCAGAACCACGGCTACGCTGTAGACGCCGACAGCTTACCGCCGGGTGTGGAGGTGAGCCACCTCAACCTGAACGATGGCACCGTGGAGGGCCTGCGCCACCAGGAGCTGCCCATAATCTCCATCCAGTACCACTCCGAGGCCTCGCCGGGCCCCTGGGACAACATGTACCTGTTCGAGCGGTTCGTGGAAATGGTGCGCGGAAATGATGTATGATAATGATGCATTCATGTGATGGAGGGAGATGATGCGCACAACTGTGGACATTGACCCCAAGCTGCTGGAGGAGCTTGTCGAGCTGACAGGCGAGAAGAGCAAGAGCAGGGCTCTGAACAAGGCCGCCGAAGAATACATCCGCCGCAAGCGCATAGACGAGTTGCGGGCCATGTTAGGCAAGATAGACCTGGTGGACAACTGGCGTGAGTTGGAGGAGTTGGAACTGGAGGAAATGAGAGACAACGAATGATCGTTGCGGACACCTCGGTCTGGATAGAGTCTTTTCGCCGACCAGGTTCACCAGTGGTTCGGGAGATGGACTTGCTTCTTGCGGAAGGAGACGTGGCGATCACAGGGGTTGTGCTGGCCGAAGTCTTGCAGGGTGCTCGCTCGGAAAGTGAGTTGGAGCGCCTGAAGAGCCTGCTGGGAGGTCTTCCTCTCCTGCAAGACGATTGGTCTACTTGGACCTTAGCCGGTGAGTTGTCATACAAACTACGGCATCAGGGGCAAGGGGTCCCGCTTACGGACTTGGCGGTGGCTGCTGTGTGTATTGAGAATGACTGCGCATTGTTTGCTCTGGACCAGCACTTCCAGCGCATACCCGGGCTAAGGCTGCACGAGGTGGGAGGTGCATGATGGGTAGGCGAATCTCTTTGCACTTGGACGATACTCTCGTAAACGACCTTCTCATGTTCACGGGAGAGAAAAACGCTGCAAATGCGTTGCGCCGCGCGGCTCAAGAGTTGATCGAGCGTGAGCGCAAGGCCAGGATTGGGGAACTCAGAAGCATGTTTGGGAAGACGGACCTGGACCCGGACTGGTATCGGGCTCGTCACGGGCCGTTTGATGAGCCAGGAAGTCCTGGCAGCGGTGGAACACAGTAGTTCTTCCCGCGGGCGAGCAATGAGAGAAATGTGGCGGGTCCCGAACGAGCACTTCCAGCGCATACCGGGGCTGAAGCTGTATGAGGCGGGGAGTGCGTGAACAGCGCTTCTACAGGGTTGATAAGAGCGAATGCCCTCGTGGGCTTCTTAAGTCACAACACGTGTAAGCGGAAGTAGCACAGACGGTGGAAACACAGCAGTACTTGCGCTTCTATTTGCCAGGATGGCTGTTCTTGGTGTTTTCCAGCGTCCCTGTGGCGTTGACGGAGAAGGGCTGGAGGTTCGTAATCTCGCTCGTCACAACGGCAGACACAACGGCAGACACAACCGCAACAGCTTTCCTTATCGGCGCCGCTAGTCTCATTGGAGGTCTACCTCTGGGGTACCTGATCAACCAGTTCACGTTTTTTTGTTTCATGGATCAGCCGTGGAGAGGCGAGGATGACCGCGGTTACGGCAATCTCCCATATGTCAAACAATTCGCCAACTGTTTCAGCTATCAGCGCGGGACTCTCCTTAGGCCCCTGCCAGTTGCCTTCCATGACTTTTTTTTGTTCTCCGCGCACACCGAGAACTTCACCGATTGGGTCAGGAGGCGCTTCACAGCAATGTTCCTCGGTTACAATACGGTAGTCGCCGGGGTGGCATCATTGCTCCTGTGGCTGATTGTAACGTTGGTGGGATCCCTTGGATTCACTTGGACACACTTGCCTTTTTGGATTGTAACAGCGATTGTTTGCTATGTGACGTGGCGCGAGGCGAAGCTTGCGAGGCAAGAAGTCACCGACGCGCTCTTGATTTGGGGTCGCCGGCATAAGTGGCGTGAACGCGATCAGTAGGAGGCCCAGTTGCTGCAGAAGGGCTTGGCACCTTTGCCGGGGGTCTGGGGTGTTTCCCAGTTCTTTCCCCCTCTCCTTGGCCTAGGAGAGGGGGAAAACAGGGGGTAAGGTCGCTGCACGGCCGACATGGCTGAAAACAAGATAGTGCGGGTCCATATGGATAGGCTTGACGAGTATTACGGGCGCCTGAGTGAGTTCGTGGCGCTACTCAAGGCCAGCCTACCCGTGGAGGCGGTGTACCTCTTCGGGTCGTTTGCCACGGGCGAAGTCCACGAAGGGAGTGACATAGACCTGGTCATCGTGGGCGACTTCCGCCAGCGGTTCCCCTACAGGGCTCGGGCCATACTTGACCTTACCGAGCTGCCCATCGAGCCTCTGGTGTACACCCGCGAGGAGTTCGAGGACATGGTGGCCCGAGGCAATCCGTTTATCGCAGAGGTGTTGAGGACAGGCCAGCGCCTGTAGACCCCAGGAAGGAGCTCTATATGAAGGCGGTACGTATCCATAAGCCCGGTGGGCTTGAGGAACTGAAGTACGAGGACGCGCCGGACCCGGTGCCCGGGCCGGGCGAGGCGCTGGTCCGGGTAAGGGCCTGCGCTCTCAACCACCTGGACCTCAACCGGCGGGCCACCGGCTTCTCGGGGGCTTTCAAGCAGCCCCACATCCTGGGCAGCGACATCGCTGGCGAGGTGGTTGCGCTGGGCGAGGGCGTTTCCGGAGTCAAGGTGGGTGACCCGGTGGTGGTGGCCCCGGGCATGGGCTGCGGCAGGTGCGCTGACTGCCTGGCCGGCAACGAGAACCTGTGCATGGGTTACCGCATCGTGGGGGCGTTCCCAGGGATAGATGGCGGCTACGCCGAGCTGGTGAAGGTGCCGGCGGCTAGCCTTCTCCCCAAGCCCGCCAGGCTGAGCTATGAGGAGGCTGGCTCCCTGCCGGTGACCTTCCTCACCGCCTGGCACATGGTCATGGCCCGGGGCGCCCTCAAGCCGGGCGAGACCGTCCTCATCCACGCCGTGGGGGCGGGCGTAGGCATCGCCTCGCTCCAGATAGCCAAGCTGGTAGGGGCCACCGCCATCGTCACCGCAGGCAGCGACGAAAAGCTGGCCAAGGCCAGGGCCCTGGGAGCCGACCACACCGTCAACTACAAGACGGCTGACTTTGTCCAGGAGGTGCGCCGCATCACCGACAAGCGGGGGGTGGACATGGTGGTGGACACCGTGGGCCTGGGCGTTCTGGAGAAGAGCCTGCCATTGGTGGTGGGTGGGGGCCGGGTAGTCGCCTGCGGTGGCACAGCAGGCCGACAGGTGCCGCTGGACCTGGCCCCGCTGTACTACCGTAGCGTCAGCATCATTGGCTCCAACATGGGGAGCCGATCCGAGCTGATGCACCTGTTGGGACTGTTCCAGGCGGGCAAGCTCAAGCCCGTGGTCCACAAGACATTGCCCCTGCGAGAAGCGCCCGAGGCGCACCGCATACTGGAGGAGCGGCAGAACTTTGGCAAAGTGGTCCTGGTGCCTTGATGACCTCGGCCCCGAAGTGTCCAATGTGTCATTCTAAGTCCTTCCGCAGAAGGACGAAGAATCCGTTGCCCCGAGCGTGGTGCTCGCGCAATCCGTCCGGGGTACGGGTTCTTCACTCGTCCCGATCCGTCGGGACTCGTTCAGAATGACAGCAGCGAATGCGCAAATACATCTGAGCCTACGGACGACAGGCGTTTTGCGGGCGAGAGGGGAGAATGAAGCTAAGTTGCCTCGTAGATAACCTTGCCGGTGCGCTTGATCTCGCCCAGGAAGGTGGCGGGGCCGGCGCGGTGGTACTCTCCGGGCGTGTAGGCCAGAGGCTCGATTCGGTGGTCGCATGTGGCTTTCGCCGTGGCGAGCAACTCCCAGCGCCTCTCGCGGGGCACTCCTTTGAAGCTGTCAGAGACCACGGCAAGGTCAATGTCGCTGGCGGGTCTAGGCCAACCGTTGACATAGGAGCCAAACAGGACAGCCTTTTGCACTTCGATTCCAAGAGCCGCGAGTGCGACAACGAACTCGCCAATCATGTTGGGAAGCTTCTCTTCGCTAACGGTCATAAGCAGCTTGGACCGACCGAGAGGGCCACCGGTGCTCCCCCCTCCCTGGCCACGTTGCCCTTGGAGCCAGACGAAAGCCTCCCTTGCCTGGCGAAGGACTTCCTGCGCCAGTTCGCTGTTGAACTGGACTATGCCAGTGGGGTACCTGGCCTCCAGCGTTTGGACATTGAGCCTTCGGAAGAACTCTCCGAACTCGGCGGGCAACTCCAAACTGGCGATCTCAGCCAGGTCCAGGAGGTCATGTGTCTTCGGGGGTGCTCTTTTGATTGCTTCGGTCACCAGTCCCTTCAGCAACTTCTCAAGGGACAGGTGGGCCATGAAGACCACATATTGGTATCGCCGGGTGCGGAGCATGGCATCGGCGGTCTTCATGTCGTAGTCAGCCTGGTCGAACCAGGGTTTTGCCTCTCTCATGGCATCAACAGCGTATCTTTGACTGATTCAGGTGTCAACGTTGTGTGCAGCGAATAAGCCCTCCAAGGTACTGGTCATTGGCTCGGGACCCATAATCATCGGCCAGGCGGCGGAGTTCGACTACGCGGGCACCCAGGCCTGCAAGTCCCTCCGGGAGGAGGGCATCACCACCGTGCTGGTCAACTCCAACCCGGCCACCATCATGACCGACGAAGGCATCGCCGACGTCGTCTACATCGAGCCTCTCACCGTGGAGGTGATCTCGCGCATCATAGAGCGGGAGCGCCCCGAGGGACTGCTGCCCACCCTGGGAGGGCAGACCGGCCTGAACCTGGCCGTGGCCCTGGCCGAGGCCGGGGTGCTGGACAAGTACAACGTGCGTCTCCTGGGCACGCCCCTGGATACCATCCGCAAGGCCGAGGACAGAGAGCTATTCAAGCAGCTTTTGCTGGACATCGGCGAGCCAGTGCCGGACAGCGCCACGGTCACCACCCAGGAAGAGGCCCGCGAAGCGGCCAGGCGGATTGGGTTGCCCCTGGTGGTGCGGCCGGCCTACACGCTGGGCGGCACCGGTGGCGGTCTGGCCACGACCTGGGAGGAGTTCGAAGAGGTGGTGGCAGGTGGCCTGGCCGCCAGCCCCATACACCAGGTGCTGGTGGAGACCTCCCTGGTGGGTTGGAAAGAGGTCGAGTACGAGGTCATGCGGGACGGTGCGGGCAACTGCATCACGGTGTGCAACATGGAGAACATTGACCCCATGGGGGTGCACACCGGCGACAGCATTGTGGTGGCTCCCAGCCAGACCCTTTCGGACAAAGAGTACCAGATGCTACGCTCGGCCAGCCTCAAGATCATCCGGGCGCTGGGCATCGAAGGCGGGTGCAATATCCAGTTCGGCCTGGCGCCCCACCCGGTGGTGGCCAACGGGGACCTGCCAGGCCGGCCGGTCACCCGGGATGGCCTCAGCTCGCCATACTACGTCATCGAGGTCAACCCCCGGGTCAGCCGGTCCTCGGCGCTGGCCAGCAAGGCCACAGGCTATCCCATCGCCCGGGTGGCGGCCAAGATCGCCGCGGGCAAGACCCTGGCCGAAATCCCCAACGCCGTAACCAGGAAGACCCTGGCCGCCTTCGAGCCGGCCCTGGACTACTGCGTGGTCAAGATCCCGCGCTGGCCTTTCGACAAGTTCCCTTACGGGGACCGGCAAATCGGGACGCAAATGAAGGCGACGGGCGAGGTGATGGCCATAGACCGGAGCTTCGAGGCCGCCCTTCAGAAGGCAGTGCGCTCCCTGGAAATAGGCAAACGCTCCTTGCTCTGGGAAGATGCCGCCTGGACAGGCAAGCCGTGGGAAGACCTGCCCTTGCATCCCCACGACCAGCGGCTGTGGGCGGTGGTGGCCGCCGTACGCCGGGGCGCTTCCATCGAGGCCCTGGCCGGGCGCACGGGCATAGACCCCTGGTTCCTCATGAAGTTCGGCAGCATCGTGGGCATGGAGCGCCGGCTGCTGGGGGAGACATTGACTCCCGCCCTGCTTCGCCAGGCCAAGCGCCTGGGCTTCTCCGACGAGCAGGTGGGCACGCTGGCCGACCGCCTTCCCGAGCAGGTCCGCCAGCTCCGGCGCTCCTGGGGCGTGCTACCAGTGTACAAGATGGTGGACACCTGCGCGGCCGAGTTCGATGCGGCCACGCCCTACTTCTACTCCACCTACGAGCAGGAGAACGAGGCCGCGGCCCTGGACGGGCCGTCGGCCCTGGTCATTGGCAGCGGCCCCATCCGCATCGGACAGGGCATCGAGTTCGACTACTGCAACGTGCACTCGGCGTGGGCGCTCCAGAAGGCCGGGATGAAGAGTATCATGGTCAACTCCAACCCGGAGACGGTGAGCACCGACTTCGACACCAGCGACCGCCTGTACTTCGAGCCCCTGGACGAGGAGAGCGTGCGAGACATCCTGGACAACGAGGCCAACCATGGTGTGGGGAACGGCGACTGCCCTCCGCCGTCCATTGTCCAGTTCGGCGGGCAGACCGCCATCAACCTGGCCGTCCCCATAGCGCAGGCCGGACTGCCCATCATGGGATCCAGCGCCGACGTCATTGACCAGGCCTCTGACCGCCGCCGGTTCGACGACTTCGTGGCCCGCTTGGGTGTTCCTCAGCCCCCTGGTGCGGCGGTGACCAACGTGGAGCAGGCGCTCCAGGTGGCGGAGCGCCTGGGCTATCCCGTGCTGGTCCGCCCCAGCTACGTGCTGGGAGGCCGGGCCATGGAGATAGTCCATGACCCCGATGAGCTGCGGCGGTTCGTAGCCCTGGCCGCCGAGGCCGCGCCGGGCAAACCGATCCTGGTGGACAAGTATCTTGAAGGCAAAGAGGTGGAAGTGGACGCTGTCTGCGACGGGGAGGAGGTACTTATCCCCGGCATCATGGAGCACATCGAGCGGGCGGGCGTACACAGCGGTGATTCGGTGGCCGTCTACCCCGGACTGGGCCTCACCGAGGCCGAGGTGGATACGCTGGTAACGCATACCAAGCAGTTGGGCTGCGGGTTAGGTATCCGTGGGTTGATGAACGTGCAGTTCATCATCATGCGCGAGCAGGAGAAGTCCACAATCTATGTGCTGGAGGTAAACCCCCGGTCCAGCCGCACGGTGCCCTTCATCTCCAAGGCCACGGGTATCCCCCTGGTAAGGCTATCCATAGAGGTGATGGCGGGCAAGCGGCTACGTGACCTGGGATACGCCGTGGGACTGGCCCACCGCCAGAAGCTGGTGGCGGTCAAGGTGCCGGTGTTCTCCATGTCCAAGCTGCGGGGCGTGGACACGTACCTGGGGCCAGAGATGAAGTCCACCGGCGAGGTCATGGGCATTGACTACGCCCTGGACGCCGCCCTGGCCAAGGCGCTGAGAGCGGCTGACCTGAGCCTTCCGCCCAAAGGTCCCGTCCTGCTTTCCATCGCCGACCGGGACAAGCCAGAGGCCCTTCCCATAATCAAGCGCCTGGCGCGGACGGGCTATCCGCTCCTGGCCACCGAGGGCACCGCGGCCGCGCTGAGCGCGGCTGGTCTGTCGGTGCGCATGGTGACCAAGAAGCTGAGCGAAGGCCGCCCCAACGTGATAGACATCATCATGGATGGCACGGTGGGCGCCGTGGTCAACACCGTCACCGGCGGGCGTGTGCCCTTGCAGGACGGCTTCGAGATCCGCCGGGCCGCCGCCGAACGCCGTATCCCCTGCTATAGCTGCCTGGACACCTTCCGGGCCGCCGTGCAATCGCTGCTGCGAGAAGCCAGGGACTACTCTGTCCGTCCGCTGCGCGAGTACCTGGCCGGCGCCCCTGCCCATTATCATCAGGCGGGCTGATGTGCCCTCACCCTTTCCCTCTCCCAAAGGGAGAGGGGATAACGTTGCCGTGGGGAGCCGAGATGCATAGGTGCCTGGCTCCGCTCCTGTCCAACGGGCCTGCTATGCAGGACACGTATGTGGTGTCATTCAACGCTCCGGAGATCGCGTCGGCAGCCCAGCCAGGCCAGTTCGTCATGATCAAGTGCGGGTCGGGCCACCAGCCGTTGTGGCGGCGGCCGCTGAGCCTGCACCGCGTCAACAGGGAGACCGGCGAAGTCGCCCTGCTCTACGCCCTGGCCGGACAGGGCACGCGCTGGCTCAGCAGCCGCCGCCCGGGCGAAACGGTGGACGTGCTCGGCCCCCTGGGCCATGGGTTCGAGTTGCCGGCAGAGCGTAAGAGCTTGCTGCTGGTGGCTGGAGGCCGGGGCATCGCGCCGCTGGCCTTCCTGGCGGAGGAAGCGCTGGCCCAGGGTTGCCCGGTTACCCTGCTCCACGGCGCGGCGAGTGCTTCCTGCCTCTCCGACCACGCAACCTTGCCTGACGGGGTCCGCGTTGTGGAAGCCACTGAGGATGGTTCCCGAGGGGAGAATGGTCTGGCTACGCAGGTGCTTCCCAGGCTTCTCCCCGGAAAAGACCTGGTCTATGCCTGCGGGCCTATGGGCATGTACCGCGCTATGGCCAGCCTGGGGCTACAGGTGCCGGTCCAGGTGCTGGTGGAGACGCCCATGGCCTGTGGCTTCGGCGGCTGCTACGGCTGCGCCGTGCGCACCGTGCACGGCATCCGGCTGGCGTGCAAGGACGGCCCTTGCTTCCGGCTGGACGAGCTGATGTGGTAAGGGCAAGGGGGCAACATGATCGTGACACGGACGCTCAGCGTATCCACCCAGGGCAACACGGAAATCGTGGACATCACGCTTCAGGTGGCCCGCGAAGTGGCGGCTGCGCGCCTGGCGTCCGGCATGGTTACCGTGTTCGTGGCTGGCTCGACGGCGGGAGTGACCACTATCGAGTTCGAGCCGGGCCTGGTGAGCGATTTCCGAGAGGCCTGGCAGCGCCTGGCGCCCCAGGGCATACCCTACCAGCACGACCGCGCCTGGGGCGATGGCAACGGCTACTCCCACGTGCGAGCGTCGCTCCTGGGCCCTTCTCTGGTAGTGCCCCTGGTTGAGGGCAAGCTGGCTCTGGGCACCTGGCAGCGCATTGTCCTGGTGGACTTCGACATCCGCCCTCGCCAGCGCGAGGTGATAGTGCAGATCATAGGCGAATAGATTACAGCTATAGGGCGGACTGGCGGAGGGCACGGGCACAACGGCATCCAGGATTCAAGATCCGACCGATAGGACGGACCGGTCCGATCGGACCAATAATGCAAAAGGAGCAAAGCATGAGAAAGGTGGCCAGTGAGCAGCTTGATTCCTTCTACCACCACTATCCCGCGGTGGCCACCGTGGTGACCAGCCACTCGGCGGGCCGGGACAATGCCATGGCCGTGGCCTGGCACGGCGCGCTGTCCCGGCGTCCGCCGATGTACATGGTCGCCATCTCCCCCAAGAGGTTCAGCTTCGGACTGATTACCCAATCTGGGGAGTTCACCGTCAACTTTGTCCCCTTTGAGGCGGCCAGGATGGTCGCCCTGGTAGGTGGCTGTAGCGGCCGGGACGTGGACAAGTTCCAGGCGTTCGGCCTGGTCAAGGCACCGACTCTAAAGGTCAACGCGCCAGTGCTGGAGGTCGCCTACGCCGCCTACGAGTGCCGGGTGGCAGCCCGCTATCCCAGCGGCGACCACGAATGTTTCTTCGGAGAGATCGTGGCGGTCCATCACCGGCCAAGGTCGAACGGACCGGACCAATTGGCGCACTGGCAGGATGCACATCCCCTGCTCTATCTGGGCGACGACAGCTACACCAGGGTGTCTCCATTGGAGCCAGTGCGCATGGAGCGTCCGGTCGTGGTGGCGCAGGCGCTGGGGGGGCTAGTGCTATAATGGCGGCGGAGGGCCGAGGAATGTGTGAACACGGTGGAGGAATCGCCTTGGGCGGGGAATCCTTATGCTGGGACTGCTACCAGCAGGCTGTAGGGGCCGTGTACTGCCCTGGAGGAGAACGGATGGCGATGCCCGACAAGTTCGGCTGCGACAAGTGGCGCCCAGCCGAGGCGTCGGCACCGATGCGCTGGTGCTACTGGTGCCAGGACTACCGCGCCGCCCGCTGGCCCGAGGCTCGAGCTACAGCCTAGGGCCTGCCCTGAGCTTGGCGAAGGGCCTGTCCCTTCCCCACCTGTCGGCTGTTTGAGATTGCGCTGGGGGCCCATGCCAGACCTGACCATATACGAGACACCCGAACTGGACTCGCCAGCCCTGCTGGCAGCCTTTGCGGGCTGGGGCGATGCCGCGGGGGCGGCCACCGGTGCCCTCAAGTACCTGGCCGAGCACCTGGGCGCCACCAAACTGGCCGAGCTTGACCCCGAGCGGTACTACGACTTCAGCCAGGTCCGTCCTATTACCCGCCTCACGGAACAGGGTGAACGCTACGTGACCTGGCCAGAAAATCAGTTCTTCTATTGGAAAGGCACGGCAGAGTCAAGGGACTTGCTCTTCTTCACCGGCGTGGAGCCCAACCTGCGGTGGCGCGCGTATGCCGGCACGGTCCTCGACCTGGCGCAGCAACATGGCGTGTCCCAGATGGTAGTCCTGGGCGCTCTGCTGGACAGCGTGCCCCATACCCGGGAGCCCCGCATCTCCGGGGCGGCCAACCGGCCAGAGCTGCGCCAGCGGTTAGAGGGCCTGGGCGCTCCTATCACCCGGTACGAAGGTCCTACTGGTATCGCCGGGGTGCTCCTCGACACCTGCCGCCAGCAGGCCCTGCCCTACGTGTCGTTGTGGGGCCACTGCCCCCACTATCTCCAGGCCATGGCCAACCCCATGGTTTCCCTGGCGCTTCTCGAGATGTTGCTGAAGCTATTGCCCTTGCCCCTGGACCTGGCGGAGCTACGCCGGGCGTCCAGAGTCTTCCGGGACGAGTTGACCAAGGCCATCGCCCAGGAGCCGAGGCTGGAGCAATACGTGGCGCAGTTGGAGCAAGCCTACGACCAGGGGGGCCAGCCCTCACGCCCCATGCCTACCCCAGAGGAGCTGATGCGCGACCTGGACGAGTTCCTTCGGGGACGCCGCCAGGGCGATAGACCATAGGGGCATGGCGCGCCATGCCCCTGAGTCCTTCCGGGCGCGGACAAAGGGCCAGGGTTAGAAGCCCAGCTCCTCCCCCACAATCACCACACTTACCCTGCCCTTGTGCCGTGGCCGCAGGCTCTCCACGATCACAGTGAAGGTGCATATGCGGTCCGGGCTGCGGCAATCGCCGCACTGGCCGGTAACCGTACAGGGAAGGCGGTAACCATGGCGGATAGCGTTCAGCGGCGCCGCCACTTCCTTCGTGCGTCGTACGCCATCGTCCGCATCCTTCACAATCTTGTTAGCTCCCACCACCACGATTACCTTCGGCGGCCCGAATATCAGTGGTGCTACCCGGGTGCCCTCCCCGTCAATGTTCACCAGCTTGCCGTCCAGAGTCACGGCGTTGGTGCCGGTGATGAACACGTCCGAGGTGAGAGCGCGGAACCGGTTCTTGCCATCGTCAGGGGTGTCCTCTGGCTCGAGGCCGTGGCGGTAGCGGTCCAGCAGTCTGATGTAGCCCTCGTGGTGTCGCTGCCGCAGCCAGTCCATAATGCCAAGCTCGACCAGGGTGAGCGAGTCTCCCAGACCAACGGTAGAGCCTTCCGGGACCAGGCCAGTCACGTGCGCTACAGCATCTTCTCGCCGGGCGAAGTACCACGCCTGGAAGTTGTTCTTCTCCAGGTTGGTGACCGCGGTGCGGGCCAGCTTCTCGTAGAGCGATAGCTTCTCTGTCTGCACGGGGTTCTCCTAAGGCGCCGGTAGCTGATAACCCAAGTGTCCATACTATACCCTATAGTGCGGGCAAGGGGAAGCAACCCAAATGAGCACAATCCACCACCTGTTATGTCTAGCGGAACGGGCCACCCGTAGGGGTCCCGACGTGCCGGGATGCCTGCCTATGGCCAGCGGGGAAGTAAGGAGCCAGCACGTGTAGGGTGGGTGAAGCGAAGCGGAACCCACCATAAGGAGCCTCCTATGCCAGAATACGCGGTTGTAGGCAAGTCGGTCCCTCGCCTGGACGGGGCGGTCAAGTTGCGCCTGTTTAGCGACCTCCTCACTTGACCCGCTCTTGAGTACTTTATCACCCATCCCTCCGCGGTGTAACTATGGTTAGTTGCCAAAAGCCCGTCGCAAACTCGCCTTCCAACGGAAACTACAAAGACCTACTGATGGCGTCTGGTTCAGGTCGCCCTGGTGGGGGACGTTTGCCGCTGGCGGTAGGCCTCGATGTAGCGGCGGGCACGCCGGTCCCGGCCCGAGATCAGATCGGCGGCCAGCACCGCGGGGCGCACCCGAGCCACGTCGGCAATGAGGCAGGTCGCACCGGCGCAAATGGCGGCAGATAAGAAGGCGCTGTTGAGCAACTGGCGGTCGGGCATGCCAAAGGACACGTTGCTGGCGGCCACCAGCACGTTCACTCCCAGCTCTGCCCTGACCCTGCGGACAGCTTCGAGCACAGCCAGCCCCGAGCCTGGGTCCGCGCCCACGGCCAGCGCCATGCAGTCAATCAAGATGTCCTCTCGCGGGATGCCCATGGCTTCGGCCCGTTCCACGATCCTGTGGGCGATGGCAAGCCTTTGCTCGGCATTGGCTGGCATCCCCGCCTCATCCTGCACCAGGCCGATGACGGCAGCCCCATAGTTCTTCACCAGGGGGAGGACCGTAGCCAGGGACTTCTCCTCGCCGGTGACGGAGTTTACGAGCGGCTTGCCCCGGTAGGCATTCAGGGCCTGGGCCAGGGCCACCGGGTTGGCCGTATCCAGGCACAGGGGCAGGTCCACCACATTCGTTAGCAAACTGACCGCGTCGGGCAGCAGGCGGACCTCATCCACCCCAAAGGCGCTAACGTTCACGTCCAGCATGTCCGCCCCGGCCTGCGCTTGGGCCAGCGCCTCGCGCCGCACCATCTCCAGATCGCCGGCCTTCAGCGCTTCAGCCAGCGCTCTTCTGCCCGTGGGGTTGATCCGCTCGCCAATAAGGACCGTGGGCCGGCCGTCCCCGACAACCACTTCTGTGGCCGCGCTGGACACCCTGGTATCCATCACTCGATAGCCTCTCTTTTGCCATGGGCCAAGCGGTAGCGCCCCAGGGCGCTGGCCTGAAGGAATGTCTGACCGAAGGCCGGGGCGTTCCCCAGCTCAACGTAGCTCACCCTGGAGGCCAGGGCCTGGGCCTCGGCGCGTTTTCGGATGGACACCAGGGCCAACCGGGCACCGGCGCCCGCCGCATTGCCCACCTGCCGGAAACGGTCCAACGGCAGCGGCGGCAACATGCCGACGGCGATGGCGCTGGACACGTCAATGTAGGTGCCCAAGGCCCCCGCGATGATCACCTGGCCCAGGTCCTCTTCGGTGCAGCCGGCGGCTTCGAGCAGCACCTGGATGCCGGCACGGATGGCCGCCTTGGCCAGTTGTACCTCCCTGATGTCCCTTTGGGTGACAGAAACGGCAGGATGCCCACTTCGCTCCCTCTCGCTCACCAGGACGAACTCCCGCTGCTCGCCGCGAGAGCGCATGCGTGGGTGGCCATCCCGCAAGCGACCACCCTGGTCAACCACTCCGGCCAAGTAGAACTGGGCCACCGAGTCCAGGATGCCCGAGCCGCAGATGCCCACCGGCAGGGCGTTGTCAATAGTCTGGTACTGGACGTCACCGTCGGCAATGCGCAGCCGCTCAATAGCGCCCGGGGCGGCCCGCATGCCATCTTTGATGTGGCCTCCCTCGAAGGCTGGCCCGGAGGCGCACGAGACGGCTGTGGTCGCCCCATCCTTGGTCAGCGAGACCTCCGTATTGGTCCCAATGTCCAGGAGGAGCACGGGCCGTTCCGGGCGCCACGGCTCGGTGGCCAGCAGGGCCGCCACATGGTCGCCGCCCACGAAACCTGCAATATTGGGCAACAGGTGCACGTAGGCTCCGGGCGCTATGTCCAGGCCAAGCTCGCGGGCCTTGACGTCCACGGGCCCAGTCACCGCCGGTATAAACGGCGAACGTGCGAGGTGCGCGACGGGCAAGCCCAGGAACAGGTGGTGCATGGCGGTGTTGCCCACCACCACAGTTTCCGCGATCTGGGCCGGCTGGCAGCCGGCCTGGGCGCAGAGAGCGACGGCCATCTCGTTCACCGCTTCCAACGCGAGCTTGTGCAGCCGCTCGGCCTCGCCGGCGGATCCAATGGCTGCGGCCAGACGAGTGATCGCGTCCTCCCCATGGGCAATCTGGGGGTTCATGGCCCCCGCCGAGGCCAGCGTCATACCAGTCCCCAGATCAACCAGGTAGCCGGCGATCTTGGTGGTGCCCAGGTCCACGGCCAGACCCAGATGGGCGCTGGACGAGGGGGACAGGGCAACCACCTCCGTCCCCCGCACGGCCGCCTGGCACCTCCAGCCCCCGGAGCGCAGGGCATCGGGCATCATGCGCAACACCCCCACGTCAACATTGTGACAGCGCAGGCCATGCTGCCGCTCGATGGCGTCCAGCAGGCGGTCAGCGTCGGCTCGGGGGTCGGACAGCGCAGGAGCGGACAACTCGACCGCGTAGGCCCTCACCGGCGGCTCCAGAGGCACTGTCATCCCCACCAGTCGGGACTCCACCAGCATCCTCTGGGGAGCGGGCATGGACTCCGGTGGTATGCTCAGTTTGCAGTCCCGGACGGGACGGGCCTGGCAGGCCAAGCGCCAGCCCGCTTCCAACTCTTGCGGGGTAAAGGCCGCCCGCTCGTGGGCGGTAGCCGCGGCGGTGCCGCCGCTCACCACTTGCACCCGGCAAGTGCGGCAGGTGCCTCGTCCCCCACACACGCTGCTTATGCTCACGCCCAGGCGCCGGGCGCAGGCCAGGAGGGACTCATCGTCCTGGCACTGGCCCCTGCGGCCTACGGGCTCGAAGTCAATGTTGTGGGTGGCCATGGTTCCGAGCTTCAATCCCTGTGCAGCGTTGCCGCCCCCGATCCTTTGGGACTGACTAGAAGTATGGTTCGACCTGGAGTAGGCACGAGCCACGCTCCTGAAGTATGTCGCTAGTGTGGTGTCTCGCAAATAACTTGACAATAAACAGGTTCCGCTACCAGCGGACCATGAAGGCGGGCGTTGTAAAGCCGTATACGAGACACTACACTAGCAGGTCATTAAGCTCTTCTGGGCATAAAGCGCAAACTGGCGTCCCTGCATGGCGTCCTGCGCCCCCGCACGCAATGGCGCGTCGCCGAATATCGTGACCGGCCACGTCCCAGCCTCAAACACCCAGTATCTCGGTAACCTTCTCAAGTAGGGCCAGGGGGCTAAAGGGTTTGGTGAAATAACCGTCGGCACCAACTGCCAGTCCCTTCTCTCTGTCCGACTCCTGAGTCAGCGCGCTCAGGATGTAGATCCGTATTTCCCTGGTCTGAGGGTCCGCCTTGAGGTGGCTACACACCTCGAACCCGTCCATGACTGGCATCTTGACGTCTAAGAGGACGAGCTCGGGCTTCTCCTGCCGGGCAATCTCCAGGGCTTGCCCACCATTCTTAGCCTGCAGTAGCCGGTAGCGACCTTCATTGGCGAGGGTAGCTGCCACCAGCCCTCTTATCATCTCCTCATCGTCGGCGATCAGGATTGTTTTCGGCATAGGAATCTCCTTTGACCCAGTGCCTGACCACGCAATCAGGCCCCAAACGGCTCGAACATACAGGTTGAGGCTCACGTACCCATACAGCCCCACGATGTGGCCCTCGGCAACTATCGAGACACGTGTACAAGGTCCGCCTGACGACTGTCCCCCAATGGGCTCAGAGCTTGTGATTTTATTGGGGCGGCATCCGCCGCACGCGGATGGAGCATTCGGGTATATGGACCCATGTAGTAGTTGCAGTTTCGGTCTAACTGTGGTATAAAGTGAGCTAACATGCATCTAGACGAGGTGTATTGTGACTCAATCGTCGCTGCCTAACTTGCCTCCGCCTGTGGAGCCTCCTGTTCCACCGGCCACACTGCCAGCGGTGGCCCGCGTCTGCCGTCCCGTGCGCAACCAGGTCGAATGGATAGAACGTGACCTGGATCCCGACTCGTCGGGACTTGCTCCAGACCACCCGGCTCGGGCTATCTGGGCCATGGTTGAGGGAATGGACTTGGACGCCTTCTACGCTGACATCAAGGCAGTGCTGGACCGGCCGGGCAGTCCCACCAGCGCCCCTCCAGTGCTCTTGGCGTTGTGGGTCTACGCCACCGTGGAGGGGGTAGGCAAGGCCCGGGAGTTGGACCGCCTCTGCCACCAGCATGATGCCTACCGCTGGCTGCGTGGTGGTGTGCCCGTCAACTACCATCTGACGCAGATTGTGGGGTGTTTGCTGGCGAGCGGGATAATTAGGCCCAACCAGGTGGCGCAGGATGGGATGCGGGTGCGGGCTAGCGCCGGGGCTGCCTCCTTTCGGCGGGAGGAGACGCTGGAGCGCTGTCTCGCCGAGGCTAAGGCGCAGGTAGAGAGGCTGGCCCAGGAGCGGGAACATGCGGACCCGGGAGTGTCGAAGCGCCAGCAGGCGGCTCGGGAACGCGCAGCCCGGGAGCGAGAACAGCGGGTGATCCAGGCGCTGGCCTACCTGCCCCAGGTGCAGGCTGCCAAGGAGCGACAAGAGCGCACCCTGGCGACGGGCAAGCGAGAGAAGGTCACCGCGCCGCGGGTGTCCACTACAGACCCGGAGGCGCGGGTAATGAAGATGCCCGATGGCGGGTTCCGGCCCGCATACAACGTGGAACTGGCTACGGTGAAGGGCGCAGGCCAAGCCCATGGCATTATCGTAGGGGTTTCCGTGATTACAGAAGGCACAGACGCGGGCCAGGCTGTACCCATGGAGGCGCAGGTCCACCAGCGGACGGGCATTCATCCCCAGGACTACTTGGTGGACGGTGGGTTTGCCTCTCGCCATGACATCACCACCCTGGAGCGGCAGGGCACTACGGTCTATGCCCCAGTGCGGCTGCCCCGTAACAAGCCAGAGGCGGAGCGCTACCTGCCGCGTGAGGGCGATAGCCCGGAGGTGGCGGCGTGGCGAGAGCGCATGGCCACAGCGGAGGCCAAGGCGGTCTACAGGACCCGGGGCGCCCTGGCGGAGTGGGCGAACGCCCAGGTACGTCACCTGGGGGTGTCCCAGTTTACGGTACGGGGGGGCGCCAAGGTCACCGCAGTAATGCTGTTGATTGCGGTGACTCATAACCTGCTGCGGTGGCTGGCTTGGGCGACGTAGCCAACGCCACCGCAGGCAGTGCCCTTCAGCCCAAGGGCGGGGTACGACAGACAGCCCCCCGGGTGCTGGGCGGGTCGCCGCAGGGAGGACTGCCAGCCACAACAGCGCACTGGTGAGGCAAACCTCACCGGACCAGGCAACCTGCATCATGCTATTACTTTCAAAGGCGCCAAAAACTCACAGGCTCTCAGCCCATGCCCGTTCGACCTCGGCAGTGGCAGGGCCAAATGGAACGTGCTTCCCTCGCTTAACACGCTCTCCAACCACACTCGCCCACCCATCAACTCCACCAGAGACTTGACAATGTATAGCCCCAGGCCTGTGCCCCGTACTCCTTCGGTCTCTGGACGCTGGATGCGATGGAACCGGGTAAAGAGCCGAGGCATCTCCGCCTGCGGAATGCCCAGGCCATGGTCGGTAATGCTGATAACCACCTCCTTTCTCTCTGTACCGGCCTGGGCGGCGACCGTTATTGGTCCGCCCCGGGGCGAATACTTGGCGGCGTTGTCCATCAAGTTATGAAAAACCTGGAGGAGCTTCTCCTCGTCACCCCGGACTAGAGGGAAATCCTCTGCCAAGTCTATCTGGAAGACGTGAGCAGGGTAGCGGGTGCTCAGGGCATCTCCGACGCGGGCCACGAGTGGCCTCAGCACCAGAGGTGCCAGCTTGAGGGAGAGGCGCCCTGCTTCGATGCGGGACACGTCGAGCAGGTCCTCTACTATGTTGGTCAGCCGCTGGCCCTCACTGTGTATTCGCCCGGCCCACTCCTTCTGCTGTTCGGTGAGCCCCTGAGACACGAGCAGGAGCTCGGCGAATCCGTATACAACAGTCATTGGCGTGCGCAGCTCGTGGGACACGATGGAGACAAAATCGGCCTTCATCCGGTCCACTTCGCTCTCTCGGGTGATGTCGCGGAGCACGACGCCTGTGCCTAAGGCACCAACCGAAAATAACCTTGCCTGGATGGTGAGCCTCTGGCCACCGGACAGCAGATCGAAGTCCACCGCTGGCCTTTCCGGCGCCCGGAGCACACCATCTTTCCATGCACGAACAAGCCCGTCATGGTCAACCACTCTGGCTTGCCACGCCTGTTCAAAAACGCTTACCGGCTTGCCGACAAAGTCGCTAGCCGCTATATCGAGGACCCTCTCGGCGGACGGGTTACAGTAGGCCAGCGTGTCCCCCTTATCTATTACTACCAGCCCCTCGCTCATGCTGGCCATGATGCTGCTCAGGGCATTCCGTTCCTTTTCCACGGCGGCATTGGTGCTGGCCAGTCGGGAGAAGACGAAGTAGATGATGACCACTGGTACAAGCAGAGCGATGAGTATGGGCGGGTTCTCGTGGTAGCTCACGGCTCCCAGATAGCCGAAGGAGAACAGGCTCACCTCGGCCAGGCCATTCTCCTTGGTTCCCCCCCACCAGAGCTTGGCAGGATTGACCCCTATCTGCGTGCCCGCCACCAGGGACACCAGCCCGGTGTTCACCACATACATGAGCACCAGGGGCACCAGCACCGCCAGGGTGGTCAGGTTGTCCCCGGCCAGCAGGTGGAATGCCCAGGAGGCCATGCCTGTGGAAAGAGCGGTCTCGCCGGTGTTGAAAGGGTACTTGTACCAGCGCATGAGCATGACTGGGGGCTTGAACCGCAACCCAACCAGGTACACCAGCCCGCCAACCATGGCTGCCAGGGCCGCTGCCCCAGGCGGTAGAATCAGCGCCGCCAGGAACAGGGGCGCCGTGGTCACGCCTGCCTTGATGCGCGGCCCTACCGGCAGTGGGAACAGGCCCGCCGCGATGATCAGCAGGGTGAAGAGGAGAGTGTTGAGATCCAGGGACCCCGTCCAGTTCGTGCGCCGGACCAGATAGTCCAACCAGACCATACCGGCCACAAAGACCGCTGGGATCAGGAGGCATAGCCTCCAGTTTAGCCCTCTGAGCTGTTTGGCAGTGGCTAGAGAACCCACTAGCCCACTCACAGTTGCCTCCTTTCGAGCGGAGGACCCTGCTGCCGTCACCCGGAACGCCCTACCAGGTAATGCGGCGGCCACGCGGACTACACCCGCTGCTGCCAGCCGCACACCCGTGCCCATACTTCACAACACCGGGGGCTAGTTGTCAACCACGCCAGTCACCACCGCATTGACAACGAGCTTTTCTCCCACGGAGCCTGAGACAGCCGGGCCAATGGTGGTTGCGTCACAGGAAGAGCCCTGGGTGACCCAGGCAGTAACTGTTCCCTGGCTACCGGTGCCCTCTACCGGAACAACGCGGAAAGTGGCCCGAATTTGAGCATTGCCGCCAACCACTGACAACTCCTTGGAAGAGACCTTGTGGACCTGTTCTTTCTTGGTCATCTGGCTCTCCAGGTCCACGTCAACCCCCTTGGGGTAGGCCAACTCCACGCTGGCCCGGTAGCCGTCAGGGCCGGAGTCCTCGGGCCCCGACCAGCACAGGTGGACTTCCTGCCCACCGACTTCCCAGGCCGAGTTCCAGAACCACCCTGCGATGGCTGGAGTGCTGGCCAACAGCCCTATTATCAAGAGAACTACTGCTATGACGGATAGCCTATGCATTGGTTGCCTCCTTATGAAACAAGAAGGGGCCTACACGCGCCGGTGGTCTGCCCTTGCTACATGACCGACTCCTGACGCCTGGGGTGCAACTGAGGGAGATAGGCGACGAATCTGATCAAGACTGGTTCCCCAGGTCGGCTGTTCCCCATTATCGCCAAGACCCACCGAAATACCAGTGTGAGAAAAGGGTGAAAATGGTATAAACCTAGCACACCTAGGTGTGTCTGTAGTGTGAGTATGGTATGAACATGGTATGAGCCGCCGTTCTGATGCCTGTTCTCGGCAAGCGGCGGCTCCTCCCCTAGTGGAGTGTCTCGTATACGGCTTTACAACGCCCGCCTTCATGGTCCGCTGGTAGCGGAACCTGTTTATTGTCAAGTTATTTGCGAGACACTACACTAGGAAGAACGAGCTGGCGCGTCAGTTGCATGCCGTGGTTACGCTAGCCCCAAGCGGCACTTACGATTGCCGTTTGATGCTGCTCAGCAAAATGTCCACCGTCACCTGGAGAATCTGTTGAAGCGGCCCTCTGTGCAGGCGGCCGACCTCGGCCACCATCAGGTCACGGTTGGCAGTAAACAGCTTGCCCGGTCGCGCGTAGCTTGTGATGTTCAGTGAACCCACAGCGAAGCTGGCAGCCAGGAGGCTTACGGACCGCGCATCTCCGTATGGGTTGCTCGTAACCTGACACAGAATCCAATCACCACGACCAGCATCCGCAAGCACGACAGCCGGACGCAGCTTGGCCTGGGACAAGTCGGAAAACGGAAAGGGGACCAGGACTACCGCGCCGGCTGCAGGTGTGACCACGCCGCATCCTCTTCAGGCCTGTTCCAGTCTTCTGCGAGCGCCCTTTCACTCAGCAGTGCCGTTTCCTGAATGCGCGCAGTCGGTTCGTCTAGGATTACTACCAACGCCCGTTTCTCTGTCCCCAACTCAATAGGCTCCAGCAAGCGAACGTTTCCCTGTTCGTCAATCACTGCTTCGATGGTCTTGATCATGCTATCAGTCCCATGCCCATTCTACACGATGCCTGTCCGGAAAGTGCGGGAGCTATGGACCTTCATTCAGGCAAGTCGTATTCTGCACGACCTCTTTCACATCTCGGGTCCGCCCTTCCTCGCTGTCCGCCAACCCTCGTTCGATAGTCTGACAGACGTAAATCTCGCGCATCAGGTCATCCCATGTAGCATTTGGCGGCAACCGGTCCACAATCTTGTGGGCTTCATCCTTTTTCAAGATTCGTGCCATCGTGTCGTCCCCCCCTTGTCTTTGAGAATGGCACCAGATGATTTCGGGACTAGTCGGGCGTAATACCGCGAGTATCGCAACTGGGAAAGGCGATGGTGAACCGACACCGCCTTCGAGCCGACGGATCTCGCGTCCCCCGAAAACCCAGAACCCGGCCTGCTCTAGCTCGTCAAGCCGCGCGCTCATTTCGAAGGCCCCTTTGACGCGGTCACCAGCCTCAAGATCGCCAGACAGATCTCCGTAATCTTGCGCCTCCTGAAGAAACCCGCTGACGAGTTCTACCTCAGCTTGTGACTCCAACTCGTCGTGCTCAAACGCAAAGCCACACGCGCCGTCAACTATTGCCAAGACAGCCCGCCCAGATCTCAGGCGCACAAGGTGTGTGGGGATATCCCCCTTGATCCGTCTAATGCGTATGGGGGGTATTGGCTCTTTTTCCGCCAGCAACGACGACACCCACTTCTCGTGGTTTTCCTTCAGCGTGCGCAGTAGCTCGGCGGTGTAGGTCTCCTGCTGATCGTCCACCATCTTGTGGTGAATTCGACAGAGTAGGATCAGGTTTGCTTGGTCATCGAGTTGGTCATCCGGGAGCGATTCATCGAACCTTGGTCCGCGATCCGTCGGTGATACGATGTGACACTCCTCCCCCACCAGCGATTCATCGTCAGCGGGTGTGGCATCTACGACGAGCTCGTGCCGACAGATGGCGCAGCGGTTGCCCGACCGTCCCCAGAGAATCTTCCTCGTCTTGTCCGAGATCGCCATAAGCGAAGGCTAACAGGCTCTCTTGTGCCTATCGTGTGTAGGCCTCATGCTATACACTTGCGACAGGGCGCGTCAAGGACGATACATCGTGCTTCTTCGAGCGTTTTGCTCCCCCGCGTAGCATTCTTGATGTGTTGTGGCGGCGTAGGCATCACCATGGAGCGACCCACTTATTCGGATGTCGAGACTGGGCGCAGGTGCGGTTCAAGTTGCAGTGGGCGCAACCTCGCCCCGGCCTCTGCCACCACACGCTCCTCCCGATGCTCGGCGATGCCTACTGCGCCAGGGCTAGCCCTTTTGCCTTTTCCTCGACGGAGCGCACGAGATCCTGGATGGCGTCTACCTCCCGCTCTTCAAAAAGGGCCTCGCCGCACTGCCGGCAGACCCAAGCAGGCACAGCATCCAACACGAGGTGGCAACCCCGGCGATCGACATGAAATGGCGTTGTGCCCTTCTTCATATCCCCTTGACAGTGGACGCACTTCATCGTTTGACCCTCCTCCTGAAATCGTCGGACCAGTCGGTCGGGTCCGGCAAGTATGCTGTAATGATCGCCAGGTAGTCTGGCTTCGGCGCACAAACGACATGAATGGGGCGTTTCCCCTCCCCGAGACCCAGAAGAAGGCAGCTATGGCCACGCGGATCTTCCGGGTATTCCTCGATGACGCTCCCCTTGGCGATAACCTGTCGGACCTCTGCCCCGGTGATCATCGGCTCGGCGCGGAGCATCTGCCGCAGCGCGTGGGGGAGGAACAGCACCCTCCGCTCGGCCGACTCCCGCACCTGGGCCACGACATTCTTCGCGTCTTCCATCGCAAGCAGAGTACGCTATTCGTGGATGGTGCACAAGCATTCCCACGCCGCCGACGGTACACTCACCTACAAGGGTCTGCCCGTTGCAATGCCTCCCTGGGCCGTCTACTGAGCAACCGGCACATCGCACATCACTCGATTAGTGCATCGGTGCGCTTCAGCCGCCGCTGCGCGCAGGTGCGGTTCAAAGTGCAGTAGGCGCAGCCGCGCGTCGTGCCCCGGCCAGCCACGTGTGGCCCCAGGCCGAAGACCAGGGACACCGACTTCCGAGGCACCATCACCCCAAAGCCTGTAACCTGCACACCGATCTCGTCCGCGTGCGCCAGCCGGAGGACTTCCCGCTGCTCCGAGAGGGGAAAGCCCGTCATGCCTGGGCTAGCAGGGCAACTTGCCTGATAACCTTTCGTGGCCCCAGCCTCAGAGACCAGGGAGGCGACCTTCTGTGTCAGGGAGTCCACGGCGGCGCTGCCGATGGCGTCCAGTAGCAGCCCCCGCAATGCCTCGTTCTTGCGGAAACACCGGGAGGCCTCTTCCTCCAAGTCGCCACCGACGGTGGCCACAGCCACGGCCAGCTCCGTGGCGCTAGACAACGTCGAAGCCAAGAGCGGCCCTAGAAGCATAGTTCCGCCCTGTAGCCGCACGTGATCAGGCTCCACCTCGGCAACTGCGCAGGTCTCGCAGGCCACGGCGGGTTTGAGAAGACGTTCGGCCTCGACCTGGGCCATCAGGTGAGCAACCGCGTCCACGACCGGTGCGCTGGGTCCCGAGGGCTGCCTCACTCCCGCGCGGCGCAGGACCTCCTGCGTATCGAGGTCTAAGGCAATGCCGCGAACGACGGTCATGGCGTCCCAGTCACTGGACTCCGGTCCACTGCCTGGCCAGGGCCACACCCGCCATGGCGTCCTGCCCGTAGGCATCGGCGCCAGCGTACTTGCGGACCTGCTCGTCCACCTGGGGGCCGCCAATCATGATCCTCACCTGGTCCCGCAGGCCAGCCTCGGCGATCGCGTCTACCGTGGCCTTCATGGAGTCGAAGGCCAGGGTCAACAGCCCGCTCATCCCGACCACGGTCGCGCCGGTCTCCCTGATCTTGTCTACGAACTTGTCGGGCGGCGCGTCCACGCCTATGTCGAAGACCTCAAAGCCGTTGACGTCCAGCATGAAGGTCACGATATCCTTGCCGATGTCGTGGATGTCCCCCTCCACGGTGCCCATCACGACCTTGCCCAGCCGCTCGGTCTTCAGGCCCTGGCTGATGCGGGGCCTGACCATCTCGCTTACTTGCTTCAGGATCTCACCGGAGTAGACCAGGTCCGGGAGGAAGTACTCGCAACTGGCGAAACGCCGGCCCACGGTCTCCATCCCCCGGCGGGCATCGGCCAGGATGCTCAAAGGGTTCTCGCCGCCATCCAGCCTTTCTCTCACGATGCGCACCGCCGCCTCCTCCTGGAGGTCGGCCAGCGCCGTGGCCAGGTCTTCCCTCATGATCAGCGCCCCTTTCCTGGCAATTGTTCGTCTGACCGATCGGACGGATCAGTCCGATCGGTCAGATGGGTCATATTGTAGGGGCGAACGGCCGTCCGCCCCTACGCGTACACGCCGTATTCCCTGGTGAAGTCGCACATGGCCTTGACGTTCTCGGGCCGCGCCTCGTCAATGACGCAGCCAGGCGCCATGATGAAACCGCCGCCTTTGCCCACCCGGTCTACCAGCTTCTGGCAATACTCCCGGACCTCCTGGGGGCTGCCCAACTGTAACAGGGAGGCGGGGACATTGCCCATGACACAGAGGTGGTCCCCCAGGACCTCCTTCGCCTTGACCAGGTCGGTGCGGTCGAAGTGACACAGGACCTTGCCTTTGGGCAGCTCGCGCAGGTACTCCAGGCGGGAGGTGTAGTCCCCTTCGAAGAAGGGGCAAGGAGTGAGGCCCTGGTCGCACAGGGCGAGGAGGAGGCGCTTGAACGTGGGCCAGTAGAAGGTCTCGTACTGCTTCACGGACATGAAGCCGTCGGCCCCCCGGTGGAGCGGGATGAATACCCGGGGATTGCCGACATGCTTGGCGATACCCACGCCAGTCTCGATGAGCACGGGCAATAGCCTCTCACAAGCCTCGATCAGTTTGTCCGGTTGCCGGTACATGTCCAGCATGGTGCCGCGCATCCCCCGTAGGGTATCCGAAATGATGTCGAAGGGGGCGTAGGTGCTGGACACAGTGAATTGAGGGAAGCCCGCCTCGGCCATGTCCTTTTCCAGGGTGCGTATGCCGGCCCGCCAGCGGGACGCCCGGTGGCCAGCCTCAATCAGGGCCTCCAGCGCCCCAGTGACCTCCGGCCTGGTGAACAGCGCCGCCTGCGGCGCAACCATGTAGCCGAACAGCCAGGACCGGAGGGAGCGCAGCGTCCGCAGGCCCTCCAGGCTCCCATAGACGCGAGGCATATAAACGCGCAACGCATAGTCGGTGGGATCGTCCAATAAGGCGGAGTACTCGTCCGCCTTCATGTACTCCCCTTCCACGAACTGATGGCTGTGGTCAGAGGGCGCGCCATGGCCAGGCCACTTAACCTGCTTGCAGTCCAGGGCTTCGAGCACCGGCCCGGGGACCATCCTCACGCCCTCGTACATGTCGGGGGCGAAATCAGACACAGCCTTCTTCAGGGCCGCTCCCCATCGGACCGGGTCGTAGAAGGCGTCCTCGCAGCTTATGCCGCCATACTTGGCAGGGAACAGTCCAAAGCTAAGCACCAGGGGCACCCGGTCGGGCACCTTCAATGCCACTGCAGCCTCGACCCTTTGCACTCGCTCCTTGATCTGTTCCTCGGGCCTCTTTTCCATTCGTCACGCACTCCTGGGCTATTGGCCTTGCCTGTTGTTGCTGCACATCAGGGCAGGCGGCACTATGGTAATATGGCGCAGCAAACGTGGTCAAGCAGGACAGGCAGAGATTGTCAGAGCGCACCGCTTGGGATCGAAGACAGGTTCCGGAAAGGGGTTGCGGTCAGGCCGTCACATGTTGACACGGAACCGGCACCCGCCCGGTGTGGTAATATAGATACGGCAATGCGCCTACGTGGACCTGACGGGTGGGGGCGGACAGTCGTCCGCCCCTATGCTGTGCGGTCTGGCGCCGTAGCGTGTTTGGATATGCTGTTGACTGTTCGCCCTGTTGAAATTATCATACATGCAACGTTTGGCCTGAAAACAGCGCCAAGGCGATAGGTATGGTAACAGAACGCCGCTCAATCGCGGGAATTGACGAACGGGTGGGCAACGCCCTGGTGGAGGGCGCTTTCCTCACCCGCGAGCAGCTTGGTGCAGCCCAGGCCAAGGCGAAAGCCAGCAACAAGAAGCTCAGCGAGGTCCTGCTCGCTGACCAGATCGTGACCCCAGAAACCCTGGCCACCGTGCTCAGCTTCCAACTGGGCGTCCCCGTAGTCGAATTGCGCCAGTACCGGATCCAGCCCGAGGCCGTGAGCATGGTGCCCGAGGCCGTGGCCCGGGAGCGCAATGTCCTGCCCCTGTCCGTGGACGGCGACGTCCTGCGGGTGGCCATGGAGGACCCCCATGACGTTCAGCTCCTGGATACGCTGGCCGCGCTGACCCGCAAGCGCATAAAGCCGGTGCTGCCCCTCAGGGGTGGCCTCAAAGAGGCCGTTGACGCCAACTACAAGTCCACCTCCCGGATGGCTGAGGAACTTACCCGTATTGTGACCACCGGCGCCCCGGCGCCGGCGCCGGCGGCACCGGGCACACCGGCGCCGCGCCGGCTGGAGTCCGAGGCAGTGGCCCAGGCTCCCGCAGTGAAGGCGGTGGACACGATAATCGCCCAGGCGGTCAAGGACCGGGCCTCGGACATCCATGTGGTACCCACCGATGACGCCCTCAAGGTCTACTACCGCATTGATGGCACCCTGCACGAGGCGGTGAGCTTGCCTTCGGGAGTCCACCAGGCGCTGACCTCTCGCGTCAAGGTCATGGCGGGCATGGATATCGCCGAGCGCCGCCGCCCCCAGGACGGCCAGTTCACCGCCACCATAGAGGAGCGGGAGATCAACTTCCGGGTGGCCACCGTCGAGACCTACCACGGCGAGATGATGGTAATGCGGGTCCTGGACAAGGGAGTCTCTCTGGTCCCCCTGGCCGAGCTGGGCTTCCAGCCCCCGGCCCTGACCTCCTTCGAGGCCCTGTTGCGGGCACCCTTCGGCATGATCATGGTGAGCGGCCCCACTGGTTCCGGCAAGACCACCACGCTCTATTCCGCCCTGAACCAGTTGACCGGCAAGGGCCGCAACATCATGACCATCGAGGACCCCATCGAGTACCAGTTCGAGGGGGTAAACCAGATTCAGGTGAACCGGCAGGCGGGCGTCACCTTCGCCGTAGGCCTGCGGGCCATCATGCGCCTGGACCCGGACATCATCCTGGTAGGCGAGATCCGCGACAAAGAGACGGCGGAGATAGCCGTCCAGGCCGCCCTCACCGGCCACCTGGTACTGACCACCATCCACGCCAACGACTCCGGCGCCGCTATCGTACGCTTGATTGACATGGGCATGGAGCCATTCCTGGTCACCTCGGCGGTAATCGGCAGCGTCGCCCAGCGGCTGGTGCGCCGCCTGTGCCCGTACTGCCGCACCATGGTATCGGTGTCCCCGGACGAGGCACTGGGCTACCAGCAGGAGATGGGGGAAGTGCGCAACGACTTCTACGGGGGCAGGGGCTGCAACTTCTGCTCGTACACCGGGTTCCGGAGCAGGGTAGGCGTCTTCGAGGTGATGCCCATCGCCGAGCGGGTGCGTCTGCTGGTGTCTAAACAAGGCTCGGCCAGGGAGATCAAGGAACAGGCGGTCAAGGACGGCATGATGACCATGCGCCGCGATGGCATGCTCAAGAGCAAGGACGGTGTGACCACGCCGGGCGAGGTTATCAGAAGCGTCTTCACCATTGAATAGCGCGCCCATGGATTCGAGAGTGTGAGGCAACGCCCCCGTTGGCGATTCGATATGTAGCCTACAGTCAGGACGGGCGCAGGGTAGAGGGCAGCCTGCCCGTGGACACCCCGGCGCAGGCCGAGGAGATGCTCTGGCGTTCTGAGTTGACCGTTGTCTCTCTGAAAGAGGACCGCCCCGCCCTTCAACAGTTCCGACACCAGCTCTACCACCAGGTGCCCACGCTGTTCAAGCCCAAAGCCCTGGAGCTGGTCTCCTTCACCCGGGAGCTGGCAACCCTGCTGCACGCGGGCATACCGCTCTATTCGGCCCTGGGCATCGTGCAGGAGCGCAGCGGGAACCCCTTGCTTAGGGAGGCCATACACGACATTGTCCAACGCATCCAGGGTGGGGGTAGCTTCTCGGACGCCGTGGCCCGACATCCCACCATCTTCCCCCCACTATATGCCCGGCTGGCGACGGTGGGCGAGGAAACGGGCAGGCTAGAGCTGATCCTGCTGGAGATCGCCAACTACATGGAGGGCCAGGCCATTCTGACCCGGAAGGTGGTCAGCGCCATCCGGTATCCTGCCTTCGTGGCCGTAGTCGCTGTCGGCGCCGGCTTCATACTGGTAACCTTCTCACTACCCGCCCTGACGCTGTTGTTCAAGGAGTATGGCGCCAATCTCCCCATCACTACGAAGATACTCATCGCGATTACGGACATCGCGAGTGCTTACGGCAAGCTCATGTTCGCCTCCGTCATACTTCTGACCATTGGTCTGTGGGCCTACTTCCGGACCGCCAGGGGCGCCCCAACCAGGGACGCCCTGGTGCTCAAGCTGCCCGTGTTTGGCCGGGTCGCCCGCCTGGCCGTGCTATATCGTTTCACCAGCGGCTTGCACACCATGCTTAACGCTGGCCTTCCCCTGGTGGAGGCGCTGCAACTGGCGGAGAGGACGAGCGGCAATAGTCAGGTCCAAGGTGCCCTGGTCAAGACGCGAGAAGATATTATGTCCGGCCGTTCGCTGTCCCAGGCGGTGGGCCGCCAGCCTCTCTTCCCGAGGTTTTTCTCCCAGATGATTGCAGTAGGCGAACAGTCGGGCACTTTGAGCCAGAACCTGGATAGCTTGGCCAAATTCTTCAACCAGGAAACTGACCGGGCGGTGACCGCCCTCACTGGCATGATCGAGCCCGCCATGATCCTGGTCATTGGAGGGACGGTGGGCTTTATTGCGGTGGCGGTGATGTCGTCGCTATACGGGATCATAGGTCAGATCAAGTGAGCGCTACCTATCCCCGGTTCCCCGACGTCAATATCCTGCCCCAGGAGTACCGCCCGCGCGGCCTCAGCCGTGTGGAATTGGCGATAATAGCGGTCCTGTTGATAGCCGCCGTGGTGCTTCCCCTGTCCCTCAGGTCATATCTCGATGCCAGAAGCCATATCTCTGAGCTACGGGCTGAGCAGCAGCGCATAACGACAGCCGCCGCCAGGCTAGTGCCCCAGACGCAGCAAGCTGACAAGCTGCGGCAAGAGGTGAGCGCTCTTCAAGCCAATCTGGACAGGAGCAAGAAGCTCCGCGAAGCGCTGCGGGTGCAGCGCACAGACTGGGGCCCGTTGCTGGTCCCACTTATCGTGTCGCTGCCCTCGGGGATCGAGCTGACCTCGGTGGTCAGGGCCCCCAAACTGGTCACCGTGGAGGGCGTGTCTCGCGCGGGGTTCCCCGACGTCGCCCTGTACTACAGCCAGCTCAACGCGGCTCCAGGCGTGGCCGGAGTGACCATTACCAAGACGAACATCACCGAGTCCAAGGACCTGGGCAACCTGCTCACCTTCAACGTGTCCATCGAGCTAGTGAACGAGTGATGATTCGCAAATTGCAGGGCAAGCTGTCCAGGGCGGGAACTATTGCCCTTGTGCTGCTTGTGACAGCGGTCTTGTTGAACGTGGGCTTGCGCGTGGCCCAGGCCCGGCAGGCGGATACCGAGGAGACGTTGACCGCACGGGTGAGGCAAGCCAGGATCGCGCTGGACAGGGCGGTAGAGGATGCGGACACCACAGCATTGGCGACAAAGAAAGTGGAGTTAGAGGCCGCCCTGGCCCAGAGCGGGGTAGCGCTCAAGGATGCCACCCAGGTGACGCTGGACTTGTGGAAGTGGGCGGACCGTACCAACCTGGATATGAGAGGCCTCACCGTGGAATCTACCAAGTCCAAGATCGCTGACATGGATGTCGTCGCCCACACGTACGCTGTGGCAGGGCGTGGCTCCCCGGACTCCATACAGAGGTTCGTAGCCGCAGCCGTGGCCGCCCCGTACCTTCCCACCGTTACCAAGCTGGAGGTGAAGCACCAGGTGGGCAAGGCGGACACGGACTTCAACCTGGACCTGGTGGTGTATGCCCTTGGCAAGTAGGCTCAAGGCGCTGCGCGCCAGTCTCAATGGCGGGCCGGCCAAGCTGGCCCAGCGGGTGCCAGGCCTTCAGAAGCAGACCCTGACCGTGTCTATCCAGGGGAACAGCCTCCGGATCGCGCTGCTGGACAGGCAGAAGGCGGTGAGCTGGGCACACGTTCCCTTCAACCCATCGCTGCTCAGGAACGGCTTCATTGCCAACAGCCAGGGGATGAGCCAGGTAGTGAAGAACACCCTGACCAGCAAGGGCATGCGGCCTGCCCCGGCGATCGCCAGTCTGCCAGGATTCCAGAGCATCTGCCGGGCCATCACCCTGCCTCGGGCCAAGGATGTCGCGCCCGCCGAGGTCGTGCCCAGGGAAGCCCGCAGGCTCATGGCTTACTCGGAACGGGACCACTACCTGTTCTGGCAGCAGGTCTCGGCCAAGTCAGGCACCTACCTGGTAGTGGTGACGCCCCGAGCGCCCCTGGTGTCCCTGGTGGAGACCATGAAGCTGGCTGGCCTCCCCCTGCGTCGCGTGGAGCTGGCCCCGCTGGCGCTGGCGAAGGCCGTGGCCCAGGGCCAGTCCATTGTGGCCAACGTGGAGAGCGACAGCATTGACATCGTGATCAGCATAAACTGGGTGCCCACGGTGGTGCGCAGCCTGTGGCTGGGGGATGAGCCGCTGGATGTGGACTCGGCGCCCCGGCGTGTGGCAGAGGAGCTGACGCGGACCATCAGCTACCACAACGATACCAACCCAGACGCCCGGCTGTCGCCTCCCCAGCCCATCCACCTGGCCGGGGGGTTCCCCATTGAAGAGCTGGCGCCTGTGGTCACTCAAGAGACCGGCCACCCCGCGGTGGCCGTCCTGCCGGCGCTGGCCGTGGCCCGTGACTTCCCCGGGCCAGCCATGGCCGTCAACGTGGGGCTGGGCATGCACTAGGCCCTGTAGTGAGCTTGCCGAATCCAGTCGTGATGTCCGTACTGGCGTTCTTCTTGGGGGCCAGCATCGGCAGTTTCATCAATGTGGTCGCGGACCGGTTGCCCCGTGGAGAGTCGCTAGTCCAGCCCCCATCCCATTGCCCGGCCTGTGGCCGGCGCCTGACAGTGCTGGAGCTGGTGCCGGTGTTCAGCTACATGGCACTTCGGGGCCGGTGCCACCAGTGTCACAGCACAATCCCGTTGCGGGTGCTGGCCGTGGAGCTCATCATGGGCCTGTTGGCCATCTACGTCTGGCTGACCTCGGCGGTCTCGGCCGAGTCCCTATTGGTCTTCAGCTACGCAAGCCTTTTCTTGTTGCTGGCAGCCATAGACCTGGAGTATGGCATAATACCGGACATGCTCGTCTATCCAGGGCTAGCCCTCGGCCTCCTGCTGACCCCCTGGTGGCGGGAATTGGGTCTGGAGCGGGAATTCTTGAACAGCACCGGGCGGCTAAGCGTGATGCTGGGCTCGCTGGCTGGCGCCGTTCTCGGTGCTGGAGCTTTTGCCGTAGTGATACTGCTCCGTCCGGGAAGCATGGGCTGGGGTGATGTAAAGATGGCCGGACTCATTGGCCTGGTGAGCGGCGTCCCGGGCACCGTGGTGGCGCTGCTGGCGTCCCTGTTCAGCGGAGGTGTGGCGGGCGCCGTTCTCCTGGTAATGGGGCACCGTAGAGTCGGGCAGACCATGCCTTTCGGTCCCTTCCTGGCCCTGGGGGCGCTACTGGCCCTGCTGTGGGGCGGCCCGCTCTGGGAGTGGTACGTGGGCCTGCTCCGGTAAGCGCGCTCAGCATGGAAAAACGCCCCTCTCCCCGCAAGCGCCCCCCGGAAAGGCCGGTCTACCAGCTCCTGTCCCTTTACCGGTACATGGCCTATATGGTGGCTGTGGGGCTGATGCTGGTGGCTGCTCCGCTAAAAGGACAAGACCCACCTGTCGGCGACTACATCGCCCTGGGCATTGTGGGCGCCTACGTGATCTTACGGGTGGTGGTACCCTACTTCCCCCGGCCAGGCAGCCTGGCAGGATATGCCTCGCTAGCGTTAGACCTGGGGATAGCCCTGGGTTCCTTGATAGCCACCGGTGGGCTGAACAGCGGTCTGCTGCTGTACTCGCTGGCCCCGACGCTTACCGCATCTCTGCTGCTTGAAGAGTACGTAGCCTATTCCGTAGCCGGCATCACCACGGTACCCCTGTTGCTTTTGCACTCCACCGTGCGGCATTACTCGTGGATCCTGGACGGCAACTACCTGGCGCTGTTCCTGGTATACGCCATCGCCGTGAGCATGGTGGCCGTCGTACCCTACCGGACCAATCTGAACCTGCGCCACCGCCTGGTGAGCGAGGCAGGTACTTCGGAACGACTGCGGCTGCGCCGCGAGATCCACGATAGCCTGGCGCAGGAGCTTGGCTTCCTGAACCTCAAGGCCAAGCAGTTGCGGGACTCGGTGGATGGCGTCCCTTCCGCCCCCGCCTTGTCGGGGCAGGTCGCCGAGCTCCAGGAGACGCTACAGCACACCTATGCGGACGTGCGCAAGTACCTGGATGCCCTCACCCTGGGGACAGATTTCACGCTAACAGCGGCCCTGGCAGACCTGGGGAAGGAATTCACCACACGCACCAAGATACATGTGGAACTGCGTTTGCCGCCGCGGGCGCCCCATGTGTCGCCGGTGGAAGGGGCACAGTTCCTGGGCATTGCCCGCGAGGCGCTGAGCAATGTACAGAAGCACTCTGGCGCCCGCCGCGCCCAGTTGTCCCTGATCGCCCTGTCCAACGCCGTGGAGATGACCGTGGAGGACGACGGCGGGGGCTTTGATCCCGAGGCCAACGCAGCCCCCAGCCACTACGGACTGGCCGGCATGAAGGAGCGGGCCCAAGAGATCGGTGCCTCCTGCACTGTGTCCTCTGCCCCTGGCCAGGGCACCCAGGTGCGGGTGCGCTTGCCCCGGTAAACGGGCTTCAGGCTCCAGGCGTCAGACTTCGGGACCAGGTCATGAGTAGGGACCACCGCAAACTCCGGGTGTTCCGCTTGCAGAGACTGATAGTGGCGCTGGAGCATGCGTCCAACTCCCGCAGCCTGTAACCTGTAGCCCGATGCCAGTGGTTCGACAGGCTCACCATGAGCGGTCCCTGTAGCCTGTAGCCTGTAGCCTGTAGCCTGTAGCCTGTAGCCTGTAGTATTATGTGGCTCGGCATGGTGCCTTCCTCACCTTCCGCGCCGGGTCCAGGGACGATACGAGTCCTCCTGGTGGACGACCATGCCCTGTTCCGCCAGGGCATCGCCAGCGTGCTCCGTGGCCTTCCGGGCTACAACGTGGTAGGCCAGGCCTCCGACGGGATCGAGGGCGTGCAAAGGGCCAAGGAACTGTCCCCTGACGTCGTGCTCATGGACGTAAATATGCCCCGGTGCGGCGGTCTGGAGGCCACCCTGCGCCTTAGCCGTGAGGTGCCCACCGCCAGAGTCCTCATCCTCAGCGTCTCGGAGAAGGACGAGGACCTGTTCGCCGCCATCAAGTTCGGTGCCCGGGGCTACCTGCTCAAGGGTTCCGGACCGCAGGAAGTCCTTCAGGCCGTGGAGCGGGTGGCCGCGGGCGAGGCGGTCTTCTCCCCGGCCATGGCCGTCAAGATGTTGGACGAGTTCAAGCGCCGGGAGCCATTGCCCAGCGGACCAGAGACCGTGGAGCTAAGCCCCCGTGAGATGGAGGTACTGGGGCTGCTCGCCGCCGGTGCCTCCAACCGGGAGATCGCGTCAACCCTGGTGCTCTCCGAGAACACCGTCAAGACCCACTTGAAGAACATCCTGGAGAAGCTCCAGTTCAAGAACCGCAGCCAGGCTGCGGCCTACGCCGCCCGCCTGGGCCTGGGCAAGTAGGGGGATCAACCCTTGATAACGCCCAGGGGCCTGACCTTGACCACCTTGAGGGAGATGCCAGCCTTCTCCGTGATGTCCACCACGTGGGCCACGTCTTTATAGGCTTCCGAAGCCTCTTCCAGCAAGCCCCGATAGCTGCCAGCCTGGACTGCGATGCCCCTGGCCTCGAGGCGCCCCCGTATGTCCGTCCCCTTGAGGGAGCGCATGGCCGCCGCCCGGCTCTGCATTCGGCCGGCCCCGTGGCAGGTGGAGCCAAAGGTCTCAGCCATGGCCTGCTCCGTGCCCACGGCGATGAACGAGTAGCGCCCCATGTCCCCCGGGATGAGGACGGGCTGTCCGATGCCCTGGTAGGCGGCGGGTATCTCGGGATGGCCCGCCGGGTACGCGCGAGTGGCACCCTTGCGGTGGACGCACAGCTTCACGCGCTTGCTAACCTGTCCTGAGCTTGGCGAAGGAACCACATGTTCCTCGATCTTGGCAATATTGTGGGCCACGTCGTAGACCGTCCGGATGCCTAGCTCATGGGGCGACTTCTGGAAGACCTGGGTGAAGGCCTCTCGCACCCAGTGCGTGATGCACTGCCGGTTGGCCCAGGCGAAGTTCGCGCCACAGGCCATCGCCGCCAGGTAGTCCTGCCCCTCGGGGGAGCTCACGGGGGCGCAGGCCAACTGCCGGTCGGGGAGATGGATGCCGTAGCGCTTGATCGCCCCATCCATGACCTTGAGATAGTCCTCACACACCTGGTGGCCCAAGCCACGGGAACCGGTGTGAATCATCACCAGGACCTGGCCATAGCCGTGTATGCCCATGGCCTGGGCAGTTTCCGGCTGATAGACGTCCTCCACCACCTGGACCTCGAGGAAGTGATTGCCCGCGCCCAGCGTCCCGAGCTGCGGCGCCCCCCGTTGCCTGGGCTTGGAGCCAACCTTGGTGGGGTCGGCGCCGGGCAGGCGGCCCTGGCTCTCCAAAAGCTCCAGGTCCTCATGCAGGCCGTAGCCGCGCTCCACCGCCCACAGGGCGCCGTTGAGCAAGACCTTGTCTATCTCCTTGGCGTCCAGGCGCAATTTCCCACCCACACCGACACCTGAGGGCACTGCGGTGTACAGGGCGGCCACGAGCTCCTGGAGCTTGGGGCGGACCTCCACCTCGGTGAGCTCGGTGCGCAGCAAGCGAACACCACAGTTGATGTCGAAGCCCACACCGCCGGGCGAGACCACGCCATCATTCACGCGGGTGGCGGCAACCCCCCCGATGGGGAAGCCGTAACCCCAGTGTATGTCCGGCATGGCCATGGACCGGCCCACGATGCCTGGCAGCGTGGCCACATTGGCCACCTGCTCCAGCGACTGGTCCCGGCCGATTACTCGCATCATCTCCTCGTCGGCAAAGACCAGGCCGGGCACGTTCATGCCCTCCTTGTAGTTCTGGGGAAGCTCCCAGCGGTAGTCGTCAATCTTGCGGACGGCGCCCATCCATTCCTCCACCGCTTCCTTTAGCATGACCACCACCCCTTTCAACACCGCCACTGGACGATACAGACATGACTGAGTGACCAGCGTGGACTGTTCCTCAGTCCCCATGAGTGTACCACAGCACCCATGCCCCGTAAACGTGAACCGGGGCGCCCCGACAATCGGAGCGCCCCGGCTACGTGTAGGGGCGAGCCGCCGGTTCGCCCCTACTTGTCCAGCCAGACCCGCTCGAACTTGGGACCGGTAGTGGACTCGTAGCCACCCTTGATGTAGCCCTTCACGTAGGGATGGCCAATAGAGTAGTCGAACTGGGCGGGGAGCTGGAAGTTCCAGGCCTGGTCCAGGATACGGTACTGGATACGCTTGGCCAGGTCCAGGGACTTGTCCTTGTCCACGGTCCGCCAGTACTCCTCGATGAGAGGGTCAAGCTCTGGGTCGTTGGTCCGCCCAACATTCAAGGCTGGGGGTGTCTTGCTGTAGAACATATCGAACGCCGAGGTCGGCTCGTAGACCTGCTGCTTGGTCAGCAGAATGCCCTCGAAGTTGCCCGTGGACTTCGTGGTGTTGTAGGCACCACGCTCCAGGCCCCGTTGCCTCGCCTTGATGCCCACATCAGCAAGGGCCGAGACAAAGGCCTCAGTGATTTCGTTGAAGGGGGAGCCATAGCCAGGGTAATAGGTCACAGTTGTCTCAAAGCCGTTGGGGAAACCAGCCTCCGCCAGCAGCTTCTTGGACTCCGAAGGGTTGGGCTCGAGATACTTGCGCAGCTCCGGGGGGAACTCCTTTGGGGTCAGGTACACAGCACTGCCAAAGGCCGGCAATACCCCTGATGGGGCGCCTTCCCCAAGGAAGGCAGTCTTGATCATGCCCGCCTGGTCCATCGCCAGAAGGACTGCCCGGCGGACCCGCACATCATTGAACGGGGCCTGGTCGGTCCTGCCCACGGCCATCACAGGGACTTGCAGCAAGGGACACTGTTGGACCCACATCTGGGGGGCAGTCTTGCGCAGCGTCTGCACAGGGGCAATAGGTGCCTCAGCGTACCAGACGTCAATCTTGCCGCTGATAAGAGCGGCGGTGCGCGTGCTCATGTCAGGCAGAACGTGGAACTCCACCCCGTTCAAATAGGGCTGTCCCTTCTTGAAGTAGTCGGGGTGCTTCTCCAACACCACCTTCACCCCGGGCACATTCTGCTTGAACATGAAGGGGCCGCTGCCGATGTACGACTTCTCTGGCAGCGTCCAGTCCCCCCACTGGGCGTCCTTGGCGAAATCTCCGGCTTCTTTGGCCAGTATGTTGGGGGTAGTGCTCTCGCCCAGCGCGGGAGGCAAAGCCGGCAATGGTGTGCTGGTAATGAAGCGCACCGTGTAGCGGTCCACCGCCACGATTTCCTTCACACCATCTTTGACAGCTTGGAGACGGGGGTTGACGGCCAGGATGCGCTGCCAGGACCAGATGACGTCCTCGGCGGTGAGCTCCCGCCCATTTACCGGGGGCTTGTTGTGGAACTTGATACCCTGCTGAAGGACTACCTCCAGAGTAGTGTTGTCCACCCACTTCCACGACTTGACCAGTACCGGGTTGTAGTCGTCGGCGCAGGGCGTTTCCTCGGCGTAGCGGGCCAAGAGGCTGCTAAACACCGACTTCTCCACGCTACGCAGGTGGAAAGAACCTGTGATCTCTTTCACTGGGTCCCAGGCCGCAATTTCAGACCTGAGGTAAGTCTTCAATACGCCCCCGGCCTTGGGAGCGGCCGCTCCAGTAGGAGGGGCAGCCGTGGGGGCGGGGGTAGGAGTAGTCGGAGATGGCGTTACCCCGGCCGCCCTGGTGGGAGTAGGTGTAGTCCCGGTCACCGGCGGCGAGGTGGGCGCCAACGTGGGCCGAGCGATGGTGGGCGGAGCGCTGGTGGGTGTGGCGGTGGCGGCGGGGCCACAAGCGGCAGCCAGCAACGCCAATATGCCAAGCGCCGCTATCAGTACCCGGCGGCGATGGCCAGAACTCAGGACGTGCAAGGGCATGGTATACCTCCCTGTTCAGAGTACGCCGTACGGTGCCCGCACAGTTGCGCTAAGGGTATAATCCCTGTCCGGTCCTGTCAAGTACCGGGCGCCACAAGCCAAGGGTCGAATCCGCCCTATTTTCCCGCGTTCACGTGCTCGAATCAAACGCATAGCCCAGCCGCTTGTGCCCATCGTCACCCGGGGACCTGGTCTTGAAAACCAGGGCACAAGGCTAGCCAACCGGAGGTCGGACCCAGGTACGCTATGTCCAAGTAATCCTTCATGGCTCTTGCCAGTGTCACCACCGAGGATGAAAACAGCGCTCGGGCCCTCTCTCCCTGCCTCTCCCCGACACGGGGAGATCCCGACACTTCGGGACTATGGGGCGAACCACACTTGCTGAATGATGGGCCCAAAGTCTCGGAAGCCCGCCCGGTTGACGACATTGCGCAGCTTGGGGTGGGCCACCAGGGCCTCGGTGGGGTAGGGCAACGTCCAGCGCCAGGCCATATCCGCACCCCGGACCTGGAGCTGGCGGGCCAGGTCGGACCGCCGGGCCTCGTCCTTGGAGGCGGAAAACTCGTCAAAGAGCTTGTCGTACTCCGGGTCTTTGACCATGCTTCGATTGGTGGAGCCGCCGTACTTGCTCGGTCCGCGCAGGGCATGCCCGTCCTCTGGGGTCATGGCCAGGCTGGGGGCCATGGCCAGTTCCCCCACCGGGTAGTCGGCAGCCAGCACCGTGCGGGTGAACAGGCCATAGTCAGTAGGCTTGATGTCCACGGTAATCCCCACCTTACCCAGCATCTGCGCCAGCATCTCCGCCACCATCATGTAAGGTGCCTCGTAGCGGGGAGTGACATTGAACACGGCCTTGAAGCCCTTGGCGTAGCCGGCCTCGGCCAGGAGTTTCTTGGCCTCTTCGGGATTGTACTCCAGGTACCTTCTGACCTCGGGCGGGAACTCCTCGACTTTAAGGGCGTAAGAGAGACCCGGGCGTATGAAACCCGCGACCACCGCCTGCCCCAGATAGGCCACATCCACGATGGTCTTGCGGTCTATGGCCATGGACACCGCCCGCCGCACCCGGACATCGTTGAAGGGAGGCCCGCTGGTGTTGGCATAGAACATGCCCGGGAAGCTGCTGGTGGCAGCACAAGGGAGAATCTGGATCTGAGGGGCCGTGGTCTGCAGCTCCCGAAGTTGGAGGGGACGTGTCCGGTCGTGCAGGTCGAGCTGGCCAGAGCGCAGGGCCGCCATCCGGGTAGTCACGTCAGGCATCACCACAATGTCCACCCCGTCCAGGTAGGGGAGACCTTCCATCCAGTAGCTCTGGTTTCGCTTGAGAGTCCACTTCACCCCAGGCACCCACCGCTCGAAGGAGAAGGGGCCAGTGCCAATCCACGACTTCTCGGGCGTTGTCCAGAGCTCCTGTTTGGCGCCACCGGCCTCCTTGGCCATGACGAAGAACCCGTAGTCGTGGCCCATGAGCTCCAGGACGAGGCCGCCCCAGGGCGTCTCGCTCTTCATCCGGAAGGTGTATTTGTCCACGGCCTCGGTGGATTTCACCCTGCCGGACACGCCCGCCATGAAAGGTAGGAGCTTGTAGCGTTCCATGCTGAAGACAATGTCGTCGGCGACCATTTCCCGGCCGTTCACCGGCGCCTTGTCATGGAACTTGATCCCTTTCTTCAGGGTCATCTCCACCGTGGTGTCATCCACCCAGCGCCAGGTGTCCACCAGCACCGGGGAGAGCCCCTCCGCACACTGCTTGACCGGAGGGTAGTCCCCGAGATTGAACAGCTTGTTGAAGTTGAGGGTCTTGGTAGTGATCACGGGGTCAACGTGGCTCCCGGCGGGGTCCCAGGTCGGTGGGTCTTCCCGGACGGCCATGCGAAGTGTGCCGCCATAGCGGGGTTTGTCCCCGGCGGGTATCGGTGTAGCCGCTACCGCCGGTGTCGCCGTGGCCACCGCACTGACCGGCGTGGCTGTGGCGGGGGGCCTGGTGGGCGTGGCCGTGGCCGCCGTGCCACAGGAGGCCAGCAGCAAAGCTGCCAGGCCCAGCCAGGAGAACAGATGCCTGTGGCCAGAATAGGGTCTCTCACGCCACCTCATATTGGGCCTCCCATGTGGAACGCACGGCGCGCAGGTCAGTTGCCGTGCCCTGGACCTACCATATCCCGAGGCGGTCTCCTCGGCTGCGACCAATCTCGTCTGCTGGTCCATCAAGGCCTGGGTGTCGCCGGGTGGAGGCGATGTGTAACTTATACCCGGTTCGCCGGAACCTGTCAAGCGGAACCCTGAAGCCCCAGACCCAGAACTCTCACACGTCGAATATGACCCGGGCGCGCCAGCCGTCCCGCTGCACCACCTGGAGCTGGTGATAAGTGGTAGCCTTGACCGCGATGCGCGTCCGGTGCCGCTCCGGGTCCAGGCGCTCGCCCCACACCCGCGCTCGGAGGCGGCCATCTCCAATCTCTACGACATCGAAGCGCCGGCCCAAGAACCCCTCTGAGTCGAAGAGGAAAAGTAGCTCGTTAAGCCAGTCCACCAGCAGCGCCTCGGTGTCGCCCGCCTCGACACGCACCTCTCGCACTTCTTCGGGGCGCACCCGGCGCAGATCGGTGATGCAACTGAACAGGCCCCAGGCCGCGTTGGAGAAGCACTCTCCGAGGTCACGCCCATAGGCCACCAGGCCGATGTCGGCGGTGTGCTCGATGGGACGGTACTTCTTCATTGCCTGATTCCAGTATAGGGCAACACGCCTCCGGCGATTCTGGCTACAGGCTTCGGGCTTCAGACTTCGGGAGCGTGCCCAATATCAAAAGCCCGTAGCCTGTAGCCTGTCCTTGATCCGCCATCAAAAACGAAGACCAGGAAAACCCAGCGCCTTGGGGACACCCCGAGATCCGGTCAAACCGTAGGGGCGACCGGCCGGTCGCCCCTACGCGTTGGTGCACCACCTGGGTGAGAAAACTGCCCTACCGGTAGACATAAGAGGTAGCGGATTTTGGCTGTCCAAAATCCACCGACAGATCTCCAAGCCGCCTATACCGGCGTGGCTGGGTACAAGCGTAGCGGCAATTCATGAATTGCCGCTACGTATGCCGGCGTTGAGGATATTGGTGAACCATGGCGTTCTTGGGCAAATGCGCAGATGGTGCTTCTGGGCTGTCGTCTCGTCTTGACGCTCCGCTTGTGCCGCCCTAAACTATCCTTGGTACTTCCTGTCTCTTGACCCGGTGATTCGTGTGAAGGAGGACGTATGGCACCAGAGGCGGCGTCAGGCACTACCCCAGTGCAATGGCTCCAGGACCCCGGCTGGCGAGGCCGGGTAGGCTTCATCTCACCCCCCGTCGTATCCACTGACCCCATGGAGTTCCTGCGGGTGGCCCCCCAGGGCTTTTCCGTGTGCCAGACCATGACCTATGTCCCCGGCTTCGCCAAGGGGCTGACCACAGAGAACATTGCCCAGGCAGCGCAGCAGTTGGAGAACTGCTGCCTCGCGCTCAAAGAAGCCCAGGTGGACTGTATCGCCCAATCGGGCACCCCCTTCTCTTTCGTGGTGGCTGACGGCCTGCGCTTCACGCGAGAGCTTCACGCCAAGATTGAGAAGATGACCGGCATCCCCTACGTCATGATGGGCCTGGCAGTCATTGACTCGCTCAAGAAGCTGGGGCTAGGCTCGGTGGCGGTGGCCTGCACCTACTATACCGATGACCTGGCCCAGAAGTACACCAAGTTCCTGGAGGATGCTGGAATCAAGGTGGTGGCCATGGAGCACTTCATCCAGCAGGGCCTGTTCGCTAACCGCCAGGAGGTGGACCACGCACTGTTCCCGCCCCATAGCCGAATCCCCATCGGCCTGGTCTACAAAGCCGCCAAGATGGTGGCCAAGCACGCGCCCAAGGCCGAGGCGGTGGTTATTTCCGGCGGGGGCGTCACTACCATGGACATACTGCAACCGCTAGAGGCGGATGTGCACAGGCCAGTGATATCTAGCCTCTGCGCTCAGATCTGGGAGGTCCTCTACCGCCTCGAGGTCCACGAGGCCATCCCGGGCCGGGGCACACTACTGGCTAGCTTGAGCCGAGGCACGTCCTGACCCCTAGCCCCAAGCGGAAAGGGGAATCCCAACTCCTCTCCCCGTGTCGGGGAGAGGCCGGGAGAGAGGTCAGCGTTCTGTTGGCAACCAGGATTCTTGAAACGCGAGGTGTTGACTTGCTAGGGAAGAGGCGTCTGCTCACCATCATGGGTGTGTTGCTGCTGGTGGTCGCAGCCTGTGGTCCCGCAGCCACGGCCACGCCCGTGCCCACGGCGGCGCCGGGCAAACCCACGCCTACCGCAGCCCCAACCGTGGCTCCTACGGCTGCCCCAACAGCGGCCAAGGGGCCTGTTCGCGGCGGGTCGCTGGTGGTCATGAAGCGGGGCGATCCCCAGAGCTGGGACCCCGACTATACGCCCGGCGGCGCCAGGGACACCCGGGAGACCTACCAGGCCGTATTCAGCCTCATGGCCACTAGTATCCCTTTGAAGGAGCCCTGCCAGGCCACTATAAACCCCGAGGTGGCCGAGAGCTGGCGCTGGATCAACGACACTACCTTCGAGATCAAGGTGCGCCAGGGCATCAAGTTCCAGAACAAGCCCCCCGTGAATGGCCGCGAGCTCACCTCCGAGGACGTGGCCTACAGCCTGATGCGGTCCATGGAGGCCCCGCGACGTGGGCTAGGCAGCTTGCCTGAGCACGTCAAGTCGGCGAAGGCGCTGGATGCGACCACGGTGCAGGTGACCACGGACGGTCCGGCCCCTATCCTGGACCTGTATATGGCGTCCTTCTACGGCTCCCCCGTGTTGCCCAAGGAGGCCGCCGATGCCAAGGGGCGCTTCGAGGCCCCGGAGACCTACATAGGCTCAGGGCCCTTCACCTTCGACCAGTACGTTCCCGGCGTCAAACTGGTGTTTGGACGCAACCCGACGTACTGGAAGCAGGGCCTTCCCTATGTGGACCAGATGACCCAGCTTATCATGGGCGACCAGAGCACGCGCATGGCTACCCTCCGGGCCGGTAAGCTGGACCTGTGGTTTGGCGAGCTACCGGTTACCGCCGCCAAAGAGCTACAGGCCACCGCTCGCAACCTACAGGTCCAGAAGTGCTCGCAGTTTTCCGGCCCGGGCAAGCTCTGGATGCGCACCGACAAGGCCGATAGCCCCTTTGCTGACATCCGCGTGAGACGGGCCATCTCCATGGCCATTGACCGGGAGGCCCTGGTGAAGACGGTGCTCCAGGGTGAGGCCTCGCCGGTGGCGATTTACCCCGCGGGCATCAGTCCCCTGGTCCAGGCCGCCGATCAGTTCCCACCGGAGATCAGGAATTACCTGACCCATAACCCCTCAGAGGCCAAGAAGCTTCTAGCCGAGGCGGGGTTCCCCAGCGGCTTTACGACTTCCTTGACCGCCACCCCCTACTACCGGTCCCCATACGTGGAGATCGTGGAGGCCCTCATCGCCATGCTGGGGGAGGTGGGCATCAAGGTCCAACCCAACTGGGTCGAGTACGGCGCCTGGTCCAGCACCGCCTTGAGAGGCACCTACGCTGACTTGCTTTATGGCCTCACTGTCTCGGGAGAGCCCCTGGACGACCTGGGGCGTTTCCACAGCAAGGCAGGCTTCAACCTCAACCGGAGCCACCTCAATGACCCGACATTGGACTCGCTGATAGACGAGATGCTGATAGCCAAGGACGAGTCCCAACGGCAGGCGCTGGCGTTCAAGATCCAGGACCGGGTGGTGGACCAGGCCTACGCCTTTGTCACCCCCATCCCCTTCGACTTCGCCTTCTTCCAGCCCTGGGTCAAAGGTTTCCTGTGGTCTGGCAGCTTCTACTGGAGCGGCCCGTACCTGGAAAGGGTGTGGCTGGAGAAGTAGGGGCGATTCGCGGACCGCCCCGGCGCCACGCACCCAGAGACAAAGACGGCCCCCGAGGAATCGGGGGCCGTCTCGTTCTAGCCGCGGTCACGGCGTTCTACATGCGAGAAATCAGCTTTTGGTAGTCCCCATGGGACCCGATCCAATACCAGATGACAGTATCCCCTTCAACGGTGCCAACGGCCCGATAGCCTCGGCTAACGCGAATAGAGTAGATGGGTCTCGTCGGATGGACTTGCTTGAACCATAGACTGGGATGGTATGAATCATCCCTGAAGAGCCTGTAGGCATCTCTGGCCTGGCGCTGAACATGCTCCGGCAGGCGTGAGAACGCTTTGCGGAACGTTCCGGTGGTACGGGAGATCACAGGCTGTCTGGATCAAGCTCTTCCGTGCCACCCCCATGATGCTCATCTAGCGCTTCGTCTGCTAGCGCAGCCAACTTATCATGGGACGCAGAGAACAATCGGTCCCAGCGCCGCTCCGAAGTCAGTTCCTCCAGGAGCCACGCAGCGACGGCATCCTGTTCTTTCTCCGGAAGCTTGGATAGCTCCGCCACGGCTTTTCCCAGTAGCTTGGTCATTGCGCCACCTCACACCTTGCCGTTACTAACGTTTAGCCCACAGACAGGATAGCACGATGCCGGACTGATGGGAGCAAGCATAGGGTGCGTGAAGTGAAACGAAACTCACCAGCGACAAGCAAGAACCTGCGCTGCTTACCTGTCGGGGAGATCGTTCGCCTCCAGCACAGCCTGGAGCAGCGGGACCAGGGGCGGAAGGTCGTTCCGGATGGTGTCCCAGACGACGCTCAAGTCAACGCTCTCGTATTCGTGAGCCAGGATATTGCGCATCGCCCGCATGTCTGCCCAGGGCACCTGAGGATAGGCTTCTTCAACATCGAGCGGAATATGTCGGGCAGCCTCTCCAATCACCTCCAGGTTTCGTATCACGGCGTCCACGACCATTGAGGCGGCGCTAAACTGCTCGAATGTCATGCCCTCGGAGTAGCCGCGTATCTTGGCCGCCGCCTCCATGATGTGCCGGAGGCGGAGCCTCCACACGCGCGGTCTAGAGGACATTGACCGCTGCCCCGTAGATCTCTTCCCTTAGCTCCTCCAACACCGCCCGTCGCAGCACCAGATCCACCTTGGGCACACCCAGAAGGGTCTCCAGGTATCGCTGCACACGCGCGTAATGGAAAAGCCCCACAGGTCTGTTATCGAACTCCACGAGGAGATCCACGTCGCTGTCTGGCCCAGCTTCATTTCGGGCGACCGAGCCAAAAAGGGCAAGGGAGCGCACCCCGAGGCGCTGGATTTCATCTCGGTGAGCTGACAGCACCGCCAAAACTTCATCGCGTGTCATGGTCGTTTTCGATCAGCCTTCGGGCCACCACGCCTTGTGACAACGTGCGCGCTGTAGCATGCTGCGCCAACAGATTATAGCATGGCGCTATGGTCGGGCAGTTCTACTGGAGCGGCCCCTATCTGAAAAGGGTGTGGCTAAAGTCGTAGGGTGGGTGAAGTGAAACGAAACCCACCGCGGACGGGGAGTCACGGAACCTGGGCATGTGCTGACCGCCCGCCAGCTCGCTGGGCAGGCCCAGCGTTGTCGTACAGCACACTAACACCCCTCATCTTGGGGAACAACGTCGTCGTATGGCTTCCACAATAGAGTCTGTGTTCCATCCGACGTCTTCGATAGTTCGTTCGTAGACTGCCCGTGGCATCCGCTCACTGCCCCACGGCTTGATTCCAACTAGCGGCTTGCCCATGCTGTGCGCTAAGTCCATTTCTGCCTGGATCCAATCACTGTAGGTGGCGTACATCCCCGCGATGACAAGAACACAGTCTGCCATGCCGATCTTGTTGGCGATCTCGCGCAGGACAACATCATTCGGCACGGTCATCCAAGGGGGTATGGCAGGTTTGTCCTCTGGCGCACTCCAATTCAGCCACCTGAAGCCAGAGGCGTTATTTAGCAAGTGGCACAGGCGATCGTAGTCGTCGCCGTACCTCCACGCGTGACTGATAAAAAGATGGTACCACATTGACATCTATGCTACCCCCACTTGGCAGTCGCGGATGCGCCTTGTCAGTCGCGGTCCAGTCCCTTCAGCCGTTTCTCGATTCGGCGTCCTGGCTCTACCATGAGCGTGAAGTAAGACATGTCAGTCCCCCTAATAATGGACTCAACGGTCTCGACGAACAGCCTGCGTCGCTCCCCGTCATCCGCCACGGCATACCTTCCCGCTTTTTCCAGATAGAGTTCTCGTTCCGACTTCAGTTGTTCTGCGACCAATCGGAACTTCTCCCACTTGGCACCATAGTTCTCGGACTCCTCCCACTGGTAGGTTGCAAGCACGACCGCTGAGAGCAACAGCGCAACAATGCTCATCCAAGTACGGAAGGCATCGGGCACAGTGAACGCCAATGCAATAGTCAAGGTGGTCATGATGTTGCAGACCATGGCAGTGCGCTTGAGTGTGCGATAGCGACGCTGATTCCGCATGGCATTCGAATCGAAGTAGGAGAACTGGTTATCGACTCGTTCCAAGATGTATCTATCTTCCACCTCAGCCATATCTTCCTTCTCCGTTGCGTCCAACCAGCCAGTCTGCCCCGTTTCGGATTGTAGCACGGAACAAGGTGAGGACACCACACCTCCAAACGAGAGGACCTTTCTTGCCGCCGCCGTGCGACATGCCTTCAACTGGCGCCGACCGCGCCGCCCAAAACATAGCCGGCGAACTCGTGCCCGCCCGCACGCCATCCGAATTGGCCGCAAAACTGGACGGCAAATCTACCTGTCACTAGAAAACACAACAGCCCCCCGAAGGTAGCTTCGGGGGGCTGTTTGTTTGCGTGTGCTAGTCCTCTCTCCCTTCGGGAGAGGTTTAGGCCTGCCCTGGGTCCTTCCCCAGAAGGACGAAGGGGTGAGGGCACTGCTCCACGTTACGTCTGTATACACCTTGCCGCGGCGGCCCTTGATAGTGCCTAGCTCGGGGTCTTTGTTGTACTGGAGGCTCGGCCCGGTCTTCTGGTCCTCCAGCAGGCGGTGGGTGGACGCCACCTCGCCCAATCTCGGCAGCTTCAGGCAAGCTTCCCTCCGCCTTCCAGGTCTGCCAATATTCGCGCCAGAGCGGCGCGGAGGGGTGGCAGGTCCTCGTGCACGGTTTTCCAGATCACCTCTGAATCCACCCCAAAGTAGCCGTGAATAACGATGTTGCGCATGCTCACCATCTTGGACCAGGGCACATCAGAGTGGCGCCTTCGCATCTCCACAGGGATGTTTCTTGCGGCCTCGCCAATGATCTCGAGGGCGCGGACAACCGCCAACGTCCTCTCTTCGTTGACCCTGAAGCTCTCGTAGTCCATCTGGCCTACGAAGGCCTCGGCCTTCTCCGCGTAAGCCAGCATGTCCCGCAGGTAATCGAGACGAGCCCGCTTCCTCTTCACACCGCGACAACCTCGGCGAGGATGCGCTCTCCGATGGTGGGTTTGAGGGCCGTTTTCATAACCAGGTCAACGTTCACACCAAGGATTTCTGCCAAATGCTCCTGGAGGGCGATGAAGCGGAACATCGAGGGCGCCTCCACATACTCGACGAGTATATCTACATCGCTGCCTTTCCCCTGCTCCCCTCGGACGTAGGAGCCGAAGACACCCAGGTACTTCACTCCGTGCTCCTTCCGCAGGTCGGGCAAGTGGGGTCGCAGCACTTGCATGATGTCATCCAGTGACAGGCCGGTCGTTACCGTTCGCTGTGTCTTCACTGTGCGCCTCCTACAGCCCATTTTAAGCCCAGCGAGCGCAGGACGCGAATCATCCGGGGTCGAGGGTGTCGTCAGCCCTCACAACACAACAGCCCCCGTTGGCCATCGGGGGGCTGTTCGTTTGTGCATGTCAATATCCTCTCCCTTTGAGAGAGGACTGAGGTGAGGGCACCTTTACGTTACGTCGGTGTACACCTTGCCCCGGCGGCCCTTGATGGTGCCCAGCTCGGGGTCCTTGTTGTACTCCAGGCCGGGGCCGGTCCCCTGGTCCGTGAGCAGGCGGTGGGTGGGCACACCCTTGGTCCTCGGTTCCATCAGCTTCGGCAGGTCCTGGACCTTGCCAAAGATAAGGGCCTGGGTGACGCAGGTCTGCACGCACAGGGGCTGCTCACCCTTCTCCAAACGCTCGACGCACAGGGTGCACTTGGTCTGCTTGCCCCGGGCGGTGTCCCGGGCCAGCGCCTTGTAGGGGCAGGCATCCTCGCACAGATCGAAGCAGGCCCGGCACTTGGACTCGTCCACCAGGACAATACCATCTTCTGGCCGCTTGTAAAGCGCGCCGGTGGGACAGGCTTCGACGCACGGTGGCTTCTCACAGTGCATGCACTGCGTATAGACGTAGTGCATCCGCACGTTGGGGAACTTGCCAATAGGCCCCACCGTGGTCACCCGGTTCCACCTCTTGCCAGCCACCACCCCGTGGTCCTGCTTGCAGGCCATGATGCAGGAATAGCAGCCGATGCAGCGCTTCAGGTCAACCAACATCCCGTAGCGAGTGGGCATTTCTCTCTTCCTTCCTTCGTTAGACTCAGGATAAACTCAGGACAGGCCTCAGGCCTTCCGTATATTGACCAGGCCGGTGTTGTAGGTGGGGTTCTCCCCATACAGCGTGAGCTCGTCGCTGGACAGCAGGTTGACGTTGCCGTCCGCGGGCCACTGCCCCTGGTAGATGCGCACCACCCCAGGCCGGATGGCCTCCTTGACACTGGCCTTGAGGTGAATCTGACCCCGGTCGTTGAACACGGTCACCTTGTCGCCGTCTTTGATACCTCGCGGCGCCGCGTCCTCCGGGTTCATGAGCACGTCGGGGGTATACATCTCCCTCAGCTCCGGCTGGTTCCCGTACGAGGAGTTGGGGCGCAGCTTGAACTTGGATGTCAACAGTTGCAGGGGGTACTTCTTGTACAGCTCGGGGCTGCCCTCCGGGCTCTCCCTGGGCGGCAGATACACCGGCAGAGGCTCGTAGCCCATGTCTATGAGCTCTTCGTTGTAGAACTCGACCCGTCCCGATGGCGTAGGCATGTTCCAGTCTATGGGCGGCGTGGGGATGGGCACGTCCACAATGCCCTCGCGCTTGAGCCGGTCAATGGTGACATCCTTGAGCCAGGGGTACTTGGGATTCTCCTTTGCCTTCTCCAGGTTGTCCGCGATCCACTCCTCGGCGTTGCGCCAGGGGTAGTCCTGGCCCATTCCCAACTTCTGGGCCAGCAAACGAGTGATGTCGTAGTCGTCCTTGCTCTCGCCCAGAGGCTCCACCGCCTTATCGCAGTAGTAGAGCTGGCGAGGCAGGTCGTAGTAGATTGTCCAGCCACCAACGCCTACCGGCGAAGCTTCCCTGATGGAGGAGCGCTCCAGGTAGGTGCAGGCGGGAAGCACAATGTCGGCGTACTGGGCAGTAGCGCTCATGAACAGGTCCGCCACTACCACCAGGTCCAGCTTCTTGAGGGCCTCGATGGTCTTCTGGGTGGACGCGTGCTGGTTCACTGGATTGGCCCGGAAGAGGTAGAGGGCCTTGATGTTGGTCCCGTAGCGCTTGGGGTTCAGGATGGCCTCGGCCAGGTGGCCCACCGGCACCTTCTTGCTGACTGGATTCGGCACCACCTGGGTATCAAAGTGGGTAGCGTGGAAGCCCACGTCTATGTGGGCATGCGGGTTCTCGCGCATCACCATACGGCCGATGATGCCGCCGCTAAGCACGTTTATCATCTCAGAAGCGATGGAAGCATACTCGCCATAGGAGGTAGTGTTAAACCGTGGGATGGGGAAGAACTGGATCTTGGACTTCTTCCGGCCAAACTCCCGGGCCAGGTTGACAATGGACTCGGCGGGCAGCCCGGTGGCCTCGGCAGCCTTGGCCGCGGTCCAGGGCTCCACCAGCTCAATGAGTCTCTGCCACACCGGCTTTACTGTGATGCCCTTGACCGTCTGACTGCCCGTGAGCGCAGGCTCCACGCCAGCCGTGTCGAATGTCCTGGCTTGCTGGGTCTTGGCATCCCACACCATGTACTTGTCGGACGGACCGCCCACGTCCTTCTCGCGCAGCATCTTGCCGTTGTCGCTGCGCACCAGGAAGAGGGCATTGGTGTGGTTGAGGACCACGTCCTTCTTGTAGAGGCCCTCAGCGATGATGACGCGCAGCCAGGCCAGGGCCAGGGCAGCATCGGTGCCGGGCCGGATGGGCAGGTACTCGTCGGCCAGCAAGGCGGCCGTCTCAGTGAACTGAGGGTCAATCACCACTACCTTCAGCCCGTACTGCTCCTTGGACTCCATGATCGTCCTGGGCGTTATCCGGCGGCTGGTGGCCACCGGGTTGGAGGACCAGATGACCATGAGCTCGGTGTCCTTGGGCAGGGGCCGGGCCAGGTGGATGGTCCCCGTGAAGCGCCGCATGGACTGCCAGTAGGCGGCAGCACACAGGTTGCCCCGGTCGAAGAGGTGGATGCAGCCACCCCACAGGTTGAACAGGCGCAAGGGGGTGACACTGCGGTCAGCGGCGCCGCCCGGGGAACCGTGGTGCGCCACGTAAGAGTAGAGGACGATGGACTCGTTGCCGTACTTCTGCTTGACCTCGGTGAGCCCCTTGGCCACGTAGTCCATGGCCTCGTCCCAGGAGATGCGCTCCCACTTACCATCGCCCCGCTCGCCCACCCGCTTCAGGGGGTACAGCAGCCGGTCGGGGTGGTAAAGCCGCTTGGCGTTGGTCCAGCCCACAGCGCAGGGAGGGTGTTTGGTCTTGGGGTGGATGCGCAGGTTCTCTACCTTCCCCTCCTTCACCACCGCCTGGAACTCGCAGACGTAGGCCCCACAGTGGGGGCCGCAGAACACGTTTACCAGCTTCTCTTCCGGCACTGCACTGACCTCCTTCACCTAGCTCGGCTGGGGCTCCAGCCCCAGCGCCTTCATGGTCTCCACATAGTCACGCACACCCTTCTCGACATCCACGAACTCGGGCTGGTAGCCCAACTCATTCTGGGCCCGGCTGATGTCGTAGAGAGAGTAGCGCTGGTGCCCGTAGTTGATGTAGTCCAGCCCAGGGCCGATCTCGAGCTGGGCCTTGGGCAACACCTTGCGCACCGCCGCGGCGAAGTCGGGGAGGCCGATCAGCCGGCCGCTGGCGATGTTATAGAACATCGAGGGCACGCTGGGGGCGTAGCAAGCCCGCACAATGCCCAGGCCGACGTCCTTGAGATAGACGATGTCGTCTTTTTCGGCGGCCCCCTGAGCGATGCGGGTGGGCTTGCCCAGCATGGCGTTCTCGATGATCTTGCTGAAGATGGACAGCGGGCCATGACGCGCCTGCTTGCCCGGCCCCCAGGTGTGCCCGAAGCGTAGGGCCGCGAAGTCCACACCGTGTTTATCGTGGTAGGCCCAGCCCAGGTTCTCGCCCAGGACCTTGGCCGCGGCGTATATAGAGTCATACTCCGGGTTACGGATGTGCTCCTCGGTCACCGGCTTGTAACGGGGGAAGGCATGCTCACCGCCGGTAATCAGCCCATAGGCACCTTTGGAGCTGGTGAACACCACCCGCTCCATGCCCGTGAGGCGGGCCGCCTCCAGAACGTTGGCGGTGCCCACGGCGCCGACCTGGAACCCCTGCCAGGGGTCGGTCTCCGCCGCCCCGATAAGGTTCGCGGCGTGGATGATGCGCTTGACCTTGTGTTTCTTGATGGCCGAGAGGATGTCCACTATGTTGGTGACATCGCCCCGGGCCACCTCAATGGAGCTGGCCACGTCCTTGACCATGCTCAGGTCCGGGTTGCGGGACATGCCCACCGGGCGGATGCCCTCCTTTACCAGGCGGCGCAGGACCTGGTTGCCAAAAGCTCCAAACGCGCCAGTCACCAGGACGTCAGCCATTCACACCTCCAACAGCATGTGGATTCACCATGGCGGGCACAGAACGATTTCATTCTAACAGCACGCTAGGGGGTGTCAAGCGGGCTACAGACTACAGGCTTCAGGTTACAGACTTCGGTCTCGCCCCTCTCCCAAAGGGAGAGGGGCGAGGGTGAGGGCATCGCTCTACAGACTGCGAGCAACAGACGGAAGAAGGCAGGGGCTCACGGCCGTGCGCCCCTACGGGGTTTGGTCCCATGGCGGCATGACGCATTGCTCCAGCGCTCAAGCAACCTGGTTGGTGCGGATGAAGCTCGAAACCGCCGCCACGAAGGCCTTTGGCTGCTCGCTGAAGCAGTGGTGCCCGGCGTGGTTAAGGATATGCATCTGCGAGCGGGGCACCGAGGGCAGAATCAGCCCCAATGCGGCCAGCCCCACCGGGTCGAACCTGGCCGAGGGATCGTTGTAGCCCCACATGACGATGGTAGGTGCCCTCAGACGGCCCTCTCTAATCCACTGGTGGGTCTCCCTCTGCCGGGCCACCAGGTCTTCCGCGAAACGCGGGAATAGAGCTGCCATCCTGGCCGCCCCGGTCACTGTCTTGGGCAGGCTGTTCACCTCCATGATCACGTCCACGTAGTGCCGGCTGATGTGCTCGGCGCTGTAAGAGTTACGTACCAGGATGTGGATGGACCTCTCGCGAGGGTCGGCGATGCCCGCCGCCTCGGCCTCCCACTGGGCGTGAATGGGATTGGGTGGGGCCATCAGGCTGGCGCTGTCCACGATGACCAGGGTCCGCACCACGTCAGGGTGCTCCAGCGCCAGGCGGGTCACCGTATAGCCACCCCGGGAGTGCCCCACCAGGTGCGCCCGCTCTATGCCCGCAGCCGCCAGAAAGCCATGCAGGTGCTGGACGGTGGCCCCTATGACGTACTCCTCGTCCCGCACCGGGTTGTCTGTAAACCCCTGGCCTATCTTGTCCAGGGCATAGACGTGGAACTGCTGGGCGAAGAGGGGGAAGCTATGTTCCCAGTCCTCGGCGTTGTATGAGCTACCGAAATGGCCGCCGTGGACCAGCACCATCGGCTCGCCCTGGCCAGCCTCGAAGTAGCGCGTCCTGATGCCCTGGACGTCCACGAACTTGGCGTTGTCCATCGCACTCTCCAAGGGCGCACGGCCGTGCGCCCCTAGTCCATCCACGCCGTTTCCAGGAGCATGCTGTAGTCCCGGGTGCTGCCGATCCAGGTGAAATGGACCCCACGGAGAGCAACCATGGTGGAGTCGTTCATGGGCAGTGTGACGGCGTAGGCCTTGTTGGCCGCCATGATCTGGAGCTGGCGGGCCAGGTTCTGCCTCTTGTTCTCGTCGGTGGTAGCCCGAAACTGGTCGAAAAGGGCGTCGTACTCCGGGTCCTTGACCACACTGCGGTTGACGGCCCCAGCCTGGCTCCAGTAGGTGGTGAGCGCATGGGCGTCCTCAGGGGTAACGGTGGTGCGCGGGGTGATGGCCAGCTCCCCCACCGGGTAGGCGGCCCGGAGCACGGTCTGGGTGTAGCGGCCATACTCCTGGATGTTCAGCTTGGCCCGGATACCTATCTCTCCAAGCATGCCCGCCAGAGCTTCGGCTACCTGGTTGGCGGGGGCGGCGTAGCGCAGAGTAAAGTTGATCGCCGAGTCAAAGCCAGTGGGGTAGCCAGCCTCGGCCAGGAGCTGCTTGGCCCGAGCCGGGTCGTACTTCAGGAAGGGCTGTAGATCGCTGGGGAAGTCCTCCGCCTTCATGGCGTACTGTACGGTGGGGGGGAGCACTGGGCCCACAGCAGCCCTGCCCTTGTACAGGGTCTTCACCAGAGACTCGTTGTCCACGGCCATTCTCACCGCCCGGCGCACCCTCACGTCGTCGAACGGCGGGCCGCTGTTGTTCAACCACAGCATGCCCGACCCGCTTATGGTGGTCCCCGCGCAGCGGGCCACTTGGAGGCCGGGCAAGTCCCGCACGGCCACGTCGAGCATCTCCTCGTTGAACTCCCGGATCATGTTAAGCTGGCCGGACCGTAGGGCAGCAAGCTGCGTTGATGCCTCCGGGATCACCAGCATCTCCACCGCGTCCAGATATGGCCTGCCCTTTACCCAATAGTCGGGGTTGCGGACCAGCCGCCATTTGACCCCCGGCCTCCAGGAATCAAAAAGGAAGGCGCCACTGCCAATCCACGACTTGGCAGGCTGCTCCCAGAGACTGCCGTCAGCACCCCCCGCCTCCGCTGGCTCCAACCAGGGGCCATAGAAGTGGGCCAACAGCTCGCTGACCAGGCCGCCCCAGGGCGACTTCAGCTTCATGCGGAAGGTGTACTTGTCGGTGACTGTTACCGACTCCACAGTAGCCGACTTGCCCGCCATGAAGGACAGGTTCTTCTTGTACCTTTCGAAGGCAGGAACCATGTCCTGAGCTACTGCCTCTCGGCCATTGACCGGAGGCTTGTTGTGGTACTTGATCCCGGGCTTCAAGGTGAACTCGGCCGTGGTGTCGTCCACCCACCGCCAGCTCTGCACCGCCCACGGGTATACTTCGCTCTGGCAGGTCTGGGGGTTATCCGACCAGTTGGTGAACAGCTTGGTGAAGGTCAGGTATTTGACGGTGATCATAGGGTCCACATGGGTCTTCGAGGGGTCCCAGGAAGGCGGGTCCTCGCGCTGGGGATGGCGCACCGTGCCACCCAGTTTGGCCCCCGCCGGAGCAGCAGTCGGGGCCGCCGTGGGCTTGGGCGTGGGCGCCGCCGTGGCCCCCGGAAGCGGCGTGGCGGTGGGCGCCGCCGTGGCTGGGGCTGTAGCTCGGGGAGGCTCCGTGGCCCGTGCACTGGGCGTGGGCGACGGCGTCGCCGTCGCCGCCGGGCCACCACAGGCCGCGAACAGCAACAGTGCTATGGCCAAACAGGTGATGGAACGCTTGTGCCGCATGGTACACCCCCGCAACGTGATTGCGGTTATTATAGCAGGCAACCCCACCCTGTCAAGAACCCCAAAACGGCGCCAAAGGCAGGGCTTCTGTGTTGACATGGACCTTTGACCAAGAGGGGCAAATGTAGGGGCGAAGCATCCGGCGTGGCCAAGCCCGGAACCAGCTTCGACCACGGGCCGGATGCTTCGCCCCTACCGCCCCTGATACGAAGGCGAGCGCCTCTCCAGGAAGGCCCGTACCGCCTCTTCCCGGTCCTGGGTGCGGAAGGAATAGTTGAGCGCCCAGGCCTCGTACTGGAGGAAGTTGGCCATGGTGGTCTCCTGGGCCAGATACAACGACCGTTTGGCCAGGGCCATGGCGATGGGGGGCCCGGCGGCGATGGTCCGGGCGAGTTCATTGGTCGTTTCCATGAGGCTATCGTGCGGCACCACGCGGTTGACCAGCCCGATCTGGAAAGCCTCCTGGGCATCCAGAATGCGCCCGGTGAAGGTAAGCTCGCAGGCCTTGCCCATTCCCACCAGGCGGACCAGGTTGTAGGCTGCGCCCGATTCTGGCGGAGCGCCCCGGAGCACCCAGATAGCGCCCAGCCGGGCCCGCTCGGAGGCGATGCGAATGTCACAGGCGATGGCCAACGAGAATCCCTGGCCCACCGCCGGACCATTGATGGCGGCAATGGTGGGCTGGGCCATGCCCCTCATTACCTCGGCCAGGTTCTGGGGCGGAGCGGCGGCCATGCGCGGTGAAGCGCCCTGGGCGCTGCGTTCTCCGACCTGGCGGCTGCCAGTGACATCTTCCCCGGAGCAGAAGCCCCGGCCGGCGCCGGTGATGACCACCACGCGCACGCCATCGTCCTCCGCCGCCTGGCGCAGGGCCAGAAGTATCTCCCGGTCCATCACATCGTTTATGGCGTTCAGCTTCTCCGGCCGGTTCAGGGTAATGGTGGCAATGCCGCCATCCACGGCGTAGATCAGGGTCTGGTAGTCCACGAATGCCTCCTTTCGCACTCAGACAGAAGTAGCTTCAGTATACGCCACCGTCGGCCTTCTCCACAGTCTGCCCTTGATCCACCATCAAAAACGAAGACCAGGAAAACCCAGCGCCTTGGGGACAGCCCGAGATCCGGTCAAGCCGTAGGGGCCCCGATACATCGGGGCCCCTACGCGTTGGTGCACCACCTGGGTGAGAAAACTGCCCTACCGGTAGACATAAGAGGTGGCGGATTTTGGCTGCGCGGACGGCTTGCACGGAATCTCAAAAAGCGGCACAATCAGGGGCGCGAAATGAGGGAAGACATAATCACCAGCAGATTGCCGTGCCACCAGCACGGGGTGTTCTAGTAACGACTGGTAGGAGGCACCACTGACCACCGGCGGCTTTAGGGAAGAGGTGTTCAACGTAACCCTGGCCGTGCTCTTGCACGAGCAGGGGGTTGTCTCCGTGCCTGAGAGCTACCTGCGGGAACCCCTTACTACGCACCGGGGCATGCCTGATGTCATGGTAGACTTCCAGGGCCTACGTACCATGATCGAGGGCAAGGTGGACGACCAGCCCGCGGCGGAGCAAGCAGCCCTACAGGCAGCTAGGGAACGGGTAGAGAGCGGCATCGCTTACATCGGCGTTGCTCTTGTCTACCCGGCATCGCTAAGACAGGTCCCTTTCCCCGGCCTCAAGAACGCATTGTGTCACACTACCATGCGCATCGCCGTCTTCAGCGAGGTGGGGGAGAGCGGCTGGAGCCAGGGTGACCTGGGCCACCTCATTGACCTTCTGCGCCGGACCTACCAGCAGTTGCTCGAAGAGGATGTCGTCACCAAGGCTGTGGATGTCCTCAAAGTCGGAGTCAACGAGTTTGGCCGTGCCATTGTCCACGACTCCGCCTTCTTGCAGAAGGCGAAGGAGATACTGAATATCCGAGAACTGCCCCAGCGGACGCGCAAGAAACCCCAGGACAACGAAGAAGAGGAATGACCAGCCCGCCGCGCGAGGACGACTCCGTAGCAAAGATCGTGGGCCTGACCTTGGCCAATGCCATGGTGTTCCATGAGGTGCTGGCGAACAATGACTCAAGTATAAGACACATCCGAGAATTGCTCGAATCGGCAGACGTGGTGTCCGCCTTTGCTGACCAGTGGCGATACATCCTGGAGCACATAAACTACCATCCCATATTCAACGTTGCCCATAGGCTTGTGATCGCGCTCCCCTCCAATCCGGACGTAGATAAGGCCGTGCATTCCCTGGCCCGGGCCGCCCTGGACATCGTCCGGCAGCGGGCAGCCCTGAGCCACGACCTCATGGGCCGCATCTATCACCAGCTTCTGGCTGAGGCCAAGTACCTGGGCACCTACTATACGTCCATACCGGCTGCCACCCTCTTGCTCAAGATTGCCCTGGCGGCCAAGCGCTGGGAGGTGGACTGGTCCAACCTGCCGCAGCTATCCACCTTCGGTGTGGGTGACCTGGCCTGCGGCACGGGCACGTTGCTCATGGCAGCCGCGGACGCTATGACCGACAACTACACGAGCAGTTGCGCAGCTAGGCACCGCCCACCACGCTTAGACCTGCTGTCCCGTACCTTGATGGAGGACGCTCTTAACGGCTACGACGTGTTGCCTTCGGCCTTGCATCTCACCGCCTCAACCCTGGCCCTGCGCGTCCCCGATGTCACCTTCACACGCATGCGCCTCTGGAACCTGCCTCTAGGGGGCCGCCACCACCGCCTGGGCAGCATCGAGTTCCTCACTTCTATGGAAGTGCCCATTACCGCGGACCTATTCGGCGGGAGAGCGGCCGCCGACGAGATAACCCCCAAAGGGGATGTTAAGCAACACTACGCGCCTATCCGCGACCTCGATCTATGCGTGATGAACCCGCCTTTCACCCGCAGCGTGGGCGGAAACCTGCTTTTTGGCTCCCTACCCGAGGCGGAGCGCCGTGCCATGCAGAAGGAGCTGGCCAAGCTACTGCGCATACCGCGCGTGTTGGCCAGCAGCACCGCCGGACTGGGCTCGGTATTTGTGGCCACCGGCGACTTCCATTTGAAGCGCGGGGGCCGTATGGCCCTGGTGCTGCCCAAAGCGCTGCTATCTGGTGTGGCCTGGCAAGAGACACGCCGTCTGTTCCGCATGTACTATCAGCTTGAGTACCTCGTCGTCAGCCATGACCCAGAGCGCTGGAACTTCTCAGAGAACACGGACTTGAGCGAGGTGCTATTGGTCGCGCGGAAGCTGGAGAACCCCAACGGCGCGCACGCCGCCGATGGGAACGTGGTGTGCGTAAACCTGTGGAAGAACTTGCGCAACATCGTGGAGGCGCTGACTATTGCCCGCGGCCTGAACATTGGCGAGCCGCCGGATGTGGAACGGGGCCAGGGGGCGCTAGAGGTCACGCTGGGCGACGTCAAGGTGGCCGAGGCGGTCTCCGTGCCCTGGACAAGCATCCGCGAGGGCCTGTGGATGTGGCCATGCGCCTTCGCACAATCAGACCTCGTACGGGCCGCCCGCAGCCTGACTCAGGGAAGCCTCTGGCTGCCGGGCAGCGGTGTGGTGGGGGCTGTCCAGCTTTGTCCCCTGGGCGATATGGGCACCCTTGGACCTGATGTCCGGGACATTCACGACGGGTTCCGCCTGGCCACCGGCAAGGCGAAGACGGCCTACCCTGCCTTCTGGAGTCACGACGCCTCCAAGGTGCTGACCCTGGCCCAGTCCCCCAACAGGTACTTGTCCCCTCTCGCCAGGGCTTCAAAGGGACGGCCCCTGCGCAAAGCGACAGACCTGTGGCCCAGGGCAGGGCGGCTGCTTATCGCGGAACGCACATGGCTCAAGACGCAGCGCCTGGCGGCCATCAGGCTAGGTGAATCTGTAGTGTCCAATGTGTGGTGGCCTGTCACATTGAGCCACAACGCCGAGGAAAGGGAGAAGGCTCTGGCGCTCTGGCTAAACTCTACGCTTGGCCTCCTGGTGCTCTGGTCCCACAGGGAGGAGACCAGAGGTGCGTGGATCAAGTTCAAGAAGCCAGTGCTCTCCGCCATGCCGGTGCTGGACGTGACCGCTCTGGCACCCGCCCAGAAGGGAGAGTTGGTCAGCGCCTACGACCGGCTGTGCCAGCAGCCCCTTCTCCCTTTCCCGGAGATGGCAAACGACCCGGTACGGGCGGAGATTGACGCCGCCATTGCCAAGGCATTGAACTTGCCTGACTTCTCTGTTCTCCGCAAGCTACTGGCCCAGGAGCCTGTGGTCTGCCTAATGCCGCTCTACTAAATTGGCCGTGAGCGCGAGGCGTTGGCCGCTCATGGTCCGACAGGCTCACCATGGGCGAGCCTCCCCCTACAGCGGCGGCGCCTCCCGCTGGATGCGCCCGTCCACCATGTAGGCCACGCGGTCGGCGACGCGGGCCACCCGGGGCGAGTGGGTCACCAAGACCAGGGTGACACCCCGCTCCTGCTGGAGCGACTTGAGCAGGTCCAGGATTGGACTGGCCCGTTTTCGTATACCCCCAGCATGGGTAGCTGCACGTTCTACCAGGCCCACAAGTCGCTGAAGCTGACCACCCCGGCTCCTATTCTAGCGGGCTTCAGGCTACAGACTTCGGGCACCCCGCCGAGCTAACCTTCGACGGGCAAAGGGGTCGTGGGCAGGGCTACCGGGGGCTCGGTGACCAGGCGCTGGATGACATCGCCCCAGGTGTAGTCCACGGTGTACACCCCCGGATATCCCCGGACCTGCATGTAGTAGCCCTTGCCGTCTGGGGTCCGGTCCCCCACCAGGATGTCCAGGGGTTGGCCCCCAAAGCCCAGCTTGACCACCATCTGGGGAGAGTCCAGCCCGTAGGGCGATAGGTCGTTAGCTTCCTGGGCCAGGACACGCTGGGAGCGAGGGCCGCTGAGCAGCAGCGGTATCCCGCCCCACCGCTCGAGGTTGACCGGCTCTCCGTCCGGCCTATCGAAGTGCCACTGGAACCTGTCATCCCGCCGGAAAGACATGGTGGTCTCCTGGTAGGTGACATCAATGGCGGTCAGGGCGTCATCGTCCATGGTATACACCCAGGGCGGCAGCTTCGTCTTCTCCGGCTGGCGAGTGAGCTGGCTGAACAGGGCATAGCCTCCCACCAGCAAGAAGAGGGCAAGCAAAACGAAGGTTGTGCGAAAGCTCATGGGGTCCCTACCGGCGGCGCCACCACGTGAAGGCGCCCACCCCGGCCACCAGCAAGGGCAGGAAGGCGACGCTGGAGTACAGGATCCAGTTCCAGGCCCGTTGAGTCACCACCAGACGCCGGAAGGCGTATGGTTTTGGCCGGATAGAGATCAGCTCCTCACGCTCGGTGACCCAGTTTACGGAGTTGATGAACAGGTCGCCGTTGGAGCGGCTGCTGAAGTAGGCATTACTGGCGAAGTCCGAGTCACCAAAGATAACCAGTCGGGCGTGCTTCTTGCCTTCGACGGGCGTCGTGTCCAGGGGGAAGCCCTCCAGAGTCACCCCCATCATGAAGGGCCCTGTGTCGGTCTCAGAGCCATCGAGCTTGCTCTGGGCGGTGGTGCGGATGAGGGGAAAGACTGTGATGTTCTTCTGGTCCTCAGGCAAGTCCACTTTCAGAGAGGCAACCCCCGGGAAGAAAGTAACGTCCAGCGGCTCAGTGATGGGGTGGGACACAAAGCGCATGTCGGGCAGCAGTGATGCATACTGGAACTCCCAGGCCGCGGGCATCGCCTTGTCGGGCTGGACGAAGCGCTGCTCCTCAATGATCTGGCGCTGGCTAACACTCAGCCCCCAGGAAGCCAGCAGCTCTGACCACCCGGAAGATAGGCCAGGTTCTCCCAGGAACACCAGGTTCCCCCCGCCTTTCAAGTAGGCGTCGAGCATCGCCCGGTCCCGCTCGGGCAGGGGCTTCTTCGGGCCGGCAACTATGACCGCAGCAGCGTCCGCCGGCACTTCCGGCGCCGAATCCAGGCTGAGGGTAGCTACCGCATAGAGGTCACGCTCCAGGCCCACTCTGCCCATGGCGAAGCCTGTGGCCTGGTCGCTGTCCAGCCGGAGCTCGTCGTGACCGATGAGGTAATAGACCACCTGTTGCTGCTTGCCCGTGACCTTGAGCAGGGCGGTGGTGAAGTCCTGCTCCAATACCGGGTTGGGAACAACCTGAGGACGGAGCTGGCCGGTGTTGGCGTCAGGCAGGTTCGCTTCGATTGCGGCAGGCACTGAGGCCCGGCGTCCCTCGCTCTCAAAGACCACGACGTTGTACTGTTTGACCTCGTACTGCCGGGCTACGGAGGGACGGACGTCCGGGTCCACAATCTCGTAGGTCAGCCTGGGGCTACGCTGCACGTATTCCCGAAGCTGGTTCTCGGCCGTCTCCTGGTAAGGTTCCACGGGAGAGAAGAAGCCCACGGCGTGCACCGGGGCGGACAGGTCTTTGAGCACCTTGACTGTCTGGGCGGACAGGCTGAACTCCCGGTTCACCGTCAGGTCCACTCGGTAGCTCTGGCGCACCCCCAGTAGGTTGAGGGCCACGGCAATGCCCACGAAGGCCACGACCATTACCACGGTGTTCGAGCCATAGCGCCCCCGGCGCCCCAGCAGGGCGGTGCGCACCTGGCTGAGGGCAGCCATCAGGGCTACCAGCAGGAAAAGCACGCCGACGGCCGCCAGCCCGACGGCCGAGTTCTTGAGCTCAGGCACCAAGAGATAAAGGGGCGCCGCGGCTATCAGCGCCAGCACGCCTACCCCGGCCAGTATCAGGCTCATCCCGCGAAGCAGGCCACCCAACGAGACGATACCGCCTCCAATACGGCGGAAGATGGAGCCCACCCGGCTGGCTACCGCCACCGCCGCATCTCCAGGGAGCGCGCGGTCAGAAAGACGAAGGCAGCAGCCACGCTCAGATAGTACACCACGCTCTTGGTGTCAATGACCCCCAACGTGAAATCAGTGAAATGGCGGGGAAGCGCCACATAGTCAAGCAAGCTGCCCAGGGCACCCGCCGTGCCCACCGAGCCGACCACCCAGAGGAGAATAAGGATGCCCAGGCCGAGCACCGCGGCCACAATCTGATTGGCGGTCACCGAGGAAGCCAGCAGGCCCACGGCTATCATGGCTGACCCCAGCAGGAACAGGCCCAGGTAGCCGGTAAGAATCGGACCCAGGTCGGGGTCACCGAACATGCGTAGCAGCAGCGGGTAATAGAGCGTAAGGACCAGCATAACCAGCAGGGTGAACAGGCTGCCCAGGTACTTGCCCATCACCACCTCGATGTCCCGCACGGGGTTGGTCAAGAGCAGCTCCAGAGTGCCCAGCTTCTGCTCCTCGGCAAAGAGGCGCATGGTGAGCAGCGGAGTCACCAGAAGGAGCACAAAGCTACCCGGCGACAGGAAACCCCGCAGGTTGGCCATCTGCCGGGTGAGCAAATCGGCGGCGAAGAAATACCCTGTCACCACCAGGAACACAGCGGTGACCACATAGGCGATGGGCGAGGTGAAGTAGGTGCGGACCTCGCGCTTGGCGATGGCCATGGTGTTCCTCATGCCTGGTCCTCGGTGGTCAGCTTGAGGAAGATCTCCTCCAGGCTCATGCCAGCCGCCTGGAGCCCCAGAAGACCCCAGCCCCGGCTGACCAGCGCCTCGGCCATCTCGGCCCGGAGGTCACGTCCAGGGCGGCACTCCACGGTGTAGCGGGCCAGACTATCCCCGCCCTCGTTGGTAACCTCCTGGACGCCCTTCATGCCTCGCAGCACGCCCATGACCTCTTTGACTGGCCCTCGCACCTCCAGATGGATGCGCTCGGTGCCCCCCAGGCGATTGGAGAGGTTCTCCGGCCTGTCTATGGCGACTACCTGGCCCTCATTGATGATGAGCACGCGCTCGCACACCATGCTCACCTCGGGCAAAATGTGGCTGGAGATAACGACCGTATGGTCCCCGCCGAAGCTCTTGATAAGCTGCCGGGTCTCCACCACCTGACGGGGGTCAATGCCTATGGTGGGCTCATCGAGGATGAGCACATCAGGCTCGTGGAGCAGGGCTTGGGCCAGTCCCACTCGCTGGCGGTACCCCTTGGACAGCTTGCCGATATGGCTGTCCCGGTACTCCCCCAGGCGGCATACCCCGACGACCTCATCTATGCGCTTCCGGCGCCGGGCCTGGTCCATGCCCCGAAGCGTGCCCTGGAAGTCCAGGTAGTCCCGCACAGTCATGTCGGTGTATAGAGGGACGGTTTCAGGTAGATAACCGATGTGGCGGCGGGCATCCAGAGAGTGGTCAACCACGTCGTAGCCAGCGATTCGGGCGGTCCCTGAGGAAGGCGGCAGGTACCCCGTGAGGATCCGCATGGTGGTAGTCTTGCCAGAGCCGTTGGGGCCCAGAAAACCGAGGATCTCGCCTTTCTTCACGTCAAACGAGATATCCTCGACGGCGGGGAAGTCGCCGTAGTATTTAGTTAAGCTCCGGACCTCTATCATTCTTGGGCTGAGTAGGCATTATAGCACGCCAGTGCGTGGCACGCAAAACCGGTGCGGGGCCTCAGCGCCTTGGCCGCTCTTCCGGCCACCAGGTCGGCTCAGCGCCCGCTCTTGGACGCCACCACCAGAGGGCGCTCGTAGCTGGGCGGCCGCACATTGCGGGCAGCCACCCGGTCGCCGTTAATCTCGGCGCCCAAGAGGAATATCTGCGCCCCGAAGTAGCCGAAGGTGAGGAGAATGATGACCGCCCCCAGGCTCCCGTATACGCTGAAGTCCTGGGTAGATACGTACAGGCCGAACCCGAAGCGGAACAGGACCAGTAGCGCTGTAGCCACCAGGGTGCCCGGCCACACGTCCTTCCAAGAGAGGCGGCGGTTAGGGACCAGCCAGTAGGTAAGGAACAGGGCACTGAACACCGCACCGAACACCCACAGGTTGTTGGATCCGCCCGCAAGCATGGCGGGTTGGAACCCCAGCAACATGTCGGCCGGCAGGCGGGTCAGCAACGGCGCGATTGAGCTGACCACGAAGGTTGATCCAATGAGGAGAGTAGCGCCCACCGCCATCAGCAGGCTGACGGCCCTGCGCTTGAGGAAGCCGTGCTCCGCGGCGTCGTAGGCCCTGTCCAGCCCGGACACGACGGCGGAGAAAAGTCTCGACCCGCCCCAGAGCAGGCCCAGTGTGCCCGCGCCCACTCCCACGCCGGACCCGGGTATGTTGGCGATGAACCCGCGGACCAGGCCCATTTGCTGGGGAAGGAACTGGTTCACGTAGGCTAACACCTCCGCCTCCAACTGCTCCCGGCTAACTACCAGACCAAGAACGCTGAACACAAAGAGAAGGAGCGGGAACAGGCTAAACAAACCCCAGAAGGAGATGACGGCTGCTTGCTCCGGCAGGCGGTGGGAGCCGGTGCGGGCTTGCAGGCGCAGCAAGTAGGCCGCAGGGGGCCACATCCCCACCCTTTGCCACAGGGTCAGCCCTGTCTGCCTGAGCCGGAACAGCCAGTCCATCCCCCTCCGGCCCCACCTCAACAGTCCCCCGTGCTTCATCGGGCCATCCACCTCCCGAATCCCGAGCACCAGACGCCCTGTCGTCTAGTACATCATACCGAATGCCTCGCGGGGCGCCACCTGCGGTGCACCAGAATGGTAAACTGTGCTAGTAATGCACCCTTTCCACAGGAGATCCATGGTGCCCGCCACTCAGCGCGACCGCTGCTGTGGCAGTGCGCGACCGGGTCCCCAACATGCTTACCGTAGGTGAGGTTGCTGGCCTGCTGACGGCCCTCACCTGGGCTACCAGCAGTATGCTGGTCAAGGCCCTGACCCGCCATTTCACTCCCATACCCTTGACCGCCCTGCGGCTGAGCGTGGGGGCCATCTTCATCTTCGTAGTGCTTTCAGCCACCAATCAGCTTGGCTCCCTGGGTAGCCTGCCTGCCTCGGCTGCCCTGGGACTGGGATTGTCTACTGTCATAGGGACAGCCGGCGGCGACGTGCTGTTCACCGCCGGCCTCAAGTCCTTGCCCATGGCCATCGCCTTCCCGGTGTCCGTGTCTGCATTTGTGGTCATCACCACCCTGGTCTCCGTGGCCTTCCTGGGAGAGCCCATCGGCCCGTACCTGATGCTGGGGCTGCCCCTGACGCTGGTCGGCCTTTACCTTATCAGCTCCGCGGGGAGACCGAAGGCCGCCCCTGGCCAGCTTGGGGACCGCTGGAAAGGCGTGGCCGTTGTCCTGGTCTCAGCGCTGTTCTGGGCAGCTTCAATCTCGGTCCTCAAGCTGAGCATCGGCCAGAATAGCGTCCTGGCGGCCAACGCTGTTCGCCTGCCTATTGGGGCACTGGTAATGCTCGGGCTGGCGTTCCAAGTTGACCCGGGCAGCCTCCGGCTGCGCCGCTACGGGCGCTCGGTATGGACAGCGATGGTGGCGGCAGGCGTCCTGGGCTACGGAGTGGGGGCGCTGTTCTTCGTGGCCTCGGTCCAGAACGCCGGCGCCGCCCGGGCCGCCCTGCTCTCCTCAGTGGCCCCGCTCTTCGCGCTTCCCCTGTCCATCGTCTTTCTCAAGGAGAAAGTGACCCTGGCCATCCTGGTAGGCACACTGCTCACGGTGGCAGGCATTGTGCTAGTATTGCTGGACTAGGCCATGCAAGTAGGCGTGCTGAGGATCACCCTGCGCATCCCGGGCAACCAGTCGCTCAAAGGCAAGCGACAGGTGGTGCGACCCATCATAGACAAGGTGCGCAGCCGTTTCAACGTGGCCATCGCCGAGGTGGACGACCAGGACCTGTGGCAGACGGCCTGCCTGGCGGTGAGCTGCGTGGGCAACAATGGGGCTGTCGTGAACCAGGTGCTCTCCCGGGTGGCCCACTTCATTGACCAGAACCCGGGGGACGGCGAGGTCCTGGACTACGAGATGGAGATCGTGCCCGTATTCTAGCTACCAGCACTGGACCAACAGCCAGGCCGGGCGCAGCGCCGCTCTGGCACAGTCCATGGTTGGCCACTCCTACCGGTACGCGTCCCGGCGCAACTCCACCGTGAGCACGTAGACCACCCGCTCGTCCTTGTCAACCGTGTAGAACGCGCGAAACCTACCTATCCGGTAGCGCCAGGTGTCGGGAGTGTAACCCCGGAGCTTCTTGATGTTGGCTCCGAAGAAAGGAACCTCTCTGATTTGGGGGTAGACGTACTCGGTGAGCTTCTTGCGGATAGCCCGCCCATCCCGCAATGGTAGACTGTTGACACTGCGCGCGAATTCGACTGTCTCAAAAATGCGGTATTCAGGCAAACTGACCTCGCCCGGTCTTTGCATCCCGATGCGCTCTCTCCAGACTCTCGTTCAGAGCCTTGTTGGCGCGGATCTCCTCCATCTCGAATTCGTCTACGTACTCCTCGGCCTCTAGGTAGCGCAGGGCGGCAGTTTCGATGAAGTTTGACAGGGGGCGGTTGTCACGAACTGCATGCGCCCGCAGCCGGTCATATACCGCGTCCTCAAGCCGAAGGGTCACCGTCCTAGACATTGGTTCTCTCCTCAGCCTACAAGTTTCTGTGGTGCACTGATAGAATACACTAGAATGCAGACGAAGTCAATGACTCCTTACCGTCGGCGGCAGGCAGCAGCCCGTTGCAGTCCCGCGCTGTGGTGCACAACCGGCTCGGCCGCGTCACCATGCTGTTTCGCTGCGCCTAGTCCCCCAGCTACCGTAACGGCAAACGGAATCGTGCAAGCTATAATAGAGTCGCTTGCTGTGGATACGTCCGCGTTCCTCCAACACCTGCGCTCGCTGCCCTTCTATCGCGGTCAGATAGCCCACGTAGAGCCAGTGCCCGTCCGGGAAGCCCAGCACGCACATCCCAGCTACGCCCTCCATCACACGCTTGAGACGTCCCTTCGAGAGCGTGGCTGGTGGCCGCTGTTCACCCACCAGGCGGCTGCCGTGGACGCTTTGGCGGCCGGGCACAACGTGGTGGTGGCCACGGGCACGGCCAGCGGCAAGACCCTGTGCTACAACCTGCCGGTGGCGGATGGGCTGCTCCGCGATCCCCAGGGCCGAGCGCTCTATCTCTTTCCCACCAAGGCCCTGGCCCAGGACCAGCTCCGCGCCCTGCACGAGCTAGCCCCCTGGGTGGCCGCAGCCACCTTCGACGGCGACACGCCAGCCTCGGAGCGGGCACAGATACGGGGCTCCGCCCAGGTGGTCATCACCAATCCCGATATGCTCCACCTGGGCATCATGCCCAACCACCAGTCCTGGTCCAAGTTTCTACGTCACCTCCAGTTCGTGGTGGTGGACGAGGTCCACCTGTACCGGGGCGTGTTCGGCTCGCACCTGGCCCTGGTGCTGCGCCGCCTGCGGCGCCTGTGCCAGTACTACGGGAGCTATCCCCTGTTCATCGCCGCCTCCGCCACCATCGCCAACCCCAGGGACCACGTGGAGCGCCTCACCGGCTTGCCCTTCCATCTGGTGAACGAGGATGGTTCACCCTACGGGGGCAAGGACTTTGTATTGTGGAACCCGCCAGTATTGAACAAGGCGCTGGGCACGCGGCGCAGCACCACCACCGAGGCGACTTCCCTGTTCGTGGAGCTGGTCCGGCGGGAGGTGCGCACCCTGGCCTTCGTCCGCACCCGCCGCCTGGCCGAGCTGGTCTACCGTTATGCCGCCGGCACCCTGTCCCAAACATCTGGTGAAATGGCCGGGCGCATCCGGCCCTACCGCGCCGGCTACCTCCCCGAGGACCGGCGCCGCATTGAGCAGGCCCTGTTCCGGGGCGAGCTGCTGGGGGTAAGCACCACCAGCGCCCTGGAGTTGGGCATAGACGTAGGCACCCTGGACGCCACCGTCCTGGCCGGCTACCCGGGAAGCGTGGCCAGCACGTGGCAACAGGCGGGGCGCAGTGGGCGGCGGGGAGAGCGCTCGCTGAGCATTCTGGTAGCCCAGGACAACCCGCTGGACCAGTATTTCATGAACCACCCGGATGCCCTGTTCGGCCGGCCGCAAGAGCGCGCGCTGACCGACCCGGACAACCCGTACATCCTGATCCCGCACCTGGCCTGTGCCGCTTACGAGCTACCCCTCACCCAGAAGGACGGCGATCTGTTCGGACCGCGCTTCATGGCGGGCGTGGCCCAACTCGAGGAGCAGGGCTGGCTGCACACCCGGCACCGGAGATGGTTCCTCTCCGCCCAGGCCAGGTATCCCGCGGAGTCGGTCAACATTCGGACCACCTCAGCAGGGAACTACGCCATAGTCGAGGTGCCCGGCGGGCGCCTGCTGGAGACCATCGAGGCCGCCCGGGCCTTCACTCAGGTCCACCCGGGGGCCGTCTACCTGCACCAGGGCGAGACATACCTGGTGACGGAGCTGGACATGCCAGGCCGGACCGTCTACGTAGAGGCTACCGACGTCCCGTACTATACCCAGGTGCGGGAGACCGAGGAGGTCCAGGTCAAGAGCGTGCTTCGCGAGGACGAAGTCGGCGCCACGCGGCTGTACCTGGGCGCCGTGGAGGTAACCAGCCAGGTACTCAGCTTCGTCAAGAGGCGCCCCTACACGGAGGAGGTCATGGGCGAAGAGCCACTTGACCTGGACCCGCAGCGCTTCCCTACCATCGCCTTCTGGTGTGACATACCGCCGGCAGCCGAAGCCGGGATCGCGCAGTCCGGGCTCGACTTCGCCGGAGGACTCCACGCCGCGGAGCACGCCTGCATCGGCCTGCTCCCCCTTTTCGCGCTGTGCGACCGGCTGGACATCGGCGGCCTGTCCACACCCCTCCACCCCGACACCGGCAAGGCCCAGATCTTCATCTACGATGGACACCCCGGGGGCATCGGCATATCGGAGAAGGGCTTTGAGATAGCCCGGGACCTGTGGCGAGCGACGCTGGAGACCATCGAGGCCTGCCCTTGCGAAGCGGGCTGCCCCTCGTGTGTCCAGTCCCCGAAATGTGGCAACAACAACCAACCCCTGGACAAGGCAGCCGCCGCCCTACTCCTGCGGGCCTTCTTGGGCCTGCCCCAGCAGACGCAGCCGCACCTGTAGGCTTCGGCCTTCAGACCTCGGGCCTCAGGAACCTGTAGCCTTGAGGCTTCGGGCGTGGGCTCCGTGTACCAGGCGTACAAAGACCACCTGCGTAGCGCCGGCGTCCGCCGCCTTCCCTGCCGGCTCACCTTCCACAAGTACGTCTGGCTCCTCAAAGAAAGCCATGGAGCCCACCAGAGGACTCTCCAGCCGGGCGCGGCAGGAACTGGAACAGGTGCTACGGTCCTTCGTCAGGATGGCTGGGGAAAGGGACAGAGCAGCCGCCGCCCGAGACGCTTAGCTCCTCCCTCGGCGCACCCCCAGGCCCACCATTGTTGACGAAAGGCAAAACTCCAACTCGAACTCTTGAGAAGACCTTCGCTCTACATCGCTGAGACAGGGGTCAGCCCGTCGCGCCGGGAGGAGTGACCACAGTCGAGACACAGCCCCGGTCATTGGCCGGGTTCACATCGTTGGCGTACCGCACTGTGGCACAGTTCTGCACCTGGTCGCCGCCGGGAGGGAAATCCGCTGTGCTGGCTATCTGTACGTTGATAATCAGGGCGGGGAGAAAGCCCCCTGGGGCAATGTCTGGGCCAGAGTATATACAGGTTACCGTCTGACCAGCGGCGCTACAGCTCCAGTCAGTGGAGTAGGGGTCGCTGAAGGAGAGGTAAGTAAGGCCACCCGGCAGGACATCCACCACTGTTATTGGGCTGCGGGCGGTCCCAGTGCCCACGTTCCCTATCTGGAACGAATAGGAGGCGGACTGGCCATAGTGGAAGGGAAGGTTAGCAAACTTCTCCAGCGCCAGATCGGTGGCCACGGGCGTGGGCGTGGGCGTAGGAGTGGGCCTTGGCGTTGGAGTCGGGGTAGGGGTAGGGGTAGGCGTGGCCGTTGGCCTTGGCGTAGGAGTGGGTGTGGGCGTCGGTCTCGGTGTAGGCGTTGGCGTAGGAGTGGGTGTGGGCGTCGCCTCAAACACGACAGTCACACAGCTTTGATTGTTGCGTAAATTGGGGTCGTTGGGATTCTGGACACTAGCGCAGTTGGGCCCCGGTGGTACTGCGGCAAGGGGAGTCACGTTCACCTGGATCGTGAAGGTAAGGCTGCTCCCAGGATCTAACGTCCCCGGACCTGGATAGGTGCATTCCACCACCTCATTGTTCGGGAAGTTGAAAGGACTGGTGACGCTACACGTCCACGGTGCACTAGCAGACCCTGGCACGAACGTGAACCCCAGCGGAAGGGTTTCCTTCACCGTAAAGGGCAGGCTGGCAGTCCCCGGGCCTAAGTTCTGAACGGTTATCGCATAGGTGCCTATCGCCCCCCATGTGAACGGCCCCACGGCCGTCTTGGATATCTCCAGGTCTGACGCTGTGGGAGGGCGAGCACACATGGTGAGAGTGATGTAGTCGACGGCGGTATCGTCCTGCACATACACGTCCAGGGTGTGGCTGGAATTGACGTGGGACAAAACGTTCCCGCCGCCAGGCAGCGCCGCCAGGTTCAGAGTGAGCACCTTGCTCGCGCCGGTGGTCCAAGGGATGCCCGCCAGGGCGCCGATGCCGCTGCTCCAGGCGAAGCTATTGGTCCCGGTCATGGCCAGGCTGATGCTGTCGTTGTCGGACAACTGGCTGCCGATAACCCTTAGCCCGATTTGCAAGGTGGCTCTCGCGCCCGGTGGCAGGCCGGTGAAGGTGTGGCCGAAGACCCGATCAAAGATGGTGCCATCGAAGTCCTGGGTGCCGGCGGAGTAGCCGCTCATAAAAGCCTGGAGCGCCGCGCTGGGGGAGGAGAGCTCCGGTCCGTTGGCCGTGCTGAAGTTGTCCGGCACACCCGCTGTGAAGACTATCTTCGTCTCACCAACCCCACAGGCTATTTCCCGCGTGGGTTCAACTATCGGCGTTACCGTGGCCTGGAGGAAGACAGTGGGCGTAGGGGTAGGCGTGGCTATCGGCACGCGTGTTGCCAGCGGTTCGCGTGTTGCCAGCGCCAATGGTGTCGGCGTGGGAGTGGGCGGCTTGCACTTGCCGAAGGCGCCAGTGGCGTAGATGGCCTGGATCTCCGCATCGGTGAGCGCCCGGTTGAACACCTCGACTTCATCCAAATACATATGATTAAGAAAGTCTCCAACCCAGCCGATTTGGGCATCCCCAGTGTTGTCGGTGCTGGCGTTGGGATCAGTCGGCGGGGGCTGAGATTGGTTGCTCGGAACCGGCTGTCCGTTGACGAAAAAGGTGAAAAAGTTGCCAGTCCCCTGGCGGTCAACACGGACGGCCACATGGGTCCAGTCACTAGCAAGCGACGAAACGGGATTCGCCGTCGTAGCAGAGTCGACGCTAGGCCCCCCGAGTAAGAGGGAAGCACTCATGTACAGTTGGTAGTTGATATAAATCGAATAGCCGCCGTATGGGGGGACGTAGCTTTGCTTTGCGAATAACACCGCGCCCTGCGGGGCCAAAGGAGCCGACCCTCCAGATGAGGTTTTTCCCGGCGCCGGTGGGAAGTTAACCCATGCGTCTATCGTGAAGCTACCGGTGCCAAAATTGAGTTGCGGATTATGCGGGACAATCACCTGGTAGATGTTGGTCGTAGGTGGATGTGAGGTTTGATAATGGAAAGCACCTCCCACTTTGCCCGATATGAAACCTGTGCCCAGGGTATTAAACTGGATATTCCCGTTCATACCTGAGGCAACATCGTGGGCGATGGAGCCGCTGCTCTCATCAAGGGGCCACCATCCGACCATGCCGGAGGGCGGGGGAGCGCAGGACGAGACCGTAGCCGTTGGCGTTGTGGTGGGGGTCTGAGTGGCCGCTCCGCCATTACAAGCTGCAAGTATTACCACCAAGGCAACCACTACCAACAGGAATCTGGTATGAGTCAACACGGCCCATTTGACGGGACTCTTGCGCGCCTTCACACGTCACCCCCTGTTTTCTTGATCGTTGCCTGCGTGATGCCAGCCGCTGACACGCCAGCCCATCCACTCTAGTTGCAGAACTTGTTGGCCGGAGTTGCGCCATCCCAAATCAGGTCTTCAGCCTTCACGTCGGCCACCGTGGTGGTGTAGCACCCACCGGATGGGGCGTTCTTCAGGCTGAAGGTTACGCCTGAAGCACAAATCAAAGGCCACAATCAGAGTCGTGTCATGGGCTCCATGATAAGCACCAACCGGGCACACTGCAAGAGGGCTAGCCTCCAAAATCCGCCACCTATTATGTCTACCCGAACGGGCGGTTTTCTCACCCAGGTGGAACCGTAGGGGCGACCCGCCGGGTCGCCCCTACGGGATGTCGGTGGACTACGTTAGTTGGCCACCTGGATGATGCGGCCGGTGATGGTGTAGAAGCCCGGGGCGGCGTCGTCCTTGGACTCGACCAGGATCCTCAGGTCGGTGTTCCCATTCCCCGCCATGGCGGCAGTCAGAGTGCCTAGCCAGGTGTTCCTGTTCAGCCTGGCGACGTTGCTGGTCTCGTTGTACCCGTCCACTTCGACGTCAATGCCGGCAGGGGGGTAGTGTATCAGTCTCAACTGTCCAGAAGGGCGACAATCTCCCCGACCGTCCAGATGTGGTCAGTTAGGCCAGCCGCCATTGCCGGAGTGCGCCTCACATAAGCGCCGGGGGTGTTAGCGGCGTGTACCCAAGCGGATCGTCCGGGGATCGGACTGGTCGCGCTCTCCGATGATGAGGCGTTTGCGCACCACTGGAGATGCTAGCTTTGATTGCCCAGGGGTAGTTCCCAATTCACGCAGCTTCTTGCCCAATTGGTCCAGTTCGGCAAGAAAACTAGTGTCCACCTTGGGATTGGTCCTTATTAGATCGTTGAGGTTTGGTATCTGGGGCATTTTATCGTCTCTCCGTTCTACATGAGGGGTAGATACTTACCCTTCCGATGCAACACACCAACGTTGCCTCTTTTCTCAATGTAGTCTGAAAGCAGATTATAGTAGTCCTTGATGCACTTGCCAAGCCCAGAGATAGCATCGAAATCGTCAATCTTCACCTTGAGGTCGTTCATGAGTACGTCCATCGAGATGCCGTATGTGGTACTCCTTTTTCCTTTGTCCTGCGTAGGGGCGCCCCGATTATCGGGGCGCCCCTATGGTCCACATGGCCATGAGACCACGGAGGTTGGCATACAACGTAGGGCGACCCGCCGGGTCGCCCCTACGCGGCTCGCAACGACAAAACACGTAGCCCGTAGCCCGTAGCCTGTTACTGACAGCAGGGCCTTGACGGAATAGAACATATGAGCTAGTCTGGGGCCACTATGGAGCCCCCAGGTTATGACCTGTTACCCGACAGGGCAGGGACAGGCCCTGCCCCTACCAGCGCCGAGGAGGCGGACTACCAGGACGAGGGGTGCGAGCTGTTCCCCGCCTGCCTGCGCTGTCCCCTGCCCGCCTGCCGCTACGACGAGCCGGGCCGCCTCCAGCGGGAGGCCCGCCGGGAGCGGGACCAGGCGCTGCTGCACCTGGTGCGGGAGCGGGGCCGGTCGCCGGGGGAGCTGGCGGCCGCCTGCGGCCTGAGCGTGCGCACGGTGTACCGCATCCTGAGGCGGCATGGCACGCCCAGCCCAGCGCGCCATCCGACTGATCAGACCTATCCCACAGATCGGACGGCATGAGCGTGGAAAACAGGAGGCAAGAACGTGGTAGAGCTCAGCCTGCCCCAGCAGTTGGAGCGCCGGGACGCCGAGCGCCTGCGCGCCTACCGGGAGGACCTGGACTTCTATAACGGCCAGCAATGGTCCCGGCGTGTCAGGATGCGGGAGCGGCGGCTGACCTTCAACTACGCCCGGGTGTGCCTGGACAAGGTGACTTCCTACCTCATGAGCGGCTTCCAGGTGCGGGTCGAGCCCGCCGATGGCTCGCCCCAGGCCGCGGACGCCGCGCGCCGGGCCGGGGCCGCCCTGCGCCAGGTCCACGAGGCCAACAACCTGGACCAGCTTGACCTGGACACCGAGCTGGATGCCGCCATCCTGGGCGACGGCTGCTACAAGGTGACCTGGGCCCTTCGGCAGGCTCAGGGGCAGGCTCAGGGTGAGCGTGGTGGCGGGGTGCGGGTCTCGGCGCCCGACGTGCAGGGCATGTTCGCCTGGTGGCGCCCGGACAACGTGAACGAGGTGTGGCGGGTGGCCAGCCGCTACCAGGTACAGGCTTCGGACTACGGGCTACAGGCTTCAGACCACCCCCTATATACTCCGCCTGGAGCCCGAAGCCCGAAGCCGGAAGCCCGTAGTCTGAAGCCCGAAGCCCGTCCCGGGCGGCGGGGCGTGGTGACGGTGGTGGAGGCGTGGACGGAGGACAGCTTCCAGCTCTGGGTGGACAACGAGCTGGCCGAGGAGAAGCCCAACCCCTACGGCTTCATCCCCTTCGTGCTGTTCCCCAACCTGCGGCAGCCCAAGCAGCTCTGGGGGGTCTCGGACATCCCCGCTCTCATGGAACCGGCCCGGGAGCTGAACCGGGCGCTGTCCCAGCTCTCGCTGATCCTCGAGCTATCGGGCAACCCCATCGCCGTGCTGGAAAACGTGGAGGAGGCCAGCGACATCGCCGTGCAGCCGGGCGCGGTCTGGGAGCTGCCCGAGAAGGCACGGGCCTATCTGCTCGACCTGCTCCAGGGTGGGGGCATCGGCCTGCACGTGGACTACATCAACCTGCTCTACCGGGCGCTGCACGACCTGGCCGAGGCGCCCCGGACGTCGTTTGGGGACAACTCGCGGGCGCTGTCCGGCGTGGCCCTGGAGATGGAGCTGCACCCCCTGTTGCAGAAGGTGAACCGCAAGCGGCTCATCCGCGGCGCGGTCTACCGGCGGCGGGCGGAGATGGTGCTGCGGCTGCTGGAGCAGAAGGCGGGGCAGGACTACCGGGGCTGCCGGGTACGGGTGGTCTGGGGCCCGGTGCTGCCCCAGGACCGGGGCCGGCTGGTGGAGGAGGAGCGGGCGCTGGTGGCCGCCGGCCTGCACAGCCGCCGGCTGGCCATGGCCAATTTAGGCGTGGAGGACCCCGAGGCGGAGCTGGGGCGGGTAGGGGACGAGGCCAGCCGGGAAAACAGCGCATAGACGTGCTATCATAGCGTCAGCTTGAGACGTCAAAAGAGCTAGGATATGGTAGCAGAGCAGAAAGTCAAGCCAGTCCGCATCGAAGAGGAGATGCGGGCCTCGTACCTGGACTACGCCATGAGCGTGATCGTGTCCCGGGCACTGCCCGACGTCCGGGACGGCCTCAAGCCGGTGCAGCGGCGCATCCTCTACGCCATGCGCGAGCTGAACCTCGGCCATACCCAGCCCTACAAGAAATGCGCCCGCATCGTGGGCGAGGTGTTGGGCAAGTACCACCCCCATGGCGACGCGCCCGTCTACGACGCCCTGGTGCGCATGGCCCAGGAGTTCTCTCTGCGCTATCCCCTGGTGGACGGCCAGGGCAACTTCGGCAGCATAGACAACGACCCGCCCGCGGCCATGCGCTACACCGAGGCCCGGCTCGCCGCCATCGCCGAAGAGATGCTGGCGGACATAGACAAGGACACCGTTGACTTCTCGCCCAACTTCGACGAGTCCCTTCAGGAGCCGCAGGTGCTGCCGGCGCGGCTGCCGAATCTTCTGGTGAATGGCGCCTCCGGCATCGCGGTGGGCATGGCCACCAACATCCCGCCCCATAACCTGGGTGAGGTATGCCAGGCCATCGTGCGCCTGCTGGACAACCCGGACGCCACGCCCGACGAGCTCCTGGAGGACCTGCCCGGCCCGGACTTCCCCACGGCGGGCCTTATCTATGGGGTCCAGGGGTTCCGCCAGGCCTACGCCACCGGCCAAGGTCGCGTGGTAATGCGCGCCCGCACGAATATTGAGGAAGGCAAGGGTGGGCGGCAGGCCATCATTGTTACTGAGTTGCCCTATCAGGTCAACAAGGCTGCCCTGGTGGCCCGTATCGCTGAGCTGGTGAGGGAGAAGCGTATCGAGGGGATCACTGACCTGCGGGATGAGTCGGACCGGGAAGGCATCCGTATGGTCGTCGAGCTGCGGCGGGAGGTTGTCCCCCAGCAGGTCCTGAACAACCTGTACAAGCACACGCCCATGCAGTCGGCCTTCTTCATCAACATGGTGGCCCTGGTCCACGGCGTGCCGCGCGTCATCACGCTCAAGACGGCCCTCCAGTCCTACATTGACTTCCGCTACGAGGTGGTGACCCGTCGCTCTCGCTACGAGCTGGCCAAGGCCAGGGAGCGGGCACACATCCTGGAAGGCCTGAAGATCGCGCTGGACAATCTGGACGCGGTAATCGCCACCATCCGGCGGTCCTCGACGGCTGAGGTGGCCCGCCAGGCCCTGATGGACGAGTTCGCCATGTCTCAGGTCCAGGCCCAGGCCGTCCTGGACATGCCGCTGCGGCGCCTGGCCGCCCTGGAGCGCAACAAGATCCTGGAGGAATACGCCGAGATCCAGAAGACCATCGCCTATCTGGAGGAGCTGCTGGCCAGCCGGGAGAAGCTGCTGGGGGTGGTGAAGGGCGAGATCGTCGAGCTGGGCCAGAAGTACGCCGACCCCCGGCGCACCGAGATTCTGCCCCAAGAGGCGGAAGAGTGGGCCGCCGAGGACCTGGTGCCCCACCGGCAGGTGGTGGTCACCCTCAGCCAGCGCGGCTACATCAAGCGGCTGCCCATCGAGACCTACCGCTCCTATCGCCGGGGCGCCAAGGGTGTGTCGGGTGGGACTACCAGGGAGACCGATGCCGCACGGCACCTGGCGGTGGCTGATACCCATGACGTGATGCTGTTCTTCACCCAGCGGGGCCGGGTGTACCAGTTGAAATGCTACCAGTTGCCCGGAGACGCCTCCCGGACTTCCCGCGGCCTGCCCCTGGTCAACCTGCTGCCTCTGGAGAGCGGCGAGCCAGTGACTGCTGTGGTGCCCATGACCGAAAAGGGCCAGCAAGGGTATCTGGTGCTGGCCACCCGCCGGGGGGAGATCAAACGCACGCCGCTGGCCCAGTTCGCCAACCTGCGGAGCAGCGGGCTGAACGCCATGGACCTGGAGCCGGGCGATGAGCTGATCGCCGCCGTGGTCGCCCTATCCGGCGAGGACCTGATGCTGGTGACCAGACAGGGCCAGGCTGCCCGAATGCCGGTGGCCGACGTGCCCGCGCGCTCGCGGCAGGCCGGCGGCGTGCGCGCCGTCCGGCTCGATGCTGGGGACGAGCTGGTGGCTATGGACCTGGCTGACCCCCAGGCCGACCTTCTGTTGGTCTCTGAGTTGGGCTATGGGAAGCTGACCCACGTCTCCAGCTATCCCAAGCACCACCGCGGAGGCAAGGGTGTGCGCACCTTCCGCATCTCGGACCAGACGGGGCCGGTAGCCGCCGCGCAGCTTGTGCGGGGCGATGACCAGCTCATGCTGGTCTCGGCCCAGGGCCAGATGATGCGCGGCTACCTGTCCGACGTGCCTGAACAGGACCGCATAACCCGGGGCGCCCGCATCATGACCCTGGACCCGGGTGACAGGGTGGTCTCCATGATGAGCCTCTCCGTGGGGGCGTAAACAATGTAGGAGCGAACGGCCGTTCGCCCCTGCTTACATCAGTGCCAGTGGTTACTTGTCCGGCCCGCCCCGTTGGGCCAGCGTACCGGTGAGAAGGCCACCGCCTCGGTCCCACGGCGCTCAGGGCGCGCCGGATCTCGGCAACTGGATAGCCGACTACCACTCTCGTGCGACCTGTCCCGTCAGTGACCATCATCAAGTCGCCCTGGAGTTGGTACGCTGTCAGTCCAGTATTCCCTCGTCTGGCTCTCAAGCTCTGTTCTGCGGGCTTGAAGCTCATCCAGTCTCTTCTTCAGGTCTGCCATTTCCTTCTTGATCTTCCGAAGCTCTGTCTGGGTTTTGCCGCTCGACAAACGATCCGCGCCAAGCTCCTCAGCGATGTACTGCTCAAGTTGACTCCTCAAGAGCCTGAGATATGGACTTCCCCATATCGCCCCTTCCCGGTATTCGAGTTTGCCGGCTCGGATGCCCTCCACGATGAAGTCTCGGTCAACTCCGTATTCCTTCTTCGCCGTTACGTCGCTGAGGGTTGCCCCTTTGCGATTCCACTCACCGTATTCCGCCATGTCTTATCTCTCTAACCGAACGGCTTGCGTCTAAGCTGCGAGCGTAGAAAGCGACCGTCAGCTTCAGACGCTTGTTATCCGGAGCTATCGCCACGACCGCCGGGCTCCGTGAATCACGGCAACAATCGTCACTTCACTGGGCAGTACCTGATAGATCACGCGGTACGGTCGAACGAGCAACTCTCGGAGCGACGGGTCGTCGAACTCAGGGACAACCTGACCGCGCTCCGCCAGCTCCGAAAGCGACTCCACAGCGTCTTTCACTTCCTGCACAAATGCTGCTGCATAGTATTCGGAATCACGCGCGATGTATTCGGCAGCCGCGTCAAGGTCGTCCCATGCAGGCTCAGTCCAGATTATTTGTCGAGCCATCGGGACATACGGCGAACGGCCTCCTCGTGCGTAACCGTTCTACCCTGCTCGCCCGCCTCAAGTCCCTTGAGAACCTTCTGGCGCGCGTATAGGTGGTACTGGATGTCCTCAAGCGATGCATCGTCAGGGAGATTCTCCAGCAGTGCGCGGACTTCATCCTTAGCTGTTTTCACGCCCAAACCTCCAATACGACAACAGTATAGCGCCTATGCATGAGATTACCAATGGTTTTACTTGCCCCCACCCATGCGCCAACCAGGCTGCGAAAACTCTGAAGGATATACTGTTCCGGATAACGGCAAAGCTCAGCGGCGGCGATTAGCCGTCCGCTGAAGCGCCTTGTTAGGGATTGTCTGCTGCTGCAAAAGCATCTGGTATCTCGCTTCTAAGATTCGATACTCCGTTTGAGAAAAGAACAGATTCAAGAACAGAAATAGTTGCCCGCATAATTACAACAATATGCTTCCACGAAGCACTCTTCACTGGTTTTCCTTTGCAGAATTCAAACTTAATTCCATCAATATCAACTCTCAGAGAACATTTGTTGTGCATTCCATTTGCGTGAAACGAATTTCTCAAGTTTGCGAGCACGGTGAGAGTGTTCTTTTCTGGTCCCGTGGTGGGAATACCTGCCCTTTGAAGCATGGCATTACTGATGTGCCAAAAACCACTTCTGTTTGGACTCGCAGAAAGAGCCTTTAAGATGTTGCTGAAAAGATTCTCTATCTTGAAGTGTACTTTGGTAGTAACAGTGTTTCTCAAGTAGTCGAGCATAAGGTCTTCAGCCTGACCAGAGGATAGACCAGTCCCAATTAGCTTCCGATACTCCTCTTCCCAATCATGGCCATACTTCTCTTGAGAAAGACATTTTAGACTCATGAGGACACGTATCCAATTACCACACGCACCGATATCACACTGCAAACCATCAAGGGCGACTTGACGAGCATCCTGTGACGTATACGAAACCCCGTTCACAGTTACTATTTTCTGTCTGATCTCTTCAATGGCCTGGTTTAGGCTCTGCAAATCTTTGAGAACATGATTGAAGTTAGAGTAGTTCATTATTTGATCCGCCCGTGTTGTTCTGATCCCTAACAGTGTCTTTTCTGCGGATTCTGTTTAGGCAGCATGTTATCACTGGCCCAGGGACGCGTCAAGCGCCCGCGCTGTCCAAGATCCGCCATCTAACCAGCCTAGCCGAGGTTCCAGGGGGCAGACGGTGGTGTCGGGCCCAAGGCTGCACGGTCGGCGACTGATCCCGGGCTATTGGAGGGCGAGATCTTTAGTGACATGGCCTCTTGGAGGGCAGTTGAGGGCTTTCCGCCCTGAAGAGGGACATCGCTACCTATGAGCGCCGCCGGTGTGTTGTCGCAGCGCCGCTCGCTACTGGGTTTATCCCTCATAGCGATTGGGTAGGTGTTATGGTGGCCCCGGAGTCCCGACCTGTCGGGATGTGCTGTGCCAAGAGGTCTCGTCCCGATGCTTCGGGTTGCAGCCTCATCCAGCCGACTATTGCGGACGGCAATGCGGGCGAGCCATTCGGCTCCAATCCCCGCGAACACGAGACGCTGCTCGTGCAAGCCGGCCTCGATCATCTTGAGGTACGTCGCGTGTGCTTCATTCAAACGACCCAGCTCGAATAACGTGCGCCCCAGGTTCTGAAACGCGAGCGCCCGTGCTTTATGGCCTTTCTCGCTCAGTTCGATAGCTTCGGTCGCAACTTCCGCCGCCGCCTCGAATTCCCGCAGGAGAATCATGGCGGAGGCTAGCTCGATCCGCAGAAGAACCTCGTCGAATTGCAAGCTCCCGCTTTGCGCGTCCTCGATCATGCTCTTAAGTATGGCGGCCGAGGTTCGCCAGTCGTCAGCATTTGGAGAAGCCTGTTGCAGCAGAACCGCGTAGCTGTAATCTACGTTTCGATTGGGGTCTAAGGCCGGCTTGCGAGGATGACTCCGCAGCGCCGAGAGGCGCTCCAGTGCCGGAAGGAGAAGGCCGCGCTCCATCAGCGCACCGACGCTCTGATAATCTGCCCAGAAACGCTGCTGCTCAGAGTGTATGTTGTCCGGCATCTCCATGCCTCGAATGCGGTCTAACGCGGAAGCTCAGCCGCCCAAAGGGCGCGCAGCGACCGGCGGGTCACATGGAGCGACATGTTAGGACTCCAACTCCGTCAGCCTAATGCCGCGAGCAACCCCATCCAGGTCCGGGAAAAGCAGTCTGTATTGAACCCCAAGTACCGCTAATTCATGCCGCAGGGTGGCTTTTGTGGCAGCGGGGACAACGATCTTGTAGAGCGATAGGTTAGCTTGATTAAACTTGTCCACTGGTTTTAAAGGTTTGCAGTCTTTTGGAAGCGGGTAACAAATAAAGGCCCCTTCCTGTGCCATGAGGCGAGGGGTTAGCTGCGGGGGAAGGATTGGAACAAGCTCATTGTCCCAAAACTTCCTGTGCTCTTCTTTCAGATCCTCCCGCCAGTCCGTATAGGAAAATATCCAGAGAACACCGTCATCCGCGTCTTCGGCAGGATTGTTAACCGCAAAAAACAGTCCTTTGAGGGGATTCGTGGTCGTATCCAGCAATCGCGTTGGAAGTCCGTGGTGTTGCCCTACGACCCAACTTTCAGGGCCGCTCTTCGGGTATTCCGAGAGGAACGGGTGGCCCAGCTGCAGGAAACGGGCGATGATGTCGTCGTGAAACCCACGCCAGTCATCGTATCCATCGACAACGGCCGGATATCGGCCTATGCTTGGCAAAAGGGACCAATCGCGTGTTTGACCCCGAAACATCGTGGCGCCGCGATAATCGGCATTATCCAGTAATTCTAAAAGGCTCCGCACAGATCCGATTTGCATGATCTCTCAGGATCCCTAACGGTGTCTTTTCTGCGGATGCTGTTTGGGCAGCATGTTATCACTGGCCCAGGGACGCGTCAAGCGCCCGCGCTGTGTCCACGGGAAGTCAAGCTTTGGACTCCTATACGGGGAATTCTTGACGCTTTGTATTGGCGACGGTATCATTATACAGCAATGGGATATTGGGCCATGTGAGTTATGACGGGATTCCAAGAACATCTGGTAAGTGTCGCTCATATCCCCGAGCGGAATGCTCCATACTACATCGGTCGGGTGGGGGGCTGCGTCCGTTTGGTCCAGCGCGGGACCACAACAAGATCGCCGATTTTCGCGGCCGCAACGGCGATGGTTTCGCCTGCTACATCGATCCCTAGCTGGGCAGCAACCTTGATTTGATATTCGGTAGCTTTCGAATTGTCCATTCTTACCTCAAGTGCAGCTAACGAACACGCTCAGCCGCGCGAGGTACCAGCGCCGGCTGGAGCGGCTTGTTGGGCTACCCGGTCTTGGTTTAGAATGACTCCATGACTGATCGAGCGCAAGCCTTGCTCCGTGAAGCTCTAACCTTACCACCAGACGAACGCGCCGACGTGGCTGCCGGGTTGTTGGCGAGCCTTGACGAACCGCCTGCCGAGGATTCGGTGGCTGTCCAGGCTGCCTGGGCGAAAGAGATCGAGCGGCGAGCCCGTCGCGTCCTGGCCAGTGAATCCGCAGGCGAGCCATGGGAAGACGTGCGCGATCGAATCGTCGCCCGTCTGACCGAGCGGTGACGCCTCGGTTTCGGGCTGAACCCGAACTGGAGTTCATCGCCCGCTTTCCCCACGCTGGCACTCCAGTTCCAGGCCTTCCGCCGGAATTGGCGGTACGTCGAGTTCCCGTAAGGGGATTCCCCTTCCATGTCGTGTATCTCGAATTGTCCGACGTCATCCGAGTTCTTGCCTTCGCGCATGACCGGCGATCACCCTGCTATTGGTATTCGCGTGTGCCAAAGTAGCTGATTCTACGTCAGCCCAACAGTGTCTTTTCTGCGGATGCTGTTTAGGCAGCATGTTATCACTGGCCCTGGGACGCGTCAAGCGCCCGCGCTAACCGGCGCGCTGGTTTTCGGCGCGGCCGGTTGACCGCGGGGTTAGACGTGACCTTGTTTCACGCAATCGTCCTGACACATACTTATGCAGAACGCTTGCGATCAATGTCTGGTAGGGCACCCCTTCTTCGTGAGCTCGCGCTTGAATGTCCATCAGGTCAGCAGTGGAAAGACGAATGTTCACCCGCCGGTCCTTGGCGAAGGTCCCACGCGCAGCCTCACGGAATGTGTCCAACTGAGCCTTCGTCGGGCGCGCGGAAACCAACGCACCCTTATCGTAGGCGCTGAGTATTCCCTGTTCATAGCGATCAAGCTTTTCCATCTGTGCCTTCCGTTCCAAGATAGTTGAGGTGGACCAGAATATCCATTAGCCCACCCTCCTCGATAGCAAGAACGACCTCCTCGAAGGAGATATCGCGCTCCGACTTCAAGCGTTCGTTCTTCTCCGCACTCCACCGGAACGGCTTCACATTTGCATTTTAGACCAATGTGTGCCTTTTGTCATCAGGCACGAACGGCAACCGGTCACGGCTAACGGCCGGCGTCAGCCGCGGCGGGCGAACGCGACGCAGCGCTCACGCCCCCCGCCTTCCCGCCCGCCGGCGGCTGCACGCCGATGTTAGCCCGGCCCCGGTTCTTGAGAACCATCCCATTCATCGTTCGCCGGGCGGTTCATAGCTCGTACTTCATCGGCCCACTGTTCGTTCAGCCGTTTCCAGTCAAGCCCACCGTAAGCGAAGAGCGTTTCCAGCATCTGACGCACGGCGTGATCGCCGTCAAGAACTACGCGTCGAATCGCCTTAACGTCGGCGATGACCTCGTCCCTGGTCGCAGGGTCGACAACACGCTCGATCGAGTCCGTCAGGAACCCGTGGATGAAACGGTTCCGAGACCGAAGCCCCTCTTTCAGGCTCGTCGACCACCCTTCGCTGATCTTCACACGCTGCTGAAGGTGTTCAAGAATCTGCCCCAGGGTCTTCTTCTGCTCGTCCTCGATTATGGCGATTGCGTCGTCCAGGCGAAAGCCGCCGAAGCCGAACTCGGCCATCGTGACCAGAAGCACCTTCGTGCCGTGCTCGAGCTGCTGACATGCGTGGAGCGTGAGTCCTGCCCAGTAGAACAGCGGCTTGAGGTCGTCAGGGTCTATGGGCGCGTTCCTCACTCGTTTCATGTCGGGCTAACGGCGTCTTTTCTGCCGATGCTGTTTGGGTAGCATATTATCACTGGCCCTGCGACGCGTAAAGCACCCGCGCCGTCCAAAATCCGCCACCTAACCCGCCTCGCCGGTCTCCCGCCAGCTCCGGCCCTGGCCGGGAGGCATGCTGGCCAGCCCAACATCCACCTTGTCCACGACTTTGGGCCGGCCCACGTGTCCCCCCAGTCCTCACACCCCAGACCCCGGGGTGGGGCCTACCACCTCTCCGTTTCGGCTGGTCTTTACACACACTTGGGACAACGGGTGTAGGGGTCCCGACGCGTCGGGATGCCCGCCCCGCGCTCGCACTCGAACACAAACGAACCGCGTTAAGGGTGGTCCTGCGGCGGTGGCCAGAGGCCGACGTTGTTGTGGGCCGGGAGCCTGTTGCATGGTTCAGCCATTCTGCACGTCACAGCGCTGGGGAGCACATCCCGACGCGTCGGGACTCCCCTACGTCTTGGGTCCCCTGCGGGGACGTCGGTGGGTTG
>JACPQM010000063.1 GCA_016190505.1 Chloroflexota bacterium | reverse complement strand
GTTTGCCTTCTCACCTACACCTTTACACCGCGCAGCCACAACGTATGGGAGCACTGCATCGGGCCAGGGCCAGGTCATTCGCTCCGGCGATTCGCGGGGCGCGCCCGCCCGCCCCCCAGGGCGCGATAAATCGCGCCCCTACGTGGGTACGGCCCGGGCGCATATAATAACCCATTGAAGTACGACCCCGGCAGGCACCATCGGCGCTCCGTCAGGCTGCCAGGATACGACTACAGCGAGGCCGGAGCGTACTTTGTGACAATCGTCGTCCAGGACCGCGCCTGCGCGTTCGGCGATGTCGTCAACGGCGAGATGCAACCCAACAACACGGGGGAGATAGTACGCGCCGAATGGCTATCACTGCCAGCCAGGTTTGCCTCGATCCGTTTGGATGCCTTCATCGTCATGCCCAATCACTTACACGGCATCATCGTCCTGCAGGACTCGCCCACCCCTACGTTGGAGCAAATCGTGCGGGCGTTCAAGGCTGTCGCCACACGACAGATTCACCTGTCCACAAACCAGGGCTTTGCCTGGCAGCGCAACTACTTTGAACACGTCATCCGCGATGAAGAATCCCTTGAGCGGATAGGCGAATACATCATCAACAACCCGGTGCAATGGGAACTGGACCGCGAGAACCCCGCCACACCGAATGCGCCGACAGCAAGCCCGCAGAAGCGTAAAGCTTGGGAGGTCTGATCACGGGGTCCAGGATAATGCCGCCGCGTAGGGGCGCAATTCATTGCGCCCCAGCGTTTGCCTTCTCACCTACACCTTTACACCGCGCAGCCACAACGTATGGGAGCACTGCATCGGGCCAGGGCCAGGTCATTCGCTCCGGCGATTCGCGGGGCGCGCCCGCCCGCCCCCCAGGGCGCGATGAATCGCGCCCCTACGAGGGTACGGCCCGGGCGCATCCGTCTCGCCGCGTATACGGGCGCAATTCATTGCGCCCCAGCGTTTGCCTTCTCACCTACACCTTTACACCGCGCAGCCACAACGTATGGGAGCACTGCATCGGGCCAGGGCCAAGTCATTCGCTCCGGCGATTCGCGGGGCGCGCCCGCCCCCGCCCCCCAAGGGCGCGATGAATCGCGCCCCTACGGGGGCCAATTCCTCCGCAGGCGGCGCGGGGTCACGTGGGACGTTTGTCCCCCTTCCCACAAAGGCCAGCAAATGGTATTATGTTATTGGCTGCTTGACTCGGGCCATCTTTTTTTATGCTTAACTTCCACTTCTACGAAGCACTATTCCTCGAATCGCTCGGTGTGACGGCTCCCGCTGTAGGGGCACCGCTACAACTGCTGTACCGCAACGTAGGTAGCGTGCCGGGCGGACGCTAATGGCGTATGTGGGCGCAGCCAGGAACAGGCGGACGGACCATAGTGGCCGCGCCGCCCCAAAAGGGGCTGGCGAAGACCTCCATAAGGTACAGCAACGCTCTCGCTCCCAGAGGCCAGCCTTTGACCTGGTGGCGCTGGCAGCCTCCGCCGGTGGCCTTCCCGCACTGAGCCAGGTCCTCTCGGCGTTGCCTGACAGCTTCCCCGCTGCCATCGTGGTAGTACAACACCTAGACCCCAGGCACCGCAGCCTCATGGCAGAGATCCTCAGCCGCCGCACACCCATGAAAGTGAAAGAGGCCCAGGAGGGCGACCAGTTGCTGGGTGGGACTGTGTACATCGCGCCACCCGACCGCCACCTTCTGGTAAATCCGGATGGCACGCTGTCCCTCACCCAGTCCGAGCTAGTGCATTTCGTCCGTCCCTCCGCCGACCTGCTGTTCGAGTCCGCGGCGGCCAGCCGGAAGGAGCAGGTCATCGCCGTGGTGCTCACCGACACCGGCAGCGATGGCTCCATGGGCGTCCAGGCCGTCAAGAAGATGGGGGGCACGGTTATCGTCCAGGACAGGGAGTCCTCGGAGTTCTTTGGCATGCCCCAGGCAGCCATTGACACGGGTGACGTGGACTTCATCCTGCCCTTGACGGAGATCGCCTCGGCCCTGGTCACCCTGGTCATGGAGGGCCGGACCGTTGGCTGACTCCCAGGCTGGCGGCAACCAGGCGGCGCAGTTCGAAGCCCTCCTGGAGTTCATCCGGCAGAGCCGCGGGTTCGACCTCACGGGCTACAAACGCGCCAGCCTCATGCGCCGCGTGAGCAAACGCCTGACGGTGCTGAAAGCCCGCAGCTATGCCGCATACCAGGACTACCTGGAGGTCCACCCCGAGGAATTCGGCCTTCTGTTCAACACCATACTGGTCAACGTCACGGCCTTCTTCCGCGACCCGGTGCCCTGGGAGTACCTGGGCCGCGAAATAATCCCTGCCATACTGGCCGGCAAGAAACCCGAGGAGCCGGTCCGCGTGTGGAGCGCTGGCTGCGCCTCGGGAGAAGAGCCCTACTCTCTGGCCATGTTACTGTCCGAGGCCATGGGCAAAGAGGACTGCGTCCAGCGGGTGAAGGTCTACGCCACGGACGTGGACGAGGAGGCCCTGGTCCAGGCCCGTACCGGGACCTACGCGCCCCAGACAGTGCAGGACCTGCCCCTTGCCCTCAAGGAGAAGTACTTTCAGGATGTCGGTGGCCACTACTCATTCGACAAAGACCTGCGCCGTGTCGTGATCTTCGGCCGCCACGACCTGATGCACGACGCGCCCATCTCCCACCTCGACCTGCTGGTGTGCCGCAATACGCTGATGTACTTCAATGCCGAAAGCCAGCGCCGCATCGTGGCCCGGTTCCACTTCGCCCTTAACGATGACGGCTACCTGTTTCTGGGCAACGCGGAGACGCTGCTCACCACCACATACCTGTTCACACCGATGTCGCCCAAGTACCGCTTTTTCGCCAAGGTGGCTCGGGCGGCGCCTCGCGACCGCCTGCTGGTCATGGCTCAGACCGGAGACACCGAGGCCGACGCCACGCTGACCAGGGGCTGGCGCCTGCGGGAATCCGCCTTCGAGGCGTTGCCCATGCCTCAGATTGTGGTGGAGGTCTCGGGCAACGTGGCCCTGATCAATCAGGAAGCCTCTGCATTGTTCAGCTTGAGCCCCAGGCACATCGGCCGGCCCTTCCACGACCTGGAGATCTCTTACCGTCCCATGGAACTGCGCTCCGCCATTGAGCAGGCCTTCAGTGAACGCCGGCCCCTGAGTTTCAGCGGCGTCCAGAGGGCGTTCCCGGATGGCTCAGTCCAGTACCTGGACATCCAGGTCGTGCCTCTCTTCGACAACGCCGGCGCTGCCCTCGGCGTGAGTATCTCCTTTGCCGATGTCACCAGCACCCGTCAATTGGAGCATGACCTTGAGCGCATTGGCCGGGAGCTGGAGACCAGCAGCGAGGAGCTTCAGTCGGCCAACGAGGAGCTGGAGACCACCAACGAGGAGCTCCAGTCCACCAACGAGGAGCTGGAAACCACCAACGAGGAGCTCCAGTCCGCCAATGAAGAGCTGGAGACCATGAACGAGGAGCTCCAGTCCACTAACGAGGAGCTGGAAACGGCCAACGTCGAGCTGCGGGAGCGCACCGAGGAGTTGGATGAGGCCAACTCCTTCCTGCTCTCAGTGCTCTCCAGCCTGAGGACAGGCCTGGCGGTGCTGGACCATGGCATGAGGCTGCTCCACTGGAACGCCGTTGCGGAGGACATGTGGGGGCTGCGGCAGGACGAGGTGCGGGGCAAGCATTTCCTGGCCCTGGAAATGGGGCTGCCAGTGCAGGAGATCAAGGACTCGATAAACCTGGTGCTTTCGGGGCGGTCGCGGCAAGAGGCGGCGGTCTTGAATGCAGTCAACCGCCGGGGTAAGCCCTTCCAGTGCTATCTTTTCGTTACTCCGCTCACCGGCAAAAAAGGAGGCGATCATGGGGCAGTCCTCTTGATGGAACCGCCCCATGAGGGACAAGATGCCAAGGCGTGACCTGTTTACCTCCATAGCTGACCTGGAGCAGCGGCTTGTTGGCCTGCGGGAAGCTGTCTCCGTGACCGACAGGGAGAAGCTGGAGCAAGCCTACCAGGAGATCCATAACTCTCTGGAAGAGATGACGGTGGCCCAGGAGGAGCTACGCGCGCAAAACGACGAGCTGGCGGCCCTCACCCAGGCTGTCGAGACCCAGCGCCGGCGCTACCAGGAGCTCTTTGCTTTCGCTCCTGACGGCTACCTGGTGACCGATGCCAACGGCCTCATTCGCGAAGCGAACCGGGCAGCGTCCACCCTGCTTGGCCTCCCCGAGAGCCTGCTAATGGGCGCCCCGCTGGCAAGCTTTGTGCTCGAAGCCGACCGCAAGGCGTTCCGCAGCCTGGTTTCGACCCTGGCTCGCACATCCGCCGGGAGAGAGCTGGAGATTCAAGTACAGCCGCGACACGGGGAGCCCATCGTGGCCGCACTAACCGTCGCGCCCAACCTGGGCCGTGACGGGAAGCTGCTCGGCCTGCGCTGGATGGTACGCGACATCACCGAACGCAAGAGGGCCAGCGAGGCCCTGAAGGCCAGCGAGGCCCGGCTGTCCAGCGTGATCGGCACCGCCATGGACGGCATCATCACTCTGGACAACGACCAGCGCATCGTCGTCTTTAACAAGGCCGCTGAGAAGATATTCCGCTGCCCCCCCGCCGAGGCCGTAGGCCAGCCCATCGAGCGCTTCATCCCGGAGCGCTACCGGGCGAAGCACTCAGAGCAGGTGCACCGCTTCCGCCAGTCCCTGGAGGCCGCAAACACCACCCCTGGGGCGATAGTGCAGGTCACCGGCCTGCGCGCCGACGGGGAGGAGTTCCCCCTGGAGGGCACCCTCTCCGCGGTGTTCACGGACGGGCAGTGGGCCTGCACCATGATCCTGCGGGACATTACCTGGGAGAAGCGGACCGCCGACGCCCTGCGCCAGAGCGAGGAGCGCTTCCGCCTGCTGACGGAGAACTCCCGCGACTTTGTCTACCGGGTGCGCCTCCTGCCCTCGCCTGCCTACGAGTACGCGAGCCCATCCGCCGAGCGGATCACGGGTTATGCCCCTGAGGAGTGGTACGCCGACCCACAGATGGGCGCCAGGATTGTGCACCCCCAGGAGTTGCCCAAGCTGTCGGCACTATTCCAGTCCCCAGCCACGTTCACTGCCCCGTCGCTGTGGCGGTGTGTCCACAAAGACGGCCACCCCTACTGGCTGGAATCGCAGTTGGTGCCTTTATACGACGATGCTGGCAATGCCGTAGCCTTTCAGGGGTCCGCTCGGGACGTCACCGAGCGCGTGCAGGCGGAGCAGGCGCTGGAGGCCGAGCACCAGCGCCTCCAGGCCATTGTTGAGAACACCCACACCCGTTTGGCTTACCTGGACCGGGACTTCAACTTCGTGGCGGTCAACTCCGCCTATGCTCGAAGCTCCGGGCACACGGTCGAGGAGCTCTTTGGCAAGAACCACTTCGCACTGTTCCCCAACGACGAGAACCGCGCCATATTCGAGTGGGTGAGAGCCACCGGCCAGCCGGCGGAGTACCACGATAAGCCCTTCGAGTTCGCGGACCAGCCCGAACGAGGCGTCACCTACTGGGACTGGACGCTGTCCCCGGTCAAAGACAACGCCGGACGTGTCCAGGGCTTCGTGCTCTCCATGACCGAGACCACCGAGCGCGTGCGGACGCAAGAGCACCTCGCCCGGCAGGCCGCGGCCCTGACTGCCGCCGCCAACAGCATCGTCATCACCGACCCGGAGGGCCGCATTGCCTGGGTCAACCCGGCCTTCACCAGGACTACGGGGTTCACGCCGCAGGAGGTCATAGGCCAGAACCCCCGTGTCCTCAAGTCTGGAAAGCACGACCGGCAGTTTTACGCCAACCTGTGGGACACCGTCCTGGCCGGCAAGGTCTGGCATGGTGACATGGTGAACAAGCGTAAGGACGGCTCCCTGTACTACGAGGACATGACCATCACACCGGTCAAGGACTCGCAAGGCGAGGTCACCCAGTTCATCGCCATCAAGCAGGACGTCACCGAGCGCAAGCGAACGGAGGCGGACCGCGCCCGCCTGCTGGCGGAGTCCGAGAATGAGCGCGCCCGGCTCAAGGCACTGCTGGATGCCTCGCCCGCAGCCATTTTCGTGGCCGACGCCACGGGCCGGGTAGTGCTGGTCAACACCGAGGGCCGGCGCCTGCTCGGCGCCAAGGACAACCGGGCCGAATACAGCCTGGAGGAGTACGCCCAGCTCCTGGTGAGGCGCAAGCCTGATGGCGCCGTGTACCGCCCGGAAGACCTGCCCCTTCAGCGCGCGGTACGCTCCGGAGAGCGCGCGTTCCTGGAAGAGGTCCACTTCGAGGCCCCCGATGGGCGGACAGGAAAAAGCCTGGTCACCGCCACTCCCATCTACTCCTCGGATGGCAAGATTACCGGCGCCATTGCCATTGCCCAGGACATGGGCCCACTGGAGGAAGCGGAGAGGCGGCGCAACGAGTTCCTGGGAATGGTCAGCCACGAGCTACGCACACCACTCACCGCCATCAAGGGCGCCGCGGCCACGGCCCTCTCCGGCCAGACCGCGGACTACGCGGAGACCATGCAGCTTTTCCGCATCATAGACCAGCAGGCTGACAAGCTGCGCGACCTGGTCAACAACCTGCTGGACCTGACCCGCATCGAGGCAGGCGCCCTGTCCATCAACGCCATGCCTACAGACCTGAGCGCAGTGGTCCAGGAGGCGACCACCGCCTTTGTCCGGAGCGGCGCCTCGCACGAGGTGCACGTCAGGTTGCCCGATGCCCTGCCCCGGGTGCAGGCCGACGGGCGGCGGGTGGCCCAGGTACTCGCCAACATGTTGAACAACGCGGACAAGTTCTCGCCGCCGGCACTGCCCATAGTCCTGGAAGCGGAGTCCGATGCCTCCTACGTAACTGTGCACGTCAGGGACCGGGGACGAGGCATCCCGCTGGACAAGATGCCCTCCCTGTTCAAGAAGTTCTCCCAGCTCCACGAGGACAGCGGGCGTGCCCTGGCCGGCACCGGTCTGGGGCTGGCCATCTGCAAGGGCATCGTGGAGGCGCACGGCGGGCGCATCTGGGCGGAGAGCGGTGGCGAGGGACAGGGCGCCACCTTCAGCTTCACCCTGCCCATCGCCGCCGGTCCCGACAGGCCTGCCCTGAGGCGGACCGAAGGGTCGGGACTGGTGGCGCCTGACACCGCGCGGCGTACGGGCCATCTGGGCCGCGTCAGCCGCACCTCAGAGAAGACACGCGTCCTGTCTCTAGACGACGACCCGCAGACCCTGCGCTACATCCGGCGTACCCTGGAGGAGGCCGGTTATCAGGCTATCGTCACCGCCGATCCTGTCCAGTGCACCAAGCTGGTACAGGAGCAAGAGCCCGACCTGGTGTTGCTGGACCTGATGCTGCCCGGCACCAGCGGCTTCGAGGTGCTCAAGCAGATCCGCGAGTTCTCGGCGGTGCCCACGATCTTCCTCACCGGCAACGACCAGGGCGACAATGCTGTCCGCGCCCTCAAGACGGGTGCGGACGACTACATCACCAAGCCCTTCTCGCCCACGGAGTTGCTGGCCCGCATCGAGGTGGTGCTCCGCCGGCGGCTGATGCCGCACGTGGTAGAGGTACGCCCGCCGTTCACCGTGGGCGACCTGACCATCAACTTCGCCGAGCGGCGCGTGCTCAAGATGGGCCGGTCGGTGTCCCTGTCGGCCACGGAGTACAAGCTGCTCTACCAGTTGGCGGCGCACGCCGGGCAGGTGATGACCCACGACCAGCTCCTGGATCAGGTGTGGGGTCCGGAGTACAAGGGGGAAACGGAGCTGCTGCGCTCCATGATGCGCAACCTGCGCCGCAGCCTGGGGGACGATGCCCGCCAGCCCCGGTACATCCTCACCGAGCCGCAAGTGGGCTACCGCATGCCCAAGCCGTAGGGGCTTCAGACTTCAGACTACGGGCTACGGGCACTGTAGGGTGGGTGTAGCGCAGCGGAACCCACCACCCCCGCGCTCTGGCAACCAACTTTCGACAGAAGTAACCCGCCGCAGGTGGGCTAGCATCCATCGTTGGCGCTCGTACGGGCGCTGCTGGTGGGTTCCGCCCCGATGCAATCGGGACTCCACCCACCCTACGGACTGCCACATCCTCCGGCTTCCAATTCAGCCAGTCTTAGGTTGAGGCGTAGGGGCATGGCGCGCCATGCCCCTACGGTTTGCGGGAGCCCCGATCGGGGCTTGCCAAACATCGTACCCACCTGGCCCATGTGTAGCCTGTAGCCCGTAGCCTGAAGTCCGTAGCCTATTTGTTCAGGGACCGGGCCAGCTCCAGCAAACCGAGGTCCAGTGGCTTCTTGGTGGCCGCAACCTCAGCCAGGGGCGTGGCCGCAATCTTGCCGCCGACCTGGCCGAGCATGATCCCCTGCTCGCCGCGCGCCAGATACTCGGTGGCCGCCGCACCCGAGCGCGTGCCCAGCAGGCGGTCAAAGGCAGTGGGCGCTCCACCCCTCTGCACGTGTCCCAGGATGGTCACCCTTGGCTCGAAGCCCAGCCGCTCATGCTGTTCCTTGAAGTAGCCCTGCAACCTCTGCGCATTGCAGTAGGCGCCTTCGGCCACAACAACAATGGCATGCGCCTTGCCCTTTCGGTAGTCCGCGCGGACGCGGATGGCAACCTCTTCAGGGCTGGTATCCACCTCAGGAATGACCACGAACTCGGCGCCGCCGGCGATGCCGGCCATCAGGGCCAGGTAACCGCGATCGCGTCCCATGACCTCCACAATAAAGGCGCGCTGGTGGGATGAGGCCGTGGTCTTGATCCGGTCAATGGCCTCCAGGGCGATGTTCAGGGCAGTGTCTACCCCAATGGATGGCTCTGCACCGTAAACATCATTGTCTATGGTAGAAGCCACACCTACCACTGGGAAGCCCATCCGGTGCAGATCATAGGCCCCGGTCTGAGAGCCATTGCCACCAATGACAATCAGCGCCTCGATCTCGTGCTGCTGAAGAGTCCGCAATGCGCTATTGCGGCCGTCCTCGGTCATGAACTCAGGGCAACGGGCACTGCCCAGCATGGTGCCCCCCTGGTGAATAATGCCACCGACAGACCTTGCTCCCATGGCCACCAGGTTGTCGTTGATGAGGCCGGCGTAGCCGTAGCGGACACCGTGCACAGCCCAACCTCTGTCGAGACCGGTCCGCACCACAGCTCTAATGGCGGCGTTCATGCCGGGAGCGTCGCCGCCGCTGGTCAACACCGCAATGTGCTTCATGTCGCTCCTCGTCACTACACTTCCATCGTTGTTCACTATAGACACTGTTCGGAGCGCAGTAAACAGTCCACGGTAGGGGAGTAGCGGCACGGCCCATCGGGTTTCGAACCTGGGAAAACTAAGGCGGACTTGGGGAAACGTGTGGAGCGGGAGACGAGATTCGAACTCGCGACTTCCTGCTTGGAAGGCAGGAGCTCTACCACTGAGCTACTCCCGCTCGGGATGCTGAAACTACAGTGCTCTGCTGCAACATACCTGCAGCCTAGCAGCCAGCCCTTCCCAACGTACCGGATGCCCGTCCGGATGTCAAGCCAGGTGCGGGAACCAAAATCCACCATCAGATCTGCTTAGAGAAGGGACGCCAGTAGGGGCGAAGCATCGGGCAAGGCCGGCGCAAGCACCAGTTGCTCATGTTGGCCCGATGCTTCGCCCCTACGCCTGCCCACACCTGGATCACCAGGCTCAATGGCACGTTAGCTGGTGGATTTGGGGGGAACCAGAATCCGCCACCTGTTATGTCTACCCGAACGGGCGGTTTTCTCACCGAGATGGAGCACCAACGCGTAGGGGCGACCCGGCGGGTCGCCCCTACGGCTTGACCGGATCTCGGGCTGTCCCCAAGGCACCGGGTTTTCCAGGTCTTCGTTTTTGATGGTGGATCAAGGGGGAAGGGGCCAGGGGGTTAGGCCAGGCGCACGCCTCGCAGCGCGGAGCGCAGGCCGCGCCACAAGCGGTTGATGTGCTCGAGCTGTTGGCCTTCCGCTGCCATATCTCCGTAGCGCTCGGCCGAATAAGCTTCGGTGATGGCGTCAAGCCCCTCGGCCCCGGACGCCATCAGACCTCGCAGCCTTTCCCGATATTCGTGGGGCGTCTCCCACGGGCCACGCGCCAGGCCCGCTTGCCGCCCCTCCCACAGCAGCGCCTGATAGATCTCCCTGGCGGCGAACAGGCGGCCTTGCCCTTCGGGATCCGCCGCTGCCTCGGGCACAACGGCGGCGGGAGCCGCGCCGGCCCGTTGCCGTTTGAAACGGCGCCAGAGCCTGGTCAGGAGTGAGGCCAGGTCGTGTTTGAAAGCGTCCCAAGCCCCCAACGACTCGTGGACCTCCTCGACGTCTTCGTCCCATCTGCCCCTTGAGTAGCGGAGCAAGACGCGGGCCAGAGCCAGTACCACCAGCGCTACAATCAGTGCCAGCAAGCCCCATTTCAGGGCCGGGAATACCCAGGGTGGAATAGCGCTGGGCGCCTGTCCCTCTGCCACCTGGCGGAGTTCCTCGAGGTCAGGTGGAGTGAACCGCTCGGGCGACACGTCATGCCCCAGCCCCAGGAGCCGCGTCAAGGCACGCCACGCATATATCAGGGCAGCCGCCAGCACTCCCAACGGATACGCCACCAGATAGATGAAAGCTGTCAACAGCCGGTCCGCGGCAACGCTGAGCGGGTGCAGCAACAAGGCCAGCAAGTCGAAAGAAAAGGCGCCGGCAATGGCGATAGCCAGCGCGACTATGCCCAGGATAGCCCCCACCGCCAGGGACAGCCACTGTCTGGTAAACAGCTCCGAAGCCTCGGCTTGTTGGGCCAACCCCGCCCGGATGGACTGGAAGTTGGCCAGGGCTAGCGCCAGCAGCCCCACAATAAAGTACAGGGCCACATATGGCCCGGAGACTGCCACAACACTGCGGAACTGGCCGGTCGGAGCGGTAGCCGCTGATACTAGCAGCAACGCGACCACACCTGCCAGCCCCACCATGAACCTTCGATACAGGGTGTCAAAGGCCGGGGCTTCGCGCCCCACTGACATGCCCCGCCAGAGGAGATAGGCGCCGAACGACAGGCCGCCAGCGAGCATAGTCGCGTGTTCCGCCACGTACCCCGTCCAACGGACATCCCACAGCGCATGCCCCGTACCCAGCTCCAACCGCACGGCCAGGGCCAGCAGTCCCGAGAGCGTGGGGAGAAGCACCAGGCGCACCCGGGCCAGCGACCAGTCCCGTGCCAGCGCCGCGCGCGACAGAGCTTCCGCCGCCACTACGAGGACCACCGCGCTGGCCAGGCTAAGGGGCGCCCTGGGCCATCCCAGGGCGTCCCAGCTAGCTATCCAGGCAAACCACGGGTAGGCCCACAGCGCCTCCACCAGTGCCCCGAGGATGGGCACGGCGTACCCGGCGTCCAGACCCCGCAGTCTCGGTAGGCTACGGCGCATGTTGGGTTCTCACGAAAGCCGCACGGAGGCCAGCTCACGCCGGTACACCTGGTCCGAGACGCGGTACACCGGCAGTCCGTCGAGCCCGGCCGGAGTGCCATCCCCTCCCACCACGATGAGGGCCACGCGACGCCCGGCACGTCGCAGACGGATGAGCGCAGCCAGCAAGTTTTCCGTGGGGACCGAGGTCACCACTGCCACGGTGGCGGCCCAGGGGAGACCCCGGGCCTCCCGGCCGAGTATGTCCTCGAGCGCGGGGTGAGGCCAGCCGCGAACGTGCGCCAGGGTCTCCAGGATGCGCCCCAACTGGTCGGGGTGATCGGACGGTGGTAGACGGACCGCCTGTTCGCTCTGCTGGTACGGCTCGTTGACGTACAGCCCGGTACGATAGCCCTGGGACAGGGCGAAGCTAGCTATGGAGGCAGCAGCGATGACCGCCGTTTCCAGGCGTTGCTCCGAGACACCCCAGAAGGGCGGGGGCACTGTGGCCACGTCCAGGAACACCGCCATATCCACGCTGGTGGTGCGCTCGAAGACGCGGCTCTGCAATCGCTGTACACGGGCCGTGGCCTTCCAGTGGATGCGTCTCAAGGGATCGCCTGCGGCGTAGTCCCGCGTGGTGGCCACCTGGACCGGGTCTTCAAACAGATGGCGCCTCACCCGCAGGTCACCGAAGGGCTCCTTGGAGAGGATGCCGAGGCTCTCCAGGGGGACAACGCGGGGATAGACGGTCAGGTAGTCCAGCTTCTCCTTCGATGCCTGTCTGCCGAAGAAGCCGAACAGGTCGCTGGACCTGATGCTAGCCGGGCCGAAAGCGAAGTGGCCCCGGGTCAAGCACTGAATCGTGTAGCGGCGCGTGACCTGGTAGTACCAGCTCAACGAGACCAGGTAGGAGAGGAGCAAGCGCGCCGGCTTGTGGGAGTGCCGCGGTCTCCCCTTCAGGAAAGTGACCCCCTGGGGCACCTCGTCTTCGACGTGGACCCAGGGCAAGGGCAAGACCTTCCGGTTGGACACCGTCGTTTCCAGGGTTATGGTCTCGCCGAAGATGGCCCGGTCGGCGCTCAGGCGCCTGGTGTACTCTAGCCTGTCCAGTGAATAGCGGGACCACAGCCGGGCAACACCCGAAGCCAGCAGGAAAAGCAGCGCCACCAGGAGCAGCGGCACCTGCCGCAGCAGGGCTGCCGCCGCCAGCAGCACAACAGTGATGGTGAGCCAGGAGCCCCCCAGCACAGCTAACCCCCTACAGTCCCCCTTGCGAAGGGGGACAACAGGGGGTCAATCCCGAAAGGGGGACTATAGGGGGTCCTCCACGGGGACCGGCGCTGAGGCCAGCACCTCGCGAAGTAGGTCGGCGGACGTCCGGCCGTGCAGGTGGCTCTGGCTACGCAGGATGACGCGGTGCTCCAGCACGTACGGCATGAGGTACTTCACGTCGTCGGGGATGACGTAGCTGCGGCCACGCAGGCTGGCCAGCACCTGGGAAGTGCGGAACAGCCCTTGCATAGCCCGCGGGCTGGCGCCCAGCTCCACTTGAGCGTGCTGGCGGGTGGCATGCACCAGTTGCACGATGTACCGGCGGATGTCTGGCGCCACCTTGACCTGGCGGCAGGTCTGCTGTAGCGCCAGGACTCGCTCCGCCGAAACCACGGGAGCCAGCTCTTCGATGGGATTGCGCAGGGCGAACCTGTCCAGGATGGCCTCGTCCTGCTCCGCGGTCGGGTAGCCTATGCGCACCCGCATGAGAAACCGGTCAAGCTGGGCTTCAGGCAGGGGGAACGTGCCCTCCAGCTCGATGGGGTTCTGGGTGGCCAGCAGGAGGAAGGGGCGGGGCAGGGCCCTGGTCTCGCCTTCTACCGTCACCTGCCTTTCCTCCATGGCCTCAAGCAGTGCCGACTGAGTGCGCGGGGTGGCCCGGTTGATCTCGTCCGCCAGCACCAGTTGGGCGAACAGCGGGCCGGGCCGGAACTCAAAATCACCCGCCTTCTGGTTGAAGATGTATGTGCCGGTAATGTCCGCCGGCAGGAGGTCGGGAGTGCACTGGATGCGGCGAAAGGTGTAGCCCACAGAGCGCGCCAGGGACCGGGCCATCAGGGTTTTGCCGATGCCCGGCACGTCCTCGATGAGCACGTGGCCATCGGCCAGCACCGCCACCAGCAAGAGCTCGATAACCGGGCCTTTGCCTACAATAACCCGCTCGATGCTCTCCCTTAACTGCTGGGCGGCCTCGGCTACCGTATCAACAGCGGTGCTCTCCAAAAGAGACCTCCTGGGAGCCATGCTAAACGCTGACACCGGAGGTGGGTTCCGCTTCGCTTCACCCACCCTACAGCCACATATAGTGCACCAATTCTCCCGCCCTGGCAACAGCGGCGGCCTTTGCCCTTGCGGGGAAGGAATCCAGTGCCCGCAACCCAATGTGTAGGTCGGGTATCCCAACCCGACCGCATCGGCAGGTACATCGCGGTAGGGCAGGTTGGGAAACCTGCCCTACCGCCGGCGCCAGGCTACCTGGCCGCGTCCAGCACCTCCACGGGCCGGCTGAGGGTCTCGCCCCTCATTTCCGGCTTGTAGTAGGAGTAGGCCTGGGAAGCCGTGGCCTGGGCCTTCACAGGGTAAAGGGCCTTGACCTGGAAGCCGAAGGAGAGGCGCTCCCCGGGGACCATGTCCTCGATGTAGAAGATAACTTTCCTGCCGGCGACATCGTGCCGCTTGAGCTTCTTCTCCGCCTTCGCCACCGCCTCCAGAGATTCCGCCACCGGGGCAAACCCGGTGGGGACGGACACGTCCAGCACCACCATGCCCGCCTCGATGGGGACCGGCGGGTTGAACTGCACGGACACCTTGACGTTTACCACGCCATCGACCTCTACCTTGTCGGTGTCGTAGTCCACAGCGATGCGGAAGACATCCTGGCCCTTTTCGGCATCGGGCAGGTTGAACCGGCGCACCAACTGGACCACGGCCTCACCCTTGCCCTGGGCTTTGATTTCGACGTTGCCACCAACGGCGAGGTCCACCATCTGGAGCACGTCGAAGTTGGCCTGGTTAAGCGTCAGATCTTTCCGCGTCTGCCCCGAGACCACGGTGACCTTCAGGTCCACGTCCGATCGGGCATCCTGGGCATAGCGGGTAAGGGCGTCCAGCGCGACGACAGTGTCCTGGGTGGAGCCGTAGCCCCCGTAGGCGTTTCTCTGTCCCACCAGCCAGCGGGCCGCCTTGCCGGCATTGAGCTTATCCCCGTGCTTGAGCAAGGCCAGGGTGGCGTAGGCCGTGGCCTCGACCCCGGTGCTCTTGGGCTGGGGCATCCGGGACATGATGCCTGGTCCCTCGGGTAAAGGCAGTACGTCCAGGCCACCACCCCAGTGCAGGCCGGCCTCATCCTCGGTAGCCATCTCCATGAGCTTCCGGTAGGCCTCATCCGCCCTGGCGCTGCCCGCCAAGTCCAGGGCATAGGCCACGATGGCCGCCGTGTAGGGGTCATCTATTCCCGGAAGTGCGCCCTCCAGGTACTGGGCGGCCCGGGCGCCGGCGGCTTTGTCGCCGGCCTCCATCAGGGCGATGGACACATAGGCAGTCAGCGCGTTCTTGCCCTGTAGTCCCCCCATCATCTCCTGGTGGTGGACAAACCCCACCGACTCGAAGGAGCCGTCGGCCTTCTGGTGGCTGGTTATCCAGGCACGGGCCTGGCCCAGCACGCTCTCGTCAATATAGATAATGTCCCTGGCCTGAGCGAAGGTCTTGAGGACGAAGGCGGTGAGCCAGAGGCTGCCCACCTGGTCGCTCTCACCAAAGGCGGAGAAGCTGCCGTCCCGCCTCCGGTAGGTAAGCTCCCGCTGGTAACCGGTGATCATGAGCATCTCGGCCTTGGCCATGATCTCCGGCTTGATCTGGCCAGTCTCTCTTAGGTAGCGGGAGATGTAGACATCGGGGGCGAACAGGAGCATGTTCTGCTCGCCGCAGCCGAAGGGCATCTTGAGGAGGGCCTCCAGCCCGTCAATGGTCTGGGTCAGGTAGCTGGCGGTGAGGCTGAGATAGGCCCGGCCCGAGCCTTCCACAATGCCCATGGGCAACGATGTGTCCAGGGTGCGGGTGGCGCCCGCCGCCAGAATCAAGTTGTCAACCACCTCCCGCGCTACGCCTTCCGGCGCGACAATGATGGTCTTGATCACCGAGTCGGCGGCGGCCGTGCTCCGGGCGGTGACCTTGGTGTTCTGCACCCCCAGCCCCCTGGGCCTGATCTTGAACTCGACGCCGCCCAGGTCGCGGGCAGCGATACTCACCGTCTTTCTGTCCTGATCCAGCAGCTCGAACCAGCCCGATGGCTCTATCTCCACCTGGACCTCCTGCGCTTGGTCGAGGTAGTTGTAGATGGCTACCTTCACCGGGAACTCCTCACCCCTGATGGCGGAGTAGGGCAGGTCTACGGACAGGAAGAAGGGCTGAAAGGCCACCACCTGGCTCTCGGCTATGCCCAGCCCCTGGTCCCTGGACATGGCGACGGCGTGGAGCATCCAGGTGGTGATGGTATCGGGCGCCTCCACCGACAGGGAGGCCCTGCCCAGGGCATCGGTCACCACGTCCGTCCACAGCCAGGTCTCGGGGAAGAACTGCCTCACCCGCTGTACCTCGGCCAGCCCCTGGCTGGCTGGCAAGGGCGTAGGGGTAGCGGCTGCCGCCGGGGCAGCGGCACGCATCGCATCGGCGAGTTGGGCCTCCTCCCCAAAGAACACGGGGCCTGCGCCGCCCGCCGGACCCCACGGCCCCCCACGACCCCGTTGGTACTCCTCGCCCTGGGGCACCTGCTTGTTACTGAGCACCGTGACGCCAGCTTCGCGGAAGATGTCCTGGGCGCCCCGGGTGGCAATCTTCTGGTAGATGCGGACCTCGTGAAGCTCGGCCTGCGGTTGCATGTATAGCCTCTCCAGCTCGTCGAAGACCTGTTGCAGGTTGAGGCGGTTTTCGGCCAGAATGAAAACGGAGCGGTCCACCACCGCAATGCCCACCTTGGACTTGCCCTGGGAGACTATGCTCAAGTCAACCTTGTCACCAGGACGGACCTCGTCCTTGCTGAAGCCCACTGTCACCTGGTTGGGGTAGCTGGCCTCGACCTCGAAGGGAAGGTAGTCGGCGGCTACCTCGCTGTTGGGCAGGACCTGGTATACCAGGAGGCGGGCGGAGGGCGCCATCTGGGGAGTTACCTGGAAAGCGATCTGCGGGCCTCTGGTGAAGCTGGTGAACACCGTCTTCCCCCGGGAGATGACCTCGTAGTAGAAAGTGGAGGCTGCCCTGGTGCTATAGACCTTGAAGCGGGCCTCATCCCCCAGCTTGAGTGTGCCCTGGTCCACCTGCTCCAGGTGGATGAAGTTCCCCGAAGGTGAAAAGCTGGACTCCAGTTGCAGTTCCGCATGGGCCTGCCCGGACCTGGCGGCGATAAGCAGGCCAGCGCTGTTCTGGGGTGGGGCCACCTGCACCAGGGCCTTCCCTCTTTCGGTCCTCACGGTCTTCTCTTCCAGGCCGGCTTGCTGGAAGTCCTTCTTGAGGTAGGTCAGCGTTACTTTGACGTCCGCGTCCAGAGGCTTGTTGTCCGGGCTTTCGCTGACCACCAGAAAGCTAAAGGGGAGCCCCGGCTTGAAGACGGAGCCCTCCGGTATCACCTGGATGGACAGCGGGGCATTCGAAACCGTGAGCAGGCGGGTGGTCTTCTCCACGTAGCCGGTGGCTTTCTCTTCCACAGTTACCTCCAGGGTCACGTTACCCATGCCCCTGGCGCCGGGCACCCCAGCCACAAAGCCCGCGGGGCGCAGCTCGAACTCGGCGTCCCCCTCTATCTGGCGGGTGAACGTAGCGAAAGGCTCCCACTTCCCCACGTAGCGCAGGGCCTTGACCTCAAGCTCGCCCTTAACGGGCTTGCCGAAGCTGTACTCGGCCTTCACGCTGCCCTTGATAGGCTCACTAACCAGGAACCACTCCCTGGGCAGGTCCACCTTGACCTCGTACTTGGGCAGGACGTACTTCTCCACCCTTATGTCGAGCTGGGCCGACTGCTTGCCGGCGGAGGCGGAGAGCTTCCACACGCCCAGGTTTGGCTCTGTTGAAAGGGGCAAGTCCAACGAGGCCATGCCATACTCGTCGGTCTCGACCTCCTTCTTGAAGACCTTGGTGCCCTTGGCGTCCTGGGCCTCCACCGTGAGGCTTCGCTTCAAGGGCTTTAGCTCGGAGTCCAGGGACAGCGCCCGGATGTGGACTGTTTGCCCAGGCTTATATATCGGCTTGTCCGTCTCCAGGAAAACGGGGAAGCTGTCCTCCACCTTCACCTGTGCCCGGTCGGTAAAGCTGGTCCCTTTGACCTCCAGAACATATTCCCCGTCGGTGGCCTCGGGGACGCGGATCTCGATCTGTCCCCTTCCCGAGACCGTCTTGCTGGCGGTTACCGCCGGCTTGCCATCCCTGAGCAGGCTAACCTGCACCCTGTCCCGGCCGGGCTGGGCAGCGTTCCACAAGGAAACGGATACCGCGGCTGTCTGGCCAGCCTGGAGCGTTCGTGGCACCAGGGCCACGTAGCTGTCCGCGCCCGGGGGCACCGGCTGGCAGGCTGCCAGCACCATCGAAACCAGGAGAACTGATACCGAACCGAGCAGGCCAAACCTGTTGCGTCGCATGGTCCCCCTCCAGTCGTACTGCGCGTCATCTTAAGGTAGTCCATAGATAAGACGCACGACGTGGAGCAAAAGTTCCCCGTTGCCGGGCGCCTGGCGTTGGCCGTAGCAGGCCGTGGTATAATCCAAGTCCGGGGCCCGTAGCTCAGTGGTCAGAGCGGGCGGCTCATAACCGCCTGGTCGCAGGTTCGATCCCTGCCGGGCCCACCAAATGTGGGCAAATGGCACGAAAGTTGCCATTACCTCAATTCCAATCCAGGATAGCGACCAGGTAACAACCTTGCCCCCTGGGGGCCGTCGTTGTGGCCAATACTGGGCCACTTGCCGTGCTGCTTGCTTGTCACGTGTACCTCCAAGATGACTTGAGTTATGGTTGACGCCCCGGAAGCATCACTGCCTCGCTCTACTCGTCAGTCGCCGCCGGGCGCATGCTTTTGTGGCGGTTTGTGCTACAATGTGTGCGTTGAGCTGTGTTCAAACGGTTGCTCTGGAAACCCGATAGGGTTGCCCATATTGCCAGGCACAGCCTCACCGCCGAAGAGGTGGAGGAGGTGGTGTTCGACGATCCTGGCAGGAGGGTATTCAGAGGGCCGCGTTCTGAGCGTGACCTGAATCGCTACATCTATTATGTATACGGTCGCACGCAGGCGGGGCGCTATCTTATAGTGGTCCTCCTTGACGAAGGAATGGGCCAGGCTCTGCCTGTGACTGCGCGTGACATGACGTCGAAAGAACGCGAGCGGTACGGGAGGTGAGCATGCAATCGAGATATCCACCGCACACGGAAGAGATAGAGAAGCTGGCCGACTTCTTCGACCAAATGGACACGACGGAGTTGACGGGCGTGGGGGAGGTAGTCGAGGTTCCGGAGAGAGACTTAGTGACTGTGAGTCTCCGGATCCCTCGCCATGATTTGGAGGTACTCAAGAGGATAGCTGCTCAGGAGGGGTTGGCTTCCAGCACCTACATGCGCTGGGTGCTCCGCCGCTTCGTGCGAAGCCTGGCTGCCAGAAGACGATAGCCTGTTAGCCAGACCCTTGTACTACCTATACGGTTCCCACCTATATAGGCGGACTCGGCTGTTCTAGAGGGCAAGGCGTCCCGATACATCGGGACCGCCGGGGCTGCCATGATCTAAGTTGCCATCTGGAGGACCAACTCAAACGTGGGCCGAGTTCTTGTTATTGTTTGGGATGGCCCACCAAAGACATTCGAACTGGCGAATGCGGATAGGAATGGGCCAACCCAAGGCACTTATAGCCCGTGCTTTCCCGTACGGATGGTATAGGCGACATCCACGGGGGTAACGAAGATTCTCCCGTCACCAGGGTAACCCGTCAAGGCTGCCTCCCGTATCACTTGTAGCAGTGATTCGACCCGGTCGTCTTGCACGACAATGAGGATGGCTGACTTGGCCACCTCATCGTAAAGCTGACTTCCCACCTGGATGCCTTGCTGATTGCCCCGTCCAAGGACGTCCCACTTGGTCAGGGCTGGAAAACCTGCTTTTGCCAGGGCCGAGGCGACGGCCATTTCCCTCTCCGGCCTAACTATCGCTCGCACCATCTTCATAGTTGTATCCTCCCGATTTTCACTATGCTTCACGAAGAGGCGGGAACCATGAGGACCCGTTTCTCACTCTTAACATCCCTGCGGATGTTCTTCAGGATGTCCAGGTTTTTAAGAATGACAGGCATAACCTGTTCCAGGATAGCCACCGGGACCAGTTCCATGATCTTTTCGCCTGGTCTGGGGTCGGTGCTGGTGCTTCCGCCCACGAAGATGCTTACAGCATCTGCCAACTCTCCGTTGACCCGTGCCTTGGCTCCTTGGAAGCCGATATCTGCCGCCTGGTGGTTGCCGCATCCTGCGGGACATCCGGACCAGTGCATGGTGACTGGGGTGGCGTTGGGGTACCGCTTGGCCATTACCTGAGCAAGCCGTTTGCCAATGCTCTTGGTCTCAATGAGGGCCAGGTTGCAGTAGTCGGTACCGGTGCACGTAACGAGTCCCCTGAAGAAGGGGTGGGGGTCAGGCGACAGCTCCTTGAGTAGAGGTTCAGCCAGGAGTTCCGAACGCCTGGCCTCCGGCACGTTGATTAGGATGGCATTCTGGCTCGTGGTGAGACGGACCTGCCCGCTGCCGTACGTCTCGGCGAGCCTCGCCAACTCCTGAAGGCTTTGGCTGCTAATACGCCCAGTTACCACGCACAGGCCAACTGAAATCAGGCCGGGCTGCTTTTGGGCGTGAATGCCCAGGTGGTCGGCGCGGCCGGGAAGCCGGACATCTTGCTGGGCCTCTTCCAAAGGTCGGCCCCACCGTTCCTCCAGGGTCGCACGAAAACGCTCAACTCCCCAAGCCTGGGTGAGAAAGGCCAGGCGAGCCTTGGTCCGCTGGTCTCGAAAACCCTCGTCGCGAAAGAGAAGTGCGATCTTAGCAGCCAGACGGCCTGCATCCTGTGGTTCCACGAAAACATCCAGGGGCTGGGCCACCATCATGCCGCCAGACCCCATCTTGCCGCCTACAGCGACGTTGAACCCGGGCTGCCCGTCCACCTGCCGACGGGCCGGTGTCATAGCTAGGTCCTGGCTCTCACTATGGGTGCAGTTTGCCAGGCATCAGGTGATTGTCACGTTGAACTTACGAGGCAAGTTGGTGAATTCCTTGTTATTCAGGAAGATGCTCGTGTACTCCCCGCCTACATTGGAGGCGTCAAACAGTTCCAAAGGAGTAATGCCTGCCAGGGGGCAGCAGTTGACATTACGGATATTGTCCATGCCGGTCTGAAGGGAAGTGATGTCTATATCCGCCAGGGCCTGGAGGATTTGTGGCACATCTGCAATCTTGATCGCGCGCAACTCAATCTGCTGCCGCGTCGTCAGGTCCAGGATCTCGTTGCCCAGCCGTCGGGCAATCTCAGCCAGGGCACGCAATTGGACCGATGTGGCCTGGCCGTTGGTGATCCGGATACGCATCATGAACCGGCCGGGTGTGGGCTTTCGGAAGAAGGTGCCTATCCACTTAAGCCTTTCTCGGTCACCAGGGTCAATGGTCTCCCAACCGCCGTGGCGTGCCGCCAGCTCCTCAATATCGTCCAGGATGTCCAGGCCATCCTTTTCGGCTTTGATTCTTTCTACTGGGTTATTACCAGGTCTCACGGTGGCATCCCCTATGGTTGCAAGTAGGGCCCCATTGGTACCCGCAGGAGTTAGCCTCGAAATCCATGACCGCGAACTGGTCTTTGAACTTCGAGTAGTTTATTCCCTCTCGCTGCGTGTTTGCTCAGCCTGTGCAGAGACCGCTCTTGGCATCAACCGGTAGGGGCTATGGACACGCTTTCGAGAGGACAGACGAAGATTGTGCCGTCGCCCAGGTTTCCCGTGGCATTGGTCTGCACGACGGATTCAACGAGGCTGCTCACCTTTTCGTCTGGTACCACCCACACAATCATGCGCTTGGGCAAAAAGCGCATCCCACCTTCGTCCGCCCCAGACGAGGACCGCAGATATCGCAACCCTCCTTGAGTGCCTCGGCCCAAGACCCGCCTGTGCATAACCTCCTGGAGGCCCAGCTTATCCGCGGCCTCACGAGTGGTCTGCCACTTCTCAGGTCGTATGATGACAACAACCTCTTTCATTGCACCGCTCTACCCCGGGGCATCTAGCCCTCAACTAATCCTAGCTTAGTTGGGATTTGTTTCACAATGGTTGCGGCTATGCAACGATTGTGTTACATTTCAGTGCCGATGACGTTATGGAGCTGCAGAGCCGTGCCGCATTCTGCCGAAAGCGCCGACGGCGCTAACAATGGGACAACAGATGCCTAATCTTTGGCACTAGATCAGGCCGTAGAAAGTTCGAGTACTGTCCGCTGAGCCCCACCATCCCGTACAATAGCAATTACTCCCCTGGGGAGGGCGAGGTCATCGGTGCCCCCCTTCTGGGGCAACTGGTCGGGGACCGAGTAGGCCGGGCGTTGAAACGCTTGTCGGGCGCGGTCTCCCGCAGAGCTTGATTACCTTCCTGGCCAGTGGCATGCACAATATCCGCGATTGTTCCACAGATGGCGCTGTCCCTTTGCTGTATCATGGGCTGGCCATCTCGCGGGTCCGGCCGTGCCCGGCGAGGTCCTAGCCAAGCCAGGTGGTTCGTTCCGTCGGCGGCAAACGGCGCGCTGCGTCCTTGACAAGGATTGCAGGCGTGCTAAAGTGGAGTAGTAACATCAAGTAACACTCATCCGTATGAGGCGTACCATGGGCAGGACAACCAAAACTATCACCATCTCGGTACCGCCGGAGATGGACCGGCAGATTGAGGAACTGATGCGCGTGGAGGGGCGGACCCGCAGCGAGTTGCTTCGAGAGGCGCTGCGCCGCTATGCCGACGACCGGCGTCTGCGGCTCCTGAGCCAGGAGATCGGCCAGAGGGCTCGGGAGGCGGCGGTCACTTCGGAAGAGCAGGTCAACGAGCTGGTCCATGCGCGGCGTCGCAACCGGCGCTAGGCCTTGGGTTGTCCTGGACAGCAATGTCCTGATCTCGGGTTTTGCGTTTCCTGGCGGGGTACCCTACCGGATACTCCAGGTGTTGGTGCGGGGGGAGATTCTTGTGGCGATTTCCCCTTTTGTTTTGGCGGAGGTCGAGGACGTTCTTCGGGACAAGCTCCGGGTTTCCGAGGAGACCCTCCACGAGGCGCTGAGCTTTCTTCGAGATCATTGCCGGCTCGTTGATCCGCCCGCAGCGGCGTCCACCCCAGACCTCTCGCCAGCGGACAACCAGGTGCTCGATTGCGCTGTCGCCAGCCAGGCCCACTACCTGGTCACCGGCGATAAGGGTATCCAGCGGCTCGGGGAGTTCCAGGGGACCAGTATCGTTAGCCCCTCGGAGTTCCTGGAGGTCGTCCTTCGCAACAGGGGCGAGTTCTAGTGGAAAGGAAGCGCGCCAGCGGGCCCGCCGCGGGCCTAGCTGGGACGAAGGGGTTACCCCCTCCGGTGCCCCGGGCAACAAAGGGACTTCCGTAGCTGCGGTCCTGTAGGAGCACACTGTAGCTGGCGCTGCCGACGAGATGGGCCTTCCTTCCATAGTACAAAGCCAACCCGCCTGCCCGGTCAATCTCTCGCCCCAAGTGACTCTTTGGCCGGGATGTATCCTGTCAGCGATATACCAAACGCCTCCTTGGTCCATGTGGTTACTGGTTGCCCCAGCGCTTCTCAACCGACTGGTCCGGTAGTAGAATCAGCCCTGAGTTGAGCTACCAAGCTAGGCCAGGCCCTGGCACCCTGGGTTTGTGTCGGCGGCGATCGAGGCGATGAAGCTGCCCAGCGGTGCCTAGGCGCGCGTGGACCGGTCGAAGATTACCGAGTATCTTCTCTCTGCGGCGCACCCCGATGGCAGGAGCAAAGCGCAGTTCTTCTCCCGGTTCGGGTTTCGCCTTCAGGACTGGCAAGTCTTGCAGGAGGCATTACAGCGGCACGGGCTTGTCAACGACGTTGTCCAAGTGGTTGAATCTAATTACGGGGAGCGTTATGTCGTGGAAGGACCTCTAGAAACACCGGTGGGGCGTCGCCCGCGGGTGCGGACCATTTGGGTTCTCGAGACAGGGGCGCCCCCTCGGCTGGTCACTGCCTACCCGGTAAGGGGGGAATATGCTTAGGGAACACGACCGGGTCATCCTTACCCAGAATTTGCCCAAGGAGGGGCTCCAGGCCGGCGATGTAGGAGTCATTGTGCATGTGTATCGCCAGGGAACGGCCTTCGAAGTGGAGTTTCTGGCCCTGGACGGTAACACTCTGGCGGTGGCCACAGTGATGGATTCGCAGGTGCGCAGGGTAACCGCCCGTGATGTCAGCCACGCGCGCACCATGGGCATCCCGGCCTGAGAAGAAGGCTTGGCCATCCCCGTCGTCATGAATAACCAATGGCTCCTTCAGGCGGACGTGATCAATGACGCCCCGACCCCCGGTGAGCCGCTGCCTGTAGTCACCGCACACAATATGATTCAGCGCTTCCGGAGCAGGCCAGAGGCGGAACAAGCGGCCCACCAATATTTGGAGCGCCTCCCCACCCACCGGCCGGGATGCTTACGCGCTAGCTAACGAGAATACCAACTGCAGATGCAACTCAAACACGGGCCGAGTTCTTGCTATTGTTTGGGATGGCCCACCAGTCCAGAGCGGTCCGGATTTATCGGGGTTGGTCGTCCCGACCGTTCGGGACCGGGCCCACCAAATGTGGGCGAATGGCACAAAGCTTGCCATCCCCTCACCTCCCAGTCGGGAAAGCTACCAAGAACAACGCGGCCCGCTGCGGGCCATCGTTGTGGCCAGTAACAGGCCCTTTGTCGCGCAGCTTGCACGTCACAAATAACTCAAATATAACTTGAGTTATGGTTGACGCCTCGGAAGCACTACCAACGCCACAAGCGCCCTCCCAGCATAATCGCAGCCAGCTCTTTGATATCGCGTCGGAGCAAGGGGGCTACTTCACCTCTGAGCAGGCGCAGAGTCGCGGATTCAGTTGGGCGCTGCTCTCCCACCACGCCAAGACCGGGAGGTTCATCCGCGTTCGTCGTGGGGCATGCACGTCTCACTGGCGGTGACAACCCGCGGTCCCGCCTGGTGAACGTGCTGTGGGGCAGACTGTCTCAGTACGCTGACAAGTCGCTGGAAGTGGCCAGGCCATGCGCCCCGGTTCTCCCTATTTCCTTCGAGCGCGCTGCTTTGCCTCCAGCCAGCGTTTGGTGGATGATACCGCCTCCGGCTGAGACTCAGGCGCAGGCTTCTCGGGCCCGGCCTGGGCGTGAGCAGCAGGAGGTTGTCGGGGCTGCCCGGCAGGATGGGATGAGTCCGCTGGGGGCGTAGACCTCTTGGGTGCCGGCGCAGCCATCCGGGCACGGCCTGTCCGTCGCTCCCGCAGCCGGCCAAGCACAGGGGATGTCGCTTCATCCCGCGTAGGCCTGGCCCGGGTCGAGGCAAGCCAGGCGCGGGCCGCGGCGAGGTCGGACCGTCTCAGGTTCAGCCGCCTGACCGCCACATCCACGGGCAGCAGCCAGGCCGCAGCCATAAGGAACCACCGGGCCAGCGGCACGCTGCCGTGGGCCGGCGGCAGGTCAGGCTCAAAGGCCGCCGAGGGTTGGACGAGCCTCTTCCCACCAGTTATGGTGGCAATCCGCTCCAATAGTCCGGCGCCGCTGTCCGAGCCCACTTTGATGCCCAAGTTGGCGTACTCAGGCGGATAGGAGACCACCAGTCCTCCCGTGGCTGAGCGCTGGTGGCCGTCCGCCCCCTGCTCAGTCACCCGCACCAGGTAGGCCCCCTGGCCTGCCACCGGGAACTGCGCCTCATACCGGCCCGGGGCCACCGCCTTCAGCGGCACATCGGCGCCGGATAGGTCCGGGCCCACCACCCGCGCCGTTAGCGTGGCGCCATCCTGCGCCTCACCCTCTACAGCGAGGACGGCTATGCCGCCGGCTACTGACCCGCTCACCTGAAAGGGCGCCTCCTCCGGCGGTAGCGTCCAGTCCACCAGCGCCGACCAGAAGGTGCCGCCGCGCTCCCAGTTGTTGAGCCCAGCCGTCCAGCGTCCCTCACTGTCGCTGGTCCAGGCAATGGCCCGGCCCAGACCATACTGCCATTGCGCCAGCAGGGGGTCGCCCCGCGAGGAGACCAACACCGCTTGCGCCGCGCCCTTAGTCTGCGTGACCACATAGCCGCCGAGCATGGGGAACTGCCCGCCCGTCACCGTCAGCACCGGGCTGTTGCCCGCCACCAGTGGCTGCACCGGCTCCTCGATGATGGCGTGGCTCGATGCCAGTCTGGTCTCGTCGGTCATGATGCGAGGGATATCGGAGGCGCGGTCGGTGTAGTAGAAGCGGCCCTGGCCCTCCTGGGCAAGCCACTCCAGCAGGTAGGCGTCGGCGTCCTGGCCCACGGCGATGGTCGAGAGGGTGATGTCGTGTTCCTGCATGGCCGACAGCAGCCCCTGGTAGTCCCCGGGCTGTGACTGGCCGTCGGTGAGCAGGATGATATGCTTGCGGGGCGCTTTCGCCTGCGCCAGGGCCTGCTGGGCAGCGGCCAGGGCGGGGTAGATATTCGTCCCGCCAGACGCGACCAGCGTGCCGACTGCGTCCTGCATCGCGTCGCGGTTTGGTCCAACATCCCCAATGGAAACCAGCCACCAGTGGGCGGCGTCAAAGGCAACTACGCCAGCCAGGTCGTAGGAGGCTAGTTGCTCCAGCGCCTGGCGCACGGCTTCCTTCGACATCTCCACCTTGGGAACGCCGTCCACACCCCCGCCGGACATGCTGCCCGACTTGTCCACGACGAACACCACTGCCGCCTGGCCCTGTTCTTGGCGCCGGGGTACTTCCGAAGTCACCGGCAGCGCCTCCTCCAGAGGTGTGCCCCGGTAGTTTCCCATGGTGAAACTGCGTCCACCGCCCACCGCCACCAGGCCGCGGCCCAGGTCCCGCGTGGCGGCCTGTAGGAGCGCCATCCGCTCCTGGCCCAGGGCGTCTGCCGGTACGTCCACCAGAACGGTGGCGGCGAACTGGCCCAGTTCGTCCAGCGTCTCCGGAAAGAGCGATGCTGGGCGCCGCTCCACCTGAAGACCGGTGGACTGGAGGGCTGCGGCGAGATTCGCCACCGCCCCGTCACGCTCCACTACCACCAGCGCCCGCGGCGGGCCGTGGACGTTGACGAAGGCGTCGGCATGGTCGTTGTACAGCAGGGTGTCGGCCTCCGCGTCCAGGGTAGCTCGCAGGGCGTGGAACCCAGCCCGCTCAACCCGTACGCTAAAGGCGAAGCGGTTCTCGCCCGGCTCCAGGTCGGCCACGATGCTGGCCAGTTCGACGCCGTCCATGGTAAGCCGCAGCTTGGCCGGGGTTGCCCCGGTGCTCCGTACAGTGACCCTCACCGGGAGCCGCTCGCCTTCTCGGGCGGTGGACGGCGCCTCGACGGCGGCCACCAGCGCTTCGGGGCCTCTCAGGCCACGCAGTGGGACGATATCCACCTGGACACCGCGGGCGCGCAGGAAGCGCACCTGGTCCAGGGCGCTGCCCAGGTTCTCTTGGCCGTCGGAGAGCAGCACGATGCGGCGGCGGGCGTCCTCGGGCAGCAGGGCTCCGGCGAGGCGCAGACCGTCCGCCAGGCTGGTGTACTCGTCGTCAACCAGCGATTGGAACTCCCTGAAGCCGCTGCGCTGGCCCACAGGCCATTCGACCAGCCCGTCCCGTCCCACGACGACCACCCCCGCCAGGTTGTCCGCACCTCGCGCCTCCATAGCCCCCCGGATGAACGAGGCGGCCTGCGTATGCTCCTCGGCGGTGCTGGCGGAGAGGTCTGCTACAAAGACGACCGCCTGACGGTCCACCGTGAGCCGCAGAGAGGGAGCGGCCAGGGCCAGGACCAGGGCCGCTAGCAACACCAGCCGCAGATTTAGGATGACAGCGCTGCGGGCGTCCACCCATCCGCGCGCTGGTCTGGTGCGGAAGGGTAGCCCTGCCTGCGAGGACCAGAGCAGGACCGCACCACCCAGCACCGGAATGAGCAGGAGGAGCGCCCAGGGCTGCCCAAAGCTAACGCCCACGGTTGTACAGCCACCACTCGGCGCTCAGCACCAGCAGTGCCGCCAGCGCCAGCCACGGCGCCAGCTCCCAGGGAAACGTGGTGTCGCCAACACCTGCCCCCGTCCGGGCCTCCAGGTCCGGCAGCGACACCGGGGCCAGGGACGATTCCTCCGGATTGAACAGGTTCGCCGCGAAGAAGGTTACCTGCTCCCGGCCTCCAACTTGCTGGACGACCCGGTACAGGCCAGGCCCGTCCACGGCGAAGGGCTGAGGAGGGTGCGGCGGAAGGACCTGCACCCGCTCGCCCTCCGGCGTCTCCACCCAGGCGGCCTGGGCCTCGGGAGAAAGCGGGACGTCAACGGCCTCGCCGGGCCTTACGGCCAGTCCCTGGCCCAGACCGGGGAGCAGCCAGCCGGCCAGGTTCTGGATGAGGATGGGGAAGGCGGGCTGCAACGGCAGGTCCGACTGGTGCAGGTCAAAGCCGAAGGCGGCGATGCGTTGCCCCGGCGCCTGCCAGACGGCCAGCAGCGGCCCTTCTGCCGAGTCCAGGAGCACGCGAGCGTCCGGAGGCGGCCGGAGCGGCGCCGCCTCCAGCACGTGCAAGCCGGAGAGGTCCACGTAGCGCAGGAGATCCCCGTCTCGCTGGCGGAGACCCGTGACGGGACCCGCTTCCGCACCGGCCCAGGGCGCGCTGGCCAGGGGCGGGTCCAGCACCAGCAACGCGCCCTCAGGTAGCACCGGGGGCATGAAGCCGTCGAAAACCCACAAGCGCTGTCCTGAGCTGCTCGAAGGGCCGTAGTCCCCCCCGGTCGAAAGGGCGGCAGGCTCGGTTGTGGTCACCTCCACCGCCGGATGCAGCTCCAGCGCCTTGGCTAGAAAACGGTTGCCCTCCGTGACCAGCAGCGTCCGTACCCGGCCCGACGGGCTGCCCAGCGCCCATGCCCGGTCGTCGAGCGGGAAAACATCGCCTGGCTCCAGTCGCGCCTCCAGGACTGTGGCCTCCGGTAGCCCCGCCCAGCGCTCCACAGCTTCGCCCCCTGGAGGCAGGTCCAGGGTCCGCACGTCGTAGAGCCTGTTGTCAAGGTAGAGGCGCAGGGTCGACTCAGCGGCCGATGGGCCGTAGTTGGCGATGCGGGCCAGCGCCTCCAAGCCGTTTTGGCTGAGGCGAGTGGAGAAGGCGGCCACTGCCAGGTTCTCTCCGGAAGTGCCTATGCGCTGGTGACGGATGCCGAAGGGCAGCGGACCCAGGGCACCGGCGACCGGCAGGTTACCATCGCTGAGCACCACCGCCTGGGCAGTCCGTCCCTTTTGGACCAGGGACGCTGCCAGGGAGAGGGCCGCAGCCAGGTCGGCGCCGCCTGATGCAGGGAGTGCATTGCCGACAGCGTCTCGGAGGGCGGCTCGGTCTGCGCTTTGGGCCACCAGCAGCTCTGGCACGTCCCTGACCAGGATCACGCTGGCCACGTTGCCCGGCGCAAGCTGGTCCACCAACGCCCGGGCTTCCTCTTGAGCCACGCCAAAGCGTGACGGCGCCACGTCCCTCGCCTGCATGCTGGCCGAGGCGTCCAGCAGCAGGAACAGATCCCCCTGCACCTGGCTGGCGCGGGAGAGAAAGGGCCGGGCCAGAGCGAAGACCACGGCAGCCAGGGCCAGCAGTTGGAGGAATAGCAACATATTCGGCCGCAGCCGCTGCCAGGGAACGTTGGCCTCCAGGTCGCGGAGCACCTGCCGCCACAGGAACGTGCTGGAGATGCGCTGCTCGCGCCGCCGCAGCCGCAGCAGGTAGAGCGCGATAATGGGGACGGCCAGCAGCCCGAGAGCTAGCGCCAGGGGCGAGAGCAGGCCCATGCCACCCCCTACACCACCACCTGCGCCCGTCGCATCAGGCGCAGCACAGCGTCCTCGACCGGTATGTCGCTGCGGAGCTGCAAGAAGGCAATGCGGTGGCCGTGGCAGAAGGAGGCGACCTCCCGGGTGTAAGCGGACAGCCGCTCCCGGTAGGCATCCAGTGCCCGCGGCGTCACGCTCACCTCAACCGGCCTGCCGTCCTCGTCGTCTACCAGGCGCCAGTCGCCAGAGAGGCTGGGGTCTAGCTCTTCGGGGGCCAGCACCTGGAGCAGCACCACCTCATGGCGCAGGCCCAGCAATGCCCGGAGACCTCCTCTCCAGTCACTCTCAGTGAGCAGGTCGGTGAGTACCACGACCAGGCCTGAACGCCTGCTGTAGCCCCCGAAGGATGCCAGGGCCTTCCCCAGGTCAGTGGCGCCGCCGCAAGGCAGGGCCTCCAGGAACTCCCACACGCGCCACACCGACGCCCGGCTGGCCACCGGGGGGAGGTGAGGGTGGAGACTCTCGCCCAGACCGGCCGCTCCCACCCGGTCGTCCCTGGCCAGGGCGATGTAGGCCAGGGACCCCGCCACCTGTCGCGCCAGGTCAAACTTTCGGGGCTGGCCCCAGGACATAGAGGCGGAGGTGTCAACCAGGAGGCTAACGTTCAGGTTCTCCTCAGCGCGGTAGAGGCGCAGGAAGAGGCGCTCCAGGCGGGCGTAGGCGTTCCAGTCAATGCGGCGATAGTCATCGCCAGGCGTGTAGCTGCGGAAGTCGGAGAACTCTACCGAGGCACCGATGGCCGGTGCGCGCCGCGGACCGACGCCTGACCCCGGCAGGCTGCGGCGCGTAGCAATGGCCAGCGCCTCCAGGCGGCGCAGGAAATCTGGGGAGAAGAGGGCACCGGTCATGGGCTACTCTCCGCACCACAGCCCGCGTTTTTGGGGGTCATCTCCTGCGGCACCATGTTATCGGCCGTTAGAATGCGTATCCGGCCCTGATCCACCATCAAAAACGAAGACCAGGAAACTCCGCGCCTTGGCGAGACCTCGATAATCCTCGGTCAAACCGTAGGGGCGACCGGCCGGTCGCCCCTACGCCTTGCTGCACCACCTTGGTGAAAAAACCGCCCGTTCCGTTGGATACAACAGGTGGCGGATTTTGGCCGGTCACGGCTCTTGACAGCGCCCAGAATGCTGTATACAATGCTGTATATGTCACAGCGCACGCAAGTATACTTGACCTCGGAGCAGCGCAGGCGGCTCGACGAGATCGCTTCGCGCCAGCGGAAGACGCTGGCACAGGTGATCCGTGAAGCTGTCAACGCCTACCTCGCTGAAGCTCCGCCTGAATCCGCGGAGGCGCTCATGGCGACCTTCGGTGTAGCCCCGGATATTCAGGTGCCGTCTCGGGACGAGTGGGAGCGTGACTGACCTGCTCATGGACACGGACGTATTCGTTGACCATCTGCGGGGAGCACGCCGTTTGAGGCCGGATGGCGATCGCCTCTGGTACTCGGTTGTCACGCGCTGCGAGCTCTTCGCCGGGCGCGGCGCAGACGAAGACGCCATACGCTTGCTGCTCAGCCCGTTCACTGAATTGCCTGTAGACCGGGCCATTGCCCAGCGCGCCGGGCGTTTACGCCGCCAGGTTGGTATCCGCATCGCCGATGCGCTCATCGCCGCGTCCGCCCTTGAGCATGGCTTGACGCTCGTCACGCGAAACCTGCGTCACTATCAGCCAGTCCCGGACCTGCCCGTTCGACCACCTGAATAAAGCCCTCCCTCACCGTCTCACGCCTTCGCCGCTTTGGCCGCTTCCAGCGCCTGGCTGACCACCTGGTCGGCTGTCACGCCCTCCGCCTGGGCCTCGAAGTTGAGGATGAGACGGTGGCGCAGCGCGGGATGGGCCACGGCGTGGAGATCCTCCACCGAGAGGTTGTAGCGGCCCTCCAGCAGCGCTCGCACCTGTCCGCCGATGACCAGGGCCTGGAGCCCGCGAGGGCTGGCCCCATACCGCACGTACTGGCGCACCGGGGGCGGCGCGTCCTCTCGCTCGGGGTGGGTGGACAGCACTAGAGTGACGGCGTAGTCGTGGACGTGGGACGCCACCGGCACCTCACGCGCCACCCGTAGCGTGCGCTCCAGCGTTGGGCCGTCCGCGATGGGGCTGGCGTGGTCGGGCTCGTACTTGATGGTGCGCCGCAGGATTTCGGACAGCTCGTCGCGCGGGGGGAAGGGCACCAGGACCTTAAAGAAGAAGCGATCAAGCTGGGCCTCAGGCAGTGGGTACGTCCCCTCCATCTCCAGCGGGTTCTGAGTGGCCAATACGAAGAAAGGCGATGGCAGGCGGCGCGTACTGTCGCCCACGCTTACCGTGCGCTCCTGCATGGCCTCCAGCAGCGCCGACTGCGTTTTGGGCGTGGCGCGGTTGATCTCGTCGGCCAGGAGCAGGTTGGCGAAGACCGGCCCGGGCTGGAACCGCAGGCAGCGCCGTCCCTGCTCGTCCTCCGTGACCACATTAGTGCCCACGATGTCCGCGGGCATCAGGTCTGGGGTGAACTGGATACGAGAGAAGGCCAGTTGCAGCGCCTCGCCCAGAGTGCGCACCAGCAGGGTCTTGCCGAGGCCGGGCACTCCTTCCAGCAACACGTGCCCGCCAGCCAGCAGGGCGATCAGGACGTCCCGCACCGCCTGGCGCTGGCCGACGATGACCCGCCCGATTTCGGACTCCAGGCGCTGGGCGGTGGCCACGAAGTCAGCGATGTCCTGCTCCCGTATGGGTTCCATGGGCTTCTCCTGCATCGTTGCTCAAGAAAGCGGGCGAGCCCGCCGACGGCCGGCCCTGACACGGCCGGCCTAGGACGAGCCCTTCGCCTGCAACGGGTGACGCCATCGCAGGCCCTGAAAACGGCTGTAGTCGCGATCGGCGGTGACCCATTCGCTCCCAGACTCAATGGCCAGGGCCGCGAAGTATGCGTCGGAGACAAGGTTACCCTTGGCCCCAACCATTTCGCAGAGGCGGACGAAGATGTCCCAGTGGCGTTCTCTGGGGGAGAGTAGTGTGCAGTTCGGCTGATCTCGAACCGCTTTGATGAAGGCCAGCGCCGTGTCCAGCGGTGTGGGCCTCGGGAAAATCCGGGGGTGTGTCACAATCCGCAGGAACCCGCTGAGTGCCAGGTCCGACAACAATAGGCTTCCTCCCCGTTTACTACTGCTGTCAGCCAGTCACGGTAGGCTACGTGATCCTGCACGTCATTGCGGTGGGCGTAGACCAGGACGTTAACGTCGAGGAGGACCATTCGTCTCGTCCATCAGGTCTAGCAGTGCTGAGGTGTCGTCCAGGTCAACGCCTGGAAAGACGCCCCCACCTCCAAAGGTCGGCAACTCGACCGCTTTTCGGTACCTGGCCGCTCGGCGTTTGGCCATAGCCTCGCGCAGTGCGTCTTCGACCACCGCCATCAGCGTCCGCCCCGTCTCCGCCGCCACTCGCCTGGCTTCCCCCAATAGCTCTTCATCTAGCCGGATTGTTGTCCTCATACAGCAAAGCGTATCGAAATGGCTTCGATATGTCTACTTGCCTCGCTGGCCAAGATGACTTACCGTGCGTCCTTCAGATCACCGCTCCAGCTCCGCGAAGTAGCGACGCACCACGTCCTTGTAGCCTTCGGGCACGGGGCTGCGCTCTATGTGGTCGCGGGCCTGGGACGCATATGTGCCAATGACCTCGTTATAAGGTCGCAGCTCGCCGGGCACTGTCCCTGGCCCAGAACCGATGGTCGCGCCGGGTAGTCCGCCCTGGCCCTGGGAAGGGATGAACACCGTCTCGCCATTTGTCCCGAGCCGGCCGGTCGCCTCACCTTGCCGCGCGCCCGGCGCATTGCCCGCCGCGCTGCCGCCCTGGCCACCTCCGGAGCCTATGCCAGTCCCACCGCTACCCGACCCGCTGCCGCTGCCAGTACCCTGCCCACTTCCCGAACCTTCCCCGTTACCACTGCCTCCAGCCCCATTGTCGTTCCCGCGCCCTGCATCGCCACCTCCTGTGCCTTCACTTGACCCGGTGCCCCATCCACGGTTAGAGGCGACAGCCATGCCGCTGATGGAGGCCCGGGCGTCACCAATAGCGGACACCATGCCTGTAATGGCCCGCTCTGCGGCTGCGCCCTCCTGGAGGGCGGCCAGCAGCGCCTCAAGGTCCCCCAATGCTGCGCTCGTGGCTTGAGCGTCCCCGGAGCCCAGTGCCCGGGCGACCCGCCGCAAGGAGTCAGGGAGGGCCTGCCCCGAGGCTGCCGAAGGGCGGCCCATGGCCGCTGTGGCGTTAGCTGCCTGCTGGAGCGCCGCCATGAGCGCCTCGCGTTCCTGCGGGCTGAGGGAGGCCAGTGGCTCCGTGAGCGCAGCTATGGCCTCAGCCAGGGCTTCCCTGTCTCCGGACTGCAGCGCTGAGGCCAGCGAGGCTCCGGCGGGCGCAGCGCCTAGCGCTGATGCGATCCCCTGGAGGGCCTGGGCTTGCCCGGGCTCCCGCAACTGCTGCAGCGTGCGCTCTGCCTCGGAGAGCGCGGCCAGCGCCTCCGGCTTGTCTCTGGCCTGGACCAGGTGCTCTTCCAGCGCCTTCAGCGCCTCTTGTAGCGCTTCACGCTCCTCAACCCTCAGGCGGGAGCCAGACTGCGCCAGTTCGTAGCGGGCCTGCCGGACTGCCTCCTGCGCCTCGGCAATCTGTTCCCGGAGCTCCCGGCGCTCCGCCAGCACCTGGTCCATGGGGTTGGGCAGGAATGCCAGTATGACTACCACAGCCATGGCTACCAGCGCGGCCCATGACGTCCGGCGACTTGGCCGCAGGGATACAGCCGATGAGGAGTGGCGACGCAGAGAAGCCAGCGCGTCCTGCCGCTGGAGCACGGCGAAGGCGCCTCCCACGTTGCGCAGCTCCCAGGCCGTGGCTTCGCGGTCGGCCAGACCCAGCAGCCGGTCTACTCCCTGGGCGGTGTGGGCCAGCGACGGCGGTCTGCCTAGAGCACAGGCCAGCCCGATGAGTGGCCCGGCCAGGGCAGCGCCGAGCGCCCACCAGGAAGCCTGCGCCCAGGGGACCAGCCTGGCGATGAGCAGCACCCCCACTGCGACGCCCAGGCCGGCCACCAGCCCGCCCAGTGCCCACCTGGTGGCCCGCTGGAGCCAGAAACGCCGCCTCCAGGGCCGCAGCGCAGCAATGGGGTCTATGGCGTGGCCTCCGTTAGGGATGCGGCGGCGCGGTGGCGGCGCCAGAACCGCAGCCGTCGCCGCCGGGGGCGTAGCCCCACGACGCTCAGCCAGGTACAGACCAGGACAATGACAGCGTCAGCAACGAGGTTGGCCTGCCAGAAGGCGAATCCGCCCCAGTGGCCCTGGGTGGAGAAGGGCACGCCCAGGCCCGGAAGCACGCTGACCAGCCCCATGAACGGGTTGAACACCAGGGGCGCGTGGGCCCACTGCCAGGAGGAACCCCGGGTGGCCGCGAATTGCACTGTGGAGGAGGGCGAGTATGGCGGAGGGGGTGAGGGTGGGGGGTAGACGGGCACGTTTGCCATGATATATACGCTGAGGCCCAGAGTGCCCAGGATCAGGGCAAAGGTGAGGGCGTAGGCCGCAATGGTGGCCAACTGCCCGCGGCGCAGCCACGTGGACAATGTCACCCCCAGGCTGCCCAGGGCCATGGCTGCTCCCAGGTAGATAGGGAAGACCACGGCAACCTGCCGGGGTGAAACGCCACCGAAGAGGAATGCCAGGCTAAAGATGGGCAGCGCCGTCAGAAGCAGCAGCAGGACGTACGAGATCGAAGATAGCAGCTTGCCCAATACAATCCCCAGGGAAGACACCTGGGTGCTCAACAGCAGGTCCAGCGTCTGCCGGTCACGCTCCCCGGCTATAGCCGCACCGGTGAGGCCGGGCACGATGAACACCACCAGCGCCATCTGGAGGATGGCCAGCACCGTGAAGACCTGGGTGCCGGTGCGGGCCGCGACTGCCGGGTTGTAGCTGAACTGCATGGAGGTCCGCTGAGCCTCCAGGACCAGGGCGCCCCCGATGGCCAGCATCGCGAGGTAGAGGGTGATGATGATGGCCGCCCGGCGGCCCCGCATACGAGTCCGGAGCTCCCGGATCAGCACCGCCAGGTTGACCAGGAGATGGTCCTTTGCTGGGCTAAGGGCAAGCCTCATTCTCCGGTCTCCTCCTCCGTGAGAGCCATGAACAGCTCTTCCAGCCCACCCGCAGCATTGAAGCTGACCACCTCGATGCCCGCTTCCACCAGTGCCCTCAGGGCTGCCGCCTGCCCGTCCAGGCCCCCGGTGAAGGAGGCACGCACCAGCCCCTCTGCCACATCCACGCCACCCACGCCAGGCAACCCCTCGAGCACGCGGGCCGCGTTCTCGGCGTCCCCCAGCACGCGAACCTCCAGCACCCGGCTGGTGCCCAATTGGACCTGGATCTCGTCCACACTTCCGGAAGCCACCATCCTGCCCCCGTGCAGGATGCCTACCTGGGTGGAGACGTCCGCCAGCTCTGGCAGGATGTGGGAGCTGATGAGCACCGTCTTGCCCATGCGGGGCAGCTCCCGCAGCACTTCGCGCAGCTCAACGCGGGCGCGGGGGTCCAGGCCGGAGGCAGGCTCGTCCAACAGGAGCACATCGGGGTCGTGGACCAGGCAGCGGGCTAGCCCCAGCCGCTGCTTCATGCCGCGAGACAGGGCCTCCACGTAGTCGCCGCGCTTGGCGCCCAGGTCCACCAGCTCCAGCAGGTCGGCGATGGTGCGACGCCAGCGGTCCCGGGGCAGTCCGTTGGCCTGGGCATAGAACTCCAGGTACTCCCATACGGTCAGGTCGTCATAGACGCCGAAGAAGTCCGGCATGTAGCCGATGTGGCGGCGCACGTCCCTGGGGCTACCCAGCAGATCGGCCCCCGCCACCCACGCCCGGCCCTCGGTGGGGAGCATGAGGGTGGCCAGAATGCGCAAGGCGGTGGTCTTACCGGCGCCGTTGGGGCCGATGAAGCCGTAGATGCTGCCCCGCTCCACGGAGAAGCTCACACCATCCAGGGCGGTAAACCTGCCGTAGCGCTTGACCAACCCTTCCACCACGATGGCCGGCTCACGGGCCATGGGCCACCCCCTGGAGGGCCAGGGTGGGCATACCCAGCGTCACCGGCTGCGTCGAAGGTGCCCCGGATCCCCCGATGGCCAGCCGGACCCGGACCATGCCGGCGCTGGAGAGGTAGGCAGAAGGGTCGTCTCCGCCAATCTCTCCCTCCAGTGCCTGGCTGAAACTAGGACCATAGAAGGCATCCGACATCACGAATACGGTAGCGGTAATGGAACTGGGGGACGTCGGGCCAGACACCATTCCAGGGCGAGGCACAGGCGCCGGTGTTGGGGGGCCAGATGGTGGATACGCATACATATACGGGGGGTTGTACGCGCGGCCCGGCACTGGCCCCGATACGCCCGATTGGATGGGTACGGTGCTCAGGTCCAGCGTGTCCCAGGTCCCGTCCTCCCATCGGTAGGCCTGCACCTCCAGTCCCTGTACCGGCGTGGAGCCGCTGAAGGGGACCTGTACCGCCAGGCGTTCCAGAGCCATGTCCCGCCAGGGCAACTCGAACTGGTAGGTAATGTTGCCTTCGCTGAAGTTCCTGCCATACTGGCCGCCTTGGCCGCTGAAGCCGATCGAGTGGAGACCAACGCCGTCCTGCTTGGTCTCCACGTCCAGCACCCGGACCCCGAGCATACCTCCGGGCACCCTGAAGGCGCCTCGGAGGCGGGGCGTTACCGGCTGGACCAGCACGGTGAGGGCACTCCCAGAGGGTTGCCTCCCGTTGACTTCGACGCCGAGGGGCGCGTTGTCGCTCCAGCCGACCAGCAGGGCTTGCGCCCTGTCCGGCCCGTGCTCGTAGGCGCCCTGGATGGCCGCCTGAAGGGCCTGGGTCAGCCGCTCCCGCCTGCGGGCCTCCACGGGGCTGTTGACCGCAGGGTTTGAGGACTGGATGCGCTGTAGCAGGTCATCCGCCGACCTGGCCGAGGTACTGGTAAGGGGCACATCTACACTGGCCGTGCCGCCTGGAGCCAGAGTCCCCAGGTCTGCCGCCCCACTGCCAGTGCCCAGCCAGATACCCTCGATGGCCATGCCCGTGCCGTTGGTCACGGTCCCCTTGAGCCGGTCGCCCTCGATGTACAGGTCGGCGTCGAGGCGCTCCGGCACCCGCTCCACTGACTCAGTCCACAACGCCTGCGCGGTCCACATGCTCATATTGCTCAGCCGGGCCTGGCTGCCATCCTCCGTTTGTCGGATGCTCAGCCCTGCATCGCCGGGACCTACTGGGCCGGCACCACCGGAGTAGCGGTAGTCGTAGGGGAGCATCGAGGACAGGAGGCCCTTGCCGGGCATGTCTACGGTGTAGTCGCCCTCCCTGGGAACGAACACGCCCGCGGCCTTGTGCACGCGTGCCCACTCGCTGTGGGGCATCCAGTGTACGACGTTGATGGCACTGACTTTCACGTCGTTCCCTTTGGCCTGCACGGCCAGGAAGTAGGTGCCACCGGAGAAGACCAGCACCAGGGCGGGGACTGTGGCCCACGCCAGCGTGGCCCGCCGGAGCCGCCGCAGTAGCAGGAAGTTGATCGGCCCCACCAGCAGAATATAGCCGGCTATCAGCCCGATGAGGAGCCTGGTGGACGGCGCCTCCAACGACGGGAGATTGATCACCGCGTTGTACAGCCACTGGCTCCATTGGGACGGCCCACGGAAGTAACGCACCGTGGGTGGGATATAAGGGGTCGTCGCCGAAGCAGGGAGGCTCTGCAACAGGAGCGTTTCCCAGGTTCGGGCCATGCCGGCCCAGCTCAGAAATGGCTGGGCAGATGGGTCGAAAGCCAGGTAGAGCACGCGTCCGGCTCCGTAGCTCCCCAGCACCGCCAGAGGCACCCCTTCCTGCTCGGCCAGCACCTGGCCGGAGACGGCACTGCGGTCCAGCACTGTGACCGGCGCGCCTGCGGGTAGGGGCTCCCCCCCCAGCTTCTCGAAGGCAGAGGCATCTTCAAGCTGCCGCTGGGTGCCTGGTGTTGCCGGCAGCAAGTCTGCCGGGAGCAGCCGGGATAGGTCTTCCCCCTCGGCGCGCGCTGGTAGGACCAGCGTGCCGCCAGTGGCCAACCAGGCCGTTAACCCATCCCGCGCAGTCTCGGGCAGGGGACTGCCCAAGGGCCCGGGAAGGATGATAACATCAAAAGCATCCAGCACCTCGGGACGGTCCGGCAGCGCTCCAGGGGATACGGCTACCACCACCGTCTCTCGACGCTCACCGGGCAGGGCCATAGTGGTGAGCAAGTTGTACGCCCCGGCGCGCTCGCCCACGACGCCGACGAAGAGGTCTTCCTCCGCCACCAGGGTGACCCGCGGCTGTGCGGAGACGACCACCTGCCCCCGGGCCACAAGCTCTACCTCGATTTCCCGCGAGGCTGCCGGCATGGGAAGGTAGAGCGTGAAGCGCTTGCGGCCTCCCGCCGGCAGCACGACATCCTCGATATAGTCCATTGCGTTGAGGGAGTTTGGGGATGCGCTCACCCGCAGATCCCCTTCAATGTCTGAGGCGCCCAGGTTCTCCAGGTCCACAACAACCGGGGCCCAATGGCTGGTCCGAGCCCGCCCGTCAAACCCGGCCGTGGCCTGGATGGTTACGTTAGCGGGCTTCTGGGCCTGGGCAGCAAACGGTGTTCCCAGCACGAAAACGGCGGACACCAGTGCAACAAGGACTCCGAAGACCATGAGTCGAGATTGGGGCTTGACCTGTTGCCTGCCGGCTGTGCTCATGAGCGATTACTCCTGGAAGGCTACCTCAGGGATAGACAGACCAGACGCACTACCCCTAAGAACAAAGACGCTCCCTGGACCGAAAAAGTTCCTCGGGAATCTTGCCCCCGCTGCTGCCCCATGTTGAGGCCGCCTCCCAGTATAAGGCCTGGGGCAAGTCCATGGAGTAAGGAAAGGAAGGTAGCACATGACGGAGTCCGCAAGGCGGAGAGGGCAAGCTCTGAGCCTGGCCGAAGGGCCCGTGCTATCTCTGGCGGACGCCCCCGCCACGTGGCCAAGACCGATGGTTTCACTTCACCCAGCCTATGACTGCTTGGTACAAACAATGGGGGCCCGGCGTGCGCCAGGCCCCCATTGATGCTGCCCGCGCCCTGCTTAACCGCCGGTGGCCAACGTGATGGCCGTCATGGTCTGGACGTTGTAGGTCGCCGTTACCTGGCTGCCGATGCTGGCCGCCAGCGTCACCAGGGTAGAAACCGAGCCATTGACCAGTACCCGTGTGGAGCCAAAATCCGCCACCTCTTATGTCTACCGGTAGGGCAGTAGGGGCGACCGGCCGGTCGCCCCTACCTTGCTACACCCACCCTAACGGGGGAAGCGTCAGGGCAGAACGGTGATGCGGGTAGCGACGATGGTGCCGTCGGGCTGGATGGTGCCCTCCACGCGTACCCGGAGGCCCACCAGGGGCAGGCCCTCAATCACGGTGCTGGCATTCAATAGCACCTGAACGCCATTCACCGTCCACAGCCCAGGGCTGATGCTGGTCAGCGTGCCAATCAACACGGTGACCGGCGGCGTGGGGGTGGGAGTGGGGGCTAGCGTTGGTGTTGGTGTGGGGACGGGCGCCGCCAGCGAAGGGGTGGGAGTCGGCGAGGTAGGGGTGCTGGCCAGCACCTCGATGCGGGTGGCCAGCACGGTGCCATCAGCCTGTGCCACGCCCTCGACTCGCACCTCAGCCCCTACCTCCAGCTTGCCCACAAGCTGTGTCAGCGGGTCCAGCGCCACCACCTTGCCATCCACCACGTAGCGCCCGGCAGCATCCTGCCCCAGCCTGCCGCTCACCACCACGGTAGTCGGCGTCGGCGATGGGGTCGGGCCAGGAGACGGGCGCGGGGCCGGCGTGGGAGTGAGGGTGGGCGTCGCCTCGGCAGGGGGCGCGGCCTCCACCACTACCCGGGCAGCCACCAGCACGCCCAAAGCATCCACGACGCCAGTGACTTTGACCTGGGAACCCCCTCTAGAGTCGCCTCGACCTCTGTAGTCGGGGCAATTGCTACAAGCCGCCTGCCAACAAGGAGCCGGTCAAGAGTCACCTCTACCACCACACCACTGACTTCAGTCAAGTGGGGCGGCGTGGGTGTACCCCCCGGCACGGGCGTTGGCGTGGGCGGGGGACCAATGCCGGGCGGGCTGTCGAGCACGCGCACCGTCAGCTCCGGGACGAACTGCAGACTGCCCTCGGGCGAAGTTGCGATGGACCGCGCGCCGAAGTCGAGCAGCACAAAGGTGGTCTGGCCCGGCGCCACGGACAAGGGGCGCTGTAGCTCCACAGGTCCCTCTGGAGGAGAGAGTGCCTCCCGGCCACTGGCAGTGACCGCGGTCACGGCAACGACGCGGAGCCGCACCCGGCTGTAGAGGCCGGACTCCACCTCCGACTCGCCCACCAGGCTATCGGGCGTGTGGAACAGACCTGTGGTGCGGACGCCCTATCCTACGGCTACCCACCGGCTGTGCACCCCGGCTGCCAGGTATGCCTCTACATCCGCTACATCTACCAGCAACATCTGCACCCTACCGGGTGGTTGCAGCCGGGCGAAGATCTGAAGTTGGCCTGGTTCGCCCGGTGCGTATTGGGCCTCCGCGCGAGCAGCCAGGGACTCGGACGCCTGCGCATATCCGGCGGCAGCCCTCGTCACCAACAATGTAGAACGACAAGAGGCGAGCGATGTCAGGTGACGCCGCGGCATAGTACAGCGCCCACGCAATTCATGAATTGCCGCTACGGGAATCGGCCAGACACGATGGACATGCGTAGGGGCGCCCCGATCTATAGGGGCGCCCCTACAGGGTTGTTGGCATTCACTGGACCGTTCTAGCGCAGCGGGCACCCCAGGTTGTTATCGAGGTCAAGCGTGGAGGCCAGCGACATCATGGTGTTGCGGTCACCGCTGGACAGTGCGCTGTTGACGTCGCTGAGTATCTGGCCGGTCGTACGTGGGTAGTTGACGGCAGGGTTGCTCGCGTTGAGCAAGGCGGCCACGCCCGAGCGGAGCAAGCTCTGCGCCGCGCCTTGCGCGGTCTTACCGCCCTTGTAGCCCAGGGCATCGAGCAGGGTGTCCACAGGGCTGACATACGGCGCGGCCGGGACGAACACGCTGGTCACTGTCTGGGACGGCCAATAGCCCACCCAGACCGAGGTGTGGTTCTTCCAGTAACCAGGCGTGCAGCCCTGCCCGGTGGTGCCTGGAGTGGGGGTGGCCGTGGGCACCGGCGTGGGGGTAGGGCAGTCGCCGGTGTAGATGCGGACCTGGGCCGCGCTTTGCCGCGTCTGCCCCGTGGTACCCTCCGTCAAGGTGGCGGTGTTGCCCAGGATGGCATACTGGCCGCAACTGGCGGATGTGTTCGTGACCTGCTTGGTGAAGGAAACCTGCCCGGTCTGGGAGAAGGACACAGGGAAAGCCTGCGCTGTCTGGGCAGCGAAACCCGGAGGAACGGCCTGGACGTCGTCCACCATGGCGGTGTTGTCTACCTCGACAATGGCGTGTGAAGTGGGTAGCCCGAAGTCAGCTTTGACTTCCGGCCCGAAGGGCTCGCGCAGATACCCGGAGTGGTTGGTGATGGTCACCTTCGCCGTGTTGCGGTAGGTGGCCCCCGCCACCGGTGCGAAACTGATGGCGTAGTCATAGCATCCAGTCTCACCCGGGCCCAGTTGCAGCGGCGGGATGATGGTCTGGCTGGCGCCTGAGATGGCCTGGTAGGGTCCGCCACCGGTCTGGTACTGCACCTGGTCAACAATCTTCAGACCCTGGGTAGCCACTCCACCCCCGTTGGTCACGCACACCTGGCCAGTCACGCCGAAGACGTCCGTCTGAGCAGGCCCAGAGCGCGTGGCCGTAATGGTGTATTGGACGGACTCGGTCTCACCGCGCTTGATCTCCAGGCTGGTTGGCGTAGCTTGCTTGGCGACACTCCAGTCGTAATCCAGGCGGCGCACCCAGTAGCCCTCCGCTGTCTTGTAGGCGTTGAGGGTTGTACCGGACTGCCCACCTGCCCCGCCACCGCCTTGACCTCCACCACCTGATTTCCCCGATACTCCCGCTACGGCGGTGGCCCCAAGAAGAGCTACCGCGCCAATGGCCAGGGCCGCCAGCGTCAATCTGAGTCCCCCGGAGCGAAACCGGACGAATGTCATGGTGCTTTTCTCCCTTGGCCCCCTTGGGGCCAGCCACTATGTTCCTGTCTGGGTACGTCCCGCCTCCAGTGTGACCCCAGGTGACAACTGAATCTAGTGCACTACCTACGAATCTGTAACATGTAGCATGGGCATAGACAACAGTTCTGAAACATAGCTCCATATGCAAGAGCCAGGGGCATGGAGTATATTTGAGCCACGAAAGCGCTTGGTCAAGGTAGTTCTCACAAGCGCATGGTAGTGCACGGCCAGGCTGGCCTTAAGCGTAGCCCTCAAGTGCCGGAGGCATCGGATGTCGCGACGAACACAGTTGGGCGCCACCCTGCTGGAGACGGTGCTGGGTCTGGGGCTCGTGGCGGTAATCGTCCCCTCCCTGCTTAGCGGCCTCGCGTCGGCTGTCAGCATCAGTGACGACGCCTATGACCGCTCTGTGCTCTTCGAGCTGGCCCAGAGCCAGATGGAGGATGTCCAGCGCCAGACCTATCAGGAGAACGCGGCCAACTACACCTTGATCACAGCCCCCGAGGGCTACTCTATCTCCGTCTCGCTCACCCCGGCGGTAACCTACACCTACCCCGCCCCGAGTTCCACGGCTAGCGCTCAGACGGCGCAAGTGGTCACCGTCACTGTCAGCGGTGTACGGGGGGACTTGAGCCTTCAGGCCCACAAGGTGCGCCGATGAACGGGACGGAGTCCCGGACCTACCGGCCGGTAGCCGTGGACAAGGCAGGACCGCTTTGAATGACGTCCGTTCTGTCCTCGCTGGCAACGACAATGCAGCGCCGCGCGCCAACCGTCATTGCGAGTATCACAGGTCCCGAGGCGTCGGGACCCAATGTAGAGCCATGAACCGAGAGGCACGGTTTGTTGAAAGTCGGCACACCACGTGGACAGGCTGTCGCCGTACGCTGATGGCGTACAGTCCACCTCACCTCCGGCCCCCCTCCGTTTACGGAGAGGGCAGGGTGAGGTGGTCGTCTGTCCCGAGGGCAGTGCCAGGTACATGTACGTCTCCCCACGTT
>JACPQM010000062.1 GCA_016190505.1 Chloroflexota bacterium | reverse complement strand
GTCGCCCCCCGCGCGGGGGCGTGGATTGAAACCTCGAGGTCGTGCATCAGGTTGTGGCAAGCATGGGTCGCCCCCCGCGCGGGGGCGTGGATTGAAACCAGGGCGATGGGGCACGGCAACCGTGCCCCTACGTGGTCCGTCGCGCTGGGGGCAAGCGGGGGGTTCCCATGGCTGAAGCGCTGTGGTCCGACCGGCGCCAGGGCAAGGCGCCGCCTTGCCCCTACGGGCCCCGCCGCGCGGGGGCGGGCATCCCGACGCGCCGGGACCCCTACGGGCTACGGCGGTAAGCGGACAAACGGTGGTCAGGCAGGTCCAGGGCGTCTCGGCGTACGACGCTGGGGAGGGCACGGAGTCCCTCCCCTACACGCCGAGGGTAGGCGGACAAACGCAGGTCCGGACGGCCCGGCGTAGAACGCAGGCGGGCATCCCGCCGCGTCGGGACCCCTACAATGCGGCTTCGACCGGTGAAAGGCCGTGGCCCCATTGAAGCACGAAGTGGCACTGGCCGGAACAGCGCCAGTACGGGGTGTTTCCACGGCTGAAAGGCCGTGGCCCGCCGTAGACCGTGGATTCTTGTCATGGCTCAGAGTACCGGCCAAACCGGACGGTCAAACCGTAGGGGCGCAGCATTGCTGCGCCCCTACTCCAGACCAACTGCCGCACGCTGGCCCTAGATTGCCACCTCCGCACCAGTTCCACGTATTCCATCCGAGATACCTGCGTGTATGCTCCTGTCGCTCCTCTTGTCGTTGCAACAATGGTCGCATCGAATCTATACCGGGTGCGTCAATGACCGTGGCTAAGTGGGTCAATGTGTGTGGCTAACCTGGCTCAATGTACCTGGGCAATGACAGGTTGGTCGCCCCCCGCGCGGGGGCGTGGATTGAAACCAGGGCCATGGGGCACGGCAACCGTGCCCCTACGGTGTCCCTCGCGCTGGGGGCAAGCGGGGGGTTCCCATGGCTGAAGCGCTGTGGTCAGACGGGTGCCAGGGCAAGGCGCCGCCTTGCCCCTACGGGGGGCAGCCACACAACCTGAAGCCGCCCATACACGCCGGTCAGTGGAGGGGCGCCCCTACGCGGGGCCGTAGGCTGCGCGCGCCTGCTCCGGGGTGATGAAGCCGTCCTCCAGGTCCGCCAGGACGCGGGAGCGGTCACGGAGCTGGGGGTCGCCCACGCCGCCGCCGCCCCCCATCTCCAGGCGCAGGATGTCGCCGGCTTCGAGATACACGTCCCCCGAGCGCGCGGGTATCCGCCGCTCGCCGGAACGCCCCGGATTGACGATGGTCGCCCCCAGCCGCCCGGGCAGGCCGCCCCCGGCGCCCGCCGGTATCTGGACAAACCGGTCGCCCCGCGAGGAGAACCGGGCCGGCTCCAGCATGAGGTACTCTCTGACGAAGCCCGGCCCGCCCCGGAACTGCCCCGGTCCTCCCGAGCCGGGGATGTGCTCGAAGGCGGTGAGCCGCACCGGAAACTCCGACTCCAGGATCTCCACCGCCGGCAGGCTGATGCCCGCCGTGCTCCGGCGGGCGCCGTACCAGCCGGTGCCCCCGTCCACGCCGGTCACAGCGCCCGAGCCGCTGGACACGATCTCGTACTGGACGTAGGCCGTCCCGCTCCTGTTACTACGGGTGCCCAGCATGAAGGTGAAGTTGCCTCCCGAGCCGGCGACGTGCGCGCCGACCGAGAGCCGGGACAGCGCCTGCAACACCATCTCCAGGATGCGGCTGGCCGTGGCCGAGTAGCCGGTAAGCGGGGCGGGCGGCACCGGGTTGGTGATGGTGCCCGGCGGGCCGAAGTCAACCTCGAAGGCGGCCTCCAGGCCGTGGTTGGGGGGCAGCATGGGGTCGACCACGGCGGTGATAGCGTAGAAACAGGCCGCCCGCACCAGGGGCGGGGTGACGTTGACCGGCCCCTCGGTCTGCGGGTCGGAGCCGGTGAAGTCCAGGTGCAGGCAGTCCCCCCGTTTGGCCACCTTGACCTGAAGGCGCACCGGCCGGTCCAGGTGGATGCCGTCGTTGTCCAGGTAGGACTCCTGCGTGGTCTCGCCGTCGGGCCAGGAAGCGATAGCAGCTTTGACTCGCTGCCGCGTCTTCTCGAACAGCTCCTCGAAGGCGGCCAGCATGGTGGCCTTGCCATATTTCTCGAAGAGCTTGAGCAGCCGGGCCTCGCCTACCAGGGTCGAGCCCAGTTGGCCGTTAGTATCGCCGATGACCAGGTCCGGCGTGCGTGAGTTGGCCCGGATGATCTCGACCACCTCCCGCACGAAGCGGCCATGCCGGAAGTAGAGCGTGGGCGGGATATGGGTGCCCTCCTGGTAGAGCTCGCGGGCGCGCCCCGAGCCGCTGCCGGGGACCATGCCCCCGATGTCGCTCTTGTGGGCGATGGAGGAGGAGAAGGCGACGATTTCCCTCTCGAAGAACACCGGGGTCATCACCAGCAGGTCCATGGCGTGGGGGCTGCCCGAGAAGTAGGGGTGGTTGACGATGTAGACGTCTCCCCGTTCCATGGTCTCCGGCGGGTACCAGCGCAGGAGCTCCCGGATGCTGGGCCCGAAAGTGCCGCCGTGAGTGTAGCTGGCCACGTACTGGCCGGCCTGGCGGCCCCGGGCATCAAGGATGGCGCAGCTAGCATCGTGGGACTCGCGGATGATGGTGGAGAAGCCGGTGCGGTAGAGGGACATCTGCATCTCGTTGACGATGCCGCTCAGGTTGCTGGCGACCACCTGGAGGGTTATGGGATCAACCGTGCTCATGCCAATGGTCACCTCGTAGGGTACCTTTCACCTCACATCCAGTCCCTCTCCGTAAACGGAGAGGGCAGGGTGAGGTCCACGCTTGCCGCCGCCGTCGCCTGACAATGCTGCCGAGGGTGTTCGTTGTTCCCGCTTCGTCATGCGCGGGATGCCCGCGGCCCACCTCACCTCCGGCCCCTCTCCGCAAGCGGAGAGGGGAGAAGGGGGGCTTCGGAACGCGTCGGGATTTCTGTCCCCCTTGGCGGACTCACCCCCTATAGTCCCCCTTGCCAAGGGGGACTATAGGGGGTCCATACGCCGCCCGGGCCTGTTCCGGGGTGACGAAGCCGTCCTCCAGGTCGGCGAGGAGGCGGGCGCGCTCCCGGAGCTGGGGGTCGCCCACGCCGCCGCCCCCGCCCATCTCCAGGCGCAGGATGTCGCCGGCCTCGAGGGGTATGTCCGCGGTGCGGGCGGGGGGCCGCTGCTCGTTGGCCCGGTCCGGGTTGATGACGATGGCCCCCGCCCGGCCGGGCAGGCCGCCGACGGCGCCCGGTGGGCGCTGGGCGAAGCGGTCGCCCCGGGAGGAGAAGCGGGCCGGCTCCAGCATGACGTACTCGCGGACGAAGCCCGGGCCGCCCCGGAACTGTCCCGGCCCTCCCGAGCCGGGGATGTGCTCGAACCTGGCCAGGCGCACCGGGAACTCGGACTCCAGTATCTCCACGGCCGGCAGGCTGATGCCGGCCTGGCCCCGGCGGGTGCCGAACCAGCCGGTGCCCCCGTCTACGCCGGCCACCGCGCCGCAGCCGCAGGACAGGATCTCGTACTGGACGTAGGCCGTCCGCCGCTGTCCCGATGCGTCGGGACCCCGCGTGCCCAGCATGAAGGTGAAGTTACCGCCGGAGCCGGCCACCTCCGGCCGGCGGGACAGGTGGGCCAGCGCCTGGACCACCATCTCGCAGATGCGGCCCGCGGTGGCGGCATACGCGGTCAAGGGCGCCGGCAGCACCGGGTTGGTGATGGTGCCCGGCGGGCCGAAGTCAATGTCGAAGGCGGACTCCAGGCCATAGTTGCAGGGCAGGGTGTGGTCAACCAGGGCGATAAGCCCGTAGAGGCACGCCGAGCGCACGATGGCGGGCCGGATGTTGACCGGCCCCTCCGTCTGCCGGGCGCAGCCGGAGAAGCCCAGCCGCAGGGAGTCGCCCCGCTTGGTGACTGTCACCTCTAGCCGCACCAGCTTGTCCAGGTTGATGCCGTCGTTGTCCAGGTAGGACTCCTGTACCGTCTCGCCGTCGGGCCAGGAGGCTATGGCGGCCTTGACTCGCTGCCGGGTCTTGTCGAAGATCTCCTCGAAGGCAGCCAGGGCCGTCTCCGTGCCGTACTTCTCGAAGAGCTTCTTGAGCCTCGCCTCGCCCACCCGGGTCGAGCCCATTTGGCCGTTGATGTCCCCGATGACCAGGTCCGGGGTGCGGGAGTTGTGCCGGATGATCTGGACCACCTCGCGCACAAGCTGGCCGTGGCGGAAGTAGCGCACCGGGGGGAGATGCAGCCCTTCCTGGTAGAGCTCGCGGGCGCGGCCCGAGCCGCTGCCGGGGACCATGCCGCCGATGTCGCTCTTGTGGGCGATGGAGCCGGCGAAGGCCACCAGCTCGCCCTGGAAGAACACTGGCGTCATCACCATCCAGTCCATGGCGTGCGGGCTGCCCGAGTAGTAGGGATGGTTGACCAGGAAGACGTCGCCTTCTTCCATCTCCTGGGGTGGGTACCAGCGGAGCAGCTCCTGGACCGAGGGGGCGAAGCTGCCGCCGTGGACGAAGCCCGCCAGGTATTGCCCTGCCAGCCGGCCCTGGGCATCCAGCAGGCCGCAGCTTGCGTCGTGGGACTCCCGGATGATAGTAGAGAAGCCCGTCCGGTAGAGGGACATCTGCATCTCGTTGACGATGCCGCTCAGGTTGCTGGAAATGACCTGGAGGGTTATGGGATCAACCGTGCTCATAGGTCCTTTCCCTGACCTCTTGTCGTAGGGGTCCCGACACGTCGGGATGCCCGCCCTGCGCTCTCATGGTGCTGCCATGTTGTCAGCCAGGCGCGGTCCCCCGGGAGGGTGGGACCCGAAGCCCGTAGGGGCGCATGGCGTGCGCCCTACCGCCCGTAGCCCGCTACCGCCCTCCCAGGCGGGAATCATCATGATGTTGTCGCCATCGCCGAGGGGGGCGTCCAGGCCCCCGGCCAGCTCCAGGAACCGCTCGTTGAGGAACAGGCTGACCAGGGAGCTGGGCAGGCCGGTCTCGAGGCTGAAGCCGCGCTGGCCGAAGTCCGGGTACTGCTGCGCCAGCCGCGCCAGCAGTTGCCGGACGGTCTGGCCATCGGCGATGGCCACGTCCATGGTCATATGGCTGGCCCGGCTGGCCCCGAAAAGCTCGGTCAGCCAGGGGAAGACCTCGATCTTGGCGTTGCCCACAGCAGTCCCCGCTTGAAACAAGTGGTTGAAGCTATCATGCGCCAGTGGGGGAGAGGTGTCAAGCTGGTTGAGATCACCCCCCGACGGTCCCATCATTGTCGTAGCCCCGCCCTTCAGGGCGGGTATGTGGATTGCTACCATCCCCGCCGTGAACGGCGGGGCTATTGCAACCGGCACCCATTCGCCTCTCCCCGATGCGGGGAGAGGTCGGCAGAGAGGTCCGTCCGGCCCTACTGGCCGTTGCCCAGGGGTACGATATAGGTGCAGCGGGGATCGCTCTGGGCCAGGGACTCCGTCCGGCGCACCTCCGCGCCCAGCAGGTCAGACAGCATCTGCTGGTGGGCCAGGCAGACGGCAGGGTTGGTGACGGCCACTCGCTGGAAGGGGCAGTTGTAGGCATGGACCTGGAAGCCATCGTCTGTCTTTTCCCAGTCGGACTGGGTGTCCTGACCCAGGACCTCGGCTACCTGCCGCACCCGCTGGCCCAGGTCGGCACCCGTCACCATCTGCCGGTACTGGTCGGCCAGAAGGTGTCCCACTCGGGACATGGCCATGTCCACCAGTTGCGCCCCGGTGCGGCTGTGGGTCTCCTGGCTGGTGAGGCTGGTGAGGGTGTGCAGCAGCAGGCTGGCCAGCACGTCGTACTGGCGGGGTAGGCGCTCGTGGCCGGTGTCGGTGAGGAAGAAGACATAGTGCGGACGTCCGCTGGGGCGGCGGGCCTCGGTCCAGGAGACCAGGTGGTCCCGCTGGAGGATGTCCAGATGGCGTCGGATGGTGGCCGAAGCCAGCCCCAGCGCCTGCGCCATCTCCTCAACGGTGACCTGCTGGTGCCGTTGTATGAGGTGCAGGAGGCGTTCCCTTGTAGTCTTCGTGGCTAATCTTCCTCAGCAGGGATAACCGTGCATATTCTAGCTATTTGTGGCAAAGAGTGCAAGCGTGTTAAATAAGCTTTTTCTATTAATAATGTTGCGCAACAACGGGTCACCGTGCTATGATAGTTAGGCGAGCCAAACGCCGAACGACCCCGACGCTCGGGGCGGACAGGAGGTTAGAATGGCAGCAATTCACGGGCGCATCTCTCCCATCGCAAACGTTTTTGGAGCTTGTCACACGGAGTGCTATCGTCCCTTGCCCAAGCGTGGCAGAGTATCCCGCGATCTCCAGCTCAATCCTGAAGTCGAAGACGCGCTTCCCCCCGCTCTCAGGGAGCGGAACTGGCACCTGCGGGAGCTCGAGTTCCACAGGGACTACAAAGGCCCGGTAAGCGCCGGCGTATGCCTTGGCTGAGTTCCGCTTCTCGCCCCGGTCCAACCGGGCGAGCGAAATAGGGTGGATGCAGTGGGGGGAGGCAGCATTCGATAGGGCCAGACAGGAGGACAAACCAGTCCTCCTGTCTGTTTCTGCGACATGGTGTCACTGGTGTCACGTCATGGACGAGACATCCTACCCTGACGCCGGCGCCATCTCCCTCATCAACTCCCTCTTCGTGCCCGTGCGTGTGGACACCGATCAGCGCCCGGACGTCAACCTGCGCTACAACATGGGCGGCTGGCCCTCCACGGTCTTCCTTACCCCCGAGGGCGATGTTCTGGCCGGCGGCACCTATATCCGGCCCGAGGACTTGCGGCAACTGCTCCAGACAGTGAGCATGGTCTACCACACGCGGAAGGTGGACATCGCTACTGCCCTTCTGGAGCAACGCGGGCGGGAAGGGCGCCGGCAGGCCCCGGGGGGTGAGGTGGGGCGGCATGTGGTGAAGACGTTGGTAGACCTGCTGGCCCAGGAGTACGACTCGAAACACGGCGGCTTTGGCACGGAACCCAAGTTCCCCGAGACGGATGCGCTGGAGCTTTTCCTCTATTACCACCGCTTGACCGGGGAAAGCCGCTACCTGGCCATGGCTACCGACACCCTACGGGCCATGGCTACCGGCGGCGTGTTCGATCCGGTGGCCGGCGGCTTCTTCCGATATTCCACCACGGCCGATTGGTCGGTCCCGCACTACGAGAAAATGCTGGAGGACAATGTCCGGCTGCTGGCGGCCTGCACCGGCGCCGGCGAGATAACTGGGGACCAGGGGCTGGTGGCCACTGCGTCTCGTGTAGTGGAATACCTCATGTCCACGCTATATCAACCGGAGCTGGGCGCCTTCTCCGGGAGCCAGGACGCGGACGAGGAGTACTACCGTCTGCCCCCGGAGGAGCGGGCACGCCGGCCGGCACCGGCCATTGACCGGACGGTCTACACGTCGTGGAACGCGCGGGCGGCCCTGTCCCTGCTCCTGGCGGCTCGGGCGTTGGACCGGCTGGCCCTGCGCCAGGCGGGGCTGGGTGCCTTGCGCACCCTGTGGGACAGGTGCCGGGACAAAGACAGGGGGATGTACCACTACTACGCCGGTGGCCAGCCGCAGTTGCTGGGGCTGCTCCCCGACCAGGTGTGGACGGCCCGGGCACTGGTGGCAGCCTATGAAGCGACAGGCAGTGCCGCCTACTTGCGGCGTGCCCAGCGCCTGGCGGCGATTATCGAGCGGGACTTCCTGTCCCCGGGAGGGGCGTTCTTCGACCGGGCTGAAGCGGGGGCAGGCCAGGGGCTGTTACGGCGGCGGGTCCCCGTTCTGGAGGAAAACGCGGCGGCAGCCGAGCTGTTGCACCGCCTGTACCTGTGGACGGGCGTTGCCCGGTACAAGGACCTGGCCTTGGGGGCGCTCCAGGGGGTGGCCGGCATGTATCCCGCCCACGGGCGGCTGGCCGCGGGCTACGCCCTGGCCGTGGCCCGGTGCCTGGACCCGGCGGTGGTGATCAAGGTGTCTCAACCGGACAGCCCCAGGGGGCGACAACTCTACGGCGCCAGCCTACGCGTTACCTATCCCAACACCCTGGTGCGGCCGCTGGCCCGGCGCGAGGTCGAGGACGCCCACCCCCACGCCTTGATATGCCTCGAGGACCGCTGTCTCCCGCCGTTCACTGAGCCCGCCGAGTTGGAAGGGGCGCTGTCCCGGCTGCTCTCGCCGGTGTCTTGACGCGGCCCTGACCCCCCATCCCGGCCTCCGCCTTCTACCTGAGCGCCACCGGCAATATACAGTCGTAGCCGTCCGGGCCACACGATTTCTCAAGGGCGCTCATAACGGCGTGACACCTGGCGGGCGTATCGTAGGGCCCAGCACCCCAAGGCAAAACACGTCCAGCAGGAACGCGGCTAATGCGATCTTGCCAGGGGCCACCTCCCTGGCCACTACGACGTGCCCGAGTCCGACGTCGAAGAGGTTTGACGGGACCATGCAATCGAGCACGGGCGCGGACTCGAGGACCCGCAATGTGCTGGAGGCCGCGGGGGTAGCCTGACTGGCCCTATGCGTCGCCTTGCGGCGCGCAGCGGCCTTCTGCATCCGTCGAACAGCTTTCTTGTCCATGGGCTGGTCTCCTTTTTGGAGATAGCTGGTTCAGCCAACAAACAAACGGTGGTTGGTTCGGGGCGGCCTGCATGGCGTGGGCAAGCGGTGTTACTCTACCGGGGCCTCACTGATCTCCACGAGCTTCAATCCCAAAGGTGGCCCGCAGCCAAGGTACCAACGCCGGGGGAAGGTGCGCATCCAGCCACAGGATCACGCCACCACCGGATGATTCAGGCGCCGACTGGCGAACTGGAGACACGCCTGAATATCCTCCACTTCTAAGTCCGGCAACTCTTCGAGCACTTGTCCTGGCGTCAGCCCGTTGGCCAACAGATCTAGCACATCTGTTACCCGAATCCGCATCCCCCGGATACATGGGCGACCGCCACATTGCTCAGGATCTACGGTTATGCGTTCGGTGAGCTTCATGTGTAGACTCCTTGATGATTCCCCATCTCCCATTGTTGTGTGATTCTTGTGGCCAACCCATGTGGTCCAACAGTATCGTGCCGGGGGCCATCGTCCTTGCAAGGCATGCTATCACTTGCATCAAGGATGCGTCAACGGCGGAGGTCCCCTGGGATTCCCAACGGACCTCCGCTCCTGAGCGGGCAATGGGCATGGGAGCCTCTCCCTCTCCCCGTGCCGGGGAGAGGTCCGCCCCGAGCCCAGCCGAAGGGGTCGGGAGAGAGGTCCGGTTGAAGGGGTCTGGCCGCTCATGTAGAATACCCGTTGGCTGCCCGTAACCATGCGTAGACTTGATGGCACTCGCGACCGGCTGGGCAGGGACTGGGCGCGGCTCAACTCCCTGACCGTCTCCCTGCGGGAGTTCTTCTCCCGGCAGGGTTACCAGCCCGTGGACACTCCTGTCCTGGAGCCCACTGACCTGTTTCTCAAGAAATCGGGCGGCGAGCTGGCCTCGCGTCTCTATGCCTTCACTGACCTGGGTGGCCACGGGGTCAGCCTCCGGCCGGAGTTTACCTCGTCGGTGATCCGGGCCTACGTCCAGGCTGGTGTGTCGCCGCCGGTGCGGTGGCAGTACGCTGGGCCGGTGTTCCGCTACGAGGAAGGGCCGGACCGGCCCCGTCAGTTCACCCAGGTCGGCGCCGAGCTTATCGGCGATGGGTCGCCTCGGGCCGATGCAGAGGTGGTGGGGCTGGCCTGTCAGGGGCTGGCCCACCTGGGGCTGAAGGCCCTGCGCCTCCAGGTGGGGCACGTGGGGGCATTGACGCGCCTGCTGGCGGGTTTTGGCCTGTCTGAGCGCGCCCGGTGGTTCCTGGCGGGACGGGCGGCTACCCTGGCTGTGCCGACACATCGGGACCTGCGCGAGGAGATGGCCCGAGTGGGGCTGTACGGGCGGTCTGCCGAAGTGGCGTTGCCTGGTGGGGTGTCCCCCGGCGAGGCGCACCACGTGGTCGAGCGCTTGCTGGCCGGGATGGGTGGCCTGGTGGGCAGCCGTGACCCGGAAGAGATTGTAACCCGCTACCTGGCCCGGCTCGAGGCCGCCGACGAGCCCCGGCGCGTGGACGGGGCGCTGTCTTTCCTGGAAGAGCTGGTCAAACTCAAAGGAGAGCCGGAGCCGGTGCTGGCCGGCCTCCGGGCCCTGGTGGCCAGATACCGCGGCTTTGGCCTGGATTCAGGGCCGGAGGAGGAGCTGCGGGAGCTCGTCGCTTTGCTCTCCCCTGAACAGGTAGCCAGCGCCCAGGTGGAGCTGAATATGGGCCTGGCCCGGGGACTGGCCTACTATACCGGTATGGTCTTCGACGTCTTCGCCCCGGGCGACGGCGGCCGGCCTCTGGGGGGTGGCGGCCGCTACGATGGCCTGGTCAAGGCCCTGGGCGGCGCCGAGGATACCCCGGCCCTGGGCTTCGCCTATACCCTCGAGTCCGTGGAGTCCCGGACGAAGAGTTAGACCATGTTGAACTTCTCTCTGCCCAGCAACAGCGAGCTTCACGACCCCAGCCTGCGCTTTATGGAGTCGTGCGGCCTGCCGGTGGACCGGCCCAGTTCCCGGCGATACACGGGTAGCGTGGCTGGCCTGCCTCAAGTGCAGGTGCTCTTCCAGCGCTCGGCGGACATACCCACCAAGGTCGAGGAGGGCAGCGCCGACCTGGGCATCGTCGGGCTGGAGCGGTTCTACGAGGACCGGCGGGAAGGCGGTCCAGCCATTACCCTGTTGGAGGACCTGGGCTACGGGCAGTGCGAGCTGGTGGTGGCCGTCCCCGACGCCTGGATTGACGTCACCTCCGTGGCCGACCTGGCCGACCTGTCAGTGGCCTGGCGCGAGCAGGGGCGGGAGCTGCGGGTGGTGACCAAGTACGCCCGCCTGGTCTCGCGCTTCTTCTACCGGCACGGGGTCAACTACTTCTCCCTGGTGGAGGCGGCGGGGGCCATGGAGGTGGCCCCCACCATGGGCTACGCCGATGTCATTGTGGACATAACGGCCACGGGTGTCACCCTACGGGAGAACCGTCTCAAGATGCTGAGCGATGGCACCCTGGTGCGCGCCCAGGCCTGCCTCATCGGCAACCGGCTGGCCCTGAAAGAGGACCCGGCCAAGCTGGAGGCCACCCGGGTCATCCTGGAGCGCTTTGAGGCCCGCCGCAGAGCGTCCAAGTTCGTGAGCCTGACCTCCAACTTGCGCGGCGAGTCCGAGGCCTCGGTGGCCGAGCGGGTGACCCGCCTGCCGGACCTGGCCGGGCTCCAGGGGCCCACGGTGGGGCGGGTGTTTGGCAAGGGTTACCCGGACCAGGGCTGGTACGCGGTGACCGTGGTCATACCCCGGGAGCGCCTGATGCCGGCGGTGGAGCACCTGCGCACCGTGGGTGGCAGCGGCATCACGGTAGCCTCCCCCAGCTTCCTGTTCGAGGGTGAGTGCGAGGCCTACCAGCGGCTGCTCCAGGAACTGGCGCGGGGGTAATGGCCATTGCCGCCCATTGTCCTGCATCTGGGCGTCGCCAGGGACGTGGCCCGGGCGCTGCCGGAGCTTGACGTCCTCCAGCGGCACGCTGGTAGCTTCTATCTGGGCTCCACCGCGCCCGACATCCGGCTGCTTACCGGCACGGCCCGGGAGGAGACCCATTTCTACGACCTGGGCCGGCTCAAGGGCGAGAGCGGGACGGTGGCCCTGTTCCGGGCGCATCCCAACCTGGCGCCGGGGACCGGCCTGGATGACGCCAGCCGGGCGTTCGTGGCGGGCTACCTGAGCCATTTGCACACCGACGAGGTCTGGATCTCTGAGGTGTGGCAGCCCTACTTCGGGGCGTCCAAGGAGGACTCTTCCGCCATCACCCAGATGCTGGACCGCGCCCTTCAATACGAGTTGGACCTGCGCGAGCGGGAGCCATCCACCATGGAGGCCGTCCGCAGTGCCCTGGGCAGCGACTCGGCGACGCCGGCAGTCCCCTTCCTGGACAGCGAAAGCCTGGCCCGCTGGCGCGAGTTCGTGGCCAGCGCCACCAGGCGCGAGCGCTCCTGGGAGCAGTTCAGCCAGTACGCCCGCGAGTTCCTGGTAGCCCAGGGCAAAGTGACTAAAGAGGCGGTGGATGCCTTTCTGGGCGACTTCGCAGTGATGCGCCAGCGCATCCTGGACTACGTGCCCGACCCCGAGCTGCGCCGGTTCCGGCAGGAGTCGGTGGAGCGGTCCATCGTTGCCGCCCGGAAGTACCTGGGATGAGGATAATCCGGGGCGCCGACGAGTCCTGGGCCTTTGTGAAGCGCCGGCCGGCTACCTTCGAGGACGTGGCGCTGCCTCCCGTGGTGGCGGCGCAGGTCCGCCAGGTCTTCGGCGCCGATCTCAGCCCCCGGCAGGTTGTGGAGCGGGTCCTGGACGATGTCCGGAAAAGGGGCGATGCCGCCCTGCGCCACTACGCCCGGGCACTGGACGGGACCGAGGTCAACAGGCTTGAGGTCTCCCCCGGCGAGATCGAGGCTGCCCGAGACAGTGTGCCACCGGACTTGGTGCGTGCCTTGCGCACGGCCACGGAGCGCATCCTGGCCTACCATCACCGCCAGTTGGAGGCCGGGCCGCGGTCGTTCGAGGCCGGCGGCATGGGCCAGTTGGTGCGGCCCCTGGACCGCGTAGGCATCTACGTGCCGGGCGGCGCCGCCTCCTATCCGTCCACCGTACTGATGACGGCCATACCGGCGCGGGTGGCCGGGGTCTCGGAGGTGGTGGTCTGTACCCCGCCACGCTCCGGCTGTGTGCCCCCGGTGGTGCTGCTGGCCGCAGAGCTGGCGGAGGTGGACCACGTGTTCCAGGTGGGCGGCGCTGCCGCTATTGGCGCCATGGCCTGGGGCACCGAGACCGTGCCTCGCGTGGACAAGGTCTGCGGGCCGGGCAACATCTTTGTCCAGCTTGCCAAGAAGGCGGTGTACGGCGAAGTGGGCGTGGATGGCATCCAGGGCCCTACGGAGACCCTGGTGCTGGCGGACGAAGGGGCCAATCCCGCCCTGTGTGCCGCCGACCTGCTGGCCCAGGCCGAGCATGACCCATTGGCCTCGCCGGTCATGATCACCACCTCGCTGCGGCTGGCCCGGGCCGTTTCGGAAGAGGTGGAGCGCCAGCTTGCACAGTTGGAGCGGAGGGACGTCGCCCGTCAGGCTGTGGAGGGGCAGGGCGCTATCATCGTCGCCACTAGCGTCCAGCAGGCGATGGAGATGGCCGACACCTATGCCCCCGAGCACCTGTGCCTGCTGGTGCGCGATGCCGCCGCCTACCGCGAGCGGCTACACCACGCCGGGGGCATATTCATGGGCGAGACCTCGCCCGAGGCTTTGGGGGACTACGCGGCTGGCCCCAGCCACGTGATGCCGACGGGGGGCACAGCGCGTTTCGCCTCCCCCCTTACCGTCTACGACTTTCTGAAGGTGACCAGCGTTGTGGCCGCCGGTGCTGAAACGTTCCACGAGACCGGCCCGGCAGCGGCTCGCATTGCCCGGGCAGAGGGCCTTACCGCACACGCCCGCGCCCTGGAGGCGCGGCTGGAGGGGGAACCATGACTACTTCGGACGCCGCCGGCGAGCCCTGGCGCGCGCTGGTGCGCGGGGACCTGGCCACACTCCCCGTCTATCAGGCCATCCAGTCCCCGGAGGTCCTGGCCCCGGAGCTGGGCTTGTCCCCTGAGGCGATCATCAAGCTGGACGGGAACGAGAACCCCTACGGGTGCTCGCCCCGGGTCCAGGCCGCTCTGGCCACATGCCCCTATCTGCACATCTATCCGGACCCGGCGCAGGTGGCCCTGAGGCGGGACCTGTCCGCCTACACCGGCGTTGGCCCGGAGTACATCGTGGCCGGAAGCGGCAGCGACGAGATCATTGACCTGCTGCTCCGGCTGGTCTTGGAGCCGGGCGACAGCGTCATAAACGCCGTGCCCACCTTCGGCATGTACGATTTCTCCACTCGGGTGTGTGGGGGGCGGGTGATTGAGGTGCCCCGCAAGCGGGACTTCCAGTTGGACGTGGAGGGCATGCTGGCGGCGGTGGACGGGCGGACCAAGATAATCTTCGTGGCCAACCCCAACAACCCCACGGGCACCCTCACGCCGGTGGAGGCACTGCACCCGCTGCTGCATGCCGGGCCCCTGCTAGTGGTGGACGAGGCTTACTATGAGTTCAGCGGTCAGACAGTGGCCGCCCGGGTGCCCCAGCATGACAAGCTGGTGGTGCTGCGCACCTTCAGCAAGTGGGCGGGCCTGGCCGGCCTGCGGGTGGGCTACGGGCTGATGCCCCCGGGGCTGGCCCAGCACCTGCTGACCATCAAGCCCCCCTACAACGTGAACATGGCTGCGGAAGTCGCGGTCCGCGAGTCACTGGCCGATCGGGACTACTTGATGGGCACGGTTGGGGCCGTAGTCCAGGAGCGGGAGCGGCTCTACTCGGCGCTGGAGCGTATCCCGTACCTCAGGCCATGGCCCTCCCAGGCCAATTTCATCCTGTGCGCGGTGACCCGGGGCGATGCGCGGTCGCTACATCAGGCTCTCAGACGCAGGGGCATCTTCATACGCTACTTCGATACGCCGCGCCTGCGGGACACCGTGCGCATCACGGTGGGGCGGCCTGAGCACACCGACGCCGTAGTCCGGGCACTTGAGGAGATCGAGCCGTGAGCCGGCGCCAGGCCACCGAGCGGCGCCAGACCCGGGAGACGGAGATATCGGTGACGCTGGACCTGGACGGCAGCGGACAGGCCCGGGTGGCCACGGGCATTGGCATGCTGGACCATATGCTGGAGGCGCTGGCCCGCCACTCGCGGTTTGACCTGACCCTGGAGGCCACAGGCGACCTGCACACTGACCAGCACCATACGGTGGAGGACGTGGCGCTGACCCTGGGTAAGGCGCTGGCCCAAGCCCTGGGGGAGCGGCGGGGCATCGTACGCATGGGCCACGCCGTGGTCCCTTTGGACGAGGCGCTGGCCCTGGTGGCGGTGGACTTGGGGGGGCGGGGCTATGCCTCTGTGGAGACCAGCTTCGCTGGGCAGCGGGTGGGCGAGCTCCAGACTGACCTGATCGGCCACTTCTTCGAGAGCCTGGCTGCGGAGGCCCGCATGAACATCCATATCCGGCTCCTGGCCGGGAGCAACGACCACCACAAGGTTGAAGCGATGTTCAAGGCCCTTGCCCGGGCGCTCGACCAGGCGACCCGCCTTGACCCCAGACTGGGCGGCGAGGTCCCCAGTACCAAGGGCAAGATAGACTAGCAGACTCCCTACTGCCTCAAGTCACACATAACTCCCATCTCCATCACACCCCGCTCACACACATCTTGCCAAGGTGTGGGATAATAATGCTTGTGGTGTGAGAACGGTAAGGGGAACCACTGCCCCAGGGATGGACAAGACCTGGCAACCGCATGGCAATAGTTGAGCGAATTCAAAGCGAGCATAGGGATATACGTAGCCGGCTTCTGGCTTTTGAGAAGGGCGTGGTCGGCCTCACCGCGGGGCGTCTGGTAGGAGGCCTTGAGTTCGTGGGCGGCCTGGACACCTTCATACAGGCCTCGGTGCTGTCCCACTTCGCGCTAGAAGAGGAGACGGTTTTCCCCCAGCTTGCCGCCGGACCTGCGCCGGAAAAAGGCCTGGCCAGGGAGCTACTGGCGGAGCACCTCGCGCTCCGGGACAGCTTCGTAAACTATGTGGTGGAGGCCCGGAAGGGGAAGCTGACCCAGGAGTTCCTGTCTCTGGCGCGGGGCATGTCTTCCCGCCTGCTCAACCATACCCAGCGTGAGGACTCCGAGCTGGTCCCCTTGCTGCGGCGTTGGATGGGGCTGGGTGGCACCTGGGGGACGCCTGCAGGCGCTGGCCGGGGGGACCTGCTGGCGCAAGAGACGGACCAGCTCGCCGAGATGGTGCCGACGTTGGCACGGAGCCGCCTGTTCTCCAGGTTGACAGAGGTTGAGCTTCTGGCGCTGGCCCGGACCGGACGCTGGCGGGAGTTCTCTGAGGGCGAAGCCCTTGGTCGGGAGGGTGAGACCGCTTCCACCCTGTCCGTCATGGAGCGGGGGACGGTGGCAGTCGTCCGTACCGTGCAGACGAAAGCGGGTACTATGAGCTTTACCGCCGCACTGGCCACCGCCGGCGACGTCATCGGCTGGTCGGCTCTGGTCGAGCCGTACCACTATCGGGCCACCGCGCATTGCATGGTGCCTGTGCGCTGCGTCGAGATGGATGGGACGGCCCTCCGCAGCCTGCTGGCCGGCTCGCCGGCAACGTACGCCAAAGTGATGGAGAACCTGGTGATGATGGTGCGGGGACGTCTCGACGACACCATGGAGGCCCTGGGCAAGAACCTGTAACCCCTAGACCGGCTCCGTGTCGAAGCGGAAGTCCTCGATAACCGGGTTGGCCAGGAGCTGGCGGCACATCTCCCGTACCTGGCTGGACGCCTGCTCGGCGCTCTCTGCCTCCAGCCTTATCTCGATATACTTGCCCGCCCGCACGCTCTTGACCTGGGCGAAGCCAAGCGTGTGCAGGCCGTCCCGGATAGTCAGCCCCTGGGGATCGTTCACGGTGGGCTTGTAGCTAACGTAGACTTTAGCGAGGTAGGCGGGCATCGCTCCTCCTCCGAAGCTGGAACCACGCGGCCAGAGCCATCAACCCGGGAGGCAGCGTGGCCACGAGCAGCCAAAGCGCGGCCACGGTCTGCAAAAACGCCAGCCCCAGGACGTTTAGCAGGACCAGTACCTGGCCCCAGAGCAAGAGGATGGCCGGCGCTCTGGCGGGCGTCTTGCCTTCAGCGGTGATGCTCCGCCGGGCGACCTCGGCGGCGCGGTGCAACAGGTAGGCGCTGAGGGCAAAGAAGGCAATCAGCCCAGCGCCTAACACGAAGTGGCGCCCGATTAACGCGAACACGCCTATGGGAGTGCCCACCACGAACACCCAGTCCCGGGCCAGGCGGGCCAGCTTCACCTGGGCAGTCCCTGGCCGGTGAGGCGCCGGTAGCCCTCCCGGTAGCGGGTGGTGGTCTGGGCCACCACGTCCGCGGGCAGGTCGGGGGCCGGGGGCTCCTGGCTCCAACCCGAGGCTACCAGCCAGTCGCGCACGGGCTGCTTGTCGAAGCTGGGCTGGGAAGCGCCCGGAGCGTACCGGCCGGCATCCCAGAAGCGGCTGGAGTCTGGGGTGAGCATCTCGTCAATCACCGTGAGCTGCCCGTCCACCAGGCCGAACTCGAACTTGGTATCGGCGATGATGACCTGCCGGGGCAGGGCGTGGTCGTGGGCGTACTGATAGAGCGCCAGGGTCACCTCCCGGATGGCCTGTGCCTGGTCCAGGCCCACAGTGCCGGCCATCTGGTCGAAGGTGATGGGCTGATCGTGGCCCGCCTCGGCCTTGGTGGTGGGCGTGAACAGGGGCTGGGGAAGGCGCTGGCTCTCCACCAGCCCCTCGGGCAGACGCTGTCCAGAGACAGTGCCCGACCGGCGGTACTCTGTCCAGGCCGAGCCCGCCAGGTAGCCCCGGACCACGCACTCCACGTCCAGGCGCTGGGCCATCTTCACCAGCATGGAGCGTCCTTCCAGGTACCTGGGGTAGACGAAGCAGGTGTCAGTGGACCGGAAGCGCTGGAGAAGGCGCACGTCGTCCACCACCTCCAGCAGGTGGTTGGGCACGATGTGGGCCGTCTTCTGGAACCAGAAGGCGGAGAGCAAGTTGAGCACCCGGCCCTTGTCCGGGATGGCGTTGGGCAACACCACATCGAAGGCGGAGATGCGGTCGGTGGCTACCACCAGCAGCGTGCGCTCGTCCATGAGGAAGGTATCGCGCACCTTGCCGCGATAGAACAGGTTGGGCAGGTCAGTTTGGGCGAGGGTGGTCATGGGGTCCCTCTTAGAACAAGATCGAGCCTGTTCAACAGCCATTCTACATCTACGAGGCGCGCTCTTACGGCTTCGGCGCTCAGGTCCGCCTCGTAGAAGTTCTGATGTAGTCGTGCAGCTCGGTCAAACACTCTCTCCAGGTCTGGGCTGGCCAGTTCGCGAGCCAGCCTGTCAACGTACTCTCCAACAAGCCTGTGGCTCCTGAACATCTGGCCTGTGCGAGCCAAGGCCACTGCCTTGACCCGCTCGGCCACACTCCCCCATGCCAACTCGCTTGCCTTTTCCGTATTTCCTTTAGCCCAAAGTTCCTTGGCCTGGGCCCAATATTCGTTGGAGCGCCGCCTGTAAGCGGCCACTTGCCTGGGATTGGTCTCGTCGGGTGCCATGTATGCAGTCAGTTGAGCTGGGTGTACTTGAGTATCTCGCCTGTGTTGGCATCCACTTCAAAACGAATAGTGCGGAAACCCACACCGAATTCTACGATCCAGATGCTGTCAGTCTTTTCGGCTCTTCGGAGCATGAAAACCGTTTCGCCCATTTTGGCTAGAAAGCGTTTCACCACATCCGAAGCTTCTTCGGCGTTCTTAATTGGCACAGGAAGACCCTTCCGCGCTGTCATATCGTGCTCCTCGCACCTACCGGGGCCGGTCGGCCCAACCCCACCCGCTCGAATACTTCGTCTACGTGCTTCAGGAAGAAGCCGTAGTCAAAAAGCAGGCGCAGCTCTGCCTCGGGGAGGTGGGTGGTGACCTCGGGGTCGGCCAGCAGCAGGTCCAGGAAGGGCGTCCCGCTCTCCCATGACGCCATGGCGTTGCGCTGGACCATGCCGTATGCCTTCTGGCGGCTTAGCCCCTTGTCTATGAGGGCCAGCATCACGCGCTGGGAGAAGACCAGCCCCCGGGTAAGCTCCACGTTGCGGCGCATGTTCTCGGGGAACACCCGCAGCCCCTTCAAGACAAAGGCGAACAGGTCCAGAATGTAGTCCAGGGCCAGGCAGGAGTCAGGGAGGATGACGCGTTCGGCGGAGGAGTGGGAGATGTCCCGCTCATGCCACAGGGACATATTCTCCATAGCGGTGATGGCGTGGCCCCGCAGGAGGCGGGCCAGCCCGCAGATGCGCTCGCACAGCTCGGGGTTGCGCTTGTGGGGCATGGCCGAGGAGCCGGTCTGCCCCGGCTCGAAGGGCTCCTCCACCTCTCGGACCTCGGTGCGCTGGAGGGAACGGAACTCGGTGGCAAACTTCTCCAGGGAGGCCCCGATGAGGGCCAGGGTGGTGACGAACTCGGCGTGGCGGTCCCGCTGCACGATCTGGCTGGAGATGGGGGCAGGCTCCAGCCCCAGGCGGGCGCAGGCGATGCGCTCTACCTCCGGCGGCACCGTGGCGTAGGTGCCCACGGCGCCTGAGATTTTGCCCACGGAGATGGCCTCCCGGGCGCGGGCCAGGCGTGTAGCCTGGCGGCGCATCTCCTGGGCCCACAGGGCCAGCTTCAGGCCAAAGGTGATAGGCTCGGCGTGGACACCGTGGGTGCGCCCCATCATCATGGTGTGCTGGTGCTCCCGTGCCTTGTCCTCCAGCGCCTGGATGACGGCCTCGACGTCCTGCATGAGCAGGTCGCTGGCCTCCCGAAGCTGGAGGGCCAGCGATGTGTCCATGATGTCGGAGGAGGTGAGGCCCAGGTGGATGAAGCGGCTCTCCGCGCCCAGGGAGTCGGCCACGGTGCGCAGGAAGGCAGTGACGTCGTGGTGGGTCTGCTTCAGGTATGTGGCGTAGTGGGCCGGGTCGAAGCGGGCGTTCTGCTCGATCTTCTCCAGGTCAGCCCGGGGCACGGTGCCCAGCTCGGCCCAGCCGTGGCAGACCGCTATCTCGACCTGGAGCCACTTCTGGAACTTGGCCTCGTCGGACCACACTGCCTTCATGGCGGGCCGGGAGTAGCGCTCGATCATGGCTTGCTTCCCCGTGAAAGGCGTTTGCGATGGCTGTCCAGCGCCAGGTGAACGTCCCCGTGGCTAATGGCCAGGATGCGGGCGGCCAGCAGCGCGGCGTTGCGGGCGCCCCCGATGCCCACCGTGGCCACGGGCACGCCGCTGGGCATCTGGCACATGGAGTAGAGGGCGTCCACGCCCTTTAGCTCCGAGGTGGGCAGAGGGACGCCGATGACCGGCAGGTCGCTCCAGCTCGCCAGCACCCCGGGCAGGTGGGCGGAGCCCCCAGCTCCGGCGATGAGCACCTCGAGGCCGCGCCCTCTGGCATTGAGACCGTACTCCCGTACCGCGTCGGGGGTACGGTGGGCCGAGAGCACCGAGACCTCGTACTCGATGCCCAAGTCCTTCAAAGTGTCCAGTGCCCCCTGCATCAGGGGGGCATCGGTCTGGCTGCCCATGATGACGCCGACTAGTGGCAACAGCTACACTCCGCAGGCAATCAAACCATAAACTCGGCCTTGTGTAAAGCGCTGTGGAGATACAGCTCTTCGATATCAGTGGCGCCCCGCTGGGGCCCACGGCCCTGGCCAGCGCCATCACCACGGCCCACATGGCGATGAGACCACGGAGGATGGCGTACAACGTAGGGGCGACCCGCCGGGTCGCCCCTAGGCACCCCCGTAGCCGAGCAAAAAGTCAGAGTAGTTCCCGCAGGGCGATGTCCCGGCGGTAGTGGTAGCCCTGGAAGTGGACGCGAGGCACGTTGGCATAGAGCCGCTGGCGGGCCTGGACCATGTCGGCGCCGGTAGCGGCCACGGCCAGGACCCGGCCTCCGGCAGTGACTACTTCGCCCCGCTCGTTGCGGGCGGTGCCTGCGTGGAATACCTGGACATCGCGGTCCACGGTGTCCAGTCCCACAATGGGGAAGCCCGTCTGGTAGCTGCCGGGGTAACCTGCGGAGGATAGGACGGTGGCTACGCAAGCGTCCTCGGACCATTCAACCTTGATGTCGCCCAGGCGACCCTGGACCACGGCCAGCAGCACTTCTACCAGGTCCGACTTCAGTCGGGGCAGGATAGCCTGCGTCTCCGGGTCACCGAAGCGGGCGTTGAACTCCAGCACTTTGGGGCCGTCCCGGGTGAGCATCAGTCCGGCATAGAGCACGCCGCTGTAGGGCCGGCCCTCCCGGGCCAGGGCCTGGACAGCCGGTTCCAGGATGGTCTCCCGGGCGCGATGGACCAGCTCCGGGCCGAAGAAGCCAGGCGGGCTGTAGCTGCCCATGCCGCCGGTGTTGGGGCCCTGGTCGCCGTCGCCCACGCGCTTGTAGTCGCAAGCGGGGACCAGCGGGACCACGGTGCGTCCATCCGTGAAGGCGAGCAGGCTCACCTCTGGGCCGGACAGGCATTCCTCGACCAGCACCCTATCCCCCGCCGGCCCAAAGACGCGGTTGCTCAGCATGTCGTGCACTGCCTGTAGGGCCTGCTCCCGGGTCTGGCACACGATGGCCCCCTTACCCGCGGCCAGCCCGTCGGCCTTGACCACGATGGGGACGGCATGACCCTTGACATAATCCAGGGCATCGGCGAGAGTGGTGAAGGTGCGGCTACGGGCACAGGGGATAGCGTACTTGAACATGAGGTCCTTGGCGAAGACCTTGCTGGTCTCGATCTCGGCGGCGGCTTTGGTGGGGCCGAAGATGGCTAGGCCCCGTGCCCGGAACAGGTCGGCGATGCCCTCGGCCAGCGGAGCCTCTGGGCCAACGACCGTCAGATCAATGGCTAGCCGTTGGGCGGCATCGGCCAGACCTGGCAAGTCCGATACGGCTATCGGCAGGTTGGTGGCGACGGCGGCGGTGCCTGCGTTGCCCGGAGCCACGAAAAGCTTCTTGACCTTGGGGCTTTGGGCCAGCTTCCAGGCCAGGGCATGCTCTCGCCCCCCGGAGCCAATGACGAAGATGTTCATGACGTGACTCCCACCAGCAGGCCAGGCACTGGGATGAGGCGCTTGTTCACAGTGTCCACTGCCAAGCGGAAAGCCTCCAGCGTGAAAGAACCCAACAAGGGCTGGGTGTCTTCCTCACCGAACACACATATGGTGAGGCTTTGCCGACCATCCAAGCGCACGCGTACCCAGGCTACGGGGTATTCAATACGGCGCCCGTCAGCCAGAACGAAGGGGAAGCTGTCTTCGGGCATAATGCCCAGCTTGGCCGTAAGCGAACGGGGCACGAAAGTGTACGTAGATCCCGTGTCCACCAGGGCGTCTAGCTCCTGGAACTCGCCGCCGCTGAGGGGCGCTATGCTGATGCGCTGACGGAATGTACCCATCGCCCTGTATTCTAGTCCTGACGCGGCTGGCGCGCCAGAGCATGTTACCTCTCGGGCTTCGTCCATGAGCTCTTCCAGCGAGTACTCCCGGCCCAGGCGTTTGTGGACCTCTTCCCGGAGCGCCCTTACTTCCTCGAATATGGCCAGGCGCCTCTCGGTTAGCCTATCCATCTCTTCCTCTTCAAGGGCCTTCTGGGGCACGAACCACTGGTGGCCGATACGTTCTCCGGGCAACTTCTTCTCGCGCAGATAGCGGCGCACCTGCTCGGTGGAGCGGCCCATACGGTGGGCCACCTCGGCTACGGTCAGCATTCCTTCAGGGTTAGCCATCTTGTCCTCGCCTCATGTTGTAGCATCCAACAACATAACACAACCAACCATACCGTCAAGGTATCTCTGCCTGGCTGGTTGCCGTCTGCCAGGCCAGGGCCCAAGCCTTTGAGGGCTACAGCCGCAGGTCGCGGCGCTGGAACCCGGCATAGGACACTGCCCCGAGCAGCAGGACCAGTCCCAGCAACACACCGGTGTGCAGGATGTTGAGGCCGTTCAGTACGGCCGGGTCTCCGTTGTAGTAGAAGAAGGGCGAAAGCCACTTGGCTGGCCCCAGATAGTCCACGATACCGGCGAGCGCGTTTAGAAGGTACGTCACCGCGGCCGCCCCGGCGGCCACGCCCACGCTGACGCCCCGCCTACCGGTGACCGAACCCGCGGCAAAGGCCACGGCGCCAAAGGCGAGGCCGAGGAGCGCCGCGCTGATGCCGGCCTCCAAAAGGCGTAGCGGGCTGATCTCCATCCCTGCTAGCGGAGCAGCCGCCATCAGCGCCAGCCAGAGGACGAGGCCCAGCCCCGCGGTCGCCGCTACCAGGGACGCGAACTTCTCCAGGACCAGTCGCTCCCGTGTCACCGGCTCCGACAGCAGCATTTCCATGGTCCCTTCGTTCTCCTCGCCCGCGATGGAGCCAGCTCCCAGGCCCACGGCGAAGACGATGAACACAATGGGGACCATGATGCTGAACAGCTCGCCTTGTAGGTACCCGGCAGGCGACGTGAAATCAGTCAGCTCCTGGATGCCCATCAGGGCCATTAGCTCTTTGGGGAAGTTATCAACGTAGTCCTGGATGGCAGGGTTCCCGCTGACACTGGGGTAGAATGCCACCATCATGGCCGCGAACAGCACCAGCCCGGCGCTCCACCAGGCAAGGCTCCGGCGCTGGTCCCGGAGCGTCTTCAAGAACACGTTACGCAGCAACGTCCTTGGGTTCCTCCTTGCCGTAGAAAGCCAGGAATATCTCCTCCAGGCTGGGCTGGTGGGTAACGATGTTCACTACCTGGTAGCGTGCCGCAGCTTTGACCAGCGGGTCCAAGGCCCCGGTGACCTTGCAGTGCAGGTGGCTGTCGGTCACGGTCACGTCGCTAACACCCTTCAGTCCCACGAACTCCCCCTGCGGAACGGGCCCGCCGAACTCGATGTCCAGGCTCCGCAGCGCACGGGCTTTCAGGGCGGCTACACTTTCAACCTTCACCAGTTGCCCTGAGCGGATAATGCCCACCTGGTCGCATAGCTCCTCGACCTCGGAGAGGATGTGGGAGGAGAGGAAGACGGTCTGCCCGGCCGCGCGCGCCTCTCGCACGATGCTGTTGAACTCCTGCTGCATCAGGGGGTCCAGGCCGCTGGTGGGTTCGTCCAGGAACAGCACTTCCGGGTTGTGCATGAAGGCGTGTACGACGGCGATCTTCTGCCGGTTGCCCCGGGACAGCGTACCGATGGGGCGAGAAAGGTCGCAGTCCAGCCTCTGCGCCAGAGACCGGATAGAAGACCAGTCCACGCCGCCGCGAAGGCTGGCAGCATAGGCCAGGAAGTCCTGGCCCGTCAGGTTCTTGTACAGAGCGGGCTCCCCGGGGATGTAGCCCACCCGTCGCCGGACCTCCGGGGACTCCTTTTGGGCATCGTGTCCCAGGACCCAGGCCCGGCCGCTGGTGGGCCGCAGGAAGTCCAGCAGCAGGCGAATGGTGGTGGTCTTGCCAGCGCCGTTGGGTCCCAGGTAACCGAAGACCGCCCCTCGCTGGACCTCCAGGTCCAAGTCCCGCACGCCGAGGTGCTTTCCGTAGTACTTAGTCAGACCTTGCAGGCGGACAACGGCATCCATGACTAACAGGTTCTCCTTGCGCTCCCGCGGCAGCTCCTAGCCAGAGGGCTCTGGGCCAGCACCCAGGCCAGGGCATGCTCCCGCCCCCCGGAGCCCAGGACGGGGACGTTCATGCTGCGGCCGATACTCTATTGTAAGAGCTCACGGACGTTCCAGGGTTGGCTGAGGCACCGACCTAGTGCTTGACCACGCGCAACATGACACTCTTCTGCTCCTCAAACGGTGCCACAAAACGCTCGGTGTCCCTAATGAAACCAAGATCATAGACTACAAACAGGAGATTACCATACCTGGTCTGGTATGCTGGTATGTCATCGTTGATCTCAGCGATGATCTCCTTCTCTCTTCCCTCGCGGTTGCACAGCTTAACTTCGATAGCCATCTCAATCTTCGGTAAGGTGAAGTCAGGCGTGTAGCCTTTGGAAGAGTACTCTATACTCTCGGTTTCTCGTGAGTACGGAATGTCGGCGCCGACGAGAATGTTTTCGAAGGCGTCTTGGATTTCTTTCTCCCGCTCTGGCCGCTCTCTCACAACTTTCCGGAGTTTGTGTTCCACCAAATTCATCAGCCGTACAATCAGACTCGACTCGGGCGGCGTATCCTTGCCATCGTAAACACTCGTGAGGTCAGTTCGGTCAAGGTGGTCGGCAGCCGCCAGCAGCAGCCCGCGGGCAGTCTCGAGTTGGTGCAAGTATGCTTTATGGTGTTCTCGCTCAATCGCAGGGGTGGGGTTCACAGCTTCCTCGAAGGTTCGTGGGTCGACTACGAATGACCCTGTTCGCTTCCAGGTGAAGCTTGCGAATGACAGGTAGTACTGAGAGTTCCTTCCGAAGACCTCTTCCAGGACTGCCAGGGTCCGCGCAAGCCACCGGGTATGTCCCTCGGACAGCCGGCGCTCTCCCGCAAGAGTTTTCGTTGCTTCGGCCAACGCCTGGAGTTCAGCTAGAGCGGATTCTTTCGCCCACGTTGTTGCCATTGGCACCACCTCTGACGCCGCATGAAAGATTTGAGGGTGCTAAGCCGTAGTGCAAGGGCGCTGTACACCGCCGGGGGCAAAACCCGTCTTACCCACACTCTATCGTGTCAGGGACTTGGAGGAGAATCGGGCGGTACGGGTCGCCTCATGCCGGCGTCCTTTCGAAGCTGAACCTGGCCAGGTCCTCTGAGGAGTAACGGTCGCTAGCGTCCACTATTTCCAGGGCCACGATGTTGCCTTCCTTGTCCAGGTCGGCCACCACGCCCGGTGCAATCTCTCGGCTGGTGATTCTAGGGACACTGGAAAGCTGTATGTCGAGGATATCCACCCCTGAATCGTAACCCACGGCAGCAAACCTCTACTCCAAGTCTATGGTGCCAGAGGGCTTGGCGAAGCCAGCCTCAGTTGATCGTGCCAGGTCCTATCAGGCCAACCTGGATGTTCACGCCCTTCTCCAGTATCCACTGGGTCTGCAGTTCCGCAGCTGCGTCGAATACCGACCCAACATCCTGCGGAGAAGCGACCTTAAGGCGAACCTTTCGGCCCGGTAGCACCACCACCTGGATGTCAGGGAATAGCCTCCTTAGTTCCTCCACGAACTCGTTAACAGCATCCTTGGATCTAGTACGCATTTTCCACCAGCCCTTCGACTGTGGCCACCGCCCTCTGCGGTTTTTCAAATGGGGACTCATCGTTGATCTTAAACATTGGTCAAAGCTTTGAGCGCCGTGTCTACGCATCTCTTTGTGCTGACAAAGGCATCAACGGCGGTGTCCATCAACCGCGCTCTAAGCGTAGGGTCGGGATTTATCCCTAGGTTGCGCTCAACCCGATGCCCCAGCCGTCCAAGAAGGCTGTCGTTATTAAAGACACCGGGTTTGCCTTCCTCCAATCCAAAGGCCTTGCAGCTAGCGTATTCCTCTTCCGCATCGTTCAAGTCTTCAATTGCGTCATTGACCATCTTCCACAACAAGGACTCTGATCCAGGCTTCGCTTGTGACCTGTCCCAGGATGTGGTCACAAGCCGCCTCACGGCGCGCGGAATGACCCAGTCCTGCAGCGAAGCCATGACTTGCGAACCACCGCTTTGAAATGCCAACCTATTCACCATATGCAGCAAGAAAAACAGCATCTCGCTGCGAATAACCCAGTCCTCTTTCGATGACGCTGGCTTCCCACCTGACAATTCTGGCCATGCTTGGCACACTTTCTTTGTGGCGGCAAGGCACGACAAGACAACATTCAACTCTAGTTCCTCGAAGGCTTGTTGGGTCCGTGCGGAGAGTCGTTCCATCGCGAGTCTACTCCCACTCTATAGTGCCGGGGGGCTTGGAGGTGATGTCGTAGACCACGCGGTTGACGCCAGGGACCTCGTTGACGATGCGGCTGGAGATGCGGGCCAGCAGGTCGTAGGGCAGGCGCGCCCAGTCGGCGGTCATGGCATCCTCGCTGGTCACGGCGCGGATGGCCACGGCGTAACCATAGGTGCGGAAGTCGCCCATTACGCCCACGCTGCGGGCATCGGTGAGCACGGCGAAGCTCTGCCACAGGTTGTGGTACATCTGCGCCTTCTTGACTTCGTTCATGACCACCCAGTCCGCGCCGCGGAGCACCTCCAGCTTCTCCCTCGTTACCTCTCCCAGGATGCGGATGGCCAGGCCCGGCCCTGGGAAGGGCTGGCGCCAGACCATCTCCTCGGGCAGGCCCAGGGCCAGGCCCACCTCACGCACCTCGTCCTTGAACAGATAGCGCAGCGGCTCGATGAGCTGGAGTTTCATGCGGGCGGGCAGGCCGCCCACGTTGTGATGGGTCTTGATGCGGGCCGCGGTCTTGCTCTCGGCGGTGCGGCTCTCGATGACGTCGGGATACAGGGTCCCCTGGGCCAGGAATTGCACCTCGCCCAGCCTGGCGGCCTCCTCCTCGAACACGCGGATGAACTCCTCACCTACGACCTTGCGCTTCTGCTCCGGGTCAGTCACTCCGGACAAGCGCGCCAGGAAGCGGTCAATGGCGTCGGCATATACCAGGTTCATGTGGAGGTTCTTGTGGAAGGTGTTGAGGTTGCGCTCGGGCTCTTCCTTGCGGAGCAGGCCGTTGTTGACGAATATGGCGGTGAGCTGGTCGCCCACGGATTGCTGTATCAGGGTGGCCACCACTGCTGAGTCCACGCCGCCGGACAGGGCACAGATGACCTTGCCCTTCCCGACTTGCTGCCGTATGTGCTCCGTGGTCTCGGCGATGAAGTTGCCGGGGGTCCACGACCCGTGGCAGCCGCAGACGCGGTACAGGAAGTTGTGGATGATCTCCTTGCCCTGGGGGGTATGGGCAACCTCCGGGTGGAACTGTAGCCCGAAGAGGCCCTGAGGGCTGCCCACGACGGCCACCGGCGAGTTGTCGGTGTAGGCCAGGGAGGCGAAGCCCGCTGGCGGTTCCACGATCTGGTCTCCGTGGCTCATCCAGACTGGCAGTGACGCGGGGAGGCCGGCCAGGAGCGGGGACTCCACGGCGTTCTGGTGGAGAACAGCGTGGCCGTACTCGCGCTTGAGCCCCGGCGCCACCTTGCCCCCGAGCTGGTGCGCCAGCGCCTGCATCCCGTAGCAGATGCCCAGGACTGGCAGCCTGCTGTCGAACACATAGGCCGGTATCTGGGGGGCGCCCGGCTCGTAAACGCTGTTGGGCCCTCCTGAGAGGATGAAGCCACGAGGGTCCAAGTGGGCGACCTGCTCCCAAGGTGCGTCGTAGGGGAGCAACTCGCAGTAGACATGACACTCGCGCACCCGGCGAGCGATGAGCCGGCTATACTGGGAGCCGAAGTCCAGTATCACCACCGCATCCTGTCGCGGTGGCGCTCCGGGGGCGATAGGCGAGGAGGCCTCCCCTTGCTTCTGTTTGGCAAGCTCCAGGTAGGCGGCTACCTCTACGTCCCCGGTGGCTGAGATTCGGCGGCTTTCTAGTTGTGGCATAATGGCTTGGGGCGGTTTGGGTTAACCACAGCTTAGCACTCTGCTATACTAGGCGTCAAGGAGAGGGGGTAGTGAGGAGGGAGTGGCATGGTGGTTGCAGTCCGTCCCAAAGAGCAGCTAAGGGAAGCTGTGGACATACTCACGCGGGGTGGCCTGGTGGCCTACCCTACAGATACTGTGTACGGACTGGGGGCGAACGCCTTTGACCCAAGGGCGGTGGCCCGAGTGTTTGAGGCGAAGGACCGGCCGCCTATAGAGGCACTGCCCGTGCTGATACCCGACATCCTCTTTTTGCCCTGGGTGGCCAGGGACATCCCCGAGGTAGCCTGGCGGCTGGCCCAAGCCTTCTGGCCCGGCGCCCTGACCCTGGTGCTGCCCCGGACGGCGGAGGTGCCGGACATCGTGAGTGCAGGCAAGAACACGGTGGCGGTGCGCGTGCCTGACCACCCCGTTCCCCGGGCACTGGCCCGCCTGCTGGAGGCGCCCATCACAGGCACCAGCGCCAACATCTCGGGGCAACCCAGCCCGCTCATGGCGTCGCAAGTCAGGTCCATGTTCGGCAACCGAGTGGACCTGGTGGTGGAGGGCGAGTGCTACCTCGGCAAGGAGTCCACCATTGTGGAGGTCGCGGGCTTTAACGCGACCCCTCGGCTGGTCCGGGAGGGGGTAATCCCCTGGAGCGCCATCCAACAGGTGGTGGCCGAGGCGCCGCCGCTGTGGGTGGATGTCTCGGGCCCGTGGCCGGCGCCTTCAGAGAAAGGGAGGCGAGCAGCTTGAAACTGGCTCTGGGTAGCGACCATAGGGGGTATGCCCTCAAGCAGGAGTTGTTGCGCATCCTGACTGCTGAGGGGCATACCTGTAGGGACTTCGGCACCCACAACACTGACCCCGTGGACTATCCTGACTTCGCAGAGCCGGTAGCCCGCGCCGTGGGGCGGAACGAGTTTGACCTGGGTATTCTGGTCTGTGGCACGGGCATTGGCATGAGCGTCACCGCCAACAAGGTGGCCGGAGTGCGAGCTGCCCTGTGCCACGACTCCTTTACCGCCCAGAGGGCTCGTGAGCATACGAACGCTAACGTGCTATGCCTTGGCGCAGAGCAACTTGATGCAGCGGCGGCCAGGATGATCATTGAGGCCTATCTGAAGGCCAAGTTCGAGCCGCGACACCAGCCCCGGCTGGACAAAGTGGCCCGCCTAGAGAAAGGCCCGGCATCTGTGGCCGAAGCCAAGGCTAGCTACGAGAGCGCAAGCCCTCCAGCGCCACAAGGCATCACCGGGGACGAGGCAACAGAGTTCCTCCGAACGGCGCCCCACCCACGCGCCAGGCGCACCAAAGAGGCGCGGCGCCGTATGTTGGCCTTCATTGAGCAGATCGAGAAAGAAGCCGCCGCGTCCGGGGTAAAAGGTCCGACTGATATATCGGAGAACCTCGACCGCTACCTGTACGATGGTTCGTAGGCGCAGCAGGGCGGTCTTCGTTGACTCATCGGCGTGGTGTGCTCTGTTCTGGCCCCAAGACAGCAATCATCAACGCGCGAAGGCTTTTTGGCGACGGTTGCTGGACGGCCGTTACCCCTTGTGCACAACCAACTGGACGCTTTACGAAGCGGTAACGGTGTTAGCCTGCAAGATGCGGAGACACGACCTTGGCACGCAGCTTCTCGAACAAGCTTTGGAGAGCTCCGCGTTGTTGAAGGCTGACGAAGTAGAACGGGAAGCGGTTGACACGTTCAGGACTCATGGTGATAAGTCGTGGAGTATTGTAGATTGTGCCAGTTTCCATGCTATCCGACGTCGGGGTTGCCAGCACGCTCTTGCCTTCGACGAGCACTTTCGCCAGGCCCAGGGCGAGTTCGGGTTCATGGTTCTAGCTTGACCGAACCAGCGCCCGCCGGCCAGGACCGCTCCAAGATCTACACGCGCACCGGGGACCGGGGCGAGACCAGTCTACTCTACTACGAGCGCGTGTCCAAGGCCAGCCCCCGCGTCGAGGCCTATGGCACGGCGGATGAGGCTGTCTCCGCGCTGGCCCTGGCCCGCAGCCTGTGCCGCGATCCCTGGGTGTGCCAGTCCATCCTCCGCATCCAGCGACAGATGTTCGTGGTGGCCATGGAGTTGGCCACCAGCCCTGACCGCTACCAGTTCCTGTTGCAGCAACATAAGGCGGTGGAGGCCGCCTGGGTGGACACCTTGGAGCGGATCATAGATAAGGTGGAGGCGGAGGGCGCCTTGCCCCGGACTTTCATCATTCCCGGCTCGACGCCGGGCTCCGCCGCGCTGGACCTGGCCCGCAGCGTGGTCCGACGGCTGGAGCGGTGCGTGGTCGCGCTAGCGCGGGGCAAGGACTTGCCAAACCCTAACCTGGTGCGCTACTTGAACCGGCTGTCCGATGCGGTCTACGCCCTCGCCCGCTACGAGGGCCGAGACGCGGACCAGGTGTGGCGCGAGACCGACGTCGAGCCTTCGTAGACGCGTACGAGACCGCGGGCCCGCTGCCTCCGGCGCGGGATTCGGTGCGAACGCCCATCAGGCCATGCCTGGCGCTCGCGGGCGGCCGGCTACACTGGCCGCTGGCGCCAGCAAACGGTAGCCCCCCGGTCCTCGGTAGACCAGCAGTATGGCGATGCCCAGCAGCGGCAAGTGCCCTACCAGCTCGATGGGGCCAAGGACAGCCAAAGTGGTGAGGAAAACCCCGGCCAGAGCGGCTGCCACGAACCTGGTGGCCACTCCTAGCACAAGCAGCAGCCCCAGCGCTACCTCTGTGAGTCCCGTGGCAAATACGAAATGCAAATTGGTGAACCCAGATAGGCCCAGCAAACGCACGAAGTTGAGGTCGTGCTGGTCCAGGAATGTTAGTGCCATGTTGGGCGACAACAGCTTGTTGTGGAGCGCCAGGATGACAAACGTCAGCCCCAGTCCTATCCGAATAATGGGCAGCGGCAGGTGCTGCGTATGTGCAGGGTTATGTCGCAGCAACTTGCAGACCAGCCGGTCCACGTACCCGGACCCCAGACCCACGAAGATGAGGGCGAGGGCCAGGGCGGCAAACTCCACCACGTAATCAAACACGCGGCTCGCTGGAATGTAAAGGGCAGCCAGAGGCAACGCTACCAGGAGGGTCAACAGGCCAGCCAGCGGGTAGTACTGCCGGCTGAGAAGGAACACTCCGATCAGCAACTGTACCGCCCCTCCCAGGATGACCAGGCTCCGGGTGGGCAGCACCAGGTCAGGGGCCAGGTACACCCCCATGATGACATTCAACATTAGCATGATGCCAGACAGGGCTGCAACGAGCCTCCACTCCGCGCCAGAGGGCAGCCAGCGCTGCGCTTTGGCGGGGAGATCGTCGAGCTTGCGGTACAAACTCGATCGGTCAATGATAACCACCGAAGCGAGGAAGGCGATAGTGCCGGCCGCGACGAGCAGGACCGTCAGGTCAAACAGGAAGTGTTCGCCGCCATGGCGGCCTTCGCTGACGAACCACCCCTCGTGGGCGTGGGCGGCGCTGTCACCTACGATGAAAGCGACCACAGCCAGAACCGGAGCGAGGGCCATTATCTTTGCGCTCACCAGAATCTCCTAACCCCAAAATCAACAGCGGATGCTCGATTACCCAGTAGCCAACTCCCGGCCTCGTCTCCTTTCGATGGCTCTGCCCTGTGGTGGGTTGACCAGTAGAGGTGCTATGGCCCAGGGCTGAGCCAGCAAGTGAGGATGTGCACCATGCTAACATTTCTGGCCGTGATTTCTAGGCGTGTCAGGTTAGGAAATGGTTAATGAGCTTGGGAAAACCGAATCCTTGACACTTGGATAGGCCCGTTGCTAACATGGGCCTGGCTTTGGGAAAGTACCGTGGCCATCTTAGATAACATCGCGAGCCCTGCGGACCTTCGTGGCCTGCGGCAGGCCGAACTGGTGACCCTGGCCCAAGAGATCAGGGAGTGCCTGGTGGCCACGGTGTCCCAGAATGGCGGACACCTGGCCTCCAACCTGGGCGTGGTGGAGCTTACGCTGGCCCTGCACCGCGTTTTCGATAGCCCCCGCGACAAGATACTCTGGGACGTGGGCCATCAGAGCTACACCCATAAGCTGATCACCGGACGTGGCCCCCTGTTCCACACGCTCCGCCAGCATGGAGGCATATCCGGGTTCCCCGACCCGGCGGAGAGCCCCCACGACGTCGTGGCCTGCGGCCACGCCAGCACAGCCCTGTCTACTGCCATGGGCGTGGCCCTGGCCCGGGACCTGGCTGGGGAGAAGTACCACGTCCTGGCTGTTGTGGGCGATGGCGCTCTCACAGGAGGTATGGCCTTCGAGGCATTGAACCATATCGGCCAGAGGGGTACGCGTCTCATCGTCGTCCTGAACGACAATGGCATGTCCATATCGCCCACCGTGGGGGCCCTGGCCCGGCGCCTGAGCAAGTTCCGCATGGACCACCGCTACCAGCGGGCCAAGGTTGACGCCAGGCGGGCGGTGACGAGCCTCCCCTTGGGGGATAGGGCCTGGGATTCGGCCAAGTTCCTGAAGAACCGCTTAAAGCGTCTCGTCTTGCCTACCCTCATGTGGGAGGAGTTGGGCTTTAGCTACATGGGACCCTTGGACGGCCATGACTTGGCGGCGCTGGAGGCTGCCCTGCGCCAGGCCAAGGAGTACAGTGAGCGCCCGGTCGTCCTGCACGTGATTACCCAGAAAGGCAAGGGCTTCGCCCCGGCGGAGGGGGATGCCGTGCGGTATCACGGCGTCTCCCCAGCGGGTGCCCCCAAGATTTTGAGCTACAGCGAGGTGTTTGCCAGGACGGTGCTCCGCCTCGCCCGGGAAGACCCCCGCGTGGTGGCCATCACTGCCGCCATGCTGGGCGGGACCGGCCTGGAGGCGGTGGCTAAGGAGTTCCCTCAGCGGGTGTTCGATGTGGGCATCTGCGAGCAGCACGCGGTGACCATGGCCGCGGGACTGGCCTCCCAGGGCTACGTCCCGATCGTGGCGGTGTACTCCACCTTCCTCCAGAGGGCCTTCGACCAGATCGTCCACGACGTGTGCCTCCAGAGGCTGCCCGTGGTCTTTGCGGTAGACCGGGCCGGCATCGTGGGCGATGACGGCAAGACCCATCAAGGCAGCTTCGATCTCTCCTATCTTGGCCTCATCCCCAACCTGATTGTGGCGGCGCCAGCAGACGAGGATGAGCTGCAGCACCTGCTCCACACAGCCGTCCGGGCGGGAGCGCCGATGGCCGTGCGTTATCCCAGGGGGTCTGGGCCGGGTGTGGAGCCTAGTGCCCACCTGCGCGAGTTGCCCGTGGGCCGGTGGGTGGTGCTGCGCGAGGGCCACGACCTGGCCATTGTGGGCATCGGCGCCACGGTGGCGCCGGCGCTGGCGGCCGCTGATGTCCTGGCTTCTCAAGGGGTAGAGGCTACGGTGGTGAACGCCCGCTACGCCAAGCCGCTGGACGAGGAACTGCTGCGGGATGTGGCCACACAAACGGGCCGGGTGCTCGTGGCCGAGGAGAATACGGTGTGGGGCGGTCTTGGCAGCCAGGTTAGAGCTTGTCTTACCGGCATGGCCGGTGTCCGTCTGGAGTGCCTGGGCCTGCCCGACGCCTTCATCGAGCACGGCAGCCAGGAAGAGCTTCGCGCCCGCTTCGGCCTGGACGCAGCAGGCATCGCCCGGTGTGCACGGGAGTCCTTCCCCAACCTGTCGGCTGCCCCGTCATCTACCTGGTCGGCCTAGGCGGGTTGGGGCGGGTGTTACCAGGCGGCTAGGCAGGTGAATACCGGTGGCCCTCTCGACTCCCTGGCCGGCCGCTACGGTGGAGCCCTTCAAGCCGAAATGGAGAAGGCTGTTGGCCCCCGCTCTTCCGGGTTGTACGAGATGGTCCGGTATCATCTCGGGTTGCCCCTGGCCGGTGCGGGTGGGCCGGGTGGACAGGGCAAGGCGCTTCGCCCGTTCCTGTGTCTGCTGGCTGCCGAGGCCTGCGGCGGCAACTGGCGGCAGGCGGTGCCCGCCGCGGCGGCTGTGGAGCTCACCCACAACTTCTCCCTGGTCCACGATGATATCCAGGACGCCAGCACTCAAAGGCGGCACCGCCCCACGGTATGGCTGCGTTGGGGAGCTGCTCAGGCCATAACCGCCGGCGATGCCCTGTGGGCGCTGGCCTACCAGTGCCTCCACCGGCTGGTGGAAGCTGGCGTGCCTGTTGAGAGCGTGCTAGCAGCGTACCGGCTGCTGGACGAGGCGTGTCTGTTGCTCTGCGAGGGGCAGTACCTGGACATACGGTTCCAGGAGGAACCCAGCGTGTCAGAGAAGGATTACATGGACATGATCGGCAAGAAGACAGCCGCTCTGATGTCCGCGTCTCTGAGGCTAGGAGCCATGGTGGCCCGGGCCCAGCCGGGCCTGGCTGACTCGCTGGGTGAGTTCGGATACCGGCTGGGCCTGGCCTTCCAGATACGGGATGACGTGCTGGGCATCTGGGGCGTGGACGAGGCCACGGGTAAGATGGGAGAAGACCTGGCTCAGGGAAAAAAGACCCTGCCCGTGGTCTATGCCCTGGGGACGAGAGCTGCCCCGGCCCTGGAGCCGACGTTTCAGCCTGGTGGCCCGAGTGCAGACCAGGTGGCGCAGGCGCAGCAAGCCCTGGATGAGGTCGGTGCCCTGGAGTACGCCCAGCGGGCCGCCCACCGCTATCTCGATGAGGCGCTGGACATCCTGCGGCCTCTGCCCCTGGTCCAGAGCGCCAAGGACGACCTGGCCCAGGTTGCCGCCTTCCTTGTCGAGCGGGATTACTAGCGTCAGACTACAGGCTCCAGGCTACGGGCTTCAGGGTACCGTCACCTTTTCGCCAAGCCCAGGGCCCGCCGCGCATAAACGAAGCCGGAACCCCCAGCCCGTGGCCCGAAGCCCGTAGCCTGTAGCCCGTAGCCCGTAGCCTGAAGCCCGTAGCCCGTAGCCTGAAGCCTGAAGCCTGGTTGACCCCAGACTGGGAACGATACTACAATCGGGTTGGGCTTACTGCCGGGTAGTGCAGCGGTAGCACAGGGGACTTTGGATCCCTTAACCCTGGTTCGAATCCAGGCCCGGCAGCTCGCTGAGCTATTCAACCAGGACCGTGTCTACGACGCCACGTACCCCGCTCTGGCCGAGTTCATCGGCCGCGAGTTTTGGGCGGCGGACCAGGCATTCTATCAAGCCGTCAAGGGCGGGCTAGACCACGTCCGGTTCGCCGGGGACGTCGTGGGGTCCCGGAACAAAGGACACGTATGTGGCTGGCACCGCAAGCTGGGAGAGCCGGCTACCTTCTTGCCTGTCCAGGCGCCTTTGTGCTACTCTGGTCGTACTGGAGGGGCCGGAGTTATACCATGGCTAACGTTGTAGGAACCAAGGGTCAGGTGGTCATCAACAAAGAGATCCGCAACAAGCTGGGCGTGGGGCCCGGCTGGCTGGCGCTCCAACGCCTTGTGGACGACCACGTAGAGGTCTATTTCGTGCCGCCGGAGCACACGAGGTCCCTGAAAGGCTGCCTGGCCAAGTATTCCAATGTGCACGTCGCACCGGGTCCGGAGTGGCATCGGGCGCGTGAGCTCGCCTGGGAGGAAGCGGCCAGGGAGAAATTCGGACCGCCAAAGGACCAGGGATGACCGCTGTTCTGGACACCAGCGTCGTGGTCCGCTACCTCATGGGTGATGCTCCCGAACTGGCGGGTCAAGCCGTCAAGATAATTGACAGCGAGGACTCGCTTCAGGTGACTGACGTGGTGCTGGTGGAGACCACTCATGTCTTAAGGACTGTCTATAAGGTGGAGCGAGAAGCTATCGCGGATGCGCTCGTGGCCTTCGTGCAGAAGGCGAACATCTCCGTGGTCGCTCTGGACAAGGGGCTGGTGCTTCAGGCCTTGCTCATGTGCCGCCCCTCTGGGCGGGTATCATTCCCTGACGCCATGATCTGGGCCGCCGCCCGCGGAGCGGGCGGCAAGGTCGTGTATTCGTTTGACGAGCGGTTTCCCACGGATGGCCTGGAGGTGCGCCGCGCCTGACGGCAGGCCGTGGGCAGGCCCGAGTCGGGCCGGCCAGCGCCCGGCCCCAGCCAAAGACCTACCGCCGGGCGTCGTGCCGGGTCACGGGCCCCGTCCATTGCAGAATGCGGTCATCAGCCGTCAGGAGCGCCCATCCCCGCACCAGCGCCGTGGCTGCGATGATCCGATCGGCTGGGTCTCCGGGGAGCCCGTTGAGTTCTCCTGCGACTATCGCTATGTCCCCTTGGATTGGGGTTTCCGCAATCCCCCTTTGCAGAAGCAGTTGCCTCCAGACCAAAACGTCTCCATACAGGTGTAAACAACCGCGCCTGCGCAGCGTGGCAATCTCAAAGAAGCTGATGGCGGAGACATACACGGCGTTGTCCTTGAGAGCAGCATCTACAAGCGCTCGACCACCAGGCCCAAGGCTCCTGTCAGCGAAGGCAAGCCAGACGACCACGTGCGTGTCGAGCAGGACGCTGCTATTCACGCTCCGCATCCCACTCCTCTCCGGTTGGGGATATGATGTCCCCTACAATAACGCCAGATCCCTTCATACAGCCGAACAGGGTCTTGGGCTTGCGTTTGGCCGGGACCAGCTCAGCAACTGGCGTGCCTTTCTTGGTGATAACCACGGGCTCCCCCGTTTCGGCTACCTCGTCCATAATCCGGAGGCACTTGGCCTTGAACTCTGAAGCCTTGATAGTTTTCATCGCTGCACGGTCCTATAGGACTATAGTCATGACTATGGTAACACAAGACAACCTGGGCGACCATGCCCGGCTTCCGCGCTGCAATCTGCGGTTTCTCTGGTATAATGCGTTTCGGCGGCAGGTGCAAAAGGGTCACCTGTGTCTGCGGGCGCTCTCTGGCCCGTCGCCCGCTAATCAGTTAGCTTGGACAGAGGAGAACAATGCCTGAATCAACTGCGGTCCAAGGACAGGTCCCCGCCCTTGAGGGGTGGTTTACCTGGCCCCCGTCGGCGGAGCCAGCTTTGCTGGGGAGCCGGTGCAAGGCCTGTGGGGACTACTTCTTCCCACCCACGACGTACTGCCGCAACCCCCGCTGCATGGGCGCAGACGTGGAGACGGTGCCCCTCAGCCGCCGGGGCAAGCTGTGGACCTATACCATAAACTACTATCAGCCGCCTCTGCCCTATGTGGCGCCTACCCCCTTCGTCCCCTATGCCACCGCCGCCATCGAGCTGGACAAGGAGAAGATGAAGGTCCAGGGTATGGTCGCCTCCGGCGTCAACGTGGAGTCCCTGAAGATCGGCATGGAGATGGAGCTTGTCCTGGAGGTGCTGTACCGGGACGGCGAGGGGCGCCAGGTGATGGTCTGGAAGTTCCGGCCAGTATAGGCGGCCTGAGGAGATATCGAATGACAGAAGTTGCCGTTATTGGTGTGGGGGCGACCGAGTGGGGGAAGTTCCCGGGCAAGACCTTCCCTGACCTGGCGCGGGTGGCTTGCCAGAGGGCGCTGGAGGATGCCGGGGTGCGCTGGACCGATATCCAGCTCGTAGCCGGAGGCGAGGCGCCCTACGTGGGCATTCCGGGCATGCAGGCTGGCTCGACCATCTCCGAGAGGATGGGCTATCACGGGGTGCCGGTGGTCAACATCTGGAACGCCTGTGCCACGGGCGGCTACACCCTGGCCACGGCCCGGGCCTTCATCGCCTCAGGCTACTGTGACATTGCCCTGTGTGTCGGCTCTTTCACCGCCCCGGGCGGCTTTTTCGGCGCTGGCAGCAGCGACCCCACCGACGTGGACGCCCAGCGCTTCCGGGTCCTGGGGATGACCAACCCCAGCATGTTTGCCCAGGAAGCGACGCGGCGGATGCACGAGTACGGCACTACCCACTTCGACCTGGCCCAGGTCAAGGTGAAGAACAGCAAGGCTGGCGTCCACAATCCGCTGGCACGCTACCGCCGGGAGTTCAGCCTCGAAGAGGTCATGAACTCGCCCATGGTGACCTACCCCCTCCGCCTGTTCGAGATCGCCGCCACCAGCGACGGTGCGGCGGCGGTGGTGGTGGCCAGCCTGAAGAAGGCCCAGGAGCTGGGCCGCAAGCCGGTGAAGATAGCGGCGTTCTCCGGCCCCAGCCCCCAGTACCCCCATACCGACCCGGGCTGGTATGCCAACTATTTCTCCAGCGATTCCACCATCAGCACGCCCGCCGGCGAGGGGCATGCCCGTCTGGTGGCCCGCAAGGCCTACGAAGAGGCTGGCCTGGGGCCCGAGGACCTGGACTTTGCTGAGGTCTACGACCTGAGCACTAACCTGGAGCTGGACTGGGTAGAGAACCTGGGGCTGTGCCCGCCGGGCGAGGCCGAGCGGCTGCTCCGGGACGGGGAGACCGCTATCGGCGGTAGGATCCCCATAAACCCCAGCGGCGGTATCGCCGCCTTCGGCGAGTCCATACCGGCCCAGGCCCTACTCCAGGTGTGCGAGTTGACCTGGCAACTGCGCGGTGAGGCCGGCGCCCGGCAGGTCAAGGGGGCCAAGGTCGGCTTGTCCATCAACCGCGGCCTGGGCGGCAATACCTCGGCGGTGGTCCTGAAGACCTAGACCGGCGGCGTGGGGGCATGGCGCGCCATGCCCCTACATCTTGATCCGGCGCAGCTCGAAGACCACCGGGTTCTTGGCGTCAGGGCAGGCCACCACAATCGCGTCTTTGTCCTCCGTGGCCCAGGGGAACTGGGCGTCGAAGCGTAGGGCGGTGAGGCGCGGCAGCAGGCTGCCCAGGGCTGACATGCAGAGGCCTGCCGGGCTCTTACCCTCCATCTCCCACTGCTGGCCCACTGTATGGCCTTGGGCGCAGTGCCCGCCCACCGAGACAACGGTTATTCTGGTCTTGTTTGGCATGTTACACTCCTATCTACGGTAGGGGCGTCCCGACCCGTCGGGACGCCCCTACGCTTTCACGGTACGCCTGGCGGTGACGCCCCTACGCCTCGATCCGCCTGAGCTCGAAGACCACCGGATTCTTGGCGTCGGGGCAGGCGACCCTGGCGGTGCCCTTGTCTTCTTCCCAGGGGAACTCGCCACCAAAGCGCAGCACCCGGAAGGTGGGGATTATGGTGCTGAAGGCGTTGATGCAGATTCCCGCTGGCGTGAGACCTTCCAGGTCATAGGACTGGCTGACCTGGTGACCGTTCCCGCAGTGGCCGCCCACTGACACAACCGTAGCGCGGACTTTGTATGGCATCGGCTCCCTCCTCAAGTGGAATAAGGGGCATTATACAACAAGCGGCACGCCTGCACCTTTTACCAAGACGACCCCGCCTATGAAGTCCAGTTCTTCGTCGGTGAGGTGTCAATGTACCCTTCGAATGCCTTCCCCAATATCGCTCAGGTAGTCGCGGTCTCTCCATTTAGACATAGATAAGCGTGCTCTTGATGTCCAGGGCCACGCCTTTCCGGACAGCGGCCCCTAGCGCCCGTTCCAGGCTGTCGAAAGTCGCCAGGTCTACCTTGCGTTCCAGCACCTCTTCCAAATAGAGGGCCAACCCAACGGACTTCAGCCCCAGGGGCCTTGAGAGCTGAACAAGGATGTCCACGTTGCCCTTTCTCGACAGTTTGCCTTTGCCAAAAGAGCCGTACAGGGCGATCCCTTGGACGCCGTATTTGTCCCGCAGATATGGCAGCTCCCTTCCCAATATGTGTAAGACCCAGGACAGGGCTGTCGGACCACCCTCCACACCGTTGTCCACGGCCGCCCGGATTTCCTCTTCCGACATGCCCGCAGCCAGGCAGTCAAGTATGACGCTGACCATGATCCGCGTGCCCCGGATGCAGGCCTGCCCGTGGCAAACATCCGGGTCCACCGAGATGCGCGCCAGGCAAGTCTTGCTTGGGCATCCGTGTCCCCCTTGCACGCTATTGTATTCCGAAACCCTCCCGGCTTTTCCCGGCCACTGCCTGGGCCACACCATCGTCCGTTGCACGGCGTTGGCAAGCAACAACGTGGCTGCTTGTTCAAACGTCGCGTCAGTGCTAATCATGGGGGTAGGTTCGAGGAACGAGATCCAGCAGTCCGTCCGTGAGATTCCAAATTGGTTTGGCCGGGCCGTCTCCTAGCAATCCCAGAACCTCTGGCAGCCCAGTGGCGGCGAGCTCGTTTGCCAGCTCAATCACGCTCGCGGGCTTGTCAATAATCCAAGGTTCCCCGCTGAATGAGATAGCGATGAGTTCAAGCAGCTCAATTCTATGGGGGTCTCTAGACAGTATTTCCCCCATGATGAAGCGATGCGGTTTCTCGACCTTTGTACGTTTGCCTTTTCGGGCACCCAGACAAACGGCCAAAAACCACAGATCGACATATCGTTGGAAAGGGCTTTCATCCGGCGTGGTTTTGGCTAGAGCATCTGTTTGACTCTGGCAGAATCGGTTGACCTCTTCCCTATAGGCCTCAGGGATTCGGAGCTCTTGACTCTGGAAGGGGTTGTAGTACGACACGGATGCCTCCTACTTCCTCAACGAGAGGGCAGAATTGTCAGCGTCACCTGTCCGTTCACACACAGCGCAGTACTGATGATGATTGCACTTGCAAGATAAGACCTTGCGCCAGGATGCCCCAGGGTCATTGCGCAACATCTTTGGATAGTGCGCCGAACTACTTAGGGTCACCACGACCCCAGCCTCTTTGTCGAGGATCTCTTCGCAGTCGCGTATCTCAGAGCGCGTCAAGAAGAGAACGAGCTGGGTAGAGTGGCTGATAGCGGTTCTAAGAACCGACTGTTTCACCTGTCCACTCATCATCCCCAAAGGTGTGTCAATCACGTTTGGGGCTTTGGTTCCGCTGACTTCAGTCAGAGCGAGAATGAATGCCAGCGTCAGAGCCCGCCTTGACGCGCCGTTCAAATCTCTGTCGGGATCCAAATATCTATCTAGGGGACCCCACACACCTATGTCGTAGCTGGAAGTGACCTCGGCCTTCCTGATGATTGCATTCTGCTGTGGGTCAGCGACGATCATCTCAAGGAAGTATTTGTTCATGTAATCGCTGACCTGGGGAATCTCGCTCTGCTCGATCGCCGCGTAGGATTTCGCTATCACAGCTAGCATGTCGTCCGCGGCAGTTAAGCGACTCTGAATGCGACGGGAGAGCTTCTGCTTCTTCGATAACGTCGCCCAGTCCTCGTCGGCCTGCTTCTTGTCTTGTTGATACCGCCGCAAATCTGCGTCGTTGATGCCCTTGTCTCTAATTAAGTTCTCCCTGGTTTGCCTAAGCTTTCTCCTGTGATCCCGTAAGAAGGCAACATCAGTCTCAGGAAGTTCGTCTACCTTTGCGTCAAGTACTTTCACTTCACCTTCCAAGGTCTGGATACGTGCTTCAAGTTCGTTCCGGCGCTCGACGACCTTCTTCACGCCCGATCCCCATGCCTCGTCGTCTGACTCAAGCAAGGCGATCCTCTGATTGGCTATCAGCCGGAGATTGGTCAGGCGGTCGTCCGTTTCGGAAGCTTGCTGCTGTTCCTCAATCAACGCTTTGATGTGTTCATAGGTGGGGTGTCCCGGTTCAAGCTTGGTACCACAGATGCATACCCCAAGCTCCAGACGTTCCTGTAGAACTGGTATGGCCGTCCTGGGTATCCGTCCCTTTGCCTTGAGTTCATTGAGCATCGCGCCTGCTCTTTGAACATACTCTGACAGTAGCCCGGTTGGCAGGGCTTCTTGCGAGAACAACGCGCTGTGATCACGGCGCACTCGGTCCAAGAGTGTGCGGGCACTCGCGAGCTCGTCACGCTTCGACCTCAGCTCTTGGATGAGTTGCTCTTTATCGCCCTTAGCTGAAGCGACCGCGATTTTTTGCTCAACCGAGTCGATGTCTACGGCCATCTGACTGAGTTGAAGTTCGATCGTATCAGATCGTTTTTCAGCATCCGCTATCTTGGTCTCCAGATCAGATATCCTGGCGGCGACCTTTTGGAGGTCATCCGTGCCGCCGGCCTCCTTGACTTGGCCGCGTATCTCCGCCCCGGCCTTCCGAACGTGGCTGATGGCTGTCTGGAGAATGTCGAACCCTAGGAGGTCTCTGATTGCCTTCTGCACGCGCTTGCGCTTTTCCCCAACCGAGATTTCAGACGTGATGAAGCTCAACGCTCGGTCGCCATCTGTAAAAAACAGATCCTTGAGATTCGATTCAAGGATCTGACGAAGTGCGAGCTCACCGCCAGGAACCGGCGTAAAGCCTCGATCACTCTTACGCATCAGGTCAAAAGAGTCAGTGGCTCGATTCCATTGGTTCGGATTGACGATTGTTTCGGTGGTTCTCCTGTACGCTAAGTAAACCTCAGTGTTTTCTATCCACTGCCCGGTCTTTTTGTCCTCTCGCTCATATCTATGCTCGAACTCGAGCTCCACTTCGATGGGCACGGTCTTGGCTTGTGATTCGTCCCAGTCAATCGGGTGGAGGCGATATAGATCGCCGCCGTCCGGAAGACCGTCATTTCCGAAAAGCGCCCATTGAAGAGCGTTCAACATTGTGGTCTTGCCGGTCTCGTTCTCCGCTCTGATCACAGTCAGGGGGTGCTCATCGGACGTGGAGAATTCCAGCTCCAAGTCTCTCAGCAACCTGAAGTTCTTGAACCGTACGCGGCGGAATTTCATGGCAACCCCCTCGTTGACTCTTGGAGCGCGCTACCTCTTTCTTTTGGCCCGCTGGCCTCCCTCTTCGCCAGAGTCCGCGGCAAGGCTGTCCCCCAAGCGGTCACAGACATCGGATACCTTTTGCTGAATTTGGGTGTGACGGATACTGTGCTCGCGTTCAGCAGTCATTACGTCCGCGACGGCCTCCAGCAGCACGTGTCTGTAGCCGGGGAACCGTTCAGGGACCTCCGCACACGTCTCCCTAAAGACTTCAACGAAACGGCGTTGGTTGACCGGCATATGTCACCTCGCTCCTGAAAATCAAAAATACCTTGCGATAATTGGCCTGACAGTTGCTAACGCACCGTTCGGCGAGGCAGCGTTTCGTGACGTTTGAGCAAACGCCATCGCTCGTGTCAGCTCTCCTTTGAGCAACTTGACCACATCGGGACCAAAGGTGTCAGGATCAACGTCAGATGGAGGGATGACCAGGAAATCGTGGATTGTGGCGCATTCCTTGTTGGTGCGCGCGCACTTCCTCAATACCCGCCCACGTCGCTGAACCCACTGTCTTTCGACCGTCGTACTAGCAAGTATGTACGCCGTGTCCACCTCTGGTATGTCAACTCCTTCGTCCAAGACCCTCATCGCGGTAAGCACCTGAATTCCATCACCGGCCGCGAAACTATCCAGTAGCTCCTGGGTCAAGTTAGGTTCTCCAGTTTCCTCCTGTGTGACTTGATGCACACGCAGTTTTAAGGTGTTCATCAAGAGTCGATTTACGGCCGTAAGCTGCTCGCGACCCTTGTCGCTTACGTAGACCAGGGTATGTCGCACCTGTTGAAGGTCACCATCTCGGACCAACTGGGCGAGGAGCGCCACCTTTCCAGATGCCTGCTCCAATATCCGTCGCCGCCGGTTTAGAAGCTTCTGAATCTCAACATCCGGCTTTTTGTCGTCCTCATTGTCAGACGCCTTCCAGCCCAACTTGCGGAGCCTAGCAGTCAACTCCATCCATTCGTCGATCTCGTCTGGAGTCAGCTCAACCGGGTGTAGGTAGTAGCTGTAAGGCACGAGGCATCTGCCTATTGCGTCCTCAAGCGTGAATCTGAAAACGATGTCTCCGAAGTACTGGAGCAAATCGTCCGTTCCCTGTTGATCGTACTGGCGTATGGGCGTAGCGGAGAGTCCTAGGCGATAGCCGAATCCGTCAGGGGGAGCGTTGATGAAACCAGGCGTGCCCAAATTGTGGACCTCGTCGGCTATGAGCAGAGCCGGGCCCTTGTATTTAGCGATCTCGGCTTGAAAGACGGTGTCGCACAGAAGGTCATGCGTTGCCACGAGGCACTCGACTTTTGAAATCCCCAGTCTGAGATTCCTCACCGCTGCCTGTACGCGGGCTAGCTTTTCAGCTTTGCGAGTTTCGCCTCCTGGAAGTACCGGGGTCAGCCCGAAGCGCTCCGCCTCCTTTGCCCACTGAGCCACCAAGGGGAGATAGGGTGCCGCGACAACCATTAGAAGCGATCGTGTCTCTTGGAGCAGCCGATGGGCTGCGATCAGGGCAGTTACCGTTTTGCCTGAGCCTGTTGCCATCTCCAGGATGCCCTGTCTTCCCGAATTCTCCCATGCGGCAATTGCCCGGCCTTGATGCTCGAAATCTCCTCGTTCGTAATTCAGGCCGTCTGGAATCTCAAAGGTCTTGGCTCGGCTGGGCCTGACTACACGCGGACGGGTCTCGGTAACGTCCATTCCGCGGTCTTGAGCCAAAGCCTCCCAGAAATCTTCCGGAGAGGGGGGGTTAGCGGACGAGTATTCGCGGACTATCTGCTGCTTCAATGCTTCTGGAAGGTTGAATACAAGAAGGCGTTCGCTCTTTTTCCCCTGCCAAACAGCATCGAATTCCTTAACCAATCTGCCCGTGATTACCCTTTGATCCGCCTCGCCCCAAGACTTCGAGACTGTTACCTGCTCATAGTTGGATATGAGACCCGCTTGTGTAAGGTTGTTTGATCCATGAACAACGATCTGATTCTCGCCATCAGAGAAGATCCGAATCTTTGGGTGGAATAGGCCGTCCTTCACTAGCACCATCTTGATTTCGATGCGATGCGTCGAGATCAGGAAAGCAAGGCACTCCAGCGTGTGTTTGACTAACGAGCTTTGGTCAACCTTGGCGCTCCCGTAGAGTTCGGAAAGCCGCTTCGCTAGGACCGTTGGCTCCTCAAGCGCTCCCTTCTTGATGGCTTCGTGATCGTCGTGCGAAAGCAGAGGACTAATCGCGAGCCGCATGCGGCCGATTGGTCGCGAAAGGAACTCAGCGAGACCCGGGGCCAACTCTTTCAACGCATTGCTGTGGAAGAAAGCGGTTAGACAGTCGTACGATGTTGCTGATCCGAGGCAAGGGATTAGGACTTCACCGACAAGGTCGTCTTCGGGCAAAACGTAAATGGGCTGCGCGCTCGGCAGCTCTTTAAGAGACGTTTGTACGGGTGCTCGATTCATCCACGTCTCGCTGTGACATACCTGGGGAGATTGACCTCGTCCGGATTCCTATTGAGAAGGCCCGCCAACTCTGTTCGCAGCCTTTCGGCTGTGGTCGCGATGCTAGCCAGATTATGGACGGAGTCACGCGACCCGGATTCCTCTGTCGCATCACATATTGGTGGAACGTAAGACCAAGCCGATCTTTTGTCATATGATCTCCCCCATTTCGGAGCAACCCAGACCTCGCCGCTCCAGTCCACCGCCTGGCGTCCCTCGTCACAAGCTGCTAAAGGTCGCAAATTGCGCAGGCCCTCTCCCCCTCGCATTCCAACGCATCATCTAGCACTTCCATCAGAGTCTTCTGTCCCGCCGACCTCGTCTCGTAGGCGATGCGACGGGCGTGCTCGGCCTTGATACTTGCCAGTCGCTCCGGTCGAGCGAGTTCCTCTAGACTTTCCCTGCCATTCCAGGTATACCTCTTGCCACCTTCCGTTGCCTGTTTCTCGTACCGAGACGCCTCAGCGAAAAGATCGGGATGGTTTTCAAGGAGTCCCACCCATTCGATATTCTGCTGAAAGAAACAGAAGTAGCATCCTGACCTTGACCGCCACCTGTAGTAGTCAGGAACTCCCAGCCCGGAACTGTCAAGAATGCGAAACACATCTTGCCGGGTTATCCCGTCCTCTTTGAATGGGAAAACCGGCTTGATATTCGGCTTTGTCGATATGTAGCCTACTCTTGCCTCATCGGCCCTTATGCCAACGTAGCTCTTGACGTGCTCCCGACCTACGAAGCGCTCAAAGACCTCAATCTTAAGGTGCTTGGTGCACCATCTCGTCCTGGCTGACGGCAGGTAGCCCCCGTAGACAGCCAAATAGTGATCGAACCCCCTACCGTCGTGTTTCAGTCGAACTACCTTCGTGCCCAGGTACGCTTCTAACCTGTCCAAGTATTCGTAGGTTTCGCTGAGTTCCTTTTCGGTATCGCAGAACACGTACTCCAGGTCGGGCACGCGGTCGCGCAGGTAGATTGCAAGCGCTGTGCTGTCCTTGCCGCCCGACAGGTTCACAATGTTCCGAACTGCCTTCTCGCTCATTGCTTCTCCACTGGCTCTTGCACGCCCATTGTCGCTCCGAGCGTTCGTCTAACTAGCTCGGCGACCACTGCCTCGCGCATCCTTGCCGACACGGCCATTCTCGACAACTGCATTTCCAACGCCCCCACGATCGTCGCTACATCGGACTCCTCATTCGGACCAATTCGCACTACTCGTGCGTAGTCTTCTCCCGTCTCGCCGGCCACTTCCAACATGAGCACCCTCGCGCCATCTTTTTCATCCGTGTTGCTCTTGTGCTCTGCCACGATCTGCTCCACTTTCAGCAGTTGGCCCGCCAGGCCTGCCAGGACCATCCCAAACTGCAAGCTGTCTTGGTCGTTCCACTGGCGGGGGGGCTTGTTGGCCACCAGCGACGCCACTGACTCCAACCACTCCTGCTCCGGCAGCCGCTCGTCGGCCAGTCTCAGGACGAACGCCTTTAGCCGCAGATCAGTTACTCGGTCTCGCAGTGGCGCCAGTCTCCCCGCTATCTCCTTTCTCGCCGCGCCGACGTACTCGGGTAGCCGAAGCGCGTCCAAGAGCTGCTCCCGTACCCTGTCCGTCAAGACCTGGTAGGCCCTCAGCAGCTCAACCAGCGCCCGCTTGAGTTGTCTGAAGAACGCTTCTGCTGTTCCTCTGTCCTCACTGACCTTGGCCGAGTCCATTCCCAGGGCAACGGGCAGGCTTTCAAACAACAGCCGACTTGGCTCCCTGGCTCTGAGCAGTTCATCGCGCACTGCCGCAGCCTCGCCGCCGACGGTCCTGGTTGCCATAGAGTAGGGAGGAAGCTGTTTCAAGAGTGCTATCATTGAGCGCACCGCCCGAAGTGCACTCACCTGGCCGCTTCCGCTGGCCGCATTGACCGTAGCCAACGTGGAGTACTGTTCGAGTAGGAAGGACCTCACCTCGCCCAAGCGGTAGTGCTGGATGTCAAAATGCTCCGGCGACCTTATCAGCCGCTCGATTGCGGCAGTTTCCAATTGCGGGAGGAAGCTCCCGTTCTCGTAGAGAGCGATTTCGTCCTGCCAGCACAACAACGCCGCCGTCAGGAAGAGCGGTAACAGTCCGTCTTTGATGCCATACGGTGGTTGCCGTAGCAGCGCGAAGAGTTCGGGGATGGAACGCCTTCGTCCGCTGCCTTCGTTGAGGAAAGCTTCGATTCCCCGCCAGAGTGGCGCCATATGGCACGGGTCATCCTCGGGCGGCCAGCCAAATCCCCAGCTTGGCCCAACTCGTCGGTGCAGGCCGCTCCGCTCTAGCACTGAGCGATACATGCTCAACTCGGGCGGGAAACCCTCGATGCCCAGTTGAGGCTCGGACGTCCTCGTTATCATCCGCTCAATCAGCACCCGGCGCGCCGCCGCCGCCGCGCTCGATAGGCTCCTTCTGTTTACCAATTCATTGTGGACGATAGGGCACGCTCGGTAGGCTTCATCGCATGCCTGAGAAAGCGTTGCTGACAGATCGGCCGCTGTTCTTAGATTCAGCGACCGGCCGCGGTGGACCCAAAGCGAGGTTTCATGGCCAACACTCCGGTCGAAGATCCGCCCACATATGGCGTTGAGCCGGCTACGCGCGTCAGCTCGTCGACCGGTCAACTCCCTGAGCGCGATGCGGTCGCCCTCCAAATCGTGGCTGTTCTCTGCCACCCAGCGCCAGGCTAGTACATCATTCAGCGCCTGCCGCAACTCCCACGTGTCCTTCGGCACCGCACACAGTACAATTTGGTCCTGTGGCGGTGCCAACCGGGCCGTCGCCTGCGCCGCCAGCTCACACATCTGGCCAATGTCACCGCCCTCGTCTCCGATGACGAAGACTATCGCACCGTCGGCGTTCCCAACGGGCCTCATCAGCGTCTCATCCAAGTGATCCGGGTCGGTCAGCCACGGCACGAAGTACCTCAGTGTGCCCGTCTCGTGCAGATGCCGCTTCGCCACATACGGCCGCAACACCCCGTAGCGTTCCACCAAGGAGGCTAGGCTGACTGACTGGTCAATCTGCCCCACTGCCCTGTCAAACCAATCGTCCAGGTCGACGTCGCTCCCCTCCCACAACCCAAAGGCATCCTTGTGTCGGCGAAAGACCGCGATCTTGAGTGCGACCAGTTGTTCAAGAGAGATCTCAACGTCGCGCTCGGTCACGCGTCGGCCATCGGTGAGCGCGAAGACCAGTACTTCTCGCGATGCTTTGAGGCGCCCCTGATCGCCAAGCAAGCTGAGCATCCCGATCGTCTTCACAGTTTGGGCCATCACCGAAGGAGCGTCGATAGGCAGCCTCTCGAGCGCATCTTCTATCTCGGCCCAGCGCTTGCCCTGTCCGTGGGCGTAAAGTCCGCTGCCAAGGGAACTCACCACATAGTCATACAAATGATGCAGTCTAAAGAAGGGACGGTACCCGTCGCCGTCCCAAGTTTCGTGTTCCAGAAAGTCCTGTAACCCATGCGGCTCATCTGAGGTTAGGAACGCGAACAGCGACCGTTCGTTTTGGGCCAGCTTGCTTCGGAAGAGCCTGCCTATAACCAGTGCGACCGTTGGGTGCAACGGTGCGCAGTCTTCCAGCACCTTCGGCGCCTCGTCTTTCGCCAAGTCCCGAGGCGAGATATTCAACGTGGCAGCAATCGCGGCCTCCGATTCGACAACGCGGCCTAGGCCATCCATGTCTTTGGCTGGCTCGACTGCGGCTGCGATCAGCTTGAGGAACTCGCCGGGCGACTCCATAAAGCCGACGGACTCGAATCGGCCCTCGATCTTGCGCCATTCTCGCTGTTGTGCCGGGCCGAGCCGCGCCGAGTACTGTTCGAATGCCTGATGGAGAATTCCGATAAGCACGAGTGGGCAATCTCCGCTCCTTGACGCCTTTTCGGCCAGAATCTGCAACAGGAACACGTCGCCTTGACCAGGAGTCAGCGCTGCGTGCTCCAACAGCTTACCTAGTTCGTCCACTATCAAGACCAATCCAAGGCCGCCCTGTCCCCGGACCACGTGCGCGGCGTCCTCGAAGGCCTCGCCCACTTCGTCGTTGGATATGCTCTCCCCTTTTCGGGCACGCTCGCAAAGCTGATTGACCCGCCCCCGCACCGCCTCAAACCTCTCTCCTTGCCAATCAGCCGACGCCAGCGAACTCGCTAGGGCGCCCAAGGCAGCGTCGGCCAAAGGCGCTCGGCTGCCAACGAGGAGCGTCACGAAGAACCCGCCATCCGCATAACCCGGAATGCTCGCGCAAACGTCATCGTAGAGCTGGCCATCCGCTGCCCTTAGAAGTTTGCGCGCCCAGATGTCCTTGGGCCGACCGAGGCAGCGTGCCAGGAACAGCGCGCAAGCTGACTTTCCGGTTCCGTACGGCCCAATGATCGACCATGCTCTCTGCTGCGACTCCGGTCGCAACCCACTCACCACCCGCCTCAGCACGTCCCGAGTCAGGGGCGTCACGATGTAGCCCCTCAGCGACTCTTCCGCAGCGAAGTCTGCCGCGATGTTGACCGACCGACGGAACCGTGCCCTGATCCGATAGAGTTCATTTAGAGACGCGGGTTGTCTCACTGGCCACCTCTATTCACGACCCCGGCGCGGCCGCGATAGTAGTTCTCCAGAACACGCATCGCGTCGATGTCGCGGGTCACGATTGCCTGCTTCAACCCGGCCGTCTCACTGAATTGCCACGCTCCGCCGGTGAAGTCAGCCAGCCGCTCCAGGCGTTCCGCCAGCGCCGGTTCGTCCAACTTGAACACCCGTCCCGGCCCCAGCGGCCGATAAGCCAACTCCTCGAACCTGAACGTGCGTTGTCCTGGCTTCCATCGCGCATACTGGTTCAACGCATAGATTAACATAGCATCGGGCAGGGTATCCTTCGGCCCTCGGGCGAAGGAGTAGTGGCCGTCGCCTGTTTCGTATAGCAGCCCCAACTCGACCAGAGGGCAGTCTAGGGAGTCCTCCAGCGTCTTCTCCGACATTGCCCTTGTTCGCGAATATGTGCGCAGAAAGATCTCAACGTCTCTCCGGAGTGTATTCTGGCTCGCCCGGACGCTTGGGATCCCCGCCGCCACCGTGGCCAATGCGTGCTGGAGTTCCTCGCGCCTGATCTCTGGATTGTTGTGTTCGTTGAAGGCGTAGTAGATGGTCGTTGCTTTCTCGCGGTGGGTGGCCAGCAACCAGTGCAGGAGCCAAAGCGTGCCGGTGTCTTCGAGGTACGGATCCCACTTCTCTTCTCCCAGGAACAAGCGTGCTCCCAACTCCGTGGGACGCAATACCTTGGGCTGGCCGTCCCTGCCATTCCCATCCTCCCGGATCACCCTAGCCGCCAGGCACCAGTAGCGGATGGATTGCACCATATTCTTGCCGACGCCGAGTGTGACCATTGCGTGCTGGCTCTGGAAGATTGTATGTTCGCCAGCACAGCCCACCACGCCCTTCGTCAACCACGTATAGCGGAAGGGAAAAGACTCGTGTCCTGAGAAAGTCGCCATAGATAGATTCATAGCACCTGCCAGTCGCTAGTATCCTCAGAGCTTGTGAGTATATCGCATGCCCAAATCTGGAAAACCAGCCCGGCCAAAGCTGAGGTGTCAATTTACTCACAAGCTCTCAGACCACCTGTCGCCACAGACATTGGTCCCCGGCGCTTGTGCCCTTTTTCTAGCACGGTCAGATGATGGTGTCAAGACCTCTATCCTTTGCTTAGTCAAGATGCTTGTCAATAGTTCGCGCCCTTTATGGCAACTTGATAGGTGTAAGGGCTGGCTAGCCGACCTGGGAGTTGTTACTAAGAACGGGCGCTCCAAATAGAGCCAACAATTCGGCCACGCCAGCGCTTTTCGTGATGACGAAGCTCGCACGGCGATGTGAGCCGACAACTGTGGACCGTTTTTGATGCTGGAACGCAGGAAGGGTGTAGGAAAACCGAGGTCTAAGCAAGAGCGTTTCAGGCGGGAACGCGCTGCTTGGCTCGCAGCCGCCACCTGTTGGCCTGGCGTTTCACCAAACCTAGCCCAACGTCACACCCGCTCTCCCACGCAGGGCTTGATCCGGGTTGGGCTGCCGGTTGCGGGAGAGCGCAGGGGCGCTTGACCGGCCGCAACAGTTCTCGCCTTTTTGCCGCTGCCACACGGGCAAGGGTCGTTCCGGCCTACCTTTTCGAGGTAGTAAGGTAACGCCAGGTCGGGCCTTCCCCCGTTCATGAGCACATTCCCCATTCGCCTCTGAAGGGCTGCGTCCTGGGTACGCTTTTCGAGCCCGCCTTTGACCAGGCGGTAGGCCTCGTCAGTGCTGCTCACCCGCTGCGTCATGTGCCGCTGCCTGCCAGGGGCTCACTGCCCCTGTTGCTGTTCCATGGCGCTCCTGAGCTGTCCCAGTGCATCCTCGTCTTCGGGGTTTGACAGGGCTATGCCCTCTTCCTCGATGCATTCACCCATTGCTTTATCGGCCGCCAGGGCAAGAAAGCGGATACCTGCAATCGCGGCGGCCTGGTGCAACTCTATGATGGTGGCCACATGGATTGAGTCAGCCGCCCTGATACCGTGCCGTTCAGCAATCCCGATAGCCTGCCCGAGAATGGGCTCGCTGACCGGGAAAACCTCCACCGCGTGCAACAGGTCCTCTTTGAAGCGGGACATGAGCTCGGAAACCCTTGACTCGCTCAACGCACGGCTTTTCCGCAGTCTCGTCGTGACGCCAGCAAGTTCAATGGTCGAAAGGAAGGAAACGACCAGGCGGTCGTCCGCCCCCTTATGCTCAAACAGGAAGTCCAAGACTTCGGAGCCCTTCTCACGTCTATACCGTTTCACCAGCGCCGAGGTGTCCAGGTAGAACAAGGGCATTCTAGTAGCCTTCGGCGCGCATGCTGGCCACCTCTTCGCTCAAGGAGACGCTTCCCAGCTCGGCGTCGAGCGTTGCCCGCAGCTCCTCCAGGCTCATCCTGGGCTTACCGTATTTGCGAAGCATCTGCTTCAGGAGGTACTTTAACCGCTCCTGTCCTTGCCGGTAGGAGGCTATGGCCAAAGCATACTCCACTTGTGATGGCTGGAGAGCTTTGCGATGCTTCTGCATGTTCACACCCCTGTATCTTTGTGGCGGCCCTGGCTAACAGGCTTTCCGTGAAGCCGCACCGAGGCCTTGCCGGGGTCCGATGGGCCTTCTTTGCCTGAGCCGCGCTCTCCTGCCTTCTCTCGTTGTTTGGCAGGCCGTGCACATACAGGTTATCACAAACCTACCTGACCCGCCTTGAGCTCCTGTCCCGGGCTTATCTGCTCGACCCATCGGAGGCGGAGCAGTCCGGTCGTCCCCCCTGATCCCCAAGCCGTTTTCTGTGGTGTGGTTCTGGCGGCGCGCATACCAGGGGTTACCCGATCGTCTGGCCGCCTTCCGGTTCGACCAGGGGCTAAACGAGTCTTCCCCCGTAAACGCCAAAGTCAGCGGCCGCCAGGTCCCGTTGGCAATCCGTTAGCAGAAGGCCCCGAGTTGCGCTCTGCGTCACAAGGTCGGGGCCTGTTTGTATGTAGGAAGTGCCGGGGGCGGGACTCGAACCCGCACGAGGGTTACCCCCCACCGGTTTTTGAGACCGGCGCGTCTGCCATTCCGCCACTCCGGCCCGTGGTGGTGCCGGGGGCCAGAGTCGAACTGGCGACACCCGCATTTTCAGTGCGGTGCTCTACCACTGAGCTACCCCGGCGCAGATTCCATTCTAAAGACGCGTAGCTGTTCGTGTCAAGGAACAGCGTGGCCCTCACCTCAATCCTCTCCCAAAGAGAGAGGAGGCTGCACTCATCGTGTCTCCTTAATGGCCGTCCGCCGGGTTTCCCAACCCCACTCACAGGTTGAGCCTTGGTACTAAGGGGATGCCTACGGCTCGCGGGCCAGTGTCAGGCCCCAGACCGAGGCGGCGCCGGCTGCCCTGAGGGTGCGGGCGCAGGCATCCAGGGTGGCCCCGGTGGTGCTCACGTCGTCAATGAGCAGCACTTGTACGCCTCGCAGGCTGTCGTTGGTGCAGACAAAGGCGCCGGCCACCCGCTGCCGCCGGTCCGCGGCGCTGCTGGCCCGGGCCTGGGGCGGGCTGTCCCGCAGCCGTTGCAGGCATCCGGAGACCACAGGCAGGCCGGTCCTCTTCCCAAGCTCCCGGGCCAGCAGCGCCGCCTGGTTGTAGCCCCGTTCGCGCTCGCGTTTGGGATGCAAGGGCACGGGCACCAGCGCCTGTGCGGGCAGAGGGGTGGTGTCCAGGTAGTCGGCCAGCAGCGCCGAGAGCTCCGGCGCCAGGGCCTTGAGGTTGTTGTACTTGAGGCGGTGGATGGCCTGGCGGATGGCCCCGTCCATAAGGTATGGCGAGCGCAGGCCGTGCAGCGCCAGCGGCTCCTCCCCGCACCGGGGGCAAATACCCCTGGTGGGGAGGGGCACGCCACACGCGTGGCAGTAAGGTGGCAGCAGGCGGGGCGATGCCTCGCGGCAGGTGGGGCACAGGAAGCTGCCCTCCTGGCCGCAGCCCACGCAGTGGGGTGGGAACAGCAGGTCCAGGCTCCAACGGGTCGCGCGGTCCCAGAGCGTGGCCAGCGTCACGTCCCTTCGCCTGTGCTAGAATTACAGGGCGATTGTAGCTGAAAGGATGGCCTCAGTTCCAGTGGTGCTGGCAGTAACGTTCGATTTCTACAATACCCTGGTCCACTTCGACCCTCTCCGGGAAGAGCTGCAGTTGCGGGCCTGCGGCGAGCTTGGCTTGAAGCCGGACCCAAAGGGCCTGGCACATGGCTACGCCGACGCCGACGACTTCTGGTCCCGGGAGAACGGGCGGCTGGCCATCGCTGACCGTCCGCCGGCGGAGCAGGCGGCCTTCTACGCAGAGTATGAGCGCCGGGTGCTGCGCGGCGGTGGGCTCCAGGTCACGCCACAGGTGGCGGGAGAGGTCTTCCAGCGGCTGCGCCAGTTCAAGTACGGGCTGGCCGCTTTCCCTGACGCCCAGCCCGCGCTACGCGAGCTAAAGGGGCGTGGGCTGACCGTGGGACTCATCTCCAACATCCGCCGCGATCTGGAGGGCCTGTTCCAGGAGCTGGGGCTGGCCCCTTACCTGGACTTCATGGTAACGTCCCAGGAGGCCGGCGTCGAGAAGCCGCACCCGGCCATCTTCCAGGCGGCGTTGGCCAGGGCCGGGGTGGCGCCCGCCCAGGCCATCCACGTAGGCGACCAGTACCAGTCCGACGTGGTGGGCGCTCGCGCCGCCGGCATGCAGCCGCTGCTTCTGGACCGCGACGGCCTCTGGCCCGAGGTGAAGGACTGCCCGGTCATCCATAGCCTGACCGAGGTGGCGGCGTACCTGTAGGGGCGATTTGGCTACAGGCTACAGGCTACAGGCTACAGGCATTGGCTCCCCTCCCGAAGCCCGAAGCCCGAAGTCTGTCACGGGGGTTGACATCGCTCCCAGCCTTGCTAGACTGAGGACATTCCTGGTGCCGGAGGCTGACATGGCGAAGGTTGCTGACCTGTCCAAAGACCTGCTGCTCGAGATGTTCCAGCGCATGCTCTACCTGCGTCGCTTCGAGGAGCGCATCGAGGAGCTTCACGGCCAGGGGCGCATTATCGGGGGGCTGTTCCCCTACACAGGTCAGGAAGCGGTGGCTGTGGGTGCCTGCCTCGCCCTCCGCCCAGGGGACATTGTGGTCAGCCCCCACCGGGCACTGGGACATCTGCTAGCTCATGGGGCTAGCCTGGAGCGAACACTGGCCGAGCTCATGGGCCGCGATACTGGCTTTGACCACGGCAAAGGCGGGCCTATGCATATGCTCGATCCGGAGGAGGGCTTCTACGGCATTACTGGCATCGCCGGGTCGGGAGTGCCCATCGCAGGTGGGGTGGGGCTCGCCCTGGCCATGCAGAAGTCGGACAAGGTCGTCGTCTGTTTCTTCGGCGACGGTGCGGCCAACACCGGCGCCTTCCACGAGGGCATCAACATGGGCGCCTTGTGGCAGGTGCCTGTGGTCTATCTGTGCGAGAACAACGGGTTCGCTGTTTCGGTGACCGTAGAGCAGAGCACCCGGGCCAGGGACTTCGCAGACCGCGCCGTGGGCTACGGCATGCCGGGCGAGGTCGTGGACGGAAACGATGTGATGGAGGTGTACCAGGCGATGGTCCCTGCCGTGGCCCGCGCCCGCCGGGGAGAGGGCCCCACCCTCATCGAGGCCAAGACCTACCGGGTCAAGGGCCACGATGTCACTGAGGGCCGCCACCTGAGCCCGGACCGGAGCTACCGCACACCCCAGGAGATCGCTGCCTGGCAGGAGCGCTGTCCCATCAAACGCCTGCGGTCCTACCTCACCGAGCGTGAGCTGCTCACGCCGGAGCGGGAGCAGGACTTGGAGGGTACGGTCAAAGCCAGGTTGGAGGCGGCGGTCCGCTTCGCCATGGACAGCCCCAAGCCGCCCAAGGAGAGCGCTTTGACCGGTCTGTTCTACGGCGAAGGCGGCTCACCGTAGGGGCATGGCGCGCCATGCCCCTACGGGGGGTGGCGAGGTCTCGCCATCTGGTGAGGTTTTCATCCGCCCGGCAAAGGAGACAGTTGACCAATGCGTCAGATAACCTACGTTCAAGCCATCAATGAGGCCCTCCGCGAGGAGATGCTCCGGGATGAGCGTGTGTTCTACATGGGGGAGGGGGTCGGCATTACTGGTGGCAGCTTCGGCACCACCGTCGGTCTCCTTCGCGAGTTCGGCGAGGCCAGGGTGCGGGAGACGCCCATCTCCGAGGCGGCTATCGTGGGTTTCGCCATCGGGGCCGCCCTGGGTGGGCTGCATCCTGTGGCCGAGATCGGCTCCCACAACTGGATCTACCATGCCATGGACATGATCTGCAACCACGCGGCCAAGCTGACCTATATGTCGGGTGGCCGGCTGCCCATGCCTGTAGTCGTCCGCTCTCACGGCGGCGCGACCCCGGGCTCGGCGGCCCAGCACGCCCAGTTCCTGGCAGCGACGTTCATGCACTTCCCTGGCCTCAAGGTGGTGGCCGCGGCCACCCCCTACGACGTCAAGGGTTTGACCAAGGCCGCTATCCGCGGGGACAACCCGGTGCTGCTCCTGGACCACCGTCTCAACTATGGGGTGAAGGGCGAGGTGCCGGAGGAGGACTACACTCTCCCCTTTGGCAAGGCGGAGATCAAACGGTTGGGCAAGAACGTGACGCTGGTGGCTATCTCCCACTCCGTGCACCATGCCCTGGCCGCAGCGGAGCAACTGGCCCAGGAAGGAATCGAGGCGGAGGTGGTGGACCCGCGGACGCTGGTCCCCCTGGACACGAAAACCATCATTGACTCGGTAGTCAAGACGGGGCGGCTGGTCATCGCCGAGCCCGGCTGGCGCAGCAACGGCGTGGGGGCCGAGATCGCCGCCATCGTGGCCGACCAGGCCCTCGATTGCCTGGACGCCCCCATCAAGCGCGTGGCCATGAAGGGGGTGCCCGTGCCCTTCGACGTGCCACTTATGGAGGCTGTAGCGCCCAATGCTGAGGACATCGCCGAGGCGGTGCGCTCCCTGTTCCAGTAGGGGCGAACCTTGACAGGCGTTAGGCTTCGGATAGAATTGAATCGTCGCGGCGATGGCGTGCGCCTTCTTTGGTGCGCCCTATGCCGTAGGGGCATGGCGCGCCATGCCCCTATGTGCTGGCGGTCGTCGCGACACAGGGTAGCGTTTGGAGGAAGGAGCCGCAATAGTGGAATACGCCATAGTAGGTAAGTCCGTTCCCCGAAAGGACGGCTGGGTGAAGGTCACTGGCCAGGCGCAGTACGGCGGAGACCTGATCCTGCCCGGCATGCTCCATGGCAAGATCCTGAGGAGCCCTCATGCCCACGCCCGCATCGTCAGCATTGATGCCAGCCGGGCCAAGAGACTGCCCGGGGTGAGGACGATAATTACCGGCAAGGACTTCCCGGGTGTCAAGTTCGGTTTCTTGCCGATTACCCGGGACCAGCTCCCCTTCGCGGTTGACAAGGCCCGCTACTTCGGGGAGGCGGTGGCCGCGGTGGCCGCCAGCGACGAGGACACCGCCGAGGAAGCGCTGGACCTCATTCAGGTGGAGTACGAGGAGTTGCCGCCGGTATTCACCGTCCAGGACGCCATCCGTCCGGGCGCTACCCTGGTCCACGACGACAAGCCGGGGAACGTCGGTTTCACCGCCAGATACAACTATGGGGACATTGCCCGCGCCTTCGAGGAATGCGACTACATCAAAGAAGAGCACCTGACCACGCAGCGCATCAGCCACGGGTTTATCGAGCCCCATGCCATGCTCGCCAGCATGGACGGCGACCGGGTGGTGCTCCAGGGCACGAAGCAGAGCCCCTATATCACCTGGCGACACCTGTGCCGGGCCATGGACCTGCCCCTGAGCAAGGTGCGCATGCTCAACCCTTACGTGGGCGGGGGCTACTCGGGCAAACATGACCCGTTCGACGTGGACTTTGCGGCTACCAAGCTCGCCCTGGTCACTGGCCGTCCGGTGCGGGTGGAGCTGACGCAGGACGAGATCCTGGGCATGGAGCGGCAGCGACACTCCAAGGACTGCTGGATCAAGCTGGGGGCCAAGAAGGACGGAACCTTGCACGCCCTGGAGTGTAAGACCTACTTCGAGGGCGGCGCCTATGTGTGCGCGGCGCCCATCAACACCCGGGCCTTTGGCAGCGGTCTGCTGATCCCCTACCGCATCCCCAACGCGCGGTTCGAGGGCATCCGCATATACACTACGCGTCCGCCCTGTGGCGCTGTGCGGGGCCAGGCCCGGGTCATCGCCCGCTACGTCCTGGAGGCCATACTGACCGACCTGGCCAACGACATGGGCCTAGACCAGCTCGAAATCAGGCGCAAGAATGCCCTCGTCAAGGACGAGGTTGCTACCGAAGGCACCGTCATGGAGAACTTCGCCTTCATGGAGACCATTGACGAGCTGAAGAAGATGGTGGACTGGCCGGCGGCCAAGGCGAAGAAGGTGCCCTTCCATGGCATCGGCTTCGCCGGGGATGGCTACGCCTCGGGCAGCCGCGCCCGCGGCCACTGGGCCTCGGCGGCGGTGGTAAAGATCACCGAGGACGGCGGCATCAACCTCATTCAGGGGGCCACCGAGATAGGGCAGGGCTCGGACACCGTGTTAGCCCAGATCTGCGCGGAGGCCCTGGGTGTGCCCTACGAGGAGATCTCGGTAGCGGTTGAGGACACCGATGCGTCCGTCCTGGAGCAGGGCATCTACTCCAGCCGGACCACAGTGTGGGCGGGCAACGGGGTGCGCGTAGCCGCTGAGGACGCCCGCCGCCAACTGGCCGAGGAGGCGGCGAAGCTGCTCGAGGCAGACCCCAAGGACATCGAGTTCCGCCTGGGCAACGTCTACGTGCGCAACGACCCCAAGCGCAGCATCACCTTCAACGAGGTGGTGCGCAAGGCCTACTACGAGCAGGGCCATCCCATCTATGGGCGCGGCTCCTGGGGCATGGACGCTGGACGGGCTGACTGGGCTACCGCCAAAGAGCCCTGGAGCCCCGGGCGCGGCTCGGTGACCATGGCAGTGGAAGTCTCAGTGGACCCCGAGACGGGCAAGGTGAAGATCCTGAAGCTGACGGCGGCCCACGATAATGGCCAGCCCATCAACCCTGCGCTGCTGGCTGGGCAGATCGAGGGCGGCACCATGGCCCACATGGGGCAGGGCGTCTTTGAAGAGTGCCTCACCGACGAGCACGGCCGGCCCATCAACCCCGACTTCTTCGACTACAAGATGCCCACGGCGCTGGACGCGCCGCACTTTGCTAACCATCCCATTATTGGCGACAACCCCTATGGGCCCTTCGGCGCCAAGGGCGGAGGCGAGTCGGTGAGCAGCTCCGCCCTGGGCGCCATCGCCAACGCTGTTGCCGATGCGATCGGCGTGCGCATAATGGACCTGCCCATTACCCCACAGAAGATACTCAAAGCCATCAACGGCAAGCAGTCCCAGGAAAGGAGGGCGTAGCATGGGTATGATGAGGCGTCTGCCGAGGTTCGACTATCTGGCCCCCACCACGCTCCAGGAGGCCTGTGCCATGCTACAACAGCACCAGGGGCAGGCCAAGCTCCTGGCCGGGGGCACCGACCTGCTGGTCAACATGAAGCGGCGGGACGAGACTCCCCAGTACGTCATCGGTCTCAAGCAGGTGTCCGGCCTGGACTATGTGCGCGATGGCGACACGCTGCACATCGGTCCTCTGGCTGTGCTACACCAGTTGGAGCTGTCACCGGCGGTGCGGCAGAAGTGGCCCATACTGGTGGAAGCCTGCGACCACTTCGGTTCCACCCAGATCCGCAACCTGGCCACGGTGGCGGGCAACCTGTGTAGCGCCTCCCCCTCGGCGGACATGGCCACCCCACTTATTGTGCTGGGCGCCAGGCTCAAGCTGAAGAGCGCCAGCGGCGAGCGACAGGTCGCCGCTGACCAGTTCTTCGTTGCCCCCTTCAAGACGGTGATGCGGGAAGACGAGATACTGGCGGATATCGAGGTCCCGGCTCTGTCTGAACGTGCTGCCGCCGTCTATGAGCGGCACTCCCTCCGCGAGGCCATGGACCATGCCCTGGTGGGGGTGTCAGTGATGGTCCAGTTGGGCAGGGGTACTACCTGCCAGGATGCCCACATCGCCCTGGGGGCGTGTGCTCCCACGCCGCGCCGTGCCCCCAAGGCGGAGGCTGCCCTGCGGGGCAAGCAGCTCACCGCGGAGGTCATCGCCGAGGCCGCCAAAACGGCATCCACCGATGCGGACCCGCGCACCGATCCCGAGTACAAGCGGCAGATAGTGGAAGTGCTTACCCGCCGCGCCCTGAATCGAGCTCTGACGGAGGTCCAAGGTAAATGACTACGCAGCAGACGGCGCCCAGGATTGTTCCCCCCAAGAGGGAGTACATCCAGTTCACCGTCAATGGGATTATCTATGACGTGGAAGTGGACCTCCGCCGCACCCTGCTGGAGGTGCTGCGGGAGCAACTTGGCCTCACCGGCACCAAGAAGGGCTGCAACGACGGCAACTGCGGCGCTTGCACCGTCCTGGTCAACGGCAAGCCCATGAATTCCTGCCTCATCCTTGCCGTGGAGGCCCACGGCAAGGAGATCACCACCATCGAGGGCATGGCCCAGGACGGCAAGCTCCACCCCTTGCAGGAAGCCGTGGTCAACTTCAACGCCCTGCAGTGCGGCTACTGCACCCCGGGCATACTGCTCACGGCGAAGGCCTTCCTGGAGGAGAACCCGCACCCCACCGAGCACGACGTGCGGCGGGCCATCGCCGGCAACTTATGCCGGTGCACCGGCTACCAGCGCTTCGTCAACGCCATCCTGGCCGTCTCCCAGGGCAAGACCAAGCCAGACGAGGAGTAGGGGCGAACAGCCGTTCGCCCCCGCGAGGGGGCTGCAATACGTAGGGGCGGGTTTGGAACCCGCCCCTACGTTTGTCGGCGCACTGCGCTGGCCTCGCTGGCAGCCGTCAGTCGCGCGAAGCCATAAGCGCCCGCTTTGCCACCTCTGGTAGCTCGACGGGTGCAAACAACGCCGCTGGGTACAGGTAGCCGTCAGGCTCAGACTTGTCCTCGTCAATGATGCGGACCATGTGGTGCGCTTCGGCCTCTGCATCCGGGAGTCTGCGGTATACCTTGCCCAGGACCAGGCTTGCCGGATTGCCCTCGGTATTGATGCAGATCACGAAATCGCTCATCGAATCAGCCTCGTTGCAACCCCTTCATTTTACGCCAACGGCCAACGCCGTACGTGCACTGCAGATAGCGTCGGATATACACACCAGTACCGGCAGCGATTGTGTTGACATCTCTTATGTCGCCAAAGATCTCGAACGATGTGGGCATCGAGCACCGCACACGATGCCTGACGTGGTCGAAAGGACAGGTTCAGCATGTGGCCTTGCTGGCATCCTGGTCGCTTTCCGCTTCCACCTCGTGCCAGAACACATCATGGGGAATGCCGCCCGTCTCAGCGATCTGTCGCCGTGACTTCTCCAGAATGGCCTGGAACTTGGGGGAGTATGCCAGCACCAGACGCTCCAACTCGCCCTCGTCGGTAACGGCCAGCAACACGGCGACCGCCTTGCCGTTCCGGGTGACGATCACTGGCCCTCCTTGGCTCTCTCTAATGAAGGCACTTAACCGTGCCTTCACATCCGCAACTGAGGCAATCTTCATCACCTGACCTCCTCTCCCCCTATGAGCAGGCTGTCCCTGTCTTTGACGCCGATGGCCAAGACCCGCACCTGACGGCTCTCCGCGTCAACCTGGTAGAAAACGCGGAAGCGGTTGTGGGGCCCGAGACGAAACTCCCATTCCGCATCAGGCGCCACCGGTCGTTTCAGCGGCTTTCGGTTTCGCGTTTCGACATTGGGCTCGAAGAGCAGTTGGACCTCTACCTCCGACCGGATCAAGGCATGGTACTTGGTTTCAATGGCACGCAGGTGGTCCTTCACCTGTGTGGCATACACCAGAGCGAACGGGGGCTTCTCCGCTTTGATGACCATAATTATGGTCGGAAAGTCCCCGTCTGTCAATGGCCCGGCTTCCCACCGAATCCGGCCGGCCCGATAGGTGGGTGGATGGAGACATCCTGGGGCGGGCATCCCGACCCTTCGGTGCGCCTCAGGGCAGGCGCATCGGGATAACCACGGTTTGAAGGGTGTCAGTTTCCGGGGACGGGGGCTTTGCCGGACTGGCGCTCGAAGTCGGCGGTGGCCTGGGGGCCGGCCCGGCGGAATACTCGCTGGTGGGCATCGGGGTAGTCCTCGCGCAGGCCCAGGCGCTCGGAGTATACGGGCCGTAGCCGCTCCCCCCGGGCGCGAGCCTGCTCGATGAGTATCAGCTCCTCCAGCGCCTCCCGAATCTCCCGGTGCTGGGTCCACTGCGAGCGGAAGAAGATGCGCCCCCGCCGGTCTATGATGTACACCATGTTGGGCAGCGTGCCGTAGGCGCGGTGTATCTCCCCATCCAGGCTGTCCACGATAATGGGCATGGTGATCCCGTCCTGCTGGCGGCAGTGGGCGGCATGCCTCAGCTTCTGCTCGTAGGAGGTGTGGTGGGGGTAGTTCTCGGCGGGGTGGGGCTCCCGGGTGTACACGGTGAAGAACCGGACGCCCTGGGGGCCGAACTCGCGGTGGAGCTGCTCCAGTGGCGGCACCTCCGCCACGAAGGGGGGTCAGGTGATAGCGCCAAACTCCAGGAGCACGTGGGACTTGCCCCGGAAGTCCACGAGGCGGACGGCCTCGCCGTCCAGCGTCCGCCCGGTGAAGTCCGGGGCCTGATCGCCGGCGCGGAACAGGTCCCGCCACCTCCGGAAGGGGTCGTCGTTGTGCTCGAAAATGGGGTAGTTATAGGTGTCGCTCATGGCATCCCTCCTGAGGCGTCTGCTGCATACCGGTCCTCTGGGTGCACCCCCATCCCTTCGTCCCGACCACCCCACATGTCCTGCCCCCCGGTTGGGACTCCAGAATGACATGGGGCCTGGTTCATTGAAAGCGTAGCGAATTAACCTCTTAACGGTGGCACGGTCTGTAGGTCGCTTCGTCCCCCGATGCGTCGGGGTTCTCGCGATGACCGAAAGGGCGTCATTCAAAGGTCATTATCAGGGAGGGTAAGGGCGCAGTCGCGTCCGGGTACTCGGCAGGCCAGTGGCCATTGCCATAAGTCCTGACAAGCTCGTCCATTGGCCCGGCGTCCAGGGCGTGCAGGGGGCAGGCGGCCACGCAGATAGGCTTGGCGCCTTCCGCCAGGCGCTCGGGGCAGAAGTTGCACATCTGCATCCGGCCATCGTCGCCGAACTGGGGGGCGCCGTAGGGGCAGGCTGTCCAGCAGGCGTAGCAGTGGGGAACGCACCGCTCCTGGTCCACCAGCACCACGCCGTCCTCGGCCCTCTTGGTGATGGCGCCCACCGGGCAGGCGGTGATGCACGCTGGGCGGGCGCAGTGGAGGCAGCCTCGCAGTAGCCGCTGCAGGTGCACCTCCGGGAACTCGCCCTCCTCCGTGGTCTCAATGCGTCGCCAGAATACGGGGCCGTCGGGGATGTTATTCCAGTCTTTACAGGCCACGGCGCAGGTCCCGCAAGCGGTGCACCGGGCGGGATCGAAGAAGAAGGCGAGCTGCGTCATGTCCGGGCTACCTCTGCCAGGCACGAGTGGTACGTGGCCCCGTCACCCAACACGGTGCCCTGGTCCCTGGTGAGCACGTTCACCGAGCCCGCTGTGTCAGCCCCGTCATCGTTGGGGGCGAGCCAGTGGCCGTGGTCCAGGGACACCACCCCGGGCATTATGCGCTGGGTGAGCCAGGCACGTACCATGGTCGTGCCCCGGCTGTTGAACACGCGCACCTTGTCGCCGTCGGCAATGCCCCGGGTGGCGGCGTCTCTGGGGTTGATCCACAACCGGTGGGGTTCAACCTCCTGGACCCAGGGGATGTTGGCGTAGGTGGACAGCGCAGTGGTCTTGCCGTGGGGGGACAGGAGTTGGAGGGGGTGCTCCCTGGACTGGTCCCTGCCCTCCCAGGGCACGATGTACTTGGGGATAGGGGGGACATCCGGATGGCCCAGCTTGGCCAGGGCTGGCGAGTAGATCTCAATCTTACCAGAAGGCGTGGGGAAAGGGTGATGCTCGGGGTCTGCGATCTGCTTGCGGAAGGCGATGTGGGGCTGGGACTGAGGGAAGTGGTAGACGCCCCGCGCGCGGAGCTGGTCGAAGTCCGGGATGCCGCCTTCGGCGGCGAAGGCACGCAGCCACTCGCGGTCAGTCCGGTCGTTGAAGCCGGAGATGCCCAGCCGCTTCGCCAGCTCGGTGAATATGGCCAGATCGGAGCGGCACTCGTACATGGGCTCGATGGCCTGGTTCATGTAGATGGCCCAGTGGCCCATGTGCCAGATGGTGGCGATGTCTTCCCGCTCCAGGTGGGTGGTTATGGGCAGCACGATGTCGGCGTAGCGAGCGGTTGGGGTAAGGAACTGCTCGTGGACCACGATGGTCTCCGGTTTGAGCAGCGCCTGGCGTCCCTTGTTGATGTGGGCCTGCTGGTTGAGCAGGTTGTTCCCTGAAATGTAGACCAGTTGGACGTCAGTTTCGAAGCCACCGGCGCGGCCCTGGAGGAACGCCTCGGCCCAGAGCTGGTAGGGTATGGTGGCTGACACCGGGTTGGGGGGCACGGGCAGCTTGGGCACTGGGGACGACCGCTGGAACATGCCGGCGGGGCTGCCGCCCGGGAGGCCGATATTCCCCGTCATGGCGGCCAGGGCCATGCCGGCCCGGCAAGGCTGCTCGCCGTAGGCGGCCCGCTGCATACCGAAGCCCAGGAGCAGCGCTGCGGGTTTCGTGGTGGCGTAATCGCGCGCCAACTCCCTTATGGTGGCCTGGGGCACGCCGGTAATGGCCTCGGCCCAGGCGGGCGTCTTGGGCAAGCCGTCCGCCTCACCCAGCACATAGGCGGCGAACTGGTCGAATCCCAGAGTGTACCGTTCGAGGAATGCCCTGTCCGCCAGGCCCTCTTCGAGCATCACGTAGGCCATGGCCACCATGAGGGCGGCGTCGGTGCCCGGCACAATCCCGATGTATCGGGACTGGTCGGCCAGGAGGGCGGCGGTATCGGTGTACCGCGGGTCTATGACCACCATACGGGTGCCGCGCTCCCTGGCCTGGCGCAGGTGCCAGGTGGTGTTGGTCCCAAACACTGTCTCGGCGGAGTTCCACGACCACAGCAAGGCGAGTCGGGAGTTGTAGATGTCCTCGATGTCGTGGCTGGCCGCTTCGACGCCGTAGGTATACCTGGTGGCGTCGGCAATGGCCTGGGTGGAGCGGGCGCCCCGCAGCCGGGCACAGCCGCCCCACATGTGGAAGAAGCGGCTGGCTACCTGGGGCGTGCGGTGGAGATGGGTGAGGCTGCCCGGCCCGGAGGCGCACAGTATGGCCTCAGGCCCGTAGCGCTGTTTGACACGAAGCAGTTCCCCGGCCACAGTGTCCAGGGCTTCATCCCACGAGATGCGAATGAACTGGCCCGAACCCCGGGGCCCGCTGCGCTTGAGCGGGTACTTCAGCCGGTCGGGGTGGTACACCCGCTGCCGGTAGGCCCGGCCTCGCTGGCAGGCGCGGACCTGGGGCTCCTCGCCCTCGTCGCTGGTGATGCGCTCGATAACGCCGTTGCGCACGTGGGCAATGAGCACGCACTTGCCGCCGCAATCGTGGGGACAGCCGGTGGGTATGCGCTGCACTTCCGAAGTCATGCAGCAATTTTAGCAAAAAACCAGGGAAAGTCTAGAGCGCAATGCCGGTGTGGGAGACCGGTCACGGTCCCCCGCTGAGTCAACGACCCGCTTCCTGTCCGAAAACCTCTTCAAGGCGCACACCTTTGCCGGACCTTAGACTGCTTCTTGCAGACTCAATGTTCTCCCACACGTTCGAGCCACCTCCGGTGCGCCCACACCAGCGGGACCAGCAGCGCTGCCCCCACCAGGTAGCCGCCGAGGACGTCGCTGGGCCAGTGGGCGTCCAGGTATACCCGGGATATGCCGGTGGCCACGATCAGCAGGCCCAGCAGCGCCTGGAGCGCTCTCCTGGGCCACAGACGCTGCACCCGTGCCGTAGCCAGATAGAATAAGAACCCATAGAACGCCAGTGCGTGGACGGCGTGGCTGCTGGGAAAGCTGCCGGAGTCGGCCCCGGCCCACATGTCGGGCCGGGGGCGGTCCACCAGCAGCTTGAGCCACCGGTTGAGCCCCAGGGGGGCCAAGGTCAGGGGCAGGAAGAGGGCATCCCGCCACCGGCGAGCGCCCAGGAGCCAGCCTGCTGCCCCCAGTGGCGGGATGGCTACAGGCCACCAGTCGCCCAGTGCCGAGACGGCAGACATGGACTGTCGCAGGGACTCCCCGTCGAGGCCGCTCACCCAGCGGGCCAGCGCGCGGTCCCCAGGAAACACCGGGTAAACGCTGGCCAGGTAGGCGGCCAGCGCCACCACAGCCACAAGCCCCAGGTAAGCAACGCCGGACACAGTCACCCGCATGATGGGCCATTATGGGCTGTGGTGGGTGCTCAGGGCAAGCGGGACCACGCCGTCCTGAAGCCTGTAGCCCAAAGCCTGCAGCCTGGGGGGGGTTACTCTGGGTGGGGAGAACCTGGTTTGTCCAGCGCGGCCAGGATCTCTTCGGTCATGCGGATGTGCCACTGCTCCTGGTCAGCAATCTGACGCAGATGGGAGGCGAGCTCGCCACTGGCCAGATTCGCCGCGGTGGAGTGGAAATACAGGCCCAGCTTCTCGCGCTCCAGTTGGCGGCAGAACAGGTCCTTCAGGTCTAATGGCGCTGGTAGCGGGTCCACGGTGGGCACTATGGCCCGGCCGCCCAGCGCGGCCACCAGGCGGGTCACCACTTCGGCGTGTCTGACAGAGTCCTGGCCCAGGACCTGCACTCGCTGCGCCAGGGCCGGAGAGGGCATCAGCCGGGACAGCCGGGGGTAGTGGAAAATGAAGCGGTACTCCAGGTCCAGGGCGCGCTCCAGAAGCTCGCGGGCCTCGCTCTGTGGGTCGGCCTGGGCCGGCTCACTGTCCAGCATGGCGTCGTCTCGCAATAGCAGTGGGGTTCCTGACATAGGGCAGTTTTGCTACCATGGCGCGTGTGGGCGATAGAGCGCCGGTGGCCTCCACCGCTCCGGTCAGGGCGGCGGGGGCAACGCGACCAGGATGATGGGGCCTGCGGGAGGGCGGCGAAACTACGCCTAACGTGTAGGGGACGAGGCCCCGGATGCGGAGCCGTGCCTCTGCCGCCAGCCTTCGGGCATCCTCCAGCCTGCTGGCGGGCACGAAGATGTCCAGGGGCAGTCCCAGCAGGCTGAACCAGTGCCACCGGGCACCAGGGCCAGCCTCCAGGGAATGCTCTGACTCGACCACGGCGATAGCAGTGGCTCTGGCGTTCAACTGGGAGAGGACCAGTACTTCTAAATGGGTGGAGGCGCCACCGGCCTGGGGTGTGCTGGCCACCAGCAGCCCGGCCTGCGGGTAGGCCTGTGACAGGTCCTTAGCAACATCATAGAAATGCATCAATAGTCTCCTCCTCTGGGGTCTCGGGGGACTCGGTGGGAGGGGCACCCGGCCTGGGCCCGGTCCGAGAGGCCAGTTGTGACTCAGTCACCATGCGGCGCTATCTCAGTGGCCTCTCTCGGACGCAGCCCCGGCACTGGTTGGGGGCGCCCCTCCCACATACACCTATGGATAGGACGTGTATTCGGCCACCGCTACCGCGGTGTTGGCCAACGTGAGGGCCACCGCGGAGGCCAGCACCAGCCATACCCAGACCTTGCGCGTGATCTTCATCTAGCTCACCCCCTTTCATTCTGGGGATGAGTCTAGAGGGATGGGTGTGACGAAACTGTGACGAATCTGGGGGGAGGGGTGAGAGGATGTGGTGGCAGGACGCCAGGGGGCGCGCCCACGCCGCCGCGGTCAGCTAATGGTGACGGTCAAGCCTGGGCATACGCCAGTGCCTGCTTCGGCAGCCGTGTGAAGCGCTCTGGCAACGAGCACCCCAACTCCTGCTCCAGCAACAGTTGGTACTGCTGGAGGTACTTGCGTGCCGCCACGTGCTGGCCGCTGCGGTACCGGCTCTCCACCAGGAGATAGTTGGCCTCCTCGTGGAGCGGGTCTGAGGCCAGCACTATGTGTAGCAGCTCGCAAGAACGCTCTAGCTCGCCCCTGGCCGCGTAGTAGCCGGCCAGGGGCATCAGCGCCCGGTGGTATTTGTCCTCCAGGTCGCGCCGCAGGGTCTCACACCACTCGGAGTAGAACTCGGGGAGGAAGGGGCCGCGGTACAGGGCGATGGCCTGCTCCAGGTGCGCCCGTCGCCGCTCGTCGCCTTTGTCCAACGTCTCCGCCTGCCGCAGGTGCTCCGCGAAGGCGGCCACGTCGTACTCGACAGGGGCTTTGGGGTTGAGGCGGTAGCCCTGACCTGAAGCCTGGACAAGCTCCGAGTAGGTGGCCTTGCGCAGGCGGCGGATGGTCTGCCTCAGGGCGACGTGGCCGCACTCGGGAGCGACCTCCGGGTAGAGGGCGTCAATCAGCTCGTCCCTGCCGGCCTGTTTCTTGCGGGACAGCAGGAAGAAGAGGAGCTCCCTGGCCTTGCGGCTGCCCCACTCCTGGTCGCTCACCTCGTGCCGGTCCAGGAACACCAGGTCCCGGCCCAGGGCGAAGCTCCCCACGCGGGGCAGCGCATCCAGGTCGGCGTGGGGGGGCGACGCCGGCCTGAGGCGCTCGATGGCCCTGAGGAGCAGCCGCCCGCAGAGGCTGGCCCCGCCGTGCTTGGCCGCGCCCAGCCTGATCAGGTCCAGCGTATCCTCGGCCTCGGCCAGGAGGAAACCGGAGTACCCCAGGGCCTCGACCTCCCGCTCCACTTCGCCCAGGGTTTTCAGGGCCTCGCTATTCCTGCCCTGTTTGAAATTCAAGTAGGCCTCCCAGAAGGTGGCCTCGGCCAAGCCCCGGCGGATGCCGCACTGGTGGAAGATGCGGCGGGCTGCCTCGATCTCACCAGCGGCCTCGGAGAAACGGCCCGAGGCGCAGTAAACCCTGGACAGCGACAGGTGATAACGCGCGGCGAAGTAGCTCTGGCCGGACTCGGCTGCCTCTTGGAGCGCACCTTTGAGCAGCACCTCGCCCCGGGCCGGCTCGCCCAGGCCGCGGAAACAGTTGCCCAGCCCGTTGGTGGCCTCCGCCACCAGGCGGGAGTCCTGGAGGTCCCTGGCCCGGCCCAGTCCCTCTTCGAAGCTGGAAAGTGCGTCCCTGTAGTTGCCCAATGCCCGCAGCATGATGCCCTGGCTCACCAGCGTGCCGGCCACGACCTTGAGATAGCCGCTGGCCTTGGCCAGGTGCGCCGCCTCGGACAGGTCCTCCAGGGCAAGCTCGAACTCGCCCTGGTAGTAGCGCAGGCTGGCCAGGTTATTCAGCGTCTCTGCCAGGGCGCCCTGGTTGCCCAGCTTCGCCCACCCCTGGCGCGCCTTCTCCAGGTGGAACGCCGCCTCGTCCAGCCGGCCCGCGTCTATGTTCAGGGCGCCCAGACCGTCGTGACACAGCGTCTCAAGCTGGAGATTGCCACACTGGGCCAGCTTCAGGGCCTCCTCAAAGTTGGGCCTGGCTTCCTGTAGGCGCCCCTGGGTGGCCTGGGCGCTGGCCAACTGCCGGTAGGCCTCGGCCAGGTCCTGGGTGCTGCCGTTGTGGCACCGGATGAGCTGCGTGGCCCGCTCACCGGCGGCGCAGGCCTGGTCCAGCTTGCCGAGCAGGCGGCAGGCATAGCTTCGCACGGTAAGTGCTTTGCCCTCGGTCAGCCCGTCTGGCGCCTGGGGCGAAGCGAGAATGGCGTCTAACTGGCCCAGGGCGCCGGCGGTATCGCCCAGGCGCAACTGCACCCTGGCTTGCAGCAGGCCCAGGGCTGCCTCCGCGCGGATACGTTCCTCGGGCAGCAGTTCGAGCCAGGCAGCGAGGGTCCGCCACTTGCCCCGCTCGAAGTAGGCCTCAGCTACACCCTTGAGGGCCCGGGCCAACCCGTCCACCGCGCCCCCCCGGTGCAGGTGGTGTACCGCCGATTCGTGATTGCCTTGTCCGGTGAACAGGGCTGCGGCGGCCAGGTGAAGGGCCTTGTGCTCCTGGGGCGATTCCCGAGTGAGACGGCGTTCCAGGTACTCCCGGAAAAGGTCGTGGTACTTGTATGCCGGGCGCGGGCCCTGGAGCTCCTGTAGGAGCAGGCCGCGCCGCTGTATTTCGTCGAGCATAGCCCGCGCGTTGGCTGAGCCCAGGAGGGCGTCGCATAGCTCGGGCGTGAACTCCTGGAGCACGCTGGTGTGCAGCAGGAACTCGCGAGTGGGGCCGGGCAGGTCCTCCAGCACCTCGCGGCTCTGGTAGTCAAAAAGCACGTCGTCCAGGAAAGACGGCGCAGAAGGGCCTGGGCCACCCCGACTTCCCGACGCGCCGAAGACTATGCCTGTGGCCCAGCCCTGGGTGCGCCGCACCGTGTCCTCAACGACCTGGCTGGTGGCCGGGGAGCGGCCCATCTTGCCCAGCATCTCGGCCGCCTCCTCGGCGGTGAAGCGCAGGTCTTCGGTAGTGAGCCAGGCGACCTCCCCCTGGGAGACCAGGCGGGGCAGACAGGCCATCGAGGGCCTGGTGCGGCTGGCCAGCAGGAAATGCACGCTGTCCGGGGCGCGCTCCACCAGCAGGGACAGGGCCTTCTGTAGCTCGGGTTTCGAGTCCGTGTGGTGCACGTCGTCCAGAATGAACACCAGGCCAGGTTGGGCTGACTCCTGTAGCGCGGTGACGAACAGGCCCAGGCCCCTCAGCCAGTCCGGAGAGGCCAGCACGGCCTCCGGGCGGCAACCTGCGGAGGCGAACCCGGGCATCCGGCACTGGACCGCGCGGACGCAGCCAGCCAGGAACTCCGCAGGCTCCCGGTCCTCAGGCAGGAAAGAGTACCAGCAAGCGGGACCGGACACCTCCGAGAGCAGGCCTGACAGCAGCGTCGTTTTGCCGTAGCCGGCGGGCGCCCACACCACCTGGACCCGCCAGTCCAGGCTTGCCTTGAGCCGGGCCACCAGGCGCGGACGCTGGACCCAGTGGCGGGGCAGCTTCGGCGCCTGCACCCTGGTTGTGAAAGGAAGTGCCACACTGGTATCCATTCTGGATGCCCAGAGTTTAGCACTCTTGTGAATTTTTGCAAGCATCCGCCCGCTGGCGATAGGTTTTCCACCGGGACGAGGAGTCACCTCTGGGAGCCAGGTAGACGCGATGTCGGGCTGGTGGTGATGTGGTGGACCCTCACCCTCGCCCTCTCCCAAAGGGAGAGGGAAGAACCTGTAGTCCGAAGCCCGAAGCCTGTAGCCTGCCTAGGCCCGGACCAGGCCCTTGCGGATGGCGTAGCGGATGAGCTCCGCCTGGCTGTGCAGCCCCAGCTTCTCCATGATCCGGCTGCGGTGGGTCTGGGCCGTGGTCACGCTGATTGATAGCTGGGAGGCGATCTCCTTGTTCGTCATCCCCTGGGCGATGCCGCGCAGGACCTCCCCCTCCCGAGGACTGAGCACACCAGCGGCCCCGGAGTCTCCCGCCAGGTACTCGTTGACCAGGGTCTTGGCCAGCACGGGGTACAGGAATATGCCTCCCTGCTGGGCTGCGCGCAGGGCGGCCAGGATGTCCTCCACCTGGGCGCCCTTGACCACGTAGCCGTGGGCGCCTACTTTGAGGGCACGGAAGAAGTAGTCCTCGTCCTCGTGCATGGTCAGCATGACCACCTTGGTATCGGGCTGGGACTCCTTTATGATGCCGGTGGCCTCCAGGCCATTCATGTCGGGCAGGCCGATGTCCATGATGACTATGTCCGGCTTGAGCTCGCGCGCCCTGGCGATGGCTTCGTGGCCGTTGCCTGCCTCACCCACCACCAGCACATCGGATTCCGCGTCCAGAATCAGGCGTAGCCCCTTCCTGACTACGGCGTGGTCGTCCACGATGAGCACCCTTATCTTGTCATGGCCGTTGCTGTGTTCCATCGCTTCATCTCCGCACCTGTTCTGCCAAGGGGATCTCGAGCCGGACTTGTGTGCCTGTTCCGGGCTGGCTGGCTATTTCCAGGGTCCCGCCCACCAGCTCGGCCCGTTCCCGCATGCCCAGCATGCCCAGCCCGCCGTCAGTGGTAGCTTGGGCGGCGTCGAAGCCCACTCCGTTGTCTTCCACAATAGCCACGACCGCGTTGTCGGTGTGGGCGATACTTACCGTGGCCTTGCTGGCGTTGCTATGCCGGGCGATGTTATTGATGGCCTCCTGGACTACTCGGAACACCACTACCTCGGTGGACGGGTCCATGCGCCCATCGAGGCCCTGGGAGGCGATGCGCACCGAGATGCCGGCGCTGCCCAGGTACTGGTCGGCGTAGCGGCGAATGGCGGGGACCAGGCCCAGGTCGTCCAGGGCGCTGGGGCGTAGGGCTAGGGAGAGGCGGCGCAGGTCGGCGAGGGTATCGGTGCTCAGCCGGTGCAGGGCCTCGATCTCGCCACCGAGCTGCGGCCAGTTGTCGGCCCGGGACTGCCCCAGGCGTTCCAGACCCATGGCCAGAGCGGTGAGCGCCTGGCCGATGACGTCGTGCAGCTCCAGCGACACCCTCCGCCGCTCCTCCTCCTGCGCGCTGAGCACCTTGGCCAGCACCACCTTCAGGTGCTCTCCCCTCTGGCGCAAGGAATCGTACAGGGAGGCGTTGTCCAGGGAAGTCCCCAGTTGGTAGCGCACCACCTCGAGCACCCGCCGGGCTGAAGCCAGGGCAGCTTCCCGGCGGGCCAGGAGGCAGACCGCGCCCAAGGTCCGCTGGGGGGTGCCGATGGGGGTAGTGATCACCTCGTGGAAGCCGGCCCCCAGGCAGCGTGGCCTCTGGGCTTCAGGCAGGTCCGCACCACTTACGGACACTATCTTGTCCTGGCTCATGGCTCGGGCCGAGGGGCAGCCGGCGCACTGGCCCGGCCTGGTAGTGTCGAAGAACCCGGCGGGGAAGCCCCGGTCGGCCCACAGCTTGACCCCATCACCGGTCTCATCGGTCAGGTAGGCCACAACCGCGTCCGCCTTGAGTGACCTGTGCAGGGTGTCCACCGCCCTCTCCAGGACCTGGTCGGTGACCAGGGAGGAGGCGGCGGCTTCGGCTACGGCAGCGGTGGCCGAGAGCTCCTGGGTGCGGGACTTGACCCGTTGCTCCAACTCAGTGCCCCAGTCCGCCAGCTCCCGGCGCATGGACTCCAGGCTGGTGGCCAGGTCCCCGATCTCCCCGCCCCAACCGCCCTCGATAGGCAGGTGCCGTTCTCCGCCGGCGACTCGCTGGGCTACCTGGCCCAACGCCCGGACGGGCTCCACCAGCTTGCGCCCGACGAAGATGGTGGCCAGCATGGCACCGGCGGCCAGAGCCGCGAGTAGCCCCAGAGACCCCTGCCAGATCTGCCGGGCTGGCGCATAGGCCTCGGACGCCCCGGTGCCGATGGCCAGCGCCCAGGGCACATTGCGGAGCTGCACGAAGCCCATCAGGTGTTGCTCATCGGGATGGGCGCTGTGCTCTTCATGGGCGGCCAGTCCTACCGCGGAGCCGCCCTGAAGCCGCCATTGCCGGTATGCGGATGGGTGGTCGCTGGAAACGAGAAGGAGCCCGGGCTCCGTGCTGAAGACGGCGGTGTCGCTGCCATCCACCAGGTCAGCGTGGCCTGTGCCGCCCAAACGTATGGCCCGTCCCAGCACCTGGCTGGGATAGGAAGAGCGGGCATCTATCAGCCCTACCACGTGGCCGCCCGGGCTGCTGCCGAGGGGTAAGGCCACGGCGACTACGGGCGCGCCGTGGCCATCCAGGGGGAAACCCCAGGTCAGTACGTCAGCGGCTTCTGACGCAGCAGGCCAGAAATCGCTGAGGTCTGCGCCCACCAGCGAACCTCGTTGCCGGTCGGCGGCGACCACGTGGTGGTCGGAGTCCGCGATGGCTATGCCGCGATTGAATACCTCGGAGTGGGCGGTGGCAAACTCCAGCAAGTCCGCCGATTGGGGCGAGGAGGCGGGCGGGTCGAGGTCCGCTAGCTGCTGCAAGCCGGCGATGGCGTGGCCCATGGTGGCATCTATCTCGCCAGCAATGGCCGTGGCCAGAAGGAGCCGCTCCTCCTCGATGCGGTGGCGAAGGGAACCAGCCACCTGGCCCAGCGCCAGCGCAGCGCCGGCAAAGACAACGGCCCACACAGCCACCTCCGCCAGCAACAACCTTTGCAGGAGGGTCAGGTTGTGGAGCCGCTGTCTTGTCCTGGTCCGTCCCGCCCCCGGCTTAACCATTACTTACGTTGTGCGCTCCCTCTCAATTACAAGGCACACGGTTGAGGTCGTCGTGGCGCCAGGAGGGCTACCGGCAGGGGCGCTGCATCAGCGCCTCCCACTGCTGTACCCAGGGGTCCTGGTAGCCGTTCGCCAGCGCTGTTACGCGGGGTAGTACACTGTGGACGATGGCCCAGGCCAGAGTCACCGCAACGACCGCTGCAAAGCTGGCCAGGAAGGCCCAGGCCACCCTTCCGGCAACTCCGCTGAGGAGCAAGATGGCCCCCAGCCCGTACACCGCCGCCGCCATCGTCAGCCCGATGTTGATCCCCTTCTGCTGTTGCTTTGTCATCGGACACTCCTTTCTAGCGGGAGGTAACTACCCCGGCACTCACCACTATTAACCAGGTCCATGCTCATTATTAGTGATGGGTGCCCGCCTGTCTGTCATGTAAACGGTATAAGACCTGTAGTGCAAAACATTACCCGCCCATACTTGGGCAAGCCCTCGTCTCATAGCTGTGGCGGGTCGTGGTATAGTGGTGTTGCCATATCCAAAGTAATGAGGTCCGGGGGCTGAACATAGCCAGGTTAGTGCGCGCAGTCCAGCGCTTGGGCCTGCGGTATCAGGTGACCCTGGGCGTGGGGCTTGGACTGCTGGTCATTGTGCTGGTCTTTGGTTATCTGGCCATAACCACCATGCGCCAGAGCACCGACGTGGCCGTCGCAGAGCGTCTGCGGCTGAACCGCGCGGTCGCCGATCAGGTGGACGCCTACCTGGTGATGGCTACCGACCTGCTCGCCCGGGCGGCGCCCTCCCTCCCCGGCGATGGCGCAGCTTCCGCGGTGCAGCGTCAGATTGCCTTGAAGGACGTGCTGGACCGCCTCGGTATCTACGATGCGCTGCTCTGGGTGGACAACGAAGGCAATCTGGTGAGCGGTTACCCGTTCCCGCCCCCGGCCCTGGGACTCGACCCGCTGGAGGACACCTTCGCTTTTCAGGCTATGGCCACGGGCTCGGCACGGGTGGGCCAGGTCCCCGGGGTGGGACAGCCTCCCCTGGCTGTGGTGGCCATCCCCTTGGGGGAGGAGAGGGGGGGTGCCCTTCTGGGGTGGCTTCCGTTAAGCCGGGATGGCGGGTCGTTGCTACCCCTGCCTGTCGAGGACCCCAGCCTGGCCGTTTCTGTCATTGACGGGCGGGGGGCCGTCGTGGCCAGCAACGGCCGTGCCGCCACCAGGCCCGTCCGGCTGGGCTCGGGAGAGCCAGTGATGGTGGACGTGCACGTGACCCTGCTCAGCCCCTGGATTGAGGCCGGGGAGTCAGCGGTGCGCACCCACCCGTGGAAGGAGGGCGCCATCCACCTGGTCACTTACGTGCCTTTGCAAGGGACCAGGGGCGGTGTGATACTGGAAGACCAGAAAGACGTGGTACTGGCAGTCTCCGAGCAACTGCGCCAGAGGCTGCTGCTCCTGGGATCCCTGGCCCTGGTGTTGGCGGCGGTGGGGGCCTGGCTCCATGCGCGCTACGTCATCCGCCCCATTGAGCAGTTGGAGCAAGCCACCCGGCATATCGCTGAGGGTGCGTTGGAGAGGACCGTGGCGGTGGACCGGGGCGACGAGATCGGTATGCTGGCCCAGAGCTTCGAGGCCATGCGCCTGCAACTGAAGCAGGCCCGGGACCAGCGCGCACGCTGGGAGGAGCAGCTCGAGGCCAAGGTGCGAGAGCGCACGGAGCAGGTGCGCCACCTGCTGGAGATGACCATTTCGGCCCAGGAGGAGGAGCGCCGGCGGCTGGCCCGCGAGCTGCACGACGACACTGCGCAGAGCATCGCCAGCGTCCTGGTGGGCATGGCCGCGTTGCGGGACAGCCTGCCCCCGGGGCAGGAGCGGGTGTGCGAGATGGTGGACCGGGCCCTGGCCCAGGGCAGCCGGGCGCTGGCTGAGATGCGGCGCGTCATTATGGACCTGCGGCCCTCCGCCCTGGACGATCTCGGCTTCATCCCTGCGCTGCGGACTTATGCAGAGGACCGGCTCGGCGCCTCGGGGGTCAAGCTCGAGTTCCAGGTCAGGGGTCAGCAGCGGCGGTTGGACCCGCCGGTGGAGACGGCGATCTTCCGCATCCTCCAGGAGGGGGTGACCAACGTGGTGAAGCATTCGCGGGCCACCAGCGCGCGGATCACGGTGTCTTTTGTGGATGGGGCTATGGAGGCCAGCGTGGAGGACAACGGCCGTGGCTTCGACCCGGCGCTGGTGGGCCAGGGGAGTACGGAGGGGGGAGTGGGCCTGGAGGGGATGCGGGAGCGGGCCGAACTGGTGGGTGCCCGGCTGGAGATAGACTCCCGGCCCGGGGCCGGGACCAGGGTGCGCGTCCAACTGCCTGTGGAGGAGACCAATGGCTAAGGTCCGGTTGGTACTGGCGGACGACCACAAGCTGTTTCGCGAGGGCGTCAGGCTGCTGCTCGAGGCCCAGGGTGACTTTGAGGTAGTGGGTGAGGCCGCCAGCGGCGATGAGGCGCTGCGACTCACCCGCGAGCTGAGGCCTGAGGTGGTGGTAATGGACATCTCCATGCCTGGCGACGGCATCGAGGCCACCCGGCGTATCCGCAAGGAGTTGCCCGAGGTCAAGGTGCTCATCGTCACCATGCACTCGGGCGACGACTACTTCTTCCGTGCCTTGGAGGCCGGTGCCAGCGGCTACGTACTGAAGGAAGGCGCCCCGGAGGACCTGGTGGGGGCCCTGCGTATCGTGGCCAGCGGCCAGGTATTCCTTTACCCGTCCCTCGCCGGCCGGTTGGTGGAAGACTACCTGGCGCGGGCCAGGGAGGGTGTGGAACGCTCCGAGCTCGACAAGGTGACAGCCAGGGAGCGCGAGGTGCTGGCCCTGGTGGGACAGGGGATGACCAGCGAGGAGATCGCGGCCAAGCTCCACCTCAGTGTGCATACGGTGCACACCCACCGGGCGCACATCATGGAGAAGCTCGGGCTACAGAACCGGGCGCAGCTCATCCAGTACGCCTTCCGCATGGGCTTCCTTCGGCCAGAGGCCGCGGAGCGCCCTTCGCCCTAAGGGCCTCGGGTTGCAGGCTACAGGCTACTGGCTTCAGGCTACAGGGAATTGCAGCCCCGTTGGAACCCGAACATCGTAGGGGCGACCCGGCGGGTCGCCCCTACGTTTGTACCTACCCGTTCACGCCCGCACCCCGCAGATTGCGTAGGGTGGGTGAAGCGCAGCGGAACCCACCACCCGGGCTGAAGTTCGCAGCCCGTAGCCTGTATCCCGAAAAGGTGTGACCCGCCTAGGCAGTTCTGGGTATTTGTCCTTTCCCTCACAGGCACCGTCTATCCCCATAAAGGAGAGACAAAAAATCGCTAGCCAGAGCTGACGGTTTAGCCGCGTTTCAGGATGTCCCCCCAGGTGCGCGGGCGTTACCCTGTAGACGTACTTCGATAGCTAGCCTGAGAGGGGGGCGCTTTGAGAAGGTTCTTGGTTCCCATGCTGGGGCTGGCCGTGCTCACGGTCATCACCAGCACGTTGCTTGTGGCCATCGTTCTGCGGCCCTGGGGTGGCCCCGACAACGGCTGGCGCACTCACCTGAACTTGACCGACGAACCGTACGACAACTACAGCCGCAGCCGCCAGGCCCTGGTGGCCGCCCGTCCCGAGGCCCCGGGGAATTGGGTCGTGCGGCGCGATGCCTCCCTGCCCGCCCAGGAACTGGAGGTCGGGCAATTGCTCTTTGTAGTTTACGGCTGTGCCAGTTGCCATGGTCTGGACGCCAGTGGCAGCAAGTTTGCTCCCATGGACCCGGACACTGCGAAGTATGTGGGTCAAATGGTGCGGGCGGGGCCCAGCGGCATGCCGGCGTTCTCTGAGAAAGAGATAAGTGATGGCGACGTGAAGCTGATGGCCGCGTGGGTGATGGGCCAGGTTGACCAGCGGCCCAAACCTGCTCCAACGCCTACGCCGGTGCCTTCGCCCACTCCAGTGCCGACGCCTACACCGCAGCCTACGGCAACACCGGTGCCTGCGCCGACGCCCACACCGTCAGGCCCACCCCCAACATTAGATCCCGGTGCCACCGCCGTGCCCACGGCTACTCCGGAGCCCACAGCCACACCGGCTCCTACCGCGACGCCCACGCCGGCGGCATTGGTGGGCGACGCCAAGCGAGGGACTACGCTATTCGTGGACAAGAAGTGCTCCCGGTGCCACGGGCAGGGTGGCAAGGGGACGGACCTGGGCCCCGCGCTCAATAGCGCCGAGTTCGCTGCCAAACATCCCGCGGACGCTACCATTGTCAAAATGATCCGCGAGGGCAAGGGGGACATGGACCCCTTCGATTCCAGCAAGCTGTCTGACCAGGAGCTTCTGGACATCATCGCCTACGTCCGCTCCTTGCGGCAATAGGGGGGGTATTGTATGCGAGCGCAACAGCCTGGATCCGAGCGAGCCCGTTGGCGGATATCTAAGTGCGGGGGGGCTTGACAACAGGGCAAGGTAGGACTTAGAGTCTTTTGTAACGTTCTAGTGAACTGCGTAACTAAAGGCTGAGCAGTACTGGTGTGCCTTGGTTAAGGGAAAGGAGCAACCATGGTGAAGCGTGTGCTGGCGGTGGTTGGTGGTGTGGTCCTGGTCGTTTTGCTGGCCTCTGTGCTGGCGGCCTGCACCGGTCCTGCCGGGCCAGCGGGTGAGCGCGGCCCCGCCGGCGCTCAAGGCGTGGCCGGTCCCGCCGGCGCCGCTGGTGAGCGTGGTCCCGCCGGAGCCGCCGGTCTGGTTGGCCCTGCCGGCCCTGCTGGCGCCGTCGGCGCTGCTGGCCCCGCTGGTGCTACCGGCGCTGCTGGCGCTACCGGTCCCGCTGGCGCCGCCGGCTCTGCTGGTAAGGATGCGCCCGTACCGCCCGGGGAGCGCGCGTTATCTTTAGCGGTTGCCGTCTCCAAGCCGGCTAACGGCACCCACTTCGTGGCGGGTGAGGCGCCCACGCTGACCATAACCGTGAAAGACCAGCAGGGCAAAGGCTTCAATCGGGCCGATGACTTCTCGCAGTTGAGGCTGATGGCGGCGGGCCCCATCGAGACCGCTGACACCATAACTCCGGTAAAGCTTCTCAAGACGACAGCCGACCGAACGCAGGCGATACACCACTATGTGGACCTCAAGACCAACGCCGAGGTGCAGGAGAGTGGTGGCGTCCTGACCTACAAACTCGGCGCCGTCTCCGACGAGAAGCCGGGCACCTATATTGCCAGTGTGTGGGCCATTTACAAGGCGAACCCCTTCCAGCAGGATATGAAGGTGGCCGAGTTCCAGGTGGGCACGGCCACTGTGGAAAAGCAGATCGTAGAGAAGGAAAAGTGTGCTGCCTGCCACCTGGGGGCCGACAGTGGCAAGTTTTACCTCCACCATATTGACCAGGTCAGTGCGGGCAGTCCGGCGGGCAACTTCTCCATTGACCAGAATGCGGTGAGGAACTGCAAGACCTGCCACAACAATGATGGCTATTCCGCTACCCTTGCCGCAGACGGCAAGACCAGGGACGTTCCGAGCCCGATAGTCAAGAAAGTACACGGGGTCCACATGGGTGAAGGGCTGAAGAACCCTCTCAATACAGACCCCAAGACCGGCGTCTTCAAGCTCTATACCGAGGTCGTTTTCCCGGCTGACGTCCGGAACTGCACCAGGTGCCATGTGGATGACCGCTGGAATACCAAACCCTCGCGCCTGGCCTGTGGCACCTGCCACGACGACACCTGGTTTGGCGCGGAGGCCGCCAAGCCCGTGGGCCTGGTGATGCACGAGGGTGGCGAGATGAAGGACGACAGCGAGTGCACCCTGTGTCACAAGCCGGACAGCGGCCTGGCGCCCATCGTCAAGGCACACAAGGTGGAGCCTGTGGCGGCCGACACCGCCGTTGCCATCACCTTGAGCCCACCGGCCAACGGCAAGTTCTACGTCGCCGGCGAGAAGCCCACCGTGAGCATAGGCTACAAGGACGCCGCCGGTGCTGCCGTGGCCCCGGCCACGATGAGCGAGGCAACCTGGAACAGTGTACGTCTTCAGGTGTCTGGACCAAGGGAGAACACCAAGCCGGTACTCACCACAGCGGCGGCTAAGGCTGCCGCGGGAACATACACCGGCTCCTACGCTTATAACGACCTGCGGGTGCGCACCGACCCGGCCAACGAGGACCCCAAAGCCACGCGCACCGCCACAGGGATAACCTACCAGCTAGACGACGTGGTAGGGCTGGAAGCGGGCACCTACACCGTGTTTGCGGTGGCCAGGAAGGGAACTACGGGGAGCTCCGCTATCGCCCTGGTCAACTTCCAGGTAGGGACGGCCACCGAAGAGAAGCAGGTCGCCACCGGCTGTGCGGCCTGCCATGGGGAGACCAACATGCACGGGTCTTATCCCATAGCCTTGGCCCCCGATCTCTGCAAGAACTGCCACGACTACCAGAGGCAGATAGCCAACAGGTCCGGGTGGGGTCAGAACAACAATGGGTTCGGCGCCGCCCCTATAGCCCGGAGGGTCCACGGGCTGCACTTCGGGAAGTACCTGGACAAGCCCCTGGAGGTATACCCTCGTCCCACAACGTTCGATGCCTCCAAAATCATCTTCCCGCAGGACGTGAGGAACTGCTCTAAGTGCCACACCGCGGACACGACGGGCACATGGAAGACGGAGCCTTCGCGGTTGGCCTGCCTTGCCTGCCATGACAAGAATGCGGCCATAGGCCACGCCTCGCTACAGACCATAGACGCCACGCCGGAAGAGCCCTACAGCGGCGACGAGGTGGAGACCTGCGCCGTGTGCCATGGCGCGGGCAGGGAGTTCTCGCCGGATAAGGTGCACAACATCGCCAAGCCCTACAAGGCACCGTACCCACGCGAGTAGGGAACAAGGCCCAAGCGAGACGGGGCTGACCGCCGGGTCAGCCCCGTCTCTTTGTTCGTCCGGCAACGGTGGGCATGCGTGCACCTGACGGACCCACCATGGCACGACCCTCTACTAAGGCTGTTAGCGGATATCTAAGTGCGGGGGGGCTTGACAGTGGTGAATGGTGGGATTTAGAATCTGGGGTAACGTGCTTGTGAAGTAGGTAACTATACTTATGAAACGGTGGGTGTGCCCGACGCAAGGGAAAGGAGTTGCCATGGTGAAGCGTCTGGTGGCAGTGGTGGGGGGTGTAGCACTGGCCATTCTGGTGGTCTCCGTCCTGGCGGCCTGCACCGGCCCTGCTGGTGAGCGCGGCCCAGCCGGCTCCCAGGGCGCGGCCGGTCCCGCCGGCCCCGCTGGTGAGCGTGGCCCGGCCGGCCCTGCCGGTCTTGCCGGTCCAGCCGGCCCCGCTGGCGGTGCTGGTTCCGCCGGTCCTGCCGGGGCGGCTGGCCCCGCCGGTCCTGCGGGCGCCGCCGGTGCCGCTGGCCCTGCGGGCAAAGATGCGCCCATACCTCCAGGGCCTGGCCTCAAGATGGCCATCACCAAAGCGGAGATCCCGGCTGACCGCAAGCCGGTGGTCACCTTCACTTTGAGCGACGGTGCCGGAAAGCCCTTGAAACTGGCCGATGTGGATGACTTCTCGAAAGCGGTCCCGGCCCCTGGCGTGATGAATGTCCGTTTCACCATAGCCTATTTGAAGCAAGACCCCAACAGCAAGCTCACCGAGTGGTTGAGCTACGTCCTGGCTCCTGGGCAGGGCCAGCCCTATACCTTCAAAGGAGAACAGAAGCAGCCTGCCATCGCCCAGGGCACTCAACCCAATATCCTTCTGGATATGGGCGGCAGCTACAAGGACCTCGGCGGCGGCAGTTTCACCTACACCTTCGGCACTGTCCTCCCCGCAGACTATGACAAGAATGCCACCCACCGTGTGGGCGGCGAGACGAGCCGGGGGGGCTTCGACAAGTCCACCAACGCCACGTTCGACTTCGTCCCCGCCGGGGGCGATGTCAAAGTTAGTCGTGACGTGGTGGCCACAGCTAGCTGTAACCAGTGCCACGACCCGCTGGCGCTCCACGGCGGCC
>JACPQM010000061.1 GCA_016190505.1 Chloroflexota bacterium | reverse complement strand
GATTCCCGCCCTCCTCCTGTTCATCCTCCTGATCGTCGTGGGTCTCGCGGTCCCTTCGTCACGCGGTGGAAGTCTCGCCGCCAGCTTCATCTGGAGCGTCTGGTGGCCTGCTCTGGCGCTCCTCACCCTTCTGGGCGGCCGGATCTGGTGTCTGGCCTGCCCGCCCGCGGCCATCGGGGATTGGATCCAGCGGTTTGCTGGTTTGCGCCGCCGGCTGCCCCGGGTGCTCCAGAATGCCTGGCTCCAGATCCTGGCGTTCCTCGCCATCACCTGGGCATTCACCTACTGGGACATCGCCATGAGTGCGATGGGGACGGCCCTGTTCCTTCTCGCGTTCACGCTGGTGGCCGTGGCGGCCGCCCTCGTCTTCGAGCGGCGGACATTCTGCCGGTATCTCTGTCCCATCAGCGGGATACTGGGCCTCTTCGGGATACTCAGTCCGTTGCGGCTTACGGCGCGCCTTGGAAGTGCGGAATCCGGGACGCGGGTTTCGCGTCCGAGCGGGGGTCGGCCGGAGCCCTGTCCTTTGCTGGAGCAGCCATACCAGATGGACCGGAACGTTCACTGCCACTACTGCCTGGCATGCGCGCGGTGGCCCCGCGGAGCGGGGTTCCGTCTGGACCTCACCTGGCCAGGGCAGACACTCATCTCGAGCCAGGTCCGGCGCACGGATGAGGCGGCCGTGATCCTGGCGCTCTACGGCGTTTCCCTGTTCCAGATCCTCGTGATGTTCGGGTTCGCCGAGGGCTGGTTGCAGAGTTTTCCCCGATACACTCTGGCGTTTATCGTCGCCAGCGTACTGTTTCCCGTGGGGACCTACGCCCTGATTTGCCGTCTGGCAACCCCGGCAGGGAATCCCGGCGATCGCGGGCCCTGGTGGGTGCCGGATCTCGCCTATGTCCTGGTTCCCCTGGTGTGGGCCATGTTCCTGGCGCATAACCTGGATCACTTCGTGCAGCAGGGGGGCGGCGTGGGCGAGAGCCTCCGGGCCCTGTGGAGCGGAGTGTCCGCGTCGGGTGTGACGATCATCGTCGTGAATGCTCGCGCCCTCCTCCTGGCCCAACTCCTCCTCCTCCTGGCGGGATTCATCGGATCGCTGGCGGTTGCGCAGCATCTGTGGCAGCCGGGTGGACGCGCGGCTGTGCCCCGGCGGCTTGCCGTTGCCCCGGCAGGCGCCGCGGGCCTCTTCGTCATCGTCCTCTTCTACATCCTGAGCTTCCCGCTGAGCACTCAGGGCATGGCGTCGGCCGCAAGCGGGACCCGCCTTCCCCCCATTGCCTTTGTCTCCGAGGTCGAGGGGCGAGGGGAACTTGCCATCATCGAGGCGGACGGTTCCGGCCTGCGCCGCCCGCTCCCGGGATATCCCGTGAACGAGGTGGGCTGGTCACCCAGAGGGAATGGGTTGGTGTTGGCCTCGCCCGCGTCGGGCAACGGAGACCTCTACTGGGTGGATCCGGCAGGCAAGGGTCTCCGGCGGCTGACGGAGGCCGAGGTGCCCGACTGGGCGCCTCTCTGGTCGCCGGATGGGCGCCGCATCGCCTACGTCTCGGGAATCGGGGCCGACGCGGAGATCTACCTCATGAATGCAGATGGCGGCGAACGCCGCCGGCTGACCGAGAATGCCGTGTGGGACTACCCCCGGTCGTGGTCCGCCGATGGGCGGAGGCTGCTCATCGAGACAGTTCCGCCAGGGGGTCGAAACATTGCCATCGCCCTCCTGGATGTGGAGAGCGGTGGGATGCGCTACTTGACCGACAGCCGCTTCAACGATGGCGACCCGGCCTTCTCTCCCGACCAGCGGCAGATCGCCTTCTCCTCCGATCGGGATGGGAATCGCGAGATCTATGTGATGGACACTGACGGGGGAAGCGTCCGCCGGCTCACCGATCATCCAGCGTGGGACGGCCATCCGTACTGGTCCCCGGACGGGAGCCGGCTCCTGTTCGAGTCCAACCGGGGCCCGGGGCAGACATTCGAGGTCCTGACGATGCTGGCCAACGGCCGCCGTCTGCGCCGGCTCACCGACAACGATGTGGACGACAAGCACCCGTCCTGGTCTCCCGATGGTGCATCGGTAATCTTCGAGTCGCACCGGAACGGCCGCATGGGGCTGTTCCTGGTGCGGACGGACGGGAGTAGGGAGCGGAATCTTACCCCGGAGCTGTCGCGGGCCCAGCATCCCTCGTGGTGAGGGAAGGTGTCGGGCGTTGGCGGCAGGGCGGTCAGTGCACTTGAACCGCCAAGGACCCAAGAGTACATGGCAATCTGTGGCAAGTCAGCGGCCGGGCCCGGGCCCCGGCCGCTGACCGGCATCGCCCTACTTCTTGCTCACCGGCAGGCACCCGCAGCCGCAGTTGCTGCTGACCGACGGCCGGGGCGCCTGGCTCTGCTTGGTGACCCGCTTGCCCATCGCATTCACCTCCTTCCGGTCAGGACTTTTTCCTCGGTGGTCGCTTGACCAGAGCGGTCGCCGGGAGAATGGCGGTCTTCTGGGCTGGCCCATCCAGGCACGAGCAGCTCGCGCCACTTCGCGCCGGTGCCTGAGGCTGGCACAGGGATGCATAGCGCCCCCGCAGTTCCCGCTGGAGGGCCTGGAGGTCTTTGATCCGGCTCTCGATCTCGGCGAGCTGTGTGGCGATTAACTCCTTGATGCGGGGGCGCAGATGCTCACAGCTCCCGGTGTCCGCGTAGGTGGTGATTTGCCGGATGCCCGCCAGAGGGAGGCCGATCTGTTTGGCGCGGCGAATGAACCGGAGGCGCCGGAGGTCCTGTTCCGAGTAAATCCGATGCCCGGATGAGGCCCGGGACGCCTTGGGCAGGAGCCCAAAGGCCTCGTAGTAGCGGATGGTCTTGGGGTTGACACTGCAGGCTCGGGCCAGCTCGCCGATCCGCATGGGCTGCCTCCTCGTGAGACGGTTCCTCACCAGCCGTAGACAATATAGGTCTTCCAGTCGACTGGAAATGCAAGGGTTTTTTGCGGGCACGACCCGGAGACCGGTGGTCCCTTTCAACTTATCTTCCATGCCATCACAGATGTCACGCTGCCTGTCCGGACGATTCGATCGCGCGCGTAGGTGGTGATCCTACCTGCTGGCCATTGACATTCTGTCGGCCCAGCTCAGAGGGACAGGGGAGCCTCTTGCCAAATCGTCAAGCCTGAGGTTGCGCTCTCCCAAATCTTCCCTTCTGCCCGCAGCCGTCCGTTTCCCTCGGGATTGAAAAATCAAGGGGATACGCCCGCTCGCGGATCCTGGATGGGGTCCGGCCAACTCTGGCATCCCGGTTGCTCATCTCCATAGGCAGAGGAAGCCTTGCGGATCCCTGCGGGGATCGAGGGGAGGGACGATCATGGCAGAGTTTCTTTCGAACTACGGTCTCTGGATCCTGCTGGGTGGGATCTTCGTGGCCATGCACATGTTCGGCATGGGCTGCGGCGGGCACGGTGGCCACCAGCACGGGTCGAAGCGCAAAGATGAGCCGGCCCACGAACATGCCGGGCACGGTGCGCCGGCTCCGACGAAGGCGGGAGCCCCCGCGACTAGGCCGTCCGGCGGCTGCCACTAACGGGCGAGAAGGCGAGAAAGCTATAACGCTAGAACGCCAGGACGCCAGATCAGGTCTCAGCTTCCTAGCCTCCCAGCCTCCTGGCATCCTGGCCTGCTGTTTCAAGGGAGTGTGGAACCATGCGTCAGCTCAACTCGGTAGTGAAAGCCGTAGGCGGGATCGCCGTCGTCCTGCTGCTCGGGTATCTCTTCTACTTCGGCGGCACCGACCTCATCCGGAATCCCAGGGCGACTGCCACGGCAGCGGAGACGAAACCAGCCCCGGCGGGCTGGGCTCCATCCCGCCCGGACACCCTTGCGCCCCTCGTGGAGGAGGTCAAGCCTGCCGTGGTCAACATCAGCACCACGCAGGCGCCCCGGCAGCAGCCCCGCCGCGGGTTCCGGGCCCCGTTCCGCGGACAGGAGCCGTTCGAGGAGTTCTTCGAGCGGTTCTTCGGCGGCCCTATGCCCCAAGAACCGCGACCGCAGCAGAGCCTGGGCTCCGGGTTCATCATTGACAAGGACGGCTACATCCTGACGAACAACCATGTCATCGAGAACGCCGGCATGATCATGGTGAAGCTGGCCAACGAGAAGGAGTACGAGGCCAAGGTCATCGGCCGCGATCCCCGGACCGACCTCGCCCTGATCAAGATCAATGCCCGTGGCGACCTGCCCGTGGTGCGGATCGGCGATTCCGACTCCCTTCAGGTGGGGGACTGGGTCCTAGCCATCGGCAATCCCTTCGGCCTGGGGCAGACCGTCACCGCCGGGATCGTGAGCGCCAAGGGGCGGGTCATCGGTCAGGGCCCCTACGACGACTTCATCCAGACCGACGCCGCCATCAACCCGGGCAATTCGGGGGGCCCCCTCTTCAACACCAGGGGAGAGGTGGTCGGGATCAACACCGCCATCTTCAGCCAGTCGGGCGGCAACATCGGAATCGGCTTTGCCGTCCCGGTGAACATAGCGAAGAGTCTGGTACCGCAACTGAAAGCCAAGGGCCGGGTGAGTCGGGGCTGGCTGGGCGTCTCCATCGGGCCTGTGACCGACGAGGCGGCCAAGGAGCTGAAGCTCAAGGACACGAAGGGCGCCCTGGTCATGGAGGTGGTGGAGCGGAGCCCCGCGGACCGCGCCGGCCTCCAGCAGGGGGACGTCATCGTCAGCTTTGACGGGAAGGATGTGGCAGGGGCTACGGACCTTCCGCGCCTGGTTGGCAGCACCCCCATCGGGAAAGAGGTGAGCCTCCGGGTGATCCGCGAGGCCCGTCCCCTGGACCTCAAGGCCACCATCCGCGAGTTCCGCGAGGACGCCACGCCATCGTAGGCGCAGCCCGACCGCGACCGCAAAGGAGACCGGCACAGCACGCAACCCGAGCACCGCTTCTCCATCGGCACCATCGTCGCTGTCTTCGTCGTCCTGCTCTTGGTCCAGAACCTCCTTCTGCGGAGCGCCTTCACCAGATGTCCTTCAGCGAGTTCAAGCAGGCCGTGGCCGAGGGCCGGGAGGACCAGGTCACCCTCACCGACACCTTGGTC
>JACPQM010000060.1 GCA_016190505.1 Chloroflexota bacterium | reverse complement strand
TCTATTGACTCGGTGCCCACGGTCACGCTGGCCTTGGCCACCTGCAACCGCACCTCGGTGTACTTACCAGGCTGCAGGCGTGCCTCACCCAGGACTTGCTCAATGCCTGAGACGCCCACCAGGTCCACTTCGACGGGGCCAGGGAGGATAGTTACCCAACCGTCTCCCTGAGCCTGGTGTCCCTCGACTGCTGCTAAGGTCACCCGGAGACTGAACACGGCTTCGGCCGGTGCATCCGTGACCCGGAGTTGGGCACTACCGGTGTTCTCCGGTGCCGATGGTGTTGGCGTGGATGAGGGTGTGGTAGGTGTAGGAACCGGCATGGGAGTTGGCGTAGCTGTTGGAGTGGAGGTGCTAATAGCTGTGGAGCTTGGTGACCGCGTGGGGCCGGGGGTGGCGCTGGGCCGCGGGGGAAGTGTTGCTCCCGGACTTGGGGCCAGCGTGGGACTCCTTCCAAGCGTCGGCGTAGCTGTAGACGTTGGCCCGGTCGTCGGTGAAGGAGGCGAAGTTGGCACTAGCGTTGGGCTGGTGATTCCATCGGGGAACGAAGTGTCGGTCGGCACCGGCGTAGGCACGAGACTTGTTGGTGCTGGAGGCTTGGGGGCGCAGGAACTCAGCCCCGAGATGCTGACAACAAAGGCGAGCACCAGTCCCAGTGACAGTAGGTTCCGCTTGCCGCCTCGCCAGAGTCCTTTTGACCCCATGGTTGCCTCCTTTGGTCGGGCAGGCCTGGCCAACTGCCCAGGCCCCTGACTTTACTTATAGTCTATGGCACCGACATTATAATAAGACCTAACATCCGTAGCAACGGGGTAAGGTTGCTGTGGATGTCTTCTTCGTCAACTTCGGTGCCCGACTTCGCGCCTTGCGCAGCGAAATGGGTCTATCTCAGGAGGAGGTGGCCCACCGGGCGGGAATCCATGTGACCTACCTCAGTGGGATCGAACGGGGACGGCGCAACCCGTCCTTGAGGAACATTCGGCGAATCGCGGTGGCTCTCGGCGTTCCAGTCAGGGAACTTTTTTCGTTCCAGGAGTCGGAATCTCGAGATCCCTAGCCGTTGCCAAAGTGTGGGCCTGGTATCACCCCAGGCGGGCGTTGTCAAGGGGCATTTCCTCCGAGTTGACGGGAACGCCCAGGGCTGCTAGGGTTGCCGGGTAAGCCCACAAACGGTGGACTAGGCCTCAGGGGGCACCCGGGATCGCATGTCCCCTGTTGCCACCAAGGTAACAAACAGGCGGTCACTGGCAACAAGTGCTCTGGTGGCAGACCATTGCGGACAGGCAAGGCAGGAGGTGAAGGGGTTGGGGCGTGCTGGGATCAGGGTGGGACTTGCCCAGAGCCACGCTGGCCGTCCTGCCCACCAACGGGTCAGGGGAGGTGGTGATCAATGGCTCTGATACCTGAGTGGCCGTTTCCCAAGTGCCAGCAGTGCCAGGTGGGCGAACTGGTGCCCTTGTCGGACTACGGCCCCGAGGGGGCCCCGGTGCGGTACAAGGCCTGGGTATGTACCAACCCGGCCTGCGAGTCCAACATCGAGATCCGCAAGGGCCAGATCTGGGTCAACATGCCGGTTACCGATCACGCTTCGCCAGACTGACCGTCATGGCTCAGGGTGCATCTCAGGGGCGGAAGCGCCCCCGCGACGTCACCAGTCCGGTCGTAGCGCTGGCCTGGGGCAGGTGGATCTGGGGCCTCCGCGGCGTGATGGCGATGGGGGAGACTCGGGGCCTATCTAGGCTTCCAGGCTAGGCGTGACCAACAATGACACATGGAGCCGGCTTCTATCTCATGCCTGGGGCGTTCATGGCTACACAGCTCACCGTGCGGGACACGCCGGGCACTCGGTGGATCCGGCCGGACACGAGGTCGCCCACGGCATTCAGGTCGGCGGCTTCAACCACGCAGATGATGTCGTAGGGCCCGGTGACCGCGTCAGCCGCCACCACGCCGTTGACCTTCCTCAGGCCATCAAGCGCGGCCCGGCTCTTGCCTATGCTGGTTTCTATGAGGACAAAGGCTCTGGTGGCCATTAGTGCACCCCCGTGGTGGCTGTCAGTCGGGATAGGCCGATTCTACGGGGACTCCCCCCCGCTGTCAACGCCGGCGTCTCCCCGTGACCCTGCAGCCTTCGGCAACCAACGCCTCAGCGTTCATCTGCATACAGACGGCAACGTAGTAGGTTGTGGGCAGTGCGCCCATGGCTTACTACCCTCCTCCGGGAGGATGGTCCGCGACGCCAGGGCAAGCCCATTCGAGATCGAGCTATCGCCACAAGAAAGACGGGCCCTTGCGTTCTCGCGCCCGCAGATATGCGCTGCCACATTCTGCCCTGCTTCGCGCCAGGATGATTCTCCTTGCCGCCGAGGGCCGGCGAGACAAGGTAAGACAAGAGAAGCGAAACTTGACCTACTTGCTTTTCCTGCTTACACTGGTTCGCAGCACCATCGCCAACACGAAAGGTGTTTCATTCTGGTCAGATGCATCCCTCATCTCTATCTCTTCGTGGCACTAACCCGTAGGTACCCGCCGGCCCTGTCCGGTTCGGGGTGATGCCCGCTGCCTTGGTAATGTTGACCACCCGCTTGGTGGCCTTTGCCCTCAACAGCCGTCGCCAAGCGCTCCAATGTCCCCTCAATACGGTTAAGTGCGACGACGAGTTCGGTGGTTAGGCGGTCCAGAGCTTGAGAAAGCTGGACCAAGAGCGTGGGTTCGACTCCCCCCCGTCTCCACCAACATAAAATCTCTTCCCCACCTCCCCCCAAAGGGGGAGTGCCTTCTGTGTAACTGTCTGGCTTGAACACCCTCACCTTTGCTTCACGTCCGTCCAAGAGGGACTCGAAGAGGGGATAGAAGGGCGCCCTGGGCAACCAGGATGGCGCTAGCCCAACTTCCGCAGTTCCATATCTGAGTGGGCGGCCGGGCAGATTCAAAGTTTACACTACATTTCGTAAGTCTTCATGCGCTGGATCGAATCCCGACTTGTCGGGATGCCAAGACCCAGTTGCGCCCCTGGCTGCCTGTTGAACACCAAGGCGCTTTCCTTCACTCACATCGCCCAGATAGGCAACCACCCGCTGGCGAGGGCCCCGCTCTGTTCGGTAGGACTCCACCAACTCCCAGTAGACGTTATCTTTCTTGGACATGGTCTGGCCGCAGCGCTTCAGATACATGCCCCTATCATAAAGCGCTTCCCTCGCGCCGTTCTTGGCACTACACCGCGTTTCGTAGAGGTCCTACATTGCAGCGCCACCCCACTGACCGCCTTCCCAAACCTGAGAAAACTCATGAAAAACCCGTTTCCACCTCAAACTGCGGAGGTTGGGCTAGTTGTCCGACTTCGTCTGAAGCACAACATGAGACCACAATCGCTATTTGGGGGACCATGCGCGACGCTTGCGCACCAGAACGAAGATGGCACCCGCCAAGAGCAGCACAGCCACCCCACCTAGCCCAAGGCCAGGAAGCAGCAGCGAGGGCCCCGGCTTCTCTGTAGACGTGCTGGCATCCGGTTTCGCCGGAGTTGGCTTGACGCTGGCAGTCACATCCTTTTCCACGCTGGTGGAGGCATCCGGGGAAGTGGGGACATCCTCAAGGTTCCCCGCTCTATCCCTGGCCACGCTGTAGAAGGCGTAGCTACTCCCCGGCTCCCCCTGGAAGGTAGCGGAAGTCAGCGCGGTGTTGGCCTGCCACGCCATGAAGGGGCCTCCATCCCGAGACACGAAGACCGAGTAGTCCTGGACGCCGGAGCCTTCGTCGACGCCCGACCAGCTCACCTCGAAGCGGGGCTCCTTACGGGTCCCTTCGAGCGTCACGACCTGGCTCGAGGGCATGGCATTGTCTAGGGTGTTGCGCCACTCCGGCGTGTCCATGGGAGCGTTGACGTCGAAGACGATGCTGGCCTTGTTGGCAATGGGAGCTCCCGTAGGGAGGCCTGGCTTGGGCATGACGGTGAAGATAACGCTCCCGTCCCCTTCCGGCGGCTTCTTGTTGGGCGGCAAAAAGCCAGCCAGGGGGTCTTCGGGAAGCTGGCCTGTCTTGGGGTCCCGAGAGGCAAGGCGCCACAGAAGGAGGCCTGTTTTGCGGTCCAGGTGGGCCTCCACCCGCACTATGAGATTCCGGTTGGGGCGCAGGTCCACGTCAGCCAGGTACTCGCTGAGGCCGGGCGGCGGGACTATGACCTGCTTGTCCCCGAAGGTGATGGGGCCCAGGCTCAGGGTGTTCAGGTCGAATCTGGCCGCGTCGAGCTGGTCCTGAACGATAACTTCCTGGGCCGGTGCCGTAGCCTTCTCCACGTTCTCGAAGAAGATGGCGTAGCGCAGTGGCTCCGCGCCCGAGACGTACCGCTCCTTGCCACTCCCCACCGGCCCGGCGATGTCGTTGGGGTCCCGGGAGCCAACAACCCTGCCATGAAGAGTGGCAGTCGGGTTGGGGCCTGGAGGCGGGGGTGGCCCTGGCGGTGGGGCTGGCGGGGGCGGCTCTGGCGGGGTCGGTGGGGGGCCGCACACCACTGGTCCCCCCGAATTGAAGTTTTCGGGGAAAGGATGCCAGTTCTCTCCAATGCCCCATGGTGCGAGAAGATGATCCAGATAAACAAACGGCACCCAAGGGTGCGTCAGAGCCCAGTCGGCCTGAACGATCCATTCGTTATGTCCGACTTCCAGCATGGGCACGATGGCTGGGCTTACGTAGTTGTCAACGACATAGTGGCGCCTAACTGGAGGCGGGGATGTGAGTAGCACAGTAGCATGCCCAGCCACAAACCTCTCCCTGTAGATATTCTGGACCGTCCACCCAGCCAATGGAGAGCCAGGTAGGTTGCCCGCACCGGTTATCCTTTGCTTCAGGTCCCTGGAGAACTCATTGCACGTGTCACCCATCCACAGCCTGTAGGAAAACCTATCATCCTCCCAGTAAGCGGTGGCAAGATTAAACGCGGTTTCCAAGGCAGGCGCGTCCTCGTCACGAATCCACTGGTAGCCTTGCTCTTTCCCAGCCTTGGTATTCCGCGTCGAGCCGGTGATGCCTGCCATGATGCCGCCGCTGGTTCCCCCCAGTGCGGCGCGCGTTGTCGGCACAGCAGATGCCAACGGTGTTACGTCGAAGACCGATATCTTGAAATCGGTTGCTGTTGGCATTGTCAGCTTGACGGTCGCCGCTCCTGCCGACCCTGGCGGCACACTGGGAATGACCAGTGGAATCGTCGTGCGTGAGGCCGAGCGCACGAAGCGGGGCCGGTTCGCCAGGCGAGTCCCCTCATAGGGGGACGGGGGGAACTCCGGGCCAAGCTGAATAACGGCATCTTTGGGAACGCTCGCCACGACCATCAGCACACCAGTGGCGTCTGTGTTCCCGCGGTTGCCATAGACGATGGTATAGCCCTGCTCACGGCCTGCCATAATGGTGCTGCGCCCCAGGATGTCTACCCACACCTGTGGGGCGCGTGCCTCCTCCACGGTGAAGGCGCCGGTGAGCGTTGTTGACGTACCGTCGGGGTTGGCCACCACGACATCCCACGGCCCTCGGGCCTTCTTCGTCAGGTCAAGAGCAGCGCTGACACTCTGGCCATCCTGGGCAACCTGTGACGAACCGCCTATCACGTCCGGCTGACCGGCCCGCACCAGCTTCACCTGAGCGCCCTTTTGAAAGGCCTGGCCGTGGACCGTGACAGTCGCCAGCCCCGTATCGCCCCCCTTGTTCGGTACAATGGCGGACACAGCCAGCTTCACTGGGCCGGAATCGTTGTCGGCAATGGTCACCACCGCCGACTTGGGGCCTTTGATCTCATAGCCGCCAGGCAGCAGTGTCAGGACGACAGTCTCATCCCCTTCTCTCAGGTTGTCATCCATGGGGCTTATGCTAATCTTGGTGGTGGTAAACGCCTCCGTGCCAGCCGGAATGGTCAGCTTGGCCCCGATGCCTGTGGACGCGTAGTCTGCTGCTTCCGTAGCCGTTCCACTCACCTTGACGGCTACGGTCAACGGCTTGGTAGGGTCACCGATTCGTGTGATAGTGAAGACGCCCGCCTCCGACGCGCCTTCGGCGACTTTCGGAGTGGCCGTCGCCAGAGAGACAATAGGCGTGTTGGCTATGATGAAGTCGGTGGTGGCGCTCACCCCTCCGTTGCTGGCGGTCACCTTGCCGGTCCAGTTGTCTATGCTCTGGTTGCCCTGAGTCGGAACGATGACCTCGCCGGTGCTGGCCGCCGGGCTGCCCCAGCCAGTGGCGGCATGGGCAATGACCTTCCCATCGCTGTCGTAGAGTGTGGGGGTAATCTGGGCGTTGTGTCCACGCCACGCGACTACTGGGTTAGGGGAGAGCTCGAAGCGGGCAGGCTTGGGGATGGCTGGGCCGGCCATCCACCACAGGCCCTCGCCCCCCGCGAGGGGGAAGTTGGGGAAGACCACCTTGCCCGTGCCATCTATGTTCATGAACACCAGGTCCGTCGGCGCGTGTCCCGCCGTAAATACAAGCTGCCGACTGTCGGGCGAGAAACGAACGGCACCAGCCATCTGAGACGCCCCCCCGATCACGTCTCTCCCGAACACAGTCACCTTGCCTGTATTCAGCTCACGAATGTGGTAGTAGGTCCCCTGGGAATACACATCAAAGGCATACACCAGGCGCGCGCCGTCAGGGGACCAGTCCAAGGCCCCGTAGTTGTATGCCGCTGAGTCCAGGGTGCCCAGTACCGTCTCTTCCGTTCCGTCGGCGTTGATGGTGGCGACCACCTGGTGCCACTCCAGGCGCTTGTCAACCTCTATCTGTCTCGAGCCTCGAAAGGCGAGCTTGGTGCCATCGGGGCTCCAGACCACGGTCAGGACCCGGGAGACGCCTCCGGGTCCCGACTGGGACTTGGTCACCTGGCGCAGGCCCGTCCCGTCGGTATTGATGATGAAGATGTCCACCAGGCCCAGGAAGTTCCCACTGCCGGGCGGGTTATCCACGTCGCCCCGGCGAGAAACGAAGGCTACCTTCGTCCCATCGGGCGAGATCGCGGGGTACCGGTCTTCCATGAAGTCCGGGCGCCGGACCCCCTCAGCCGAGGTGAGCTGCCTGAGGCCCGACCCGTCTGACTTCATAAGATAGATGCGCCACTGTCTGCTCCGGTTTGACATGAAGGCCATGGTGCCGTCCCTGGCTACCGTGGGGTGGGTGGACTTGTGCCTGTCGTCAACGCCGCTCCCGTCGAAGGTGTTGGCGGTGAGGTTGATCCCGTTGGTGCCGTCTGTATTGAAGGCGATGATGCCGCCGTAGGCCACGCCGGTGGCGCTCAGGATACGACCCGGCTGCTCGGCCTGGGCGGCCACCTTTTCGGGGAAGGGCAAGGCCTGGCCGGGGGGCCCCCATGTCCAGACAGTCGTGAACAGCAGGGACAGCACAGCGGTCACGGTCAGCATCTTGGCGGCAGACATAGAACACCTCCTACGAAAGTCCATAACAGGTCTCCGAAGTGGCCAGAGCAATCATTCATGCCAGTTGCCATCGTCACCACCGAGGATGAAAGCAGAGCCTTGGCCCTCTCTCCCTACCTCTCCCCGACACGGGGAGATCCCGACTCGTCGGGATTCCCACTTTGGGGAGGGGACAGACGCCGCCCCTTCGCTGGGCCCAGGGCAAGCTCTGAGCCTGCCGAAGGGGGTGGAAGGCTTCGCCCGGCCTAGGAAGCCGCTCTTGTACGTCGGTGAGTTGGCCAGGGCAACGTAGGCGCTACCTGCAGTCAGGTCTCAGCTAGATTTGCCTGGCCTCGTATGCCCGCACCTCTACCCGTGTTCCCCGATCGTTGGCCCCCGGGGCGCAGTGGTACTGGAGGGTCCGGGGTTTGAGGTGACCGTGTCCTCCGGCTAGCTCCACAGGGTTGAGGGGCGAGGGCATCAGGCTCTTGAAATGCTTTTTCCCAGGGAACTGGAAGTTCTCCCAGTCGTGGTACATGATCACTTGCCCGGGCCGTACCACGGGCGAGACAACCACTTCCACCTCAGTAGAGGCCACATCGTTGAACACTTGCACTAGGTCGCCGTCCCGAATGCCCCGGGCTCCAGCATCCTTCATACTCATGAACATGATTGGACCACCGCGCTGGAGGCGCAGCAGGATGGGGCTGTCCTTCCACACACTGTGAATGCTCCACCGGGCGTGGCCGCCGGTCATCTGTAGAGGGTAGTCGCCACCCATCTTCGGGATGTCCTTGTGGGTGGGCAACGCCTCACCCAGCTCGAGATACCAGTCGTGGTCCAGATAGAACTGCATGCGCCGGGTATGGGTGGGGTAGGGTTGCTTGCCCTGGACGTGGTGGGTAAAGGGGACCAGGGGCTCGCCTTGCGTGAGGTCGGTGGCGGCATCAGGGACGAAGCGTCCGATGCCGGTGAAGGCGGCGAAGCCTTTCTCCCGGTACTCCTCCCACTCCATTTTCTCGACATTGGCGGCATTCAAGTAGTAGTCCCTGGTTACTCCTTCTTCGTCCTCCTCCGGGTAGAGGCCATTTATGGTGACCTGGTCGTACAGGTTGTCCAGGCGGCGCGCCTTACCGCTGCGGTCAGTGTAGCTGAGGATACCCCGGCCGACGGCCCGCTCCTCGATTTTCTTGGCCAGCAGACAGAAGATCTCCCAGTCGCTCTTGGACTCGCCAATGGGCGGTACTGCCGGTTGGATGAGGTGCAAATAGGGACAGTAAGGAGAGGGGGAGTAGATGGAGAACTTCTCGTAGGTCCCGGCTGCGGGTAGGACGATGTCTGAGTACAGGGCGGTAGAGCCCATGCGCACATCTATGTCCACCAGGAGCTTGAGTTTAGGCAATAGATTCTGGACGATGTGACCGGACGTGCGGGAGCGGCGGAGGAACTGGCCGGCCCGCTCGATGATGACTTTGGGCTCCTTGCCCAGCCGGGGTACGGGCACCTGCCACCCTTTTTGGAAAGCCTCGTCCAGGTATTGTCGGATGGGGCGCTTGAGATAGGGGTCCCAGCTATTGTTCTTGGCCGTCATGTCCATGAGGCCAGCATGCATGTGGTAGAGAAGCGAGAGGTTGCAAATGCCCCCCTTGAGGTATGCCTCGCTCATGTACTCGAAGAGGACCATCTCGTCGGTGTAGCCCTGGTCGCGCCAGACGGCGAAGCGGGGGTCGGTGGCCTCGGCGGAGAGCAGCCCTTCTGCACCCCGGCGCTGGAAGTAGCCAAAGCCGGTGTCGGGTTGGATAAGGGGGAAAGCATCGTAGCCAGCCCCCCTCCTCCCGAACTGCCCGCAGAGTGCCCACACCAATAGCTGGGCACGCTGGATGAGGTCGCCGTGGTAGTGCTTGCCCCATTGGGCTGTGGTCACGCTCATGGCAGCCCGAGCTGCGGCAAACTCCTCGGCCAGTTGTTCGATGAGCCGAGGGGATACACCAGTGACTCGGGAGGCCTTCTCCGGAGTGTAGTCCTCCAGGTGCGCCCTGAGCAGCTCGAAGACGGGCCTTACCTTCACTTTCCCTTCGAGGGTGGTCACCTCATACTCCCCCTCCAGGGCAGGCACCCGGCCCTCCAGGGCCAACTTTCGCCAGGGGGCCTCCACGACCTTCTTGGTGCGCTCATCGAACATGTAGAAGACATTGTCCCTGCTCCCGACCTGTCGGGACACGTCCTTCTGGGTGAGAAACCTCTTGTTGTCCATGCGGACCAGGACGGGGAGGTCGGTCTGCTCGCGGACGAAATCGGTCTTGAACAGCCGCTTGCCGATGATAACCTGGGCCATGGACAGGGCCAGGGCGGCGTCCGTGCCCACATTGACAGGGACCCACCTATCGGCGAGGGGGGAGCTAGGGTTGTAGTCGGGCGTGATAGCGACTATTCGGGCGCCGTGGTATCGGGCCTCGGCGATGAAGTGGTAATTGGCCATGTTGGTGTACGAGGGATTGCCACCCCATATGAAAATCAGGTCAGAATAGAACCAGTTGTCCGCGGAGCCGCAGGAAATGATCTTGCCCCAGGTCAGGGCGGCACCCGGGTGCTCGTCTCCGTCGTCCTGAGTGATGCCTGCCATGGGCGTATCCAGGGCATTGGCCAAGGCCATGCCCGAAAGTCCGTCGCTACCCGCCCCCATGGTGCCTCGCAAGTAAAGGACGGTATCGGGGCCATCGGCAGTTATTGTCTCTAAAATGACGTCAGCCATCTCGGTAAGGGCTTGGTCCCAGGAAATGCGCTGCCATTGCCCCGAGCCGCGAGGTCCTACCCGTTTGAGGGGGTACTTGAGGCGGGAAGGGTCATACATACGGTGACTATAACATACGCCCTTTTGACAACCCCGAGGGTTGAAGTCAGGCACGGCGGAGTCATTGGGTGTGGGATAGCCACCCGCCTGCTCCTCCCGCACCACCATGCCGTCCTTAACATAGAGGTTAAACAGACAGGCCTGGCTATACCAGCAGCCCACAAGGTGGGTGCCCTTGACTACCGTGTCCCAGTCCAGGGCCCGCTGAGAAACTTGGGCCATAGTGTAGGCGGGCTCACTGCCACCTCCGGGGTTACGGTGCCTCAGGCCAGAGAGTTGTAGCCGCAGATTCTCCAAGCTAGCCTCCTAACGCACTGCGGTAACCCCAGGGGCACTCCGCCGTGTCGAAGCGCACTTCGGCTCAGCGGGCGATCCACGCCGTCTCAAAGAGCGGGCTGTTCTCCTGGGCGGGGCTACTTCTGAATCCGGTGATGCGAAGCTCCGGCCGGGCAACGAAAACATCGAACACCCAGGGCATCACCACGCGGTAGGTCTGCTCGACCTGCCTGGTCTGAAGCTGGCGGGCTAGCTCATTCCGTTTGGTCTCGTCAATGGTGGATATGAACTGCTCATAGAGGCGCTCATACTCGGGGTCGTTGACGCGGCTACGGTTAGCCGTGCCAGCGTACTTGAAGCTGGGGTTGGCCAGAGCATGCCCGTCTTCCGGGGTTGTCTGCAACACCGGGCTGGTACCCATTTCCCCCACCGGATAGTTAGCCTGGATCACAGTGGCCACATACCGGCCACGGTCCATGAAGTTCAGCTTGGCCCGGATGCCTACCCTGCCTAACATTTCGGCTACGGCCTCCCACACGGCCTGGTGGTTGTGCTGGGTATACCCCCGATTGGTGTTGATAACGGTGTCGAAGCCATTGGTGTAGCCAGCCTCCGCGAGCAGCGCCTTGGCCCGGTCAGGGTGGTACTCCACGTATTGACGGACCTGGGGAGACAGGTCCTCCAGTGACAGCGCGTAAGGCATGCCCGGGCGCAGGATCGCCGAGATGACGGCCTTGCCCCCATGTGGCCCCTTAACAATCGCCTCCCGGTCTAGGGCCATGGATAAGGCCCGCCGTACCCGCACATCGCTAAAGGGGGGTCCCTCGTTGTTCATGAACAGGTTTCCGGGGAAGGTGCTGAGGGTGGGGCAACGAAAGACCTGGAAGTCGGGGTTACTCCTGAGTACGTCCTCGGCCTGGGGGTCACCCCAGGCACCGGCCGTGTTGATCCTCCCAGAGCGCATGGCGGCCATCTGCGTAGACAGGTCCGGCATCACCCAGAACTCGAGGCCGTCCGCCAGGGGCCGGCCTTCCTTCCAATAGCCTGGATTGCGGGCCAGCACCCATTTGACCCCAGGCACCCATTGCTCGAAGGTGAAGGCGCCGCTGCCAATCCAGGACTTTTGTGGGGTCTCCCATAGTTCGCCCTTGGCCCCCCCGGCCTCCTGGGCTAGCACCACAGGTCCGTAGTCATGGCCCAGGCTCTCCAATACCATGCCACCCCAGGAAAAGCTCGCCTTCATGCGGAAGGTGTATTTGTCTACTGCCTCGATCGCTTCCACCAGTTTGAACTTCGGCCCCAGCCAGTCCTGGGTCCGCCATCGCTCCAGGCTGAAGGCCACGTCCTGGGCAGTCACTTCCCTACCATTCACCGGGGGTTTGTTGTGGAACTTCACGCCTTGATGGATAGTGAACTGCGCAGTTCTGTCGTCTACCCACTTCCACTCCTTTACCAGCCAGGGGGTCAACTCCGATTTGCATCCCGCCTGTGGTGGGTCGTTCCACAGGGAAAGCAGGCGGCTGAACACGTTGCCCTTGGTTGCCAGGTTCTCAAACAGCCGGTTCACAGGGTCCCAGCTAGTAGGATCACCGGTTATGGGGTACTTGATGATGCCGCCACGGGTAGGTCCCGCGGTGGTCGCGGGCCTCGGTGGCGTTGAGGTAGGTGCAGGCTGGGGTGTCGGGACAGATGCAGACTGAGGCGTCGCCGTCGGTGCGACGGTGGGCCCAGGGCTGAGGCGCACGGTGGCCTGTGGCGTTGGGCTGGGCACCGGAGTAGCGGTAGCGGCAGGGCCGCACGCGGCAAAGAGCAAAGCGAGCGTCGCCCAGAGGAAACCGGTCCGCTTTCCTGTCATGTCTGCCTCCTTCTGCTGGTGGCTTGCCGGGCGGGAATAGTGCCATGCCACGGCGGGGCCTCAGGCTTGTCATGCCCAAAGGTGGTCTGAGAAACGGCGGCCCAGACGCACATGGGCATTTCAGGCTGTGACGGGTGACGGTTGCTCCACCGCCCCGTCCATGGGATACAGTTGATGGCCCACCTTCCGGGGGATGTAGCGGCCGTAGGGTGGGTCAATCACTTGCGCCCGCGGCGCTCCCTCTGGCCACTCGGAGATGGTCTTGCCCCGCAGGATGGTGCGCACTGGCCAGCCGCTCAAGCTCCGGCCCTCCCAGACCGACCAGCCGCCTGACGAGTGAATCATCTCCCGCTTCACCGTCATGGTGCGTTGTGGGTCCACGATGGTGAAGTCCGCATCACACCCCACGGCGATAGCGCCCTTCTTGGGATAGACGCCAAAGATCCGGGCGGGGTTCTCGGAGCAGACCTGCGCCATTCGCTCGATAGAAATCCGGCCCTTCAGCACCCCCTCGGTCATCATCACTGGAACCAGGGCCTCCACCCGCGAGGGGAAGCCACTGATGGTCTCCCACACGTTGCCCTTGTCCATCTTGTCCTTGGGCAGGCCGATGTCCACATGGTCCGTGCCGATGCAGTCTATCAGTCCGTCCCGCAGGGCCGTCCACAGGTAGGCCATGGTGTCACTATCACGCAAAGGCACGTTGATCTTCCACACGTCGTGGGGCAGGGCGAGGTAGTGGTGGCCGGTCTGGCTGTAGATCTTGGTGCCTTCCGCCCTGGCCCTGACTATCTCCTCCACCGTCTCACGAGTGGTGGTATGCAGAATGTAGATAGGGCAGCCTGCAATGCGGGCGTAGTAGGCATAGTTTCTGGCGTGGCCCGCCTCGCAGAAGTGTGGAGAGCGGGCATCCCACGCGGCCATGTCTGTGCGGCCGGACCTCTTGAGCCGGTCCTCGAAGATGCGTGCGATCTCCCAGTTCTCCGGGTGTATGGCCACTATGCCTGGTGGCCCGATCTCAGCAGTCTTTTCCAGTCCCAGGTGCACCGTGCCGTCGTCGAAGCCATGGAAGCCGGCCTCCTGCCTGCCCGCCCACACGCTGGAGGTGTTAGGCCCCTGCATCATGTGGAGATAGTACTTGAAGGAGGTGACGCCAAAGTCACGGGCGACCTTGGGGATGTCCAGGGCCTGCTCGTCCGTGGTGATAAAGCCGGTGAAGAAGAAGTCAATCACCGAGTAGTCTTCGCCTTGCCCGATACAATCGGGCATGGCCTGGGAGAAGGGCACGATGTCCTCCGGACGGGGAGTGTGGACGTAGGTCTTCCGGACCTTGGCGCTGGCCTGCTGGATGCCCCAGGTGGTCACGCCGCCGGCGGCGGCCGCCCTGGTCTCGCTGAGCAGGCTGTCCTTGAATGGGCGGCGAGTCCCCGGGTGGCCTTCCGGGTCCACAATGCCTGGGAACACGATCTGGCCGGTGGCGTCAATGGTGCTGTTGGCTGGGGGCGAGTCGCCCACGTCGCTTACGGACACGATGCGCCCGTTCTTGACCGCGACCGCTGCCTTGCGTACGCCGACCGGCGTGACCATGCGGTCTCCGGTGATGACGAGGTCAACCATACCGCTCGTCTCTGCCTGGTTCTTTTTCTCTAGCCTCGGCGCGGTGGACTATTTCTTGCCTCCTACCTCGCTGGGGTCCTTGGGGAAGGGGCCCAGCATGGTGACCCAGCGCCGGGCGATAAGCAGGTCCATGAGCTCTGAGTCTTGCCCCTGGCGGCGCTTGGCCATCTCGGCCTTCACCGTGTCCAGGGCGTGGTCCGCGGCTGGGCCGAACAGGCCCCGCAGGTACTCCATTGGTATGCGCGGCTGGTTCAGGTCAATATCCCCGTTCTGGTCTATCCGGGGCGGGGATAGGGGTGGGACGTAGTAGACGTTGGCGCCGGTATGGAACTCGGGGTGCAGAGGCAGCGCCACTTTCCAGACGTTGACCAGCTTGTGAACGGTGCCCTCGGTGTTGTCCAGGAAGTCCACCCAGGCGGCCCGGCCCGGGCACTGGCGCACGCAGCAGGGGGCGACCGCCCTCTCCAGCCTGGGGAGGCAGAAGTTGCACATCTGGGAGACGTTGGGCTTGGCGGCGTTGGCATAGATGACCTTGTAGGGACAGGCCCGCATGCACTCGTGGCCGCAGGGGGTAGCGGCGCACTTCTCGTCATCAATCAGGACGATGCCGTCCTCCTCCCGCTTGACCATGACCCCTTTGGACTTGCCCGGGCAGGCGTCCACGCAAGGGGGCTTCGAGCAGGAGTTGCACAGACGGGGGAGATAGAAGAAATAGGAGTTGGGGTATTCACCGGCCCCAATGTCTTCGTCCCAGTTGGGGCCCCAGGTGGGCTTGTAGGGCTT
>JACPQM010000067.1 GCA_016190505.1 Chloroflexota bacterium | reverse complement strand
GGAAACCCTGAAGTACCCCACTGCCCGCTTGGTGGCAACTGCCATTGTCATACTGGCAACCTCTTGTTACACTGAAGTCGCTCGTATTATATGGGCCGTGTGTCTTGTTGTCAATCCCTGCAAGGTTAGGATGGGGGTGAAAGGCGCTGGTCACCCCCCACCTTTATCCTCCCCCGCAAGGGGGGAGGAGACCCGCTACTCTTCCGCCGGGTAGACCCTCACCCGGCAGGCCACACCCTGGTATGTGGTGAACACGGGGTCCATGTTCTTTAGCCCCACGCTGAGCAGGCTGTTGAAGTGGGTCCCCTTCCCTTTGGCGACCGGGTGCTCGCACCAGTGGCCCAGAGTGCCGGCAATGCTCAAGCACTCGGGATGGACCGCTTTGGTGCACTTGGCCGTGCCCAGCACCTTCCCCGCCTCGGACTCGACCCAGATACGCTGTCCATCCCGGATGCCCTTCCTGGCGGCGGTAGCCTCATGTATCCCCACCGACAGGGGACCGGGCAGCATCTCCGCCACTTCCATGAGCCAGGGGTTGAACGCCGACCGGCCAAAGGTGAACAGCACCGTCTTTCCGTTCACGGCGTACAGGTCGAATCCCGACGTGTCGGGACTGGCCTCATGGATGCGGGCGGGCTTGTACGTGGGAACCGCAGTGTAGTGCGAGAAGTCTATCTCGCCAGCCAGCTTGTCGTAGGCCCCGATCTCCTTCAAGGTAGCCACTAACGACTCTCCCGCGCCCAGGATGAGCTCCTGATAAAATGGGAGGCGGTGGGGACGGTAGGGCATATACCTCTCTTTGGCAGGCAGCTTCCGCCAGTAGATACCCTCTGACACCAATGTGCGCCAGCCCTCTTCGCCAATGTGGCGCTTGGCGATGCGCTCCAGAATCTCTGCGGGAGTGTAGCAGTCCTCCAGGCCCAGGGCGTACGGCGGGGGCAACTGCTGCATCATGTTGATCCAGTAGTTTAACCCGCCTTCACCGTGGAGGAAGCCGCATCGCTCCGCCAGGTCTATAAGCACCTCAATCCAGCCCCGGGCCTCATACATCGGCTCGATGGCGGGCGGTGAATAGATCAGGCCCACGTAGGTGTCGCCCGCCTTGACGTTGGTGAGATTGTGGGTCTCCAGGGGCATCTGGGAGGGCAGCACGATGTCGGCGAACTGCGCCGTCTCGTTCATGTATTGGTCCAGCAGGACAACGAAAGCTTTGCGGTAGTAGGCAGCCGACCGTTCCAGATCGCCCACACTCAACAGCGGGTTGGCGTTGACGGCGAATATGGTGATCTCCTCGGGCAAGCCCCAGCGGGCGGGGTCAGACCCGGTGACGATGTGGAGCGGCTCCGCCTTCATGTTGATGGGAAAGAAGTCCTTGAGGTCGTAGTTCTTCGGTGGCCAACTGGGGGGCGCATAGGGATGGTGCACGTTCAGCTTGGGGAAGGTGATGCCGTCGGGTCCCTTCTGGACAGGCGTGCCCTTGAGCTGCACACCCCCAGAGGTGCTGCGATGGGTCCCTCCCGGGGTGCCCAGCAGGCCGAGGGCCATCTCCAGGACGTAGATCGCGGCTGTGGTCTGTGTAGCGTTGGTGTGGCCCTGGGTGCCCCGGCCGTACATGATGACGGCCGGACGCAGTGGCCATTGTTCCCCTTCGATCTCGATGGTACTGCCGATCTGGGCGGCTTCCCCCAGCTCCCGGGCCAGCCGGCGCACCGTGGCCGCGGGGACGGTGGTAAGTTGCTCCACCAGATCCAAGGTGTACTGCCTGACATGGTCTTTGATGAGCCGGAAGGCAGGCTTACAGGGCACACCGTTGACCGCGAAATCCCCCAACAGGGCGGCGCGGGTGCTCGCCTCGCCGTTGAAGTCCTCATAGGACTTGGCGCACTGGTCCACGGTATCCCGGATCAGGGGCCGCTTGGTCCCTTCCTCGCGGACGTAATGGCCGTCTGCGCCAACAAGGTAGGGAGCGTTGGTGTGCCTCTGGAGGAAAGGCGCGTCATAGATACCGTACTCGTTGAGCAGCAGGTTTGTCATCCCCAGCACCAGCGCGCCATCCGTGCCCGGGCGAATGGGCACCCACTCGTCGGCCTTGGCTGCGGCGTTGGTGAACCGGGGGTCCACCACCACCATCTTCATGCCCCGCACCCGGGCATCGGCCACGCGCCTGGCGTCCTCGGGGATGGACCGGTTGGCCTCGAACCCTTCGCCTGTCCCCATGAATATAGCGTACCTGGTGTAGGCCCAGTCAGGCCAGTCCCGGTAGGAGTCCCAGATCATGGTGCCCAGGGTGTGTAGGGCGTTGCCGCAGTGGGCGCCGCCACCGCCACCGGAGCCGGTGCCCACGAATGGGGTGCCGAAAGCGTGGGCCCAGCAGGCCGGCAAGGAAAGGTGGGTAGTGTCCAGAGAGGGCATCTTCAGACCGTGGGGATTGACCGCCCTCTGGTGCTTGAGCCTCTCAGCAATGGTGTCCAGGGCCTCCTCCCACGTTATCTCCTGCCACTGAGGGTCTACCTCAATGCCCTTCTGGGGGTTTGTCCGTTTCAGGGGCGTCTTGAGCCGGTGAGGGTCGTAGACACGCATCAGGGAACCATTGCCCTTGGGGCACAGCCGGCCCCCGGTGTAGGGCGACTTGGGATTGCCCACGACGCGCGACACCACGCCCATGTCCACCTCGGCGATAGCGGGGCAGGTGTTGTAGCACTCGTGGCAGAAGGTGGGCACCTGGCGTATCTCGGGTTTGGTCTGCAAGTCTCTCTCCCCAAAACAATGGCTACAAGCTACGGACTTCGGGCTACCGTTTGTCCGCTGCGGATAGCGTATTTGTAGCACTGGCCGAGGCCGCTGTCAATACGAACGGCGGGGGACGCCCCACGGCTTCCCGTGGGAGGGCACGCGATGCAATGTGACCCGGACCGCTATCCAATGATGTTATACTCATGACATGAAGAAGCCAACGCCTGACATCGCGTCGCTCACCCCGGATGAACGGCTCAAGCTGCTGGAGCGCTTGTGGGACAGCCTGGCGGCGCAGTCGGAGACCGTTCCGTTGACGGATGCCCAGCGCGCAGAGCTCGACCGGCGCCTCAACGACCTTGAGCGGGAAGGCCCCATCGGGATCCCGTGGGACGAGGTCCTGGCGCGTATCCGCCGTCGGAGTCTGTGAAGCAGGTCGTCGTCCGGCCTGCGGCCGCCGCGGACATCGAGGAAGCCTACGAATGGTACGAGCGGCAGCGGCCGGGGTTGGGCGAAGACTTCTTGGCAGCGCTCCGCTCAACACTTGATCGGGTCGCATCACAGCCCCAGGCCTTAACCATCATTCACCGGGCCACGCGGCGCGCGCTCGTTCCCCATCGCTTTCCCTACGGCATGTTCTATCGCATCTACGGCGACACGATCGTCGTGGTCGCGTGTATGCACGCCAAGCGACATCCTCGACAATGGCAGCAACGTTAGTCTAGCTGAGGTTGCGGTGGGCTCGCGCCTGGCCCAGCCTGCTCATGCGCGATCGTGGAGACCGCAGGCCACCCAGTGGCCCGGAGCGACCTCTTTCAGTTGTGGCTCATCCCTGGAACAGTCGGGCCCAACCCGCGGGCAGCGGGGGTGAAAGCGACACCCCGGAGGCAAGTCCAGGGGAGAAGGCACTTCTCCGCGCAGAATGACCGGCTGGGTTACCTCGTCCGGGTGAGCAGACAGCGCTGCCGAGTACAGGGCGCAAGTATACGGGTGCAACGGGTGGGAGAACAGCTCTTCCGCGGCCGCCGTCTCCACAATGCGCCCCAGGTACATTACGGCCACCCGGTGGCTCATGTAGCGCACCGTCGCCAGGTGGTGGGCGATGAGAAGGTAGGCCAGATGGTGCGTCTCCTGGAGCCCCCGGAGCAGGTTCATTATCTGGGCGCGAATGGACACGTCCAGGGCGGATACTGGCTCATCCAGGACGATCAGGCTGGGGTTCAAGCCGAGCGCGCGGGCCACGGCAATGCGTTGACGCTGGCCACCACTGAACTCATGAGGATAGAGCGTGACCTGGTTGGGCCGCAACCCCACCTGCCGCAACAGCTCCGCCACCCTCTCCTTGGCCTCTTTCCTGGAGATGACCGTATTCACCAGCATAGGCTCGGCGATGATCGAGCCCACCCGCTGCCTGGGGTTCAGGGAGCTCCAGGGGTCCTGAAAGACCGCCTGGACCGAAGTACGGTAGCTCTTGATCTCCGCCCGGGTGAAGCTGAGCACGTCCTTGCCGCGGAACAGGATGGAGCCGGCGGTTGGTCTCTCCAGCAAGAGCAGCAGCTTGGCCGTGGTGGTCTTGCCACAACCCGATTCGCCAACGAGGCCCAGGGTCTCTCCGGGCCCGATACTGAAGGAGACGTTGTCTACCGCTTTCACCCAGCCCACGGTACGCATCATCACCAGGCCCTTGGTCACGGGGAAGTACTTCTTCAGGCCGTCCCCAGCAACGAGGGGTGATGCGGAGCTAGGCGAGCTTCCAGCAGTTGGCATGGTGGCTGTCTCCTAGGTCCATAGTTGGCGGGGGCTCGCGGCTACAGCGCTCCTCCGGGCTGGGGCAACGAGGTGCAAAGCTGCACCCCGGTATCACCTGGTCCACTGGCGGTGGCTCGCCTTCGATGGAGTAGAGACGGTCTACCCTCTCCCTGAGCTTGGGCACCGAGTTCAGCAGGGCGACGGTATAGGGGTGGCTCGGGTGGTGGAAAAGGGCCTTCACCGGCGCCGTTTCCACGATCTTCCCCGCATACATGACGGCAACACGGTCGCACATGTGGGCCACGATGCCGAAGTCGTGGGTGACGAAGATGATAGCCAGATGGGCCTGTTCCTGGATATCCTTGAGCAAGGCCAGGTACTGGGCCTGGACGGTAGCATCCAGGGCGGTGGTAGGTTCGTCGGCGAGCAGCAGGTGGGGTTCGCAAGCCAGGGCAGCGGCGCCCACCACCCGCTGGCGCATGCCGCCACTCATCTGGTGCGGATAGTCGCCCACGCGCATCTCCGGGGCGGGGATCTTGACCCGGCGCAGGGCCTCCACGACCCTGCGCTTCAGGTCCTTGCCCTGGACCTGTTGGTGCCACCTCATAGGCTCGGCCACCTGCTCGCCGACGGTCAGCACAGGGTTGAGCGAGGTATTGGGATCTTGCAGGATCATGGATATCCGGCGACCCCGGTAGGTCCTCATTTCGGCCTCACTCACCCCTACCAGGTCCACACCCTGAAACCGGATACGGCCAGCGACGATTCGCCCGCTGGGCGCGGGTAATGTGCGCATTATCGCCAGGCAGGTCATGCTCTTGCCACAGCCGGACTCGCCTACCAGGCCCAGAGTTTCCCCTTCATTCACCGAGAAGCTGACCCCGTCTACCGCCCGGACCACGCTGCCCCGGGTGAACAAGTAGGCCCTGAGGTCTTCAATCTGGAGCAAGGGGGACTCGGCCATAGCTTAGCGACGCCTCCGCTTGGGGTCCAGGTAGTCCCGCAGCCAGTCGCCCAGCAGATTCACGGAGAGTACCAGCAGCACCACGGCAACCCCGGGAAACACGGAGAGCCACCAGCCCGCGGTGATGTGCTCCAGGCCCTCAGATATCATGGTGCCCCAGGTGGGAATAGGGGGCGGCACCCCAGCCCCCAGGAAGCTCAGCGAAGCCTCCACCACGACCACATAGCCAACCTGAAGGGTAGCCAGGACCACCAGGGGGTTTAACACATTAGGGAAAATGTGCACCAGGATCAGCCTGGGCGAGGAGCAACCGCCCACCCTGGCCAGGGCCACGTAGTCGCGCACCTTGCAGGTCAATGTCTCCGCCCTGACCAGGCGAGCGAATCTGGCCCACAACACCAGCGCCAGGACGAGAACCAGATTGTCCAGGCCAGGGCCAAAGGTCACGGCCAGGAGCATCGCCAGCAGAATGGTGGGTAGCGAGAACATGGCGTCGGCAGCCCTCATGATAACCACGTCCAGCCATCCCCCGTAGAACCCGGCGACCAGGCCCAGGATAGTGCCTACGACACCCCCCAGTGCTACGGCGGCCAACCCCACCAGGAGGGATATCCTGGCCCCGAAAATCAACCGGCTGAGGATGTCCCGTCCCAGGGAGTCGGTCCCCAAAGGGTGTGACAGCGTGCCCCCATCCATCCAGAAGGGCGGGGCAAATCTGAGCCGGAGGGCGGTATCGTAAGGCGAGGCCAGCGCCAGCAAATCAGCCAGTAGGGCCACGAGCACAAACAAGCCGAGCAGCAGCAAGGGCACCAAAGGGAGGCGTGCCCAAACACCGCGGTGCCTGCCCGCCGTCAGGCTGCGGGCAACCGTAGCCTGGCCCATCATGGCCCTGGACTCGTCGGCCATCATCCACTCCGCCCATAGCGGATGCGGGGGTCCAGGTAACCGTAGAGGATGTCCACCACCAGGTTGGTCATGATGATGATGGTGGCGGCAACTAGAACCACACTTTGGATTACTGGGTAATCCCGCCACCGTACCGCTTCGTAGGCCAAACGCCCTATCCCCGGCCAGGCAAACACCGTCTCTACGGTGACGCTGCCCGCCAGCAGGATGCCAAAATACATGCCCACAAAGGTGACCACGGGGATGAGGGCATTCCGCAGGGCATGCTTCAGGATGACCACGTACTCCGGCAGCCCCTTTATCCTGGCGAACTTGACGAACTCGCTGTCCAGCACTTCCAGCAACGATGTCCTCAAGAGCCGGACCACGCCCGCTAGCATGAAGCCAAAGAGGGCGATGGTCAGCGCCGGAAGCACGTAGGAGGCCAGGCTTTCTTTGCGGGCCACTGGCAGCCAGCCCAACTGGACGGCAAAGACGAGCATCAGCATTATGCCCCCCCAGAAGGTGGGCACCGATTGCCCCAACAGGGCGGACACCCGGGCGGCCACGTCCCAGGGGCCTCCTTGCCTCAGGGCGGCGATTATGCCCAGGGGGAAAGCCAGGACCAGAGCTATGGCGATGGCGAGCAACACCAGACTCGCCGTGTTGGGCAGCCGCTCTCTTATCAGAGTACTGACCGGCTTGCGGAACTTGACGCTTTCCCCCAGGTCACCCCGAAGCAGTCCGCTCACGAAGATGCCATACTGAACGTATATGGGCCGGTCCAACCCCAGCCGGTGGACCTCTTCCTCCCGCTGTTCAGGGCTGACATCCACAGGTAGGTAGACGTCCACGGGGTTACCTGTCATTCTGGCCACGCCAAATACAATGACACTGACCACAATAAGCATGACCAGCGCCTGGACCAGTCTGGCTAGAATGTAGCGCTGCACGTTATTCTCGCCGGGGTGACCAGCAGGTCACGAGTGACAGTGTCGCCACGGGCAGCAAGCGGTGAGACCAGGCTGTTGGCTGGCCCGTGACCCTGGCGCCCCGCTTCAACATATTCAGGCTCGAAAGGCTAACGGGCAAGGGTAGCACTGGGAACACTGGACCCCAGATAGCCCCGCTGTGCTATTACCTGTATATTTCCTATACGTTTGCCCAATCCCCAGATCTCCGAATATATGTTCACCAGTGGTACCGAGCGATAATCGTTATAGATGATGCGGTATGCCTCCTGGGTCGCTTTGGCCATTTCTTCCACAGTAGGCGCTTCAAGGCCGCGTTTGACAATGTCGTCTATGTTGTCTGCCAGTTGGCTGATGCGGCCAGCCTGGCTCCACCAGATGCTCAAGTCGTCAATACCCACCGCTCTGGCCGTACCCCCAAACGTCTCAGCCGTCCCGATGATCTCCGGCGCCTGCGGGGCCTTATTCCGCCGGGGCCGCATCCAGGCCGTATCCGTGGGGATAATCTTGGTTTCCACGCCAATCTGCCGCCAGTACCCGGCCACCGCTTCGGCCACCTCGCGGTGCTGGGTGAAGCTGCCTGCGGTAACGGCGTAAAGAGTAATATTCAACCCTTTAGCGTGGCCGGCCTCGGACAGTAGCTGCTTGGCCTTGGCCGTATCATGCGGGTAGGGCTTGAGATCGGCAGGGTAGCCCAGGGTAATCTCCCCAGCGGGGAACACGGCTGCCGGCTTGCCCCGGCCATAGAACATGGTGTCCACCATCTCTTGTCTATCTATGGCCAGGTTCAGGGCCTGGCGCACCCGCAGGTCAGCCAGGGGGCCGGCCTGGGGAAGGTAGGTGCCAAAGAGGTGCAGGCGCAGCGACAGGTACTGGGGGTCAGTAATGGTCCTGAAGCCTGCCTTCTCTACCTCCGGGACCGTGCCCAAGGTAATCCGGGTAATGTCCGCCTGGCCCATTTTGAGCATGGCGATCCGGGTGCTCAGCTCCGGGACCAGCACGAAGCGGAAACGATCGAACTCAGGCGTAAACAGCCAGTAGTCTTTGTTGGCGCTGAACTCTATGAAGTTGCCAGCCCGGTGCTGGGCGAATGTACCCGGGCCACTGCCTATGGGCTTGGAGTTGAACTCCGTCCAGCCTACCCGCTCAACGTAGCCCTTGGGCAGCACGATTCCTTCCGAGCCGGCCTGGGTGGACAGGTCGTATACCAGAGTGACCCAGGGCTGGTTCGTGTTGATGCGAACCGTGTACCGGTCTACTACGTCAATGCTCTTGATGCGGGTGCGAAAGGTGGCGGTCCTGGAAGCCCTCGCCCCTGGGCGGGCTACTGCCTCCAGGCTGAACTTGACGTCCTCCGCCGTCATCTCCTGGCCATCGTGGAACTTGATCCCCTGCCTCAGCTTGAAGGTCCAGGAGAGGCCGTCGGCAGACTGCTCCCAGGATGTGGCAAAACGGGGCTTGAGCTCGCCGTTGGCGGTGAGCTCGACAGGCAAGTCCCACAATGGACCCGTAAACTCCCAGGGTAGGCTGGACATGGTCGGGTCCAGGTTCTCTTCTCCCCAGCTAGCCCCGGCATACACCAGATCCTGAGGACCCGAAGGGGCAGGCCCGGGCGGCTTTGCCGTTGCCGTGGCCACGGGTGCCGGAGTAGCCCCCGGCGCGGGCGTAGCCTCATTGACCGGGGCGGAGGTTGGCGTGGCGGCCGGACCACATCCCGCCACAACCAGCGCTACCAGACCGAACCAGGCCATCAACTTCTTAGCCATGACTGGTGCTCCTTTGCTGACAGCATAGGCAAGAGCCTTCGCCTATCCCCAGGGGTAACGAGACATCCCGCACACGCTGCTGAATGCCCTAGAGTCTAATCTTTGGAGGCTGCCTTGTCAACCGGCGCTACCGCTGCCCCGCTGCCGCTGCTGCCGTAATCCGTAGGCGGGCTTGAACATGCCCACCTGGCTGGTGCCCGCTCGTAGGCAATGGCATGAACGTCTTTGCGAGGAATCCTTCCGGCGAAGGACGACGAAGCAATCCACGGATCGCGCCACGGGTCCCGACGTGTCGGGACTTCGCTCCGCTCGCCATGACAGGTGGTGGGACCGCTAGTCCACGGATTATGGCCGCTGCCGCTGCTTCGCGATATTCATAGACTGTCAATAAGAACGGGGCACGGGGCCGATGTGTAGGGGCGAAGCATCGGGCATCACCTTGATGTGGTGCCAGGGGCTGCCACGCCCGATGCTTCGCCCCTACATTCGCCATCAACCAGGGACAAGAGTCCCGAACCGAGGAATGCCCCTACCGTCCCCCCACCGGGGGCATGTTGATCTTGGCGCCGACCTTGGCCAGCTCGGCCTCGAAGAGCTGGCGGATGGCGGGGTCCTCATCCTCGTACTCGATCTGGGTGCCGCCCTTCTTGATGTCCACCCACCCCGGGGGACGCCGCGTGCAGATGAAGGACAGCCGCCCGTACTTCCGGCTGCCCCAGTGCAGCGCCAGGTAGCGGGCGGGCTCCCCGCCCGAGTTGAAGTGCTGGTGGAACCAGCGGTCGTTGCCGTTGGAGAACATGCTGCCCTGGCGCCAGTCCACCTTCAGGCGTTCCCCTCCATCCTCCCACAGCAGCGAGTAGCCCTGGCCCGCCAGGATAATGAGCAGGGCGCTAGAGCCATGGCGATGGGCTTTCTTGTAAGTCCCTACGGGGAACTGGGAGATGTGGCAGGCCATGGTGTTGTCCGACATCTCCAGCATGGTGCCCAGCCCCATGGCCCCCCGCTCGCGCAGGTCCCGGAGTTGGAAGTCGTAGACGTTGGAGATAAAGTTGGTCTCCCAGGCTTTCATGGAAAGGAGCTTGCCCTGCCCGCTGAAGTAGCCCTGCTCACCGGAGTAGCGGTCCCCGAAGTTGTAGGGATTATTGAAGATGAAGTCCAGGTTGTGGTAGAGGTTGATGGCCAGCGGGGCGTTGGTCATGGCCACGTACCGCGCTGGCTTGTCCCCCTGGCCGTTGAAAAGCTGGTGAGAGGCATTAAGAGGCATGGAGAACAGGCTGCCAGGACCCCACTCGAAGGTCTGCCCCCGCCCGTCAGCAGAGTATATGACCGTGGCGCCGCGGCCCTCGATGACGAACATCATCTCCTCGTACATATGCCGCTCCCGGTTGAGGCTTCCCCCGGGCGGTATCTCGCACAGGTAGGCGTCCGAGCTCATCTCCGACCCCACCAGATTGATGAAGGCGCCCTTGCCACCCATCCGTGCCCAGTGCCCGACGGGGGCCGTCCTCAGGTCCTCGATGCAGAACCCGGTGTGGACCGGGATTCCTTCCGCCTGCTGCCACTCCTCATAGGGAGCGACTTCCGAAGCGATCGGGTCCTGTCCACGTTCGGTGGCAGTCATGACAACCTCCTTCGCTGAAAAAAGCCCACTATTCCCGCGCCAGGCGCGGGTATTCGAGATGACACGGGTAGACTAAACCCCTGACGCTACTGAGTCAAGCCGGTAGCCACATAGGGCGGCGAGCGGGTCATTCGAGGGTCCAGGTCACTGGCCAACGGGGCCAGGCTCTGCGGGGTTTTGCCCGCCCCTTGTTGACCCGCGCCGGGCCACCTATAATAGCTGGTATCTCATACCTATTGCCAGGGAGAAGTCATGCTCCAACCTTATGTCAAGAACGTCTTCTCCAAGACGAACGCCTACTCCAACGCCGAATGGCTGCGCTTCGCCTGGTTGGACAAATAACATGCCTTCTGTAGACCCGGTCACCTTCCAGGTCATAATCTCGAGCCTGTCCGGCATCGTGCGGGAGATGCAGAGTTCCCTGTTCCGTACGGGCTACTCCACCATCATCCGCGAGTCCCTGGACGCTTCCTGCGCGTTGCTGGACAGGCAGGGCCGCCTCATCGGGCAGTACGTCAACCTGACCCTGCACCTGGGGGCGCACCCCGCGTGCCTCAAGAACCTGCTGTCCCGCTACTCGTACGACGAGATCGAGGAGGGCGACTGCTTCATCGTCAACCACCCGTACTATGGAGGCAGCCCCCACTCCATCGACATGGGAGTGATCACGCCCGTGTTCCACAAGGGCGAGGTGGTGGCTTTCTGTAGCGGCATCGCCCACAAGTCCGACATCGGCGGCCTGGTGCCCGGCTCCGGTTCAGGTCAGGCCACCGAGGTCTTCCATGAGGGGATACTCCTGCCGCCGGTGAAGTATGCCAGCCGGGGACGCATCTCCAAGGAGATCGAGGCGCTCCTGGAGGTCAACTCCCGCACGCCGGAGTTGGTCATCGGTGACATCAGGGGCCAGATGGGCACCGACCGCATCGGCGAGGGCCGGGTGCAGAAGCTCTTCGAGAAGTACGGCACCGAGACTATGTTCGCCGCTTTCGACGAGCTGTTCGACCGCACGGAGAAACGGGTGCGGCAAGAGGTGGCATCTTGGCCCGACGGCGAGGCCGAGGTCGAAGGCTACCTGGACAACGACGGCATCGTGCTGGACAAACCCGTCCGTTTCCACCTGAAGGCGGTGAAAAAGGCTGATTCCATCCTCTTCGACTTCAGCGGCTGCGACGCCCAGACCCGGGGCCCGGTCAACATCTGTCCGCCGCTGGTCCATGCCGCTGGCTACTTCGCCCTCATCGCTCTCATAGACCCCAACTTGCCCGCCAACCACGGACTGACGCGCGCCATGGACACGCGCTTCAAGGAAGGCACCGTGGTCTGTCCCGTGGTGCCCGCGCCGGTGAACTGCTACGCGGCTACCCACCAGTTGGTCAAGGGGATGACCACGGCTGCCGTCATAGAGTTGGCGGGCCAGAAGCCCATCGCCTGGGGGGGTGGTGGAGGGGGCGTGATCATCGGCTGGAAGAGCACCAAGACCGGCCGCCACTTCGTGCAGTACGAGATGGGCACGGCGGGGACCGGCGCCATGGAGGGCGACGACGGCGGCTTCGGTCGGGGGCCGAGGAACAGCGCCGGCGCTGTCCGCTCCACGGCAGTGGAGATCGTGGAGTCCGAGTTCCCCTGCCGGATGCTGCGCTGGGAGATCGTGCGCGACTCGGGGGGATCCGGCAAATGGCGGGGCGGGCCGGGCACCAGGCGGGAGTACCTGCTGATGGAGAATGGAAGCTTCTCCTGCCGGGGGGACAAGCACGTCATCCCGGGCATTGGCATCGAGGGTGGCCTGGACGGACAGGTGGCTTCCATCACCATCAACCCGGGCACTCCCCAGGCCGTCCACCTCCAGGCCCGGATCGGCGGCTACCCCCTGAGGCCAGGAGACGTGCTGCGCATGGATGCTGGCGGCGGTGGCGGCGTAGGCGACCCGAAGGAGAGGGACCGCCAGCGTGTGCTGTGGGACCTGGAGGACGGGTACATCTCGACGCGGGCCGCCCTGGAGATATACGGGCTGACCGCTGAAGAGTTGGAGACCGTAGCCCTGCCCCACGTGTGAGGCACACCCATTCATTCGTTGAAGCCGCGAACACGCGTAGCGGCAAACCATGAATTGCCGCTACGGCGTGCTCCTTGATCTCCCTACAGATAGGCGCCGGATGTGTAGGTCGTCCCGACTCGTCGGGATGACCCAACCGGGAACGCTGAATAGGCGCTTGACGGGCAGGTTCGGAAAACTGCCCTACGGAGCTCGCTTCACTCCTTTCGGCAACTGTGCCAACGATGAAGCATGCGTGACAGTGACGGGGCATCCGACAACGCCGCCTGGAACCCCTGGCTCCCGCCAGTTGTATATTAACAATCATAGATGCAGACCCCGTCGGATGATGAGCCTACGCTTGTAGGCAAGGCACGTGGGGGCGACGTTCATGCTTACGAAGAACTGATTCGTCGCTACCAGGGGGTGGCCTTTCGTACCGCTTGCCTGGTCCTTAGGGACCCCAGCGATGCGGAGGACGTGGTGCAGGAGGCGTTTGTGAAGGCGTTCGGCGCCCTCCATAGATTTGACGAACGAAGGCCGTTACGCCCGTGGCTACTGCGCATCGTGACCAACGAGGCCCGCAATGCGCGAAAAGCCGCCCAGCGCCGTGACAACCTGAGCACCCGCTACGCGGCAACCCAGAGCCAGGGACGGGGCGATCCCTCCGTGGAGCAGACTGCTATTGAAACCGAACGGCACGAGAAGCTGCTGGCTGCCCTGGACTCTCTGAAGGACGACGAGCGGCTGATTATCTCCCTCAGGTACTTCCTGGAGCTGTCGGAGCAAGAGATGGCGGAGGTCTTGCGGTGCCGGCATGGTACTGTCAAGTCCCGTCTCAGCCGGGCCATGGCACGTCTGCGGCGGGTTATCCAAGAGCGATTCCCAGGGCTAGAGGCAACCTATGAGTTCTAGGCGCAGTAGGCCCAACAGGCCAGACGGCTGGCTGGAGCAGGATCTGCTGGCCCTGGGGCGGCAGATGGAATACCCGCCCTCTCCAGACGTCACCACGCAGGTACGGTACCGCCTGCTGCAGCGGCAGGCTCGGACTCGGCATCCCAGACTCATGCCGCAACCAACAGCCTGGCACGTGGCTGTGGCCATGTCCCTGCTTGTCCTGGTGCTCGGTGCCACGCTGGCGCTCATTCCGGCCAGCCGTGAGGCACTGGCTCGCCTCTTCGGCCTGGAGCGCATCCAGGTTGTCCCAGATAGCCATGTCCCCACACCATCCCCCGGGGCGGAAACTCCGACGACCCTGACAGGCGCCACCACGCTGGCTCAAGCGCGCTCCCAGGTGGACTTCCCCATAATGCTGCCCTCCTACCCAGAGGGCCTGGGGGTGCCCGACGGGGTCTACGTGCAGGAACTGGGTTCCCATGGAGAAGTGCAGTTGGTGCTGCGTTTCTCCGCGCGTCCCGGCCTCCCCATCCAGCCCCCGCGCGATAGCGACGCTCTCTTCACCCTCTACCAGTTCCGGACCACGGGGATGTTCACTAAGGGGATTCCCAGTGGGACACGCCTTGAAGAGACCAGCATCAATGACGCCAGGGGCTTCTGGCTGGAGGGTGACTTCCATCTTTTGCGATACCGGACCGCGGATGGCCGCGAGGTGGTCGAGATGGAGCGGGTTGTAAAGGGGAACACGCTGGCTTGGGAGGTGGGTGGCATCACCTACCGGCTGGAGACGGAGCTTCCCCTGGAGGAAGCGCGCAACATCGCGGAGTCGCTGACACCAGGGCCGTAGATACGGGCGCGGAACCTCCGGGCGCCGCCAGTTGTAGTAGATAGGGATAAGGAGAAAGATAGAGAGAGGAGAGAGGTATGCGGTTCCGTCAATCGCTCCTGGCGTTAATAAGTGTTACGTTGCTGGCGGTGGCCTCTGCCTGCGGTAGCCCGCAGCAAGCGACCGGTGAAGGTGCACCCACGCCAGAGGAAACACGGCAGGTTATCCTTGCGGCTGCGCTCCGTACGCTTGGTCGGGTGCAAGTCTTCGATGCTGCGACGCTTGAGCCCCTTGGGTATGTCGTCACCAACAAGACAGTGGACGACGTTAACGTCGCCCCCGATGGCAAAACGGTATTCATAGTCCAGGCGACCACACCCGAGTCACCAGGCTGCTGTGCTCTCTTCGCCCTGGATCTTACCACGGGCGAATTGTGCCGGCTGAATGAGCCGGCCAGTCGTAGTGTCCCTTCGCCCGATGGCCGCTGGGTGTTTACCCAACGCGGCAATATCGGACTCGAGGTCTTTGACGCCCGGACGCTTGCCCGTGTGCCTACCATTGACGCTCCCGGCGTATATGGACTGCACCCCTCGCCTGATGGCTATTGGCTCTTTGGCGTCACAAACTGGGACGGACCGTCCATAGATGTCTTTGATCTGGCACTTATGAAGCTGGTCCGCCGCTTGCCTGTTCCCAGTGACCCGGACAGGGAGTGGTATGGGGACAACGGGGTCTGGCTCGGTGAGTATTTCTATTTCTACCTTCACAAAGGCCAGCAAGTATACCTGTGGACCGTCACACCAGAGACAAGCTCTTTGGATGCCCCAGTCGCATTAACGGTTGCTTTGCCCGGGGTGACCGGTGCCCAACTGCCGTCCCATGCCAATCTCGTCGGAGGTGGTGGGCGTCTGTTTGTCTACACGCCGCTCAGTTGGTGGTCCAGGATTGACCCACGAAGTACGGGACAAGCCGTTATCGGGGGCATCTTTGTGGTTGAACCGACAACGAGGGAAGTGGTCGCTCATCTGGCATCGTCCCACGACTTCAGGCAGGTGCTCGCCAGCCAGGATGGGCGATATCTCTATGGGGTTGTTGAAGAAGGGGGACCACACCGGGAGGGCCCTGTCCGGCTCTTGAAGCTGGATGCCGCTAGTGGGGCCACACTGGCTGAGCGTATTCTACCCAGCGATGCCGGGTCTATCACGACAGCCACGCTCCCAGAGAAACTTGTGCCCCGTGGAGAGCTCCATCCCAAAGCCTGTGGGCGACCTGGACTTTGATGGAGCCTCGTACCCCAACGGTTTCGGATAGTCCGCCTAGGCGCCCAACAACTCCCTTTGACCTTAGCCACTTCTTGCAGCGCGAAGACCCCGTAGCGGCCCCGATTCATCGGGGCCGCTACGGGATTCGGTCGCCGCGCGCTCTGTCGGCCCTTGACCCGGCAGCTTCACTTCTAGCAGCGGCAGAAGCAGCTCGCGCCAGTTCTCCACTGAACCCATGACGCCGTTGATTTCGAGGGTGTCTTCTCCGTAGTACACCTCAAGCTTCTCGTCGCAGCAGCCGCATTTGAAGAGGAACCTTGGGTCCTTCTTGCCCCTTCGCCCGCGGTGGAACACCCGGATGGCGAAGTAACCGTCTGGGCGCGTCTGTGCCAGTTTCCGGTTCATTCGATCGCCCCTTCAGTTGGGATGAGCATGCCGACACTGGACTGCACTGTGGATGTAGTGTAGCAGGAAAAGCAGAGACCGCCACAGCGCGAGTTGCCCAACCTTGCCGTAATCCGCGAGTCCGGCTTCAAACGGCCCACCTATTGGGTGGATGAATGGTTTTGGGGCGTCGTTGCGAGGAGTCCTTCCCAAAAGGAAGGACGACGAAGCAATCCACAGACGGTGCCAGCGGTCCCGACGGGTCGGGACT
>JACPQM010000065.1 GCA_016190505.1 Chloroflexota bacterium | reverse complement strand
TCCACGAGGTAGGTGTTGCCTTGGGGAAGCCCCAGACGGTCGGCCGTCATCGCCAGCCGGTCGGCATCCACGTCCGCCAGGAAGAGATCCACCCCGTCCCGCCCCCGTTCTGCCAGGGCCGCCTCGGCCAGCCAGTAGGCGATCCGGCCGCCGCCGCCGATCAGGAAGAGGGCGGGACGGAACCCCTCCTCCCAGGCGTGGAGCTTGGCGACGCCCCGGATCGCCATGAACGCGCAGGCCAGCGCGTCCGCCTGCGTGAGGACGGCGAGGTCGGCCTCGCCGCGGAGAAGCGACCGATCCAGCGGGTGGAGCTGGGTGTGCCGGCCCACCATGATCCCTCCCCGGCGTCCCGCAGGATCGTAGACGTACGAACCGGGCACATGCCGCAGGCCGGTCTGGCGCAGCACCCAGCGTTCATCGGCCGCCCCGATCCCCTGGAAGAGCGTCCCCTTGGAACAGTCAATGCCGGGGCGCTTCTGGACGAAGCACGGATAGCAATCTTGCTCGCCGCACCCGATGTTGATGTCGTACACGCACCAGCCGCCCACCTCAATCCCGACCCGCCGCGCCGCCTCGGACGCTCCCACCACCTCGACCACCTGTTCATGGCCGGGGACAACCGGTTGGGTGTCGGCCGGGAGGCGAAAGCCCGGGGGGAATTCCTCCTCGCAGCTCGCTGTGTCGCTGGGGCAGCGGCCGACCGCGAGCGGCCGCAGGACCACGTTCCACGGGCCGTGGTCGTCGAAGAAGCGGGGCACGTCCACTTCCCGCACCTCGGCCTGGCCTCGGGCGGGGAAGATGATTGCCCGTTGCGTTTTCGGCAGATCGAGATCTTTCAGGGCCATCCTGTGTCCTCCGGCGCTGAAACAGAACCCCGCGGCGCACGGCGGTCATTCGGAAGACGTGAGCGACGCGCCAAGGCCCACCGCTCGGCAGAACCAGACCGGAGACCAGCGCGAACTCTGCCAAGCAGTTCTTATCGTCGCCGCCGGTGCCGATCAGCGAACAACAGATCCCGCCGACTCAGGTCCCCGCCGGGCGCCTTCCGAGAAGGACCCCGTCCTTGAGGAGCGTCTTCTGCAGCAGCGAGACGTCCAGTTTCTTGGGCACGGTCCCGGTCCTCACCGCAAGGGCTGCCGCCGTCCCGGCCGCCTGGCCCATGGCCGAGCAGGGTCCCATGCCACGCGTGCCGGACTGCGCCTCGAACGTGGCGGAGATGCATCGTCCAGCCACCAACAGGTTGTCCAGCCCTTGCGGCAGGAGGCTCCGATAAGGGATTTGGTACCCTGAGTTGTACGGCAGTTCTTGCTCCTGGGGCAGCTCTTCCTCTATGCTCGCTTGGCCCCAGCCCTTGCCGTGGATCAGGATGTCGCCGCCGGTCGCGTCATGCAGGTCAGGTGGATACGCGCCCATTCCCACGACGTCATCGAACTCCCGCTCCGAGATCATGTCCCCGACAGTGAACACGTACTCGCCGATCAGCCGCCGGCTCTCCCGAACCCCCAGGTCGTACACGTGGGTGAGGTAGGCGTTCTCAAACCCGGGAACGTGCTCCTTCAGGAACTGTGTGACCTCCATGGCCTGCTTCCGCAGGCGCATGGTCCCGGCCGTAATGTCCTCGGGGTCCAGCGAATCGATCGCGGTGTGCGTACAGTTGATGAAGATGTCCCCTGGCGTGCCGTGGTAGTAGACGCCGAACAGCTTGGGAAAGCGCTGGGCGATCTCCGGAAAGACCTTCCATGGCGTCCAGTACTTCGGCTTGCCCCGCAGGGGGGCGTTTAGGAATTTCCAGGGTTCCTTGTGTTCTGTGTTGATCCGCTCCTCCATGTACCGCTCGACCGGCTCCAAGTTGACATTCCCGACCCGGAAGATGCACGTCACCGCCTGCTGCCGCTTCCCGCCGCCGCGCTCAAAGGGTGCGCCGACAGAGGCGGCAAGATCGGCATCGCCCGTGGTATCCACGAACGCCTTCGCCTCGAGGCGAAGGACCCCGGCCTTGTTCAACACCTCTGCCGCCTGGACCAGCATCCCCTCCCGGAAGCCGCGGATGAACGAGGTGTAGAGCCAGAGCTTGCAGCCAGACTCCTGGATCATCTCGAAGGCCACATGCTTGAAAATCTCCGGGTCCATCGAGGCCGTGCTGGAGATCCACCGGTCCACGTTCTTGAAGAACATGTGGCCCAGACCCCCGCCCCGCTTCACCACCCGATCCAGCAGCTCCTGGGGGATGCCCGAGACGACCTGGTGGTCCCGCCCGTCGAAGAACCCGCCCAGATTCATCCCGGTGGCGATGTTTCCTCCCAGGTGTCCCCAGCGTTCCACCAGGAGGGTCTTGGCACCCTGCCGGGCCGAGGCGATCCCTGCGAATAGTCCCGCCGTCCCTCCGCCCATGACGATCACATCCCATTTCGTGTCCATAGCTTTCCCCCTCTGGCAGGCAGCGTCACCCGACCTGTCGGCCAGTCAGTGCCGTCTCTTGGATTGTCCGAGATGGTGCGTGATGCCGGTTGACTCTCTCCTTCTCAACCCCTGGCCGCCTTCAGCACCTCTTCTATGGTCTTCCACACCGAGCGCACGGCCTGCAAAGGCGTTTTCCGTCCCAGGAGTGCCTCGTGCACCTCGTCGCCTACCGTCTTCACGATCGTGGGCTGCTGCGGGATTGAAAGACCGGTTTTGGCTGTGGGGAGCGACTTCAGGAGCGGTTCCCAGGCGAGGTACGCCTTTTTGAAGTCTGGGTGCTCGATCACGTCCCTCCGGGTCGGCCCGTTTGCCGCCTTCACCGCCGCAGCCAACTGCGCCTCGTGGCCCACCATGTACTTCACCGCCTGGTAGGTCGCCTCTTTCCTGGCATCCGGGATCCACTTGTTGACACCGAAATTCCATCCCCCAATCGCGTCTCCTCGCGGGCCCACTAGCTCCTTTTGTGGAAGCCCGGGGAATAGCAGCGAGTACCCCACCTTGCCTGCCACCTTCGACTTGGACGGATCCTCCACCAGCGTTACCCGTGGGGAGAACATGGTAGCCTGACCAGTGACCCCCTGCTGGAAGGCCGATAAGACATCCAAGATCCCCCAGGTCATCACCCCTGGAGGTGCGAGCTTGGCGTCAATCCACCGCTTCCAAGCCTCGAGGATTCGGGTAGCCATAACCCCGTTGGGCTCGAAGGGGGCCACCGCGTCCTCCGTCTCATTTAGCCAGCGCGCGCCGTACACATAGACCCAGTCCTGGAACTCCTGATAGGTGTTGTCCGCTCCGCCCAAGTGGAGGCTGACCCCGAACGTGTTTTCCTTCTCTTTGAGAATCCGGGCGTTGTTCTCATACTCCTCCAGCGTGTTCGGGATCGTCAGCCCGTGCTTTTCGAAGAGATCCCTCCGGTAATAGAAGAGCGAGGTCAGCCCGACCCGGAACGGGAGCCCCACCACCTGGCCGCGCCACATCCCCATGTCCCAGTTCCTGCCGAACTCCTGGGAGGCCGGCCCATGCTTTCGGACATAGGGTGTGAGGTCCTCCACGAATCGATACATGGCCCCACGCCAGCCGTGTTGCACCGGGATCAGGTCGAAGCTGGTGCTCTTGGCGACGAACTCCGCCATGGTCTTTTCGAACTGCGCCTCCCACGGGATGGGGGTCATCACCATCTTGACGCCGCTGCCCTTTTCGTACATCTTCAGGGCCACCTCCGCCGGCGGTCCCATGCCCCCTTTCTGGATGAGCGCGGAGAGTTCGCTCACCCGCTCCGCGCCCCTCGCGTACCCCGCCAGACCCAGCACGCTCGCCCCGGCAACCCCCTTCAGAAACACACGACGTGTCGTCTTCATGGCTGCGCCCCCCCTTCTGACCTCTTGGCCAATCTATCCCCTCTTGGCTTCCTTCATGATGCCGTCCATCTCCTTCCAGGCGGCCTTCACCGCATCCTCGGGCTTCTCCCGACCGAGGAGGACGTTGGCGATCCTATCGCTGACCACTTTGCTGATCTTCGGCTGTTCGGGCACGCTGACGCCGCTATGGAAGGTCTCAAGGCCGTCGCGCAAGGGCTTCCAGGCCGGGTAGACCTTCTGGAATTGTGGATCCTCGAGCACGTCAATGCGGCTCGGCCCGTTTGCAGCCTTAATCGCCGCGGCCAATTGGGCCTCTCTGCCCACCATGAACTGCACCGCCTTGAAAGCGGCTTCTTTCCGCTCGTCAGGGATCCACTGATTGATCCCGAAGTTCCAGCCGTCTCCCTTGTCGCCCCGCGGCCCGACCGAGTCCTTGGCAGGGACCTTGGGGAACAGGAGGGCATAGCCCGCTTTTCCAGCCACCTTGGATTTACTGGGATCTTCCACGAGCGTGACCCGCGGCGAGAACATCATGGCCTGGGCGATCAGCCCCTGCTGGAATGCGGTGAGCACATCCAGAATACCCCAGGTCAGGATCCCCTGAGGCATCCAGCCCCTGTCAAGCATCTGCTTCCAGGCCTTGAGGATCTTGATCATCAGCTCCCCGTGCGGGTCGAAGGGCGCCAGCTCCTCCTGGTCGGGATCCTTCAGGATTCTCCCCCCGTAGGGGAGATGCCAGCTCTGGAGGTCCAGGAAACTGTTCGGATCCCCGCCCAACTGGCTCCCGAATCCATAAATATTGTCCCTGGGGGAAGTCAGCGCCTCCGCGTTCTTCACCAGTTCCTCGAAGGTATTGGGAACGGAGAGCTTCTTCTTCTCGTACAGGTCCTTTCGGTAGTAAAACAGGGCGCCGACCCCCAGGCGAAACGGAAGCCCGATCCGCCGCCCCTTCCACTTGCCTGCCTCCCAGGCGTTCTTGGGAAATGGCCTCCCGTCCACATTGTACTTCCTGACGTACGGCTCCAGGTCTTCAAAGAACCGATACATGGCCCCGCTCCATCCGTGGTTGGCGGAGAGGATGTCGAAGGTCGTGCTCTTGCCGATGAACTCAACCATCGTCTTTTCGAATTGGGCCTCCCACGGGACCGGGGTCATCACGATCTTCATCCCGCTCCGCTCCTGGTACATGCTGAGGGCAATCTCCGCCGGGGGTCCCGCCCCCCCCTTCTGGATCAATGCGGACAATTGTTGGACGCCCTGCGCGGATTCGGCGAAGGGATCTCCCATCGCCAGCCCTGCTGCGACTCCCCCCAACGAACCCAGAAACTGCCGTCTGTTGATACCCATAATGCCCCCTCCTCATGAAAAGGCTTCCACGAACCCAGTACTACTCCTGTCCACCAGGGCTCCGCAGCTCTGCCTGCCTATCCCCCCAGGACGACTGGCTCACTTGAGCGCCCCCAGCGTCAGTCCTTTCACGATGTGGCGTTGCACGAAGACCGCGAAGAGGATCGTCGGAACCATGTACAGGATGCCGTACACGGACATGGGCCCCCAGTAGACCCCCTCCTCGGCGTAAAACCCGAGCGCGGCCAGCGGCATCGTCTTGGCTTTGTGCGCGACTAGGAAGAGCGCGATGGGGAAGTCATTCCACGCCAACAGAAAGCTGAACACGCTCGTCGCTGCCAGCCCGGGCGCGATGACCGGGAACAGGATGCGGATCAGCGCGCCGGTCCGGGAACACCCATCCACCAGGCCCGCCTCCTCCAATTCCGGCGGCACTTCCTTGATGAACCCCCACAGCATCCAGATCGCGAGGGGGAGGTTCAGCGCGGTATACGACAGGATGAGGCCGGTCAGGGTGTCCCGGAGATGGAGGCTGTTCATGAAGATGAACAGCGGAATGACGGTCGCGATGGGGGGAAGCATCCGCGTCCCCAGAACGGCGAACGCGAGCGGTCGCTTCCCCCGGAAGTTGAATCGGGCAAAGGCATAGGCGCACAGGCTCGCCACGGCCATCGACAACGCAGTGGTGACCACGGCGACAATGAGGCTATTCGGGAGAAACTCCCGCAGGATCCGCCGCCCCTCCTGCGGCGCCATGGCGCTGGCTTCCGCGGAGAAATAAAACCAGTACCAGTTCTCCAGTGTGGGCTTGAAGATGAACGTGGGCGGCCAGGTCACAATATCCCGGCCCAGCTTGAAGGAGGTCACAACCATCCAGGCTGGCGGGAACAGAAACCCGATCACGACGGCGGCGAGAGCCAGATACAGCAAGAGTGTCCTGAGCAGTGTTCGTTTCATGGACCGTCTGCCCCTAGAATTTGAGTTCCCGGTACAGATACACCGTATACGCGATTGTCAGGATACCCGTGACAAGGAGGATCACATACGAGATGGCCGAGGACAGCCCCAGGTCCCAGATCTTGTACGTCTGAAAGTACAGATAGTTTCCGAACACCAAGGCCGAGTTCCCGACACCTCCGATGGAGCTGAAGAGGAGCATGATGGTGTCGAACGTTCGAATGATGAAGATGGTTCGAAAGAGCAGGGCAATGGCAATGAGTGGGGTCAACCACGGGAGCGTAATGAATCTGAATGTCTGCCACGCGGTCGCGCCGTCCATCCGGGCGGCCTCAAATTGCTCCAGGGGAATAGCTTGCAGCCCTGCGAGAAGGATGAGGACAACGAAGGGTGTATTCTGCCACACCTCGACGATGATGATGGTCGGGATCGCAAGTGTCGGAGAAGCTGTCCAGAGCAGCTTCGGGAGCCCGACGATCGTGAGGAAGTAGTTGAAGAGACCGAAATCCGGGTGGACGAACAGCCGCCACATGAGCCCTGCAAGCGCAGGAGCCATCATCATGGGGACGAGGATCGCCGTTCGGATGAAGCGTTCGAAAATGAGGCGCCGATTCAGGAGGACCGCAATCCCCAGCCCGAGCAGGAATTCGAGCACCAGGGAGGGGACGATCAGGTAGGCGGAATTGATCGTGCTGCGCCAGAACAGCGGATCCTCGAAGATCTTTACGTAGTTCCGGAATCCGACGAAGCGTGGTTGAATGTCCAGAATCGGATTAAAGGATTGGAAGCTTGTGTGAAGCGAAACGAGCCAGGGATATGCCAGGATGGTGGTCAGGATCAGAAAGGTAGGGGCAATCAGGAAGTATGGGTAGGCGTGTTTGAAAAACTGCCCCTTGCGCTTGGGGGCGTGTTGTCGCGCAATCGGCAGACCATGCACCTCAGCAGGGAGGACAGAGTCCGTCCTCCCTGCTCCCGTGGTCGGGTAATCCGATGAGTTCCGGGATGCCACAACCCCTCCGATGAGGACTCTCGGCGTTCCGGAGTCTACACGGCCTTCTTACTCCAAGATCAACGAACCCCAGGGCGGCCTTCCCGCTGGAGGTTTCTGCCGGCAGCTAGCGGGCCGTGGTCGTCGTCGCAACCGGTTCCTCGGCCGGGAGGTCAATGACCGGGTCGCGCTCCACGATCTTGTCGATGGAGACGCCCATGGAGGCGTCGGTCTGGCGGTCCACGCGGATCTCGACCAGGGCCGGGACCCGCAGGCGGTTGGATTCCCGGACGGCCCATTCCAGGGCCGGCTTGATCTCTTCGGGGCGCAGGACCCGCTTGCCCAGGGCCTTCATGCCCTCCATGATCTTCACGAAATCCGGCCCGTACCCGTCGTCGTAGCCGATGTCCACGCCGTAGTTCATCTCGTACAGGTACTTCTCCGGCTGCCGGATCAGCGAGAGGAACCCGTTGTTCAGCATGACCAGCACGTAGGGGACTTTGTTTTGCACGGCGGTGGCCAGGTCTCCCAGCAGGAACTGGAAGGAGTAGTCTCCCACCACCCCCACCACCTGCGCGTCCGGCTTGCCCAGCTTCACCCCGATGCAGGCCGGCACCTCCCAGCCCAGGGGGCCTGCCTGGCCGCAGCAGAAGTAGGTCCCGGGCTTGGAGATCTCCTGGAACTGCCCCGACCAGATCTGGTAGAGGCCGATGGCGGTCACGAAGATGGTGTCCGGGTTGAAGAACTCGTTCAGTTCCTTGAAGACCCGCTGGGGCTTGACGGGGACCTGGTCGAAGTCCATCTTCCGCCGGAAGCGGCGGCGGTAGTCCGCGGCCTTCTGGGACCACGGGCTGGGGGCGCGCCGGGACGTCATCTCCCGGGCGACCCGCAGCAGGGCCTCCACCGCCAGCTTGGCGTCCGAGACGATGCCGAGATCGGGCGGGAAGACCTTGCCCAATTGGGTGGGCTCGATGTCGATGTGGATGAACTTCCGCTCGCCGCGGTACACGGTCACATCGCCGGTG
>JACPQM010000066.1 GCA_016190505.1 Chloroflexota bacterium | reverse complement strand
GTTACGCTCCTCGCAACGACGGAATGCGCACGCCGCGAGCCGGTTCATTGCTCTACATTGGGTCCCGACGGCTCGGGACCTGTAAGACTCGCAATGACGTCCATGGCCATCTACTAGGACACGCCCGCCAGGTGGCCTTAGTCAAGCCGGATCCACGGATCAAGGAAAGCACAAAAGCCCTTGACCCTGGCTAGGGCGGGGAGTAAAATCAGAGCCTACAAGCTACTCCCAGGACACGCGGTGATTGTTATCGGGCTTACTGGCGGCATTGCCTCCGGCAAATCTACGGTCTCCCGCCTCATGGCTGAGTTGGGGGCCGTCATCCTCGACGCCGACAAAGTCGGCCACGAGGCGCTCACCCCAGGCACCGAGGTCTACCGCGAGGTCGTGGCCGCCTTCGGCAACGGCATACTGCTGGCCGACAGTAAAGTGGACCGCAAGAAGCTGGGGGAGATCGTGTTCAACGACCCCGGGGCCCTGGCCCGCCTCAACGCGATCATGCACCCCCGCATGTTCCGCATGATGGAGCAGCGCCTCGCCGAATACCGGGGACAGGGCGTGCCCGCGGTGGTGCTGGAGGCGGCGGTGCTCCTGGAGGCGGGGTGGGCGCCGCTGGTGGACGAGGTGTGGGTCACCCAGGTCACGGAGGAGACAGCCATCCGCCGCCTACGGGAGCGCAACGGCCTTTCCGAGGCTCAAGCGCTGGCCAGGCTCCGTTCGCAGCTCACTGCGGCGCAAAGGGCCAGGCAAGCTGATATAATTATAGGCACCGATTGTCCCCTTCCCGAAACGGAGCGCCAGGTAAGGGAATTGTGGCAGGGCTTGCAGACCAAGCTCGCCAAGGAAAGCGTGGGCAGGTAAGAAAATGGCATTACAGGGCACCAGGTTAGCCTACAAAGAGTACATGGTCGAGGAGTATGTCCTCACCAAGGAGCCTTTCTATCTGCCCGTGGCCGACGAGGTGCAGCTCTTCGAGGCTGCCCACGCCCAGAAGGTCCCGGTGCTGCTGAAGGGGCCTACGGGGTGCGGCAAGACCCGTTTCGTGGAGTACATGGCCTGGCACTTGGGCCACCCCGTCACCGTGGTCAAGCGCCGCTCCAGCGACGGGGACAGCAACCGCAGCCTGCCGCTGGTTACGGTAGCCTGTCACGAGGACCTCACCGCCAGCGACCTGGTGGGCCGCTATCTCCTGGAGGGCGGCGAGACCCGGTGGGTGGATGGTCCTTTGACCCGGGCGGTAAAGTTCGGCGCCATCTGCTACCTGGACGAGGTGGTGGAGGCCCGCAAGGACACAACCGTCCTCATCCACCCCCTGACCGACCACCGGCGCATCCTACCCGTGGAAAAGAAAGGGCAGCTTGTCGAGGCCAGCGACGGCTTCTTGTTGGTCATATCTTACAACCCGGGTTATCAGAGCGCCCTCAAGGACTTGAAGCACAGCACCCGTCAACGCTTCATCTCCCTTGAGTTCCATCACCCGCCTCGGGAGCTGGAGAAGGAGATCATTCGCCACGAGGCGGGGGTGGACGAGGAGATCGCCAACAACTTGGCCAAGCTGGGCGAGAAGGTCCGCAATCTCAGGGAGCACGGCCTCCAGGAGGGAGTAAGCACTCGCCTGCTCATCTATGCCGGCAGGCTCATGCAGAAAGGGATTTCCGCCCGCAGGTCGTGCCAGGTGGCAGTGGTGTGGGCCTTGTCCGACGACTACGAGGTGCAGCGGAGCATCGAAGAGGTCATCTCCACCATCTTCCCTTGAGACCGGGAGCGCAGAGTTGAAGGAGCGTATCCAGCGCGCCCTGTCCGGGTATTCGCCTCGTACGGTGTCTACCCCTGATCTGGTCCCCGCCAGTGTGCTCATGCTGCTCTTCCCCAAGGACGGGGAGTACCACATGCTGTTCACCCGGCGCACCGACCGGGTCAAGCACCACAAAGGGGAGATCTCCTTTCCCGGCGGGGCGCGCGATGACGAAGACGCCACGCCGCTGGCCACTGCCCTCCGCGAGGCCCAGGAGGAGGTGGGCGTGGACCCGGAGGACGTGGAGGTGCTGGGACCCCTGGACCAGGTGCGAACGCGCTGGGGATACAGGGTTACTCCGTTCGTGGGTGACATCCCTTATCCCTACCACTTCGTCCCTCGGGAGGAAGAGGTGGCTGAAGTCCTGGAGGTGCCCATCTCCGTGCTGCTGGCCTCCGAGGACAGGTCCGGGACCGTGGATGTGGAGGGCCAGCGCTATCACATGGTGACTTACCGGTACAGAGACAACGTGATCTGGGGCGCTACCGCCAAGATGGTAGAGCGGTTCCTTGAGCTGTGCTGCCGTCCTGTCCCGATTGGACGGGAGACTAGCGGCCATGGCTGAAACGCGCTTCTCGCTCGACCCCTGGCAAGCTGAGCTCTCGGCCTACCCTGCGGTGCTGGCCGCCGAGGCCAAGAAGGCCAGTGCCGCCATGGCCCGGCATCTTGCTACCGGGGAGCTGGAGAACTGGATGCAAGAGGGCGTGGCCCTCACCCGCCACTCGCCGCGGTCCTGGGAGGCCTCCCTGGACTACTTCCGGACCTCGCCGCTGGTGGTGGAGAAGTTGGCCTATCCCTTCCTGCTGCACTGGATGCACTGGGGCAACCGGCTGGCCCAGGCCTCGCCTACGCTGGCCGGTGCCTTCTTCCGGGCCAGCCAGGAGATGCTGGGTTCCCTGTCGCCCCGCAGCCTGGGCGACTGGGCGCAGATGGCGCTCACCTTGTACAAGGGGGACTGGCGCTCCACCAGCATCGCCTCACGGTTCCTGGAGCTGAGCCCGCGCATCCTGCACTACCTGGCGCTGCCCGAGGCCGGGGACTTCGTGCGCTTCCTGGACATCCTGGGCCGGCACTCGCCGGAGCAAGCCATGGAATGCCTGGGGGTGGCCGAGGGGGTCTTGGGTGGGCTGGAGCGACAGGACCGGCGTGGCTTCCTGCACATCTCCCTGGTCCTGGTCGAGCACCAGTGGCGGGACGCCCGCAGCTTCTTCCAGGCCGGGGCCAAAGTCATGTCTCGCATAGACCGGGGCAGCCGCGAGCGCTTCTTGCTGCTGGGCGAGACCCTGGCCCGCGACCACAGCGCCACGGCCCTATCTTTCATCGTTGATGGCTCCCAGTCCCTGGACCAGATTGACCGCTCTCTCCACGCCAGCCTCCTGGACTGGGCCGCGGACCTGCTGAAGACATCGCCCGTGGCGGCCACGGAGCTGCTCAAGAGCTGTCCTCGTGTGCTCGCCCGCATTCGGGGCAGCGACCTGCAAAGCTGGGTGGACCGCGGCCGGGACATTCTGGCTGAGAACCGCGAGGGCGGCGAAGCCTACTTCCGTTTGGAGTCCCAGAAGGGTGAGGATGTCCTGGGCGAGCTGTCCAAGGGCGTTGACCTGGAGAAGGTGCGCGAGGTGCTCCGCATGTACTGCGAGGCGCTCAGCGGCTCCCCCATCCAGATCCTGCCCCTTCAGAACCTGGCAGAGAAAGGCATCGGCTGGCTGTCCCAGGAGAAGGCCTCCACTGAAGGCACCACCCTCTACCTGCCACCCTACGTGGACAAGTACACCGCCCCGCGCGGCAACTTCGACTGGTTCAAGGTGCTGGTCACCCACCAGTGCGCGCACCTCGAGTTCGGCAGCTTCATCTTCGATTTCGAGCGCGAGGGCCACGTCTTCCCCAACTCGCGCCGGGAGCGCGCCCAGGCTAAGGACGGCGGCGCCGTGGACATGGAGCGGTTTTTCGATCTGTTCTCGGACCGGGTCCTGGGCCGGGACATTTTCACCCTGGTAGAAGACAGCCGGGTGGACTCGGTGGTCAAGCACGAGTACCCGGGCATCTGCCCCCTGTACCGCACGGTACAGCAGGACGAGCTCGGGCGGCGGCCGGAACAGGCCACGCTGCCCCTGCGGGAGGCGTTCCTGGAGGCGCTGGTGCTGCTCAGCCTGGACGCAGCGGACAAGGCGGCCTTGCCTCCAGATATGGCGCCCGTTTGGCAGCAGGTGGTCGCGGTGGCCCGCCAGGTTCACCACCCGCAAGCCTCGGTGGAGGACTCGGCGGAGGCTACGCTCCGCATCTACGACCTGCTCAGCCAGATCCCCAACGTCCGCCACCAGGAAGAGCCTCAATCGGAGTCTGAGAGTCCCGACGAGTCGGGACCCGAGGGGGAGCAGGAGGAGGAGTCCTCCCGCATGCCGGGCCAGGGGACCAGCGAAGTACCCTATACCTCGCCCCAGGGCGTGGAGTTCCGTGGCGAGTTCAAGCCCGAGTTGGTGCAACTCCTGAACAAGCTACGCCAGGAATCCCGACAAGTCGGGAGCCAGGCCACCCCGGACACCCAGTCAATGCAGTCCCTCATCGAGAAGAGCGCCGAGGTGGAGAAGGGCAAACCCGGCCAGCCCACCCAGGCCAGCGCCTTCATTGACAACCTGCTCAAGGAGGCCGGTGCCCAGCCGCTGCCGACGCCCGGCGAGGGCCACGGCGGCGGGCGCAACGCCCCCATCACTCCGGGCACTGCCCTGAGCCGGGAGGAGCCCCTCACCTTCCTGTACGACGAGTGGGACATGCACGCCTGCGACTACAAGCCCCGCTGGTGCCGGGTCAGGGAAAAGCGCATGGAGGAGGGCTCCACCGAATTCTTCGACCACACCCTCCAGGAGCACGCCACGCTGGTCAACCAGATCCGGAAGGAGTTCGAGCTCATCACGCCCGAGCGCTTCCGCCGCCTCAAGCGTCTGGAGGACGGCGAGGGCCTGGACATGGACGCCGTAGTTGACGCGGTGGTGGAGATGAGGGCTGGGGTCACTCCCACCGACAAGGTCTACTGGCGGCGCAACAAAGTGGAGCGGGACGTCTCCGTCGCCTTCCTGCTGGACTTCTCCGCCTCCACCGCCGAGGCCATTGATGAGGGCACGCGCTCGCCCCAGGACTGGGACGCCCCGGACGACCCGCGCCAGTACCTGGCCTGGTTCCGCTCTCGCCGCCTGGAGGAGGGCACCCGCCGGGGCTACAAGCGCATCATTGACCTGGAAAAGGAAAGCGCCGCGGTGCTCATCCGGGCATTAGAGACCATCGGTGACACCTACGGTATCTACGGTTTCTCCGGCTATGGGCGAGAGAACGTGGAGTTCTTTGTCGTCAAGGACCTCAAGGAGGCATTCTCCGACACGATAAAGCGGCGCCTGGACCGCATCGCGCCCCTCCATGCCACCCGCATGGGCCCGGCCATCCGGCACGCCGTCTCGAAGCTGGACGGGGAGGAGGCCCGCACCAAGATACTGTTCCTTATCAGCGACGGCCGCCCCCAGGACCACGGCTACAGCCGCGACGGCGTGGAGAAGGAATACGCCATCCACGACACCAAGACGGCGCTTACCGAGGCCAAGCACGCGGGCATCATCCCCTTCTGCCTTACCGTGGACCGGGACGGGCACGACTACCTGCGCACCATGTGCCAGGACGTGGCCTATCAGGTGGTCAGCGATATCCGCACCCTTCCCCGCCGCCTTATCAGCTTGTACAAGAGCCTGACGGCGTAAGGGGCCCTCACCACTTCGTCTTAAAGCCGGCGGAAGCGCATGCGCAGCAGGCCCTTGATGTCCTCCCAGGCGGTGCGCAGCACCTTGACCCGGGTGTCCGGGTCTTCCTTCCAGGCCACCGGTATCTCCTTGATCCGGTAGCCCTTGCGGTGGGCCAGCAGCAGTAGCTCGCTGTCGAAGAACCAGTTGGTGTTGCGCACCAGGGGCAGCAGGGCCTGGGCCGCCCGCCGGCTCACGGCTTTGAAGCCGCACTGGGCATCCTTGAACTGCACCCCGGGGAACAGGGTCCCGATCAGCAGGTTGTACATCCGGGACGTGAACTCCCGTTTGGGGGAGCGCACCACCCTGGCGCCCTTGGCCAGCCGGGAGCCGATGGCGATGTCGTAACCCTCCTGCTCGATGGCCGCCACCAGCCTGGGCAAGGCTTCCAGGTCGGTGGACAGGTCCACGTCCATATAGCTCATGACGTCGGCGCTGCTCTCCAGCCACACCTGCTTTAGGGCGCGTCCGCGGCCCTTCTGTGTAATGTGCACGTAGGTCACGCCGGCATAGCGCCGGGAGATGTTGCGCGCGATCTCCAGGGAGCCATCGGTGGAGCCATTGTCAGCGATGACGATGGTCCACGGGCAGAGCAAGTGCTCCCTCAGAAAGCCCCAAAGCTGAGGGATGCGGGTAGGCAGGTCCTTCTCCTCGTTGTAGACAGGGACCACCACATCCAGCCGGCTCATGCCGCCCCCAGGAAAGGGACCAGCTCGTGGGCCACCACGAAGGGGTCAGCCGCCACCACTGGGTTGGCGTACAGCTCCATCCCTCCGAAGTCCGAGGACTTGCTCTGCGGGTCTCCCCGGTCCACCGCCCGGACGAGTACGGGAAATCCGTCCCACCTCTCCGGTGTGGGCGACAGCGGTGGTGTCACCAGAGACACGTTGAAGTTGGTGACTCCCAGGCGGTCTCTCAGGCAAGCCAGCGCCCGGTAGACCGTCCGCAGGAAGCGGTCATCCAGGGCGTGGCCCATGATCATCACTTCCTTCTCCTTGACGGGACATAGACACACCTGGACACGCACGCCGTCGCGCTCCCAGCCCAGTCCCAGGGCCTGGTGCACCCGGAACACATCCTGGAAATAGCTTGCCATGCCGTCGGAGCTGTTGCTGGTGCCATAGCCCAAAGCGGCCCGCCGCAGCCGCTCAATCCGCGAGTAGTGGGAATAGCGAGTGAGCAGCACCTGCGCGTGCCCGTGGATCAGGGTGGCCCCCGCCCGCCACAGGCAGTTCCAAATGAAAAGGAAGTAGCACGCCAGGGGATCATAGTCGTGAGCGGCCTGTGCCCAACGCCAGGCGGTGTCAACGTAATCGGCGAGGTGCTCCTCGTCAAAGCGCAAGGGATCAGGCTCGTCGAAGATAACGATGGCGTGGAGGCCGTCATACTTGGCGATGTTGCTGGCTGTGATACAGTACTTGCCCTGTATCCGCCCGAACACGTCCTCGGGGGTCTCGCTGAGGGGCCGCGCCAGGGCGTCGTGGCGCAGGCCGTCCATGATCTGCGCCTTGAAGCCAAGTTGCTCCCGGGCATTGAGAGGGCGACGCGCCCGTAGCTCGTTGAACAGCGCCCCGTCACCGGTCACCGTGTTGGTCACCCGCACAATCTTCTGGTGGAACACCGAGGCCACCGAGCCGAACTGTTTCATCAGCCAGGGATGCATGGTCTCGGGCGGACGCAGCTCTCCGTACACCACGCGCACATCAAAAAGGCGCCTGAACACCTCGCGCTGCTCCCTGGGCAGGGCAGACACCAGAGCGGGCAGGTCGGTAATGCAGGGGATCTCCTCCGCCACGCCACCCATTCTAACAGAAGGTAGAGGCCGATTCGAGGGCTACCCCAGGAACCTCCGCAGCGCCGCCGCCTCCACCACCATGCCGGTGACCAGGTCGGGGCGGATGCCCTCTCGGGTAGCCTGATAGATCATGCGGGCCAGCTTCTTATGTTCCGGGTTGGGCCGGTAGTCCACGCGGTCCAGGACCACCCTGGCTCCCGGCAGGTACTGGAGCAGGACTTCCTCGTTGACAAAGGCCAGGGCGTCCGCCAGGTCCTGGCAGAAGTTGCTGTCCTGGCAGAGGTAGTCCCAGTCGTCCCGGTCCAGGGCCTCCAGGCCGATGACCTCTGGGGGCAATCCCACGGAGTACAGGGCGGCGCAGAAGGTAATGGCCCGAGGCAGGGACACGCCGCCGAAGCCACGGGAGTAGCCGAAGAGGCCAATGTGCAGCTTCCGGCGCCGGCGGCCCGGCACGCACGGGGCAACCGCCGCCGCCAGCCTGGCGATGCCGTCCCGCAACCGGTCCTGGTAGGCAGCCGTGCTTCGGGCGATGAGGCGCTGCGACCTCTCCTCGTCCACTTCCCGGGGCTCAGCCCGAGGGAACCCCTCGATTTCGCGTACGGCAGCCTGGACGTTGGCCAGGGGGTAGTCGTACTTGAAGGCCGACTGGAGGGTGAAGGTCTGTACGCTGGGGTAGCTTCGCAGGCAGTTCGCCACGTTCCCCGGCTTGAGGTTGCCCCGGAAGGGGGCGCTGCCTGTGCCCAGGATGGGATACAGCGGCTTGCCAACCTTTCGCTCCAGGCGGTGCAGGCGCGCCAGCCCCACCTCCAGCGCCAGGAAGGCGCTGACGTAGCCGTAGTTCAAGGCAGGGTCGCTCCTGGCCAGGAACACTCGCTGGTAGGGGATGTCGGGGTGGGACCGTAGCAGGCTATCCACGATCTGGTCGCAGGTGACAAGCTGGGGAATGTCCTCGATGAGGGGAATGACGTTGATGGTCTTGGGCTCAAACTGCCCTACCCACTCGCCCATGGTTATGTCGCCCGGCAGCAGCGATTCGCTCTCCTCGCCGGACACGTGGCGCACATAGTACTGGTAGACCCGCTCCAGCTCCACCGCGGAGATGGTCATGGGGAAGATAACCTCGAACACGGGCGGCACGGCGTTGCCACCGTAGAACTCGCGGGCCACGTCGTAGCTCCGGGGGATGCTCCGTAGTGTCTCCAGGAGCCACTTGCCCTCGTCCGGCTCGACCCGAGGGTTGGGCACCCGGTAGGTAAGGAACACGTCCCTGCCCAGCACCTGGCGCTGGAAGAAGCCCTGATCCTTGCCCAGGAGCCTGCGGACGACGTAGTTGTCCACCTCCTTACCCTCGTAGTCCCACATCTGCTCGTCCATGCCCAGGGTGTTGAACACCTGTAGGGCCTCTTCAACCTCCTCCTCGCCCTGAAGGACAGGGTCCGTACAGAAGAAGGGGGCACCCACGTTGTCCGGGTGCTGCGTACTCATGCAGCGGGGAATCTTGCGTTCCAAAACGTACCTCTTTGTGATGATAGTGGGCAGTTGTGTTAAGACCCCCTGGTGTCCCCCTTGCCAAGGGGGACTCTAGGGGGTGAGTCGGTCAAGGGGGAAGGGACTTGTCTAGTGCCTGAAGTGCCTCCGTCCGGTGAACATGAGGGAAATGCCCAGGCGCTCGGCGGCAGCAATCACCTCGTCGTCCCGTACCGAGCCGCCGGGCTCGACCACGGCGGCGATGCCCGCGCTGGCCGCCCGCTCGATGCTGTCCGGGAAGGGGAAGAAGGCGTCCGAGGCCAGCGCCGCGCCCCTGGCCCCCGCCCCCACCAGCTTCAGGGCCAGCTCCACGCTGTTGACGCGGTTAGGCTGGCCGGCGCCCATGCCCAGCATGCGGTCGCCCTTGGCCACAGCAATGGCATTGGACTTGATGTGCCGGACCGCCTTCCAGGCGAAGACCATGTCCCGGCGTTCCTGGGGCGAAGGCTCGCGGGAGGTGACCAGCCTCCACGTTGAAGGGTCGTCCTCGTCCGTGTCCGGCGTCTGTACCAACATGCCGCCGCTCACCCGGCGCACGTCCAGGTTGGCGGCGGGCGGCTTGGCGGGCAGCTCCAGGAGCCGCAGGTCCTTCTTGGCCTGAAGTATGGCCAGCGCCTCCGGAGAGTAGCCCGGGGCGATGATGATCTCATAGAAGGTCCTGGCCATCTCCCGCGCTGTCTCGGCATCCAGGTGTGTATTGCAGGCCGCGATGCCGCCAAAGGCGGAGACCGGGTCCCCAGCCAGCGCCCCCCGGTACGCCTCCACAAGCTGCGGGTGGTAGGCCAGCCCGCAGGGGTTGGTGTGTTTGATTATGGCCACCGCCGGGGCTGGAAAGTCCACCACCGTGGTCCAGGCCGCGTCCGCGTCCAGGATGTTGTTGAAGGAAAGCTCCTTGCCCCAGAGCTGCCTGGCCACGCCTATGCCGTCGGCGGCAACGCCCGGCGCCACCTCCTGGTAGAACGCCGCCTTCTGGTGGGGGTTCTCGCCGTAGCGCAGCTCCTGGACCTTGCGCAAGCCAAAACTGAGCTCCTCGGAAAAAGGAGCGCTCCCCGTGCCCAGATACCGAGCGATGGCGGTATCGTATACGGCGACGTGCTGGAAGGCCTTGCGGGCCAGCGCCTTCCTCTCGTCCAGGGACAGGCCGTCGCCCTTCAGACGCTCCAGCACCAGGCCATAGTCCCTGGGGTCCACGACCACGATGACGCCCGGAAAGTTTTTCGCTGAGGCCCGGACCAGTGTTGGCCCGCCGATGTCTATATTCTCCAGGGCCTCGTCCAGACCAACATTGGGTTTGGCCACCGTTTCCACAAAGGGGTAGAGGTTGACGGCCACCAGGTCAATGGTCACCAGCCCGAGGCGGGCCAGCTCCTGCTGGTGGCGAGGCTCTCCGCGGCGGGCCAGGATGCCAGCGTGGACAGCGGGATGCAGCGTCTTCACCCGGCCATCCAGGATCTCGGGGAAGCCGGTCAGCTTCGAGATGCTGGCCACGGCCACCCCTCCCTGCTCCAGGGAACGTTGGGTGCCCCCGGTGGAGAAGACCTCCCAGCCCAGACCGGACAGGCCGCCAGCGAAGTCTAGCAGGCCCGTCTTATCGGAAACACTGAGGATGGCCCGCATGTCCCCTCCTTGCTCGACTACCTACGCCCTGGCTCCCACCGGCTCCGCGACATCAACATGGGCTACCACAAAAGGCTCGGTCTCTTCCGGAACCTCCTCACCCGCTGCGATAAGGCCCCGGATGTGCACGCTCACGGCTTCCCTAGCGTTCTCTAGAGCCTCCGTGAGTGTGCGGCCCTGGGAAAAACAGCCCGGTAACTCCGGAACGATCACCGAATAGCCAGGCACCTGCTCGTTCCTATGAAGCAGCACTGTGAATCTCATCATGCGCCTCGCAGTGGTATCCGGCTACATACTACCAGGGGCCCTCTGCCCCGTCAAACTACTTAACCCTACATTAACCGGACCTTAACTGCTCGCTAACCGCAGACCACCCTCCCGGTTTACTGCCCCCTTACTGCCGGCTAACCGCCAATTTACGGCCGTATGCAAAGGTATAGCCACGGTATCTTTCAGGCGACTGAAAGGTATCTGGAAAGGAGACCAAGAGCCTATGGCGTGAATAGCGGTCCTCAGTGTTCAAAGGTCCACCCAACAAACAAAAAAGAGGAGAACAACGATGTATAACAAGCTCATACGCTCCCTGGGGAAGAAGGTCCGCCTGGGCCGGACCAGGTTCCCGGTATGGACCATCGCCCTGGGACTCACTCTGGTGGCCGCGGTGGCCGGCCAGGCCGTAGGCCCGGTGCTCTCCGGCTCGGTCCAGGGCAGCGCCGGCCTGGTGGTCTCCCAGACCATCGTCCTGGCCTCGGCCCCCATCCCCGACGGCAACGAAGACGACTTCGCCTCCACCATGAACGATGAAGGGACCGCCTTCACCTTCGCCCTGGAGACCAAGGTCGGCCAGAACCAGACGGTGACCCTGGAGCTGGACAACCTCAGTGGCGCGGAGGCCAACGGCATCCTGGAGATCAGCGCTCCCGCCGGGATTGACGTGGACGCCGATGAGGGCGCCGGCCCCATGGTGGGACTGGCCCGCCTGAACCGGAACAGCTTCCTGTTCAGCATCAACGATACCAGCGCTGGCACGCCCGGCGAGATCGTCCTGGAGATCGAGGCCAAGGATGACGCTGCCCCCGGTTTCTACACCATCACCGGCCGCATCATCCAGGTGGCCAACTGATCCCCGTAGACCGTCATTGCAATGAATAGCAATGAACCTCAATGGCGGCGGGTTCCTTAGGTGGCCGATTCCAGTCAATGTCGCTGCGAACACGCGGGGGAGGGCCTCCCCTCTCCCTCGAAGGGAGAGGCCTGGGTGAGGGTGAGGCTGGCCCCTGACCGCGTCCCTTCTCCCCCTCACTCTCGCTCTCTCCCTCCCGGG
>JACPQM010000059.1 GCA_016190505.1 Chloroflexota bacterium | reverse complement strand
GTCAGGACAGAACAACCCATGAGCCGAACGCATGGCCTCGTTGTGTGGGTACCCGAAACGCCAGCCTGTGCCGGACCACGGCCGCGCCCCAAAACATAGGCTGAATGTTGTGTCTTAATGGAATACTCACCTTCCCCCGTCAAGGGGGAAGGAACTTCTCCCGGCGATAGAAGGGCCGCGACACCACTTCTGCCTCAGCCGTGCGTCCCCTTATGTCAATCTCCAGGCGGGTCCCCGGAGAGGAGACCGCCGGAGGCACGTAGCCCAGAGCGATGCTCACATCGAGGGTTGGAGCGTAGGTGCCGCTGGTCACCCTACCAACGGGCCACCCCTGGTGCAATATGGGGTATCCCGATCGGGCCACGCCTGGCCCCACGAGGACCAGTCCCACCATGCGCCGCTCCGGGGGCCTGTCGCGGGCAACCAGCAGAGCCTCCCGGCCCACGAACTCTCGCTTTTCCAGGTGAACAAACCGCTCCAGTCCTGCCTCGAAGGGATTCACCGTCTCATCCATGTCCTGCCCGTAGAGCAGGAAGCCAGCTTCCAGCCGCAACGTGTCCCGCGCCCCCAGCCCGCAGGGGACCATGCCGTGCTGCATAAGCACCTGCCACAGGGCCAGCGGGCCCGGCACGTGCAGGTAGATTTCGAAGCCGTCCTCGCCGGTGTAGCCGGTGCGGGCCACCAACCCCTGAAGCCCAGCCACCCGGGCCGGAACACAGGTGAACGGCGGCATCTCGTTCAGCGTGGAAGTGCAGAGCACGGCCAGATGCCCCGCGGCCCGCGGGCCCTGGAAGGCCAGCGCCCCGGTCTCCTGTGTGACGTCCGTGAGGGTGGCCCCATATGACTTGTTCCACGTGCCCAGCCAGTCCAGCACTTTCCTGGTGCTAATGGCGTTGCACACCAGGATGAACCTGTCCGCCTCAAGCCGGTAGAGCACAGGGTCGTCCAGGATGCCCCCGTCCTCGCGGCACAGCATCGAGTACCGCGCCTTGCCGGGGGCCATGCGCGAGACGTCCACGGTAAGCACGCGCTGGAGCAGCGGCTCGGCCTGTGGCCCCTCGATGCGGATGCGACCCAGGTGACTGACGTCGAACAAGCCGGCCCGGCTGCGCACCGCCCGGTGCTCAGCGATGATGCTGGTGTACTGCACCGGCATCTCCCAGCCGGCAAAGGGCATCATGCGGGCCCCCAGCGCCTTGTGCGCCTCATAGAGCGGCGTGCGCCGGAGGTCACCGTCCGTTTGTGCCATAAGTCACCGCTGCTAAGTTTAGCACAATCGGAGGGATTTGCAGTTGATAATGGGCGTGGAGTTCAAATCTGCGGCAATTTGCACCTATGGTATCATCTATCTCAGTGAGGCCTTTAGGCCGGGAGGAAGGGAGGAAACATGCGGGGACACAACTACATCAACGGCCAGTGGCGCGACTCCATCAGCGAGCATACCTTTGACAAGCACAGTCCGGCCAATACCGGGGACTTGGTGGGGACGTTCCCCGCCTCGGACGCGAGGGATGTGGAGGAGGCAGTGCGAGCCGCTAGAGCGGCTTTCCCTCAGTGGCGCGGTATGTCCTTCATACGCCGCGCCGAGATTCTGGACCGCTTTGTCCGCCTGGTGCAGGAGGATTTCGAGGAGCTGGCCCGGCTCATGGCCCGGGAGGGCGGAAAGGTGCTGGCGGAGTCCCGGGCCGATGTTACCGAGGGAATCCACATGACTCAATACATGGTGGGACGCTCCCGGATGCCCTACGGGGACGTTGTTCCTTCGGAGATCGCGGAGAAGGACTCCTATATGCTGCGCAAGCCCAAGGGAGTGGTGGCCGCCATAACGCCCTGGAACTTCCCCTTCGCCATACCCATGTGGTCCATCGCGCCGTCGCTGGCCACCGGCAACACGGTGGTATTCAAGCCCTCCAGCGAGACGCCCGGCTGCGGGCAGAAGGTGGCCGAGTACCTGCATGAGGCTGGCCTGCCCGCGGGCGTGTTCAACATGGTACATGGCACCGGCGACGACGCCGGCTGGCCCCTGATCAACCACCCCGAGGTGGACGTGGTGGTGTTCACCGGTTCCTACGGCGTGGGCTCCAAAATCAAGGAGACCGTGGCCAGGGACTACCGTAAGATGGTCGCTTGCGAGATGGGCGGCAAGAACGCCATCATGGTCTTCGACGATGCCAACCTGGACCTGGCGGTCAACGCCGCAGTCACCAGCGCCTTCCGGACTGCGGGACAGCGCTGCTCCGCGGCCTCCCGGCTCATCGTACAGGAAGGCATCCTGGACAGGTTCGTCGAGCGGTTCTTGGCCGGGGCCCGCCGCATCCGCGTCGGCGATCCGCTGGACGAGAGGAACTTCATGGGCCCTGTTATCAACCAGGGGGCGGTGGACAAGGTCCTGCGCTACAACCAGATCGCCAGAGACGAGGGCGCCCAGGTCCTCCTGGACGGCGGCCGCCTTAGCGGAGACGGCTACGGCAAGGGCTACTTCATGTCCCCATTCGTCTACCTGATGCGCCACAACCCGACTTCGCGGGTTATCCGGGAGGAGGTCTTTGGGCCCCATGTGGCCATAATCCCCTTCAAGACCATCGAAGAGGCCATCTTCATCCACAACGACGTGGAGTACGGGCTCACCTTCTCCGTCATCACCGAGGACTACCGCAAGGCCCGGCGCGTGCGGGAAGAGTGCGAGTTTGGCCTGGGTTATGTCAACTTGCCCTGCATCGGCGCCGAGGTCCAACTGCCCTTCGGCGGGCTGAAGAAGAGCGGCACGGGGATGCCCTCAGCAGCCACGCTGGTGGACGTGGTTACCCATAAGGTGGCCTGGACGGTGAACCACGACCAGACCATCAAGCTGGCCCAGGGCCTCAGCGCCGAGATAGAGTAGGTGTTCTCCGAGACCATGGAGCTGCGGGGCCACCTGATAGACTCCCTCATCCTGCCCAAGGTCCTGGACGAGGTGATGGCCCTGGGGGGTAGCTTCGCCCTCCAGGAGGTGCGCATAGGGCGGCGCCGGGAGGAGCCGAGCTACGCCCGCATCGAGGTCGAGGCGCCAGACCGTCCCACCCTGGACCGCATCTTGGCCCGCATCAAGCTCCACGGCGCGGAGGTCATGGACGAGGGGGACGCCGCACTCTCCCCGGCGCCAGCCGGCGGGGTCTTCCCCGAGGGCTTCTACATCTGCACCGGGCAGCCCACGCTTGTCCGCCTGGGTGGCCAGTGGGTGGAGGTAGGTGCGTCCCGAGAGGGCTGTGCCATCACGGTGGACCGGGCTTCCGGCCGGCCGAGCCCCGTACCTTTCGGGCAGGTAAGCCTGGGCGACCTGATCGTTACCGGGCACGGCGGAGTGCGGGTCCGCCCCCCCTCGAGGTCGGCGGGTGCCCCACACCCCTTGGAGTTGGCCGCTTCACCCCTGCGGAGCGAGATGTCCCGAGAGGTCATCGTCCAGGCCATCGCCCAGGAAATGAGAGCCCTCAGGCAAAGCGGTGGCCGCACAATGCTGGTAGCCGGGGAGGTAGTGGCAACAACGGGCGGTAGCCGCCACGTGGTGCAACTCGTCGAGTTGGGCTATGTCCAACTCCTTTTCGCCGGCAACGACCTGGCCCTCCACGATGCGGCCCAGGCCATCTACGGCTCGGCCCGGCCCGAGGACCGGCTGCGGGCAGCCAATGCCATCCGGGCCGTGGGCGGACTCCGATCAGCGGTGGAGTCGGGGCTGCTGGCCCAGGGCATGCTGCACACCTGTCTGAGGAGCGGGGTAGACCTGCTGCTGGCGGGATCGGTCCGGGACGAAGGCTTCCTACCCGAGGCCATCACCGACGCCCAGCAGGCGCAGCGCGCACTGGCCGAGAAGGCCCAGGGTGTGTCCCTGGCCCTGATGGTGGCCACGGGCCTGTACTCGTTGGCGGCGGCCCGCTTGCTGCCCGCCCCCGCCTGGGCCATCTGCGCCGACATCAACCCCGCAGTGGTGGCCCGGCTTGGGCAGCGAGGTCCTTACCGCACGGTCGGCCTGGTCACCGATGCCGAGCCTTTCTTGCACATGCTTCTGGGCTACCTGGAGTAGAATGACACCCACGGAACAGAAGCACGCCCCGTCATTGCGAGGAGCAGAGCGACGAAGCAACCTACAGACCGCGCCATCGGTCCCGACGTGTCGGGACTTCGCTGCGCTCGCAATGACGGGCGGCAGGTGGCCCACTAGGTGTCATTCGCGGCCACAGGGCAGGGGCCACATTGTCTCCTCTTGCTCGTAATGACCCAAAAGCCAGTCCCGGCGGCCCGCCTGCTCATGTGTCCGCCCGACTACTTCGGCATCGAGTACGAGATCAACCCCTGGATGGACGTCCGCCACCAGCCCGACCACGAGCTGGCCGCGCAACAGTGGCAGGGGCTCTACCGCGCGCTCACCGAGAAGATGGGGGCACTCGTCGAGCTACTGCAGCCCATGCCTGGCCTGCCCGACCTGGTGTTCACCGCCAACGCCGGCTGGGCGCAAGGTGATCTGTTCATCGCCGCCAACTTCCGCTACTCAGTACGCGCGCGCGAGACGCCGCATTTTGTCGCCTGGTTCCGGGAGCGGGGCTGCCGAATCGTAGAGCTGGGGCGTACCGAGTTCTTCGAGGGCGAGGGGGACATCCTGCCCTGCGGGGACGAGCTGTTCGCTGGCTACCGGTTCCGCTCCGACATACGCTCGCACCTGCGGGTGGGCGAGATACTGGGCCGGCGGGTGCTCTCGCTGGAGCTGATGGACGCCCGCTTCTACCATCTGGACACGTGCTTCCTGCCCCTAGGCCAATCGAAGGGCGATGCCCGCGCCGCCTATTTCCCGGGCGCCTTCGACGAGTACGGGCGCAAGGTGCTCCGGGAGTACACGTCGGAGCTGATAGAGGTGTCGGAAAAGGAGGCGGAGCGCTTCGCCTGCAACGCTGTCGTGGTCGGGCGGCAGATCGTGATGAACACAGGCTGCCCTACCCTCCGGCACGCGCTAGAGGAGCGTGGCTACACCGTGCACGAGACGCCGCTGGACCAGTTCCTCAAGTCAGGCGGCTCGGCCAAGTGCCTGGTGCTGTTCCTGCGGCCTTAGGCTATAATCTGGCCGAGGACGTAGGACACACTGAGGATGGTGGTAGGAGACAAGTAATGTCGGCGCAAAAACTACGGGTCAAAGGCAGGGAAGAACTACACAGGCTGGTGGACGAGTTGCCCCAAAGGGAGGTGCAGGCTGCGCGGCGCTACTTGGAGTACCTGCGCAACTTGGGCGACCCTGTGCTGCGGGCCTTCATGGAGGCCTCGGAGGATGACGAGCCGGAGACACCGGAGGAACGCACCGCAGTGGCCGAGGCCCGCGCAGATTTCGCGGCTGGCCGTGTGGTCTCGCATGAGGAGGCCAAGCGGCGGTTGCTGGGTAAGGCGTGATCTGGCACCTCGCTTGGTCCGAGACTGCTCTCAAGGATATGGAGCGGCTGGATCTGAGGACACGGGAGCGCATCATGCGCGCCCTGGACCGGCTCGCGGAAACTAGCTACGGCGACGTAAAGCGCATTCAGGGCCAGGAGCGAGAATGGCGTCTCCGAGTTGGTGACTGGCGTGTGAGACTGTCTTTTGAGTCCGATACCGGCATAATCCGGCTCTTCAGGGTCCGCCACCGGCGTGAAGCGTACCGATAGGCGAGGTCTGTAATGAGTCCTACCTGCCTGGTGCTGTTCCTCCGGCCATAGCAGCCTACAGCACCAGAATAGTCACCGAGTGCTCCACAGGTGGGTCCAGGGGCGTGTGGTCGTTCTGGGCCAGGCTCACCTTCACTGTGCGGAGACCAATGGTCAGTCCAGTGACAATGAATGTGCCGGTGGACGCTTCACCCTTAAGCACGCCATTGACGTACACGTGCATATGGCCCTGGCCAGGCGCTGGTTCGGCACCAATCTCGTCCGGCGCCAGGGTGAAGTTGGTGACCTGGAAGGTAAAGGTCACATCTGGGCCAAACACTATGAGCCCATTCTTAGGTGAAACGATAGTAACGGACGGAGCATCAACCAGAGCTTGGGGGGAAGGGATAAGGCCGGGGGACAGGCCGAACAAGACCACCAGAGGAAAGACCACCCACGCCTTCACAGTTCACCTCCTGGCTTGAGCAGCCAGATAATAGAAACATGCGTGTTTATATTAAGTCCTATTATAGCATACCCCGCCTGGACGGGCCTCGACACCGCGCTCACGGCACCTGTAGGGGCGAAGCATCCGGAAGACGATGCTCTTGTGACTTCACTATGTGGCCGGATGCTTCGCCCCTACGCTTGCCCACACCCGGCCACGAGGCTCTGCAACAGGCTAGGTGTTGGATTCGGGCCACCACCCCATCGTTGACTTGCCCTGCCTACTATGGTAAAAAGGAGCCGATTGCACATAGCCTCACTATCGCCCTGGAGCTAGGAGAACACCATGACCGGCGTCTACGTTTGCTCGCTTCAACCCGGCGCGGGGAAGACCGCCTTGGCTGCCGGCCTCGCCCGCAAATTGCAGGGACAGGCCTTGGGCTATCTGCGTCTGGCCGGCGGCGCCCAGGTGAACGCCGATGCCCTGTTCTTGTCTCAGGCCACCGGCGCTGAGGTCGGCCCTGTGGTCGAGGCCAATGGCGCCCTGCGCCAGACCTACGAGTCCTTAGCCCGGGGCAAGCACGTGGTCATCATGGAGGGAGAGGGGGATCTGGCCCAGCCATCCGCCCAGGAATCATGCGTACGCTCGATGTCGGCAACGGGCGCGCAAGCTTTATTGGTGTCCCGCTACTCCCCCGGCTTCTCTGCTGCGTCGCTGTTGACCGTCGCCCAGAAGCTGTCCCCCAGGTTGGCGGGCGTCGTGGTGAACGCCATCCCGCAGGCCAAGATGCCGTGGGCCACGGACACCCTTGCCCCGGAGCTGGCGCGGGCCGGAGTGCCGGTCGTGGGCCTGTTGCCCGAGGTGTGGCGCCTGGCTGGGGTTAGCGTTGGGGAGATCGCCGAAGCCCTGGGCGGCGAGTTAGTGACCTGCCCCGAGGCGGCTGACGAGGTAGTCGAGAACCTGATGGTGGGTGCTATGTCCGTGGACCCGGCGCCCCATCACCTGGGCCGGAAGCTGAACAAGGCCATTGTCACGCAGGCCAACCGGGTGGACATCCAACTCGGGGCGCTGGCCACTGATACCGCGTGTTTCATCCTCTGTGGTCCGGAGTACCCCACACCCGACATACTGATCGAGACCCAGAACCGGGGTATCCCAATAGTCCGCGTCGAGGGCAAGATACTGCCGGCACTCGACCGCCTGGAGACGCTCTTCAGCCAGGTGCGCTTCCATCAGGCCAAGAAACTGCCCGTGTGGGAGCAGGTGCTGGACCAGCACTTCGACTTCGCCAATCTCTACAGTCGGTTGGGCCTCCAGTAGGGGCGTATTGCAATACGCCCCTACACGTGCCACCGTGAACGCCGTGGACTACTTCCAACTCATTGAACAGCGGCACTCGGTGCGCGAGTTTGCCGCCCGGGATGTGGACGACGCCCTAGTACAGCGCCTGGCGGAAGCAGCTACCCGCGGCCCTTCGGCGGGCGACCTACAGGCCTACCACATTTATGCAGTACGCCAGCCGCAGATGCTCCGGGAGCTAGCCCGCATCGCCGCCTACCAGGAGTTCATCTCCAAAGCCTCAGTGGCCCTGGTGTTCGCCGCCCTGCCCGGTGAGTCAAGGCAGAAGTATGGACGACGCGGGCGGGACCTGTATGCCGTCCAGGATGCCACCATCGCCTGCGCTTTCGCCATGCTGGCGGCCACAGCCCTGGGCCTGGGAAGCTGCTGGGTAGGCGCCTTCGACGAAGAAGTGCTGTGCCGCCTCCTGATTGCCCCGCGAGGCACGCGGCCGGTGGCCATTCTGGCCGTAGCCTACCCTACGGGCGAAATCTGAGTCACCCCGCGCCAACAGCTAGGCAAGTTGGTGACTTACCTGTAGGGGCGGGGGTCAATCTACTCTCCAGCGGGTAGGCGGAACAGACGGCGGGCGTTGGCGGTGGTGGCCGTTCCCAGGGCCTCGGCAGTGGTCCCCCGGTCGGCGGCCAGCGTCTCGGCCACGAGCTTCACGTGGCCGGGGGTCAGTTTCTCCCCGCTATCGCCCCACGCTGAGCTATAGGAAGCGTCCGTCTCCAGGAGCAAGCGGTCAAGAGGAATCTGGAGAGCCAGTTCCCTCGCCTCTTCCTTGCCGGGCCTCACCAACGCGCGGTAGCCCACTCCCACGTAAAACCCCCGATCGAGCCAGCGCTTCATCTGGTCGGCATTGCCGGCGAAGCTATGGATTACGCCCCGAACGCCCATCCCCTCCTTGTCCAGCAAGGCCAGCATCTGGGGGTGGGCGCCCCGGCAGTGCAAGGAAAGGGGCAGGCCCAACTCCCTGGCCAGGCGCAACTGGGCGACCAGGGCCTGTACCTGAGTCTCGTGAGCAGTCCCGTCGCTGACCCGCTCGAAGTCCAGACCCACCTCCCCAATGGCCACCACCCCCTCGCGCTCGGCGAGGTCCATAAGGCGTTCCCTGGCTTCCGCATCCACGGGCACGGCCTGCCAGGGGTGGATGCCAATGCCGGCCCAGACGCTGCTCTCCCGCTCGTGCAGGTGTACCGTCTGCGCCGAAATGTCGAGGTTCTGCCCCATGGACAGGAGGGCCTCTACCCCGGCCTGGCGTGCCTCCTGTAGCGTTTGGCTCAGCTTCTCGGGCTTGAAGGGCTGGAGGTGGCAGTGGGAGTCAACGAACATGGTCATCCTCCTTAACCGGGTTCAGTTTGGTCCACAAGCCAGGCCAGCCCCGAGCCTCTAGCTGGCGGGAGTTGGAGCTGGCTCGGGCGCCGGCGCTGAGGAGTTGAGGAGCTCGTCCAGTTGGGGACCTTCCAGGGTCTCCTTGGACATGAGGGCATCGGCAATCTGAGCCAGCTTGGTCCGGTTCTGCGTGAGTATGCCCTGAGCGGTGTGGTAGGCCTGGGCCACCAACGCCTGCATCTCGGTGTCAATCTCGTCTGCTGTCCGGTCGCCGTAGTCCTTCTGCTCATCCACCGTGCGGCCCAGGAAGATGAGCTCCTGGCGGCGCCCAAAAGTGCGCGGGCCCAGTTTCTCGCTCATGCCCCACTCCTTGATCATGCGGCGGGCGATGTCGGTCACGTGCTCCAGGTCGTTCTGGGCGCCCGTGCTGGGCTCGTTAAACACCAGTTCCTCGGCCACCCGTCCACCCAGTGACGTAGCTAGCATGGCGTTCAGTTGGCCAGGTGTATACAGGTGACGGTCCTCGACGGGCAGTTGCTTGGTGTAGCCGCCGGCCATACCTCGGGCCACAATGGATATCTTGTGCACCGGGTCGGCCTGGGGCAGCATGCGGGCAACCAGGGCATGGCCCGCCTCGTGATAGGCAGTGATCTCCTTTTCCCGTGGGGAGATTACCCGGCTCTTGCGCTCAGGCCCTAGCAGTACGCGGTCAATCGCCTCTTCCAGCTCGGACTGGGTAACTGTCTTTTTGTTCCGCCGCGCCGCCAGGATAGCCCCCTCATTGACCAGGTTGGCCAGGTCGGCGCCGCTGAAGCCTGGGGTCTGCTTGGCCAGTTTCTCCAGGTCCACGGTGGGATCAATGGGCTTGCCCTTGGCGTGGACCTCCAGTATCTCCTTACGACCCTTGATGTCGGGAACATCGAGGACCACCCTGCGGTCAAAGCGGCCGGGACGCAGCAGCGCCGGGTCCAGGATGTCCGGCCGGTTGGTGGCGGAGATAACGATGACGTTCGTGTTGCTGTCGAAACCGTCCATCTCCACCAGTATCTGGTTCAGTGTCTGCTCCCGCTCGTCGTGGCCACCACCCAGGCCAGCGCCACGATGGCGACCCACCGCGTCAATCTCGTCCACGAATACGATGCAGGGCGCGTTCCGCTTGGCCTGATCGAACAGGTCGCGGACACGCGACGCGCCCACACCCACGAACATCTCGACGAACTCGCTGCCGCTGATAGAGAAGAAGGGGACACCCGCCTCACCAGCCACGGCCCGAGCAAGCAGTGTCTTGCCTGTGCCTGGAGGGCCAACCAACAGCACCCCTCTGGGTATGCGTGCCCCCAGGGACACGAAGCGGTCCGGGTAACGCAAGAACTCGACCACCTCCTGGAGCTCTTGCTTGGCCTCGTCGGCCCCAGCAACGTCGCCCAGGGTGACTGTGGGGCGGTTGCCGGTAAACAGCCGGGCCCGGCTCTTGCCGAAGCTCATGGCCTGGCTGTTGGTGCCCTGGGCCTGCCTCATCATGAACAGGAGGAGGGCGCCGATGAAGATGATGGGTAGGAACTGAAGGAGCACGCCCAGTACGTTGCCAAAGCGGCTGGAGTCCTTGACCACCACATCCAAGGCCCCAGGCCCCGTCTTGACGCCAGCGTCCTGGAGCAATTGGAAGACGCTAGTCCCCCCTTCCTCCTTGCGGGAGACCGCCTTGTCTCCATCGTTCATGTGCGCGGTGATGGTGACGCCCTGCACCTCGATGCGGCTCACCTTGCCCTGCTGGGCGTTGCTGACTATCGTGGACAGCGGCACCTCGTTGTTCTTCCGCGGGGAGGAGAACATCGTGAAAAGCAACGCTACCGCCGCCACCAGCACCAACATGTATATGAAGCTGTTCCTGCGCCAGCGCCCGTTCATATTTCTGCTCGAAGTGTCCCTCTCATGATCATATCTCGGGGCTTGAATTATAGCATATGCACAGATTGCCCGAAACCCGTAGGCCCAGGCACAGCTATGGTACCCCTGGGGCGACTCGAACGCCCGACCAACGGTTTAGGAAACCGCTGCTCTATCCTCTGAGCTACAGGGGCACCGTTCCCCAGCCCAGTATAGCCCTGGGGCACGTACGAGGCAAGGCAATCCGGCCAGCCATAAACCGTGGATTGGGAAACACCACCTGTTATTGTGAGCAAGGGCACGCAGCAGTCCCACTGCCCTGTGCACCAACATGACATCCATTAGCTCACCTGCTGACCGTCATTGCGAGCGCAGCGAAGCAACCTCCTGCCCTGTGCGGCGCCGAAGATTGCTTCGTCGCTGCGCTCCTCGCAACGACGGTGGCCAGCAGGGGCTAGCCGCAACTAGCCACCGGCTACCGCGGGCACGATGCTGACCTCGTCACCGACGTTGAGGGGCGTTGTCAGCCCCTGGAGAAACCGGACGTCCTCTCCGTTGACGTAGACGTTGACAAAGTGACGCAGTTCCCCGGAGTCGCCCACCAGACGCTCCCGCATCCCCGGATACTTTGCTTCAAGCCTGTCAATGCACTCGGCAATGGTGCCGGCTTGCACCTCCACAGTCCCCTCTCCCTGGGTCGCCCGGCGCAATGGCTCGGGAATCCTCACTCTAACGCTCATGGTCTAACTCCCTCAGTTGGCATCCCCCTCCCCCCTGGCGGGGGAGGATTGAGGTGGGGTATGGGGGAATGGGCTTGAGATTCAAAGAATCATCCTTCCACCACATCCCCGGCCACAGGGTCAACGCGCACGCCCTGGCTGCTCACCCAGGCGATGCCCTTTTCGATTTCCGCCTCGTCACCCTCCAACTCCAGCACCACCCAGCCCCGGTCCTTGCGCACGTCGGCGCGGCGAATGTTGGTCACCACACTGAACTTCTTGCCGAGCTGGTAGATGACGGGCTCGGTAATAAGCTGCTGCGGGAAGGTGAACTTGACCCTGCGTTTAGCCATGGTGGCCTCCTTGCGCTGACGCTGTCCGTCACTCCCGGCTCGACAGCAGCTCCATGGCTGCCTCGAAATCCGCAATGTGGGGCTGTATGGTAACGGGCTGGACAACATGGGCCACCGCCTCCTGGGTCTTCAGCCCGTTGCCTGTTATGTAAACCACGGTGAGGTCGCCACGTTTGATCCGCCCCGCAGCCACCAGGTGCTGAAGGGACGCGATGGCCACACCGCCGGCGGTCTCAGCGAAGATGCCTTCGGTTGAGGCCAACAGCTTCATACTCTCCACGATCTCGTCATCCGATACGGAGACGGCGGAGCCCTCCGACTCCTTGATGGCCTTGAGGGCGAAGTAGCCGTCCGCTGGGTTGCCGATGGCCAGGGACTTGGCGATGGTATTGGGCTTGACGGGGCGGATGTCCATGCGCCGCGCCTCGTAGGCTGAGGCAATTGGTGAAGAGCCAGCCGCCTGGGCCACGTGCATGTGCGTGCCCACTGGGCCGATAATGCCCAGGTTGGAGAACTCGTTGAAGGCCTTCCAGATCTTGGTGAACATGGAGCCGGAGGCCACGGGTACAACGACCTGGTCTGGCGCCCTCCAGCCGAGCTGCTCAGCCACCTCGTAGCCCAGGGTCTTGCTCCCCTCGGCATAGTAAGGGCGGACATTGATGTTTACGAAAGCCCACCGGTAACGGTCGGCGAGCTCGGTACACAGGCGGTTCACCTGGTCGTAGCTGCCGTGCACCGCCACCAGAGTTGGCCCATAGATCGCAGCCCCTACCAGCTTGCCCTGCTCCAGGTCCGCCGGGACAAACACGTATGCCTTCAGCCCCGCCTTGGCCCCGTGGGCAGCCACGGCGCAGGCCAGATTGCCCGTGGAGGCGCAGGCCAGGACGTCGAACTTGAACTCCAAGGCCTTGGTGGCCGCCACCGACACCACCCGGTCCTTGAAGGAGTAGGTGGGGTTCACGCAGTCGTTCTTCAGATAAAGCTCGTCGAGGCCGAGCTTGTGCCCCAGGTTCTTGGCGTGGACCAGCGGGGTGAAGCCCGTATTTATGTCCACCACCTCGTCGCTTTCCACAGGCAGGAGGTCCCGGTAGCGCCACATGGTCAGCGGTCCGCGAGTGATGCTCTCCCGGGTGACGGCGCCAGCCATGGCCTGGTAGTCGTAGGAGACCTCCAGGGGACCGAAGCAGAACTCGCAGACGTAGATAGGGTTAAGCGGGTATTCCCGGCCGCACTCGCGGCAGCGGAGAGACTTAGCGAAAGACACCTTCCTCCTCGGCAACAAGAACGCCGCTATAGCGGCGGCTGCCACAATACTAGCAAAGGGGGCAAGGTGCGTCAAGGCGACTTAGGTAGTATACTGTCTCCTGACAGCCCAATAGGAAATGCACGGGCTTGGGACCTGTTGCCTATGCGCTGGGCGCTAGCAATCAGCCCAGTGGAGAGTAAGCACGATGACTGCCAAGGGAAGTACGAAGAGCATTCTTGAGGACATTGGCGACCCTGCCGTAATAGTCCGAGAGCTTGAGAGCTTCAGCAAGGCCGCAAGATTGTTCTCTACCAAAGAGGCCGAACTGACTCAGCTTTACCCAAATCAGTGGGTCGCATTCTACAGGGGAAGGGTGAGAGCTACCGGCAAGACGCTGCAATCCCTTCTGGACGAGGTTGACAGGAAGAAGCTGCCCCGGGACAGGGTAATCATCCATTTCATGGAGCAGAGCCCCCGCGCCATGATACTCTAGCCCGTGCTGCGCGGATGGTTCGGAGGCGCCAGTAGGCGACCTTACATCGAGGGTCGCCTAATCCTTCCTCGGTTCAGTATCACAAGAGATGTTACCTTCTGCGTTGACACCGGTTCCGACCGGACTCTATTGATGCCTCTTGACGGCGTTCGCATGCATCTCGACTATGCCAAGCTAACCGGAAGGGTCGAGACCGTCGGAGTTGGCGGCATAAGCGTTAACTATCTAGAACAGGCCCTTCTCGTGTTCCGAGAGGCCAGACGCACCACGTACGTGTACCGGATTGGGCTGGAAATTGCGTCTCCCTCTGCGGAAATCATGCATGTGCCCTCGCTGCTTGGCCGAGACGTGTTGAACCGTTGGCGTATGATATATGACCCGATCAAGGATAGACTTACGTTCGAGGTAGCTACTGCTGACGAGATTGTCGCCGTCAGTACCCACTGACTCGCCCCACGTTCGACAGGCAACAAGCGGCGAGTCGACTACAGGACAAAGTGTGGCTTTGGGTCGCGCGGCCTCGGTTGACAGCCATGCCCCACGGTGCTAGATTCTGCGTATCTCGCTCCCAGGAGGTGGCTGTGTCCAGCGAATCCGTTGACCTTGTTGTCAAAGGCGACCGGGTGGTCACTCCGCAAGGTGCCCGCCGGGCGTGGGTGGCCGTCAAGGGCGGGCGCATCGTGGCCATCGGCGATGGCCTGGGCCAGCCACCAGCCAGCCGGGTCATAGACGCCAATGACAAGCTGGTCTTCCCAGGTCTGGTGGACCCCGAGTGCCACTTGGGCACTCACCGCCCGATCAAGGACAGCTTCCTGAGCGAGTCCCGGGCCGCCGCCGCCGGCGGGGTCACTACCTGGGGCATCCATCAGGCTACCCCCAAAATCAGGAAGACCTACATCGAGTTCCCCAAGCCCGAGGACATCGTCCCCCCTTCTCAGGCCATGCCCGACTTCATCGAGCAGGGCGAGCAGCATTCGGTGGTGGACTTCTACATTACACCCTTCATCACCACCGACGAGCAGGCGCTGGATATCCCCAACGTGGCCAGGGAGTATGGGGTCACCTCCTTCAAGTTCTACCTGCAACTGATGCAAGGGCCACGCACCCAGAGCGAGTGGCTCGGGCGGCAGCGCGGCGGCTTCCTGGGCTTCGACGATGGCACGGTCTACCTGGGGCTGGAGAAGACGGCCGAGATCGGCCCGCCGGGCGTGGTGGCCGTGCACCCTGAGAACTGGGAGATCGTGCGCATCCTCGAGGAGCGCCTGAAGAAGGCGGGGCGCACCGACATGGCGGCCTGGGACGAGCGCTCGCCTCACTTCGTCGAGGCCGGCCATGTCCGCAACTACTGCTACTACGCATGCATCACCGGCTGCCCCATCCACATCAACCACACCACCACGCCCGAGACCGTCCAGGAGATCATCAAGGCGCGGGCCGAGGGCGCCAAGGTCTATAGCCAGACCGGCCACCACTACCTGGGCCTCAACCACGATGTGTGGAAGATAAACGTTCCTCTGCGGGATGAGGCGGTCAGGGAGTGGCTGTGGCAGCCCCTGCGCGACGGCATCATTGACTGCGTGGGCACCGACCACGTGGACATTGGCCTGCCCCGGGAGAAGATGGACAAGGGCAACGTCTGGGAGACGCTCAGCGCCTTCCCGTCCCGGGTGGAGGCCCTGGCGCCCGTGATGATGACCGAAGGTGTGCTCAAGGGCCATATTTCGCCGGAGCGCATGGCCCAGGTGTGCTGCGAGAACCCGGCGCGCATCTTCGGGCTATATCCCAAGAAGGGCGTCATCGCTGTCGGCGCCGACGCCGATTTCGCCATCATAGACCCCAGGCGGGTGATGACCGTCAACCGGGGGATGATCTACAGCTCCTCGGGCTGGTCCATCTGGGAGGGGAGCGAGCTAAGGGGCTGGCCGGTGATGACAATCCTGCGCGGCAAGGTCATCGCCGAGTGGCCCGAGGAGGCCCCCCGTGCCCAGGTCATCGAGCCGCCCTACGGCCGCTACCAGGCCCGCCACCCCGGGCACCAACTTTACCCCCTCCAGTAGGGGCGCAAGGCCTTGCGCCCCTACTGGCGTAATGGGGTTGGCCAAACGTAGGGGCGACCGGCCGGTCGCCCCTACGGGGACGTTGAGAATCAGGAAGGAGAGACATGGAATTCATTAGAGAGAAAGAGGCCGAGAAGGAGCTGCCCCGGGAGCAGCAGCCCTGGTTCCGGATGCGCGAGGAGCTCCGTAAGACCAGGGCATTGCCCCGCGTCATCAAGGCTAAGGACTTCTACCGCGCCCACGGCGGCAAGGTCCAGGCCATCACCCACCGGGTGGACTGGCCCGCCTGGCCCGACGAGGGCGTGCCCTTGAAGAGCTTCCTGGCCTGGACGATGGAGATCGAGCCTCTGAAGGGGGACCTACAGCTACGTGGCCACGGCCATCAGAACGAGGCCGTGTTCTACATCCTGGAGGGCAAGGGCTACGAGGTCCACGACCAGGTGAAGTACCCCTGGGAGGCCGGGGACGTGGTCATCGTGCACTCGGGCTGCGTCCACGCCCACTTTAGCTCCGACCCGGCGAAGCCCGCCCGGGCGCTGGTCATTAACCCCAAGCCGATGTACATGCACCTCAACCTCAAGGAACAGCAATCGCGCTCCTAGCTTGCGGACGCTGTGGGCACGCTCGGGCCTGAGAGTCAGGCCATAAATGGGTTGAAGGCCACGCCAGTCCATTGGGCCTACTGGAAGACGGTGGTGGCCTCCACCGCGGTGGGTCGAGGCATCATCCAGGTGGACCGCTCCGCCTTCTTGCCCATGCTGCCGGCCATGGCTGTCGCCATGGGCCTGTCTGGCGCCCAGGCCGGATCCATCGCCAGCGCCTACGCCCTGTTCTACGTGGGTCTGATGGTACCCGCCGGGGCGCTGGGTGACCGATTCGGGCTCAAGCGCCTGGTAGTGCTCTCCTATTTTCTCACCGCCACCGCCCTGCTGGCGGCTGGCCTGGTGGCCCGAAGCTACCCTGCGATCCTGGTGTCGCTGGCGCTGCACGGACTGGGAGCTGGAGCATATTTCCCTTCGGCCTACGCCATGCTGTTGAGGGAGGCCCCGGGACCAAAGCGAGGCCTGAGCATGGGGGTAGTGTTCACCGGCACCTCCCTGGGCACCGGCCTGGGCTTTGTAGTCGCCGGGATAGCCTTTGGCCTGACAGGCCAGTGGTGGGCAGCCATGGCCCTGCTCACCGTGCCCACATTCCTGACCGCGCTCTCTTGTCAACTGGTGTTAAAGGAGGTGCCCACCGGCGCGAGCCGCTTCTAACTGGGGAGCCTCAAGCCCATCTTCGCCCACCGGGACCTGATGCTGCTCACTGCGTCCTATTTCTGCTACCTGTGTGGCTTTGCCGTGACCATCACCTGGGGGGCGGGCTTCCTGGCCGCCGAGCGCGGTTTTAGCCTCTCCTGGGCTGCCGGCATGACGTCCATTATTGCCTTTGCCTCGCTGCCCATGGCCACGGTGTGGGGCCGCCTGTCGGACAAATGGGGCCGCAAACGTTTGATGGTGGGGCTGCTCTTTGTCGAGGCGCTGGCCATCTCCGGCATAGCTACTTTTCAGTCGCCCATGGCGCTGGTGGCCCTTCTCGTCATCTACGGGGCAATCGGCCCGCTGGCCATGGGCCCGGTGTCGGTGGCCTGGTGCCTTGACTTCGTGACCGCTTCCCGGCTGGCTCCGGCCACCGCCGTGGGCGTGTTCAACGCCATAGGCATGTCCTCGTCGTTCTTCGCACCGGTAGCCAGCGGCTGGCTGTGGGACGTGACCGGCTCCCTTGAGCCCGCCTTCTTCGCCGCGGCGGCGATAGTCATGCTGAGCTCGGTGCTGGCATTGCTGCCCCGGGAGACCGTCGCCCAGCCGGCGATAGCCCGGCAGCCCTCCACCCCGTAGGGGCGCAATTCATTGCGCCCCCGCGCAGGCTATCCCGCCTGGCCAGCCATCGCGCACCCGCCCACCACCCCGGGGCGCGATAAATCGCGCCCCTACGCCGTCTGCCCCGATAGGGGTTGCCGCGTGGGTCTACGCCCGGGGGATGAGGTGCGCCGCCGTGGCCTTGAAGGCCACCGCTACCTCGGAACCAGGGGCCAGGCCCATCTCATGGCCGGATTGCCTGGTGATGAGCACTACCAGGGGAAACCCGCAGTCCACTACGACCCGCCACTGGGAGCCCCGGTCGTCTATGCGGGCCACGTGGCCCGCCAGCCGGTTGCGGGCGCTGGTGGTCTCCCCGGCCCGCCGCAGGGACAGGGTTATGTCCTCGGGTCGCACGCAGGCCAGCACGGGCGTGTCGGGCGCCAGCTCAGATACCGCCTCCAGGATACGCCCCTCCACGACCACCCAAGCCAACCCCCCTTGTTGGCTGGCCACTTTCCCACGTAACACGTTCTCCACACCGATGAAGGCGGCCACCTCCTCGCTGGCCGGGGAGCGGAAGACCGCCTCGGTCCGGTCAATCTGCGCCAGCCGTCCACTCAGCATCACGCCCACCCGGTCGGCCAGTGCCAGTGCCTCGTCCCGGTCATGGGTGACCAACACCACGGTAGTACTGGTCCTGGCCAGCACGCTTTTCAGGTCGCCCATGAGCGCGTACCTGGTGGGTAAGTCCAGCGAAGCGAAAGGCTCATCCAGCAGCAGCACCTCAGGCTCGACAACGAAAGCGCGCGCCAGGCTGACGCGCTGCGCCTCCCCGCCCGAAAGCGTGCGCGGCGAACGGGCGGCCAGGTGGGCGATGCCGAAACGCTCCAGCCACAAAGAGATTCGCCTCTCCAGATCGTGTCCTCTGGTCCCGCGCAGCTTCAGCCCCGTGGCCACGTTCTCCCGGACGGAGGTATCCAGCAGCAGCGGCTCCTGGAAAACCACGGCCATACGCCGCCGGAAGTGTAGTCCCGACTTGTCGGGACGAGTATTGACCGCCTCCCCGGCGAAGGTCAGCCGCCCGGCGGCGGGCAGCAGCAGCGCCAGCACCTGGAGCAAGGTGCTCTTCCCGGAACCGTTGGGCCCCACGATGACCAGTACTTCGCCCTGTTCCACTGCTAGGTAGGGAACGTCCAGCACCTTGCGTCCGCCGAACACGACCTGAAGGTCGTGGCCCTCGATTATGGGCTGGCTCATGACGGCCGGGTACGCTGTTGTATGGTGGTGATAGCCAGGCTGGCCGCGTAGACCAGCGCCAGCAGGATGATGCCCAGGGCGATGGCCCGCGCGAAGTCCCCGCGGCCCGTCGCCGAGACGATGTCCGTGGTGAGCACGTTGGTCAGCCCCCTGATATTTCCACCCACCATGAGAGAAGCGCCGACCTCGGAGATCACGGCGCCAAAGCCGGCCATCACCGCAGCCAGCAGGGGCAGCCTCGCCTCGCGGAGGAGGAGGAGGAGCATTTGCCAGCGAGAAGCCCCCAGGGCCAGGATCTGCGTCCTGAGCTTGGGGTTCAGTTGCTGGACCGAGGCCAGCGTAAAGGCAGTTACCAGGGGAAACGCCAACACGAACTGGGCGGCGATCATGGCCTGGGGCGTGTACAGCATGTGCAGTCCCCCAAGCGGCCCGCTGCGCCAGAGAGTGATGACCACCAGGAGGCCCACCACCACCGGCGGCAGACCCATCCCCATGTTCACCAGCGCAATCAGGACATTCCGGCCAGGGAAACGGCTCAGCCCCAGCAAGGTACCCAGGGGCACGCCCACCAGCACACTGAGCACTGTGGCCATTCCAGACACCTGCGTGGACCGCAGAATGACCTGGTAGGTCTCGCGGTCTCCCCGCACCAGCAGCCAGAAGGCCTGCGCTATCCCGTCCCAGACTAGGTCCAAAGCCCGCCGACCTCCGCTGTGTCTATTCTCACGGAGAACACGACAACGAACCTCCTCCCCCCCTTGCGGGGGAGGATTGAGGTGGGGGGTGACAGTGCGCTTCACCCCCATCCTGGCCTTCCCCCGTCAAGGGGGAAGGAACTTGGCCCCGTCGAGTTTTCATGCTTCGTGGTGCTCTATCGCAATGCGGGTGTGGCGGATCACTCCGGCTTGCCGGCGTCGGGGAAGAACAGCGGCTGGCCAAACTTCGCTATGCCGAACTCCCCAATGACCTGTTGTGCGCCCGGAGAGACCATGAATGCGGACAACGCTTGCGCTCCAGCGTGGTTGATTCGGTCTGACTTGTTGGGGTTGACCACGATGATATGGTACACGTTGAGCAACGACTTGTCGCCCTCTGTCAGTATATCCAAATGCAGGTGTTGCCTCATCGCCAGGTAGGTCCCCCGGTCGGTCATGGTGTATGCGGCCTTCTCGCTAGCCACGTTCAGTGTGAGGCCCATGCCCTGTCCCGTCTCCAGATACCAGGGCTGCCCCTTGGCGGTGATGCCCGCCTCGCGCCACAATTTCTTTTCCCACTGGTCAGTGCCGGAGTTGTCCCCTCGACTGACGAAGAGGCTCTTGCTTCCGGCGATCTTGGTGAACGCCTCTTTGGCCACCGTCAGGCCTGCAATCCCCGCCGGGTCCCCGCCAGGTCCCACCAGCACGAAGTCGTTGTGCATCACCAGCTTGCGGTCAACGCCATGCCCGCCAGCCATGAACTTGACCTCGGAGTCAGGGGCGTGCGCCAGAAGCACGTCCGCTTCGCCGCGCTCCCCCATAGCCATGGCCTGGCCAGAGCCTACCGCAATAGGCTTGACACGGTATCCGGTCTGTTTCTCGAACATGGGGATAAGCACGTCCAGCAGGCCCGAGTCCTGGGTGCTGGTGGTGGTGGCCAGTACCAACTCTGGGTTGGCTGGTGGCGTAGCCGCGGGCGACAACTGAGTGGAAGTCGGGGCAGCTTGCCGGCTGCACGACAGCAGCGCCAGGACTGCCAGGGCCAGCAGGACGTTCCTAAGCATTCTTGGTTACCCGCCTTAATGAACGATAGCCGTACCACAGCACCAGGCCGACGGCAAAGGCCACAGCCGGGTTGTACGCGATACCCACAACCCCCAGGGCCAGCACGAAGGCCGCTGGTCGCCACCCCAGGCGCCCCAGCCCCGAGGCAGACGCCAGCTCCAGCCCACTGAAGAAGAGCAGCGCTCCCACCACCCCGGCAGGCACCAGTCGGAGCAGCGGAGTCGCGCTTTCTCCCAGCAGCAGGCCCAGGGCCAGAAAGGAGACCCCAATGAGCACAGGGGCCGTGGCAGTCCGGGCGCCAAAGCGGTAGTGGCCGGCCAGTCCCCCGGACCCGTGGCACATCATGTAGCCGCCCAGGGGGGCGGCCATCAGATTGCCCAGACCCGTGGTCAGGCTGAGCTTCGACACGGGGGCCGGGTCCCCCCGCTCGGGGAAAAGCTGGCGAGACAGGGCCGAGGTCACAATGAGGGCGTTAGTCAACGTCAACGGTATCTGGGGCAACACGGCCAGCTCGGTGGCCCGCACCACGTCGCGCCAGGTGGGTAGCACCACATCTGGCCAGTGCAGGCCCAGGGTAAGCTCCGGGAAGTGCCGGTCCGGTGCAGCGACGTAGGCCAGCAGGCTCCCCAGGACTACCGCCACCAGCGCCGTTGGGAGCCTGGTGCGGAGGAACATGATGGCCATCGCCGCCAGCACCAGAAGGGTGAGCCAGACCTGCTCGCCCATGAACCTGGCCCCCAGCAGCGCCAGGGACACCCCAACCCCAAGCTGTATGCCTGACACCACCAGGGACGGCGTCAGCCGGGCCAGCCGGCTGGCCAGGCCTGAAACTGCCAGCAAAGTGAATGCCAACCCCAACACCAGCCCAGCGGCGGCAATCTCCGCTGGGCTCAGGCGCTGGACCAGGACCACCGCCGAAGCCGCCTTCATGGGCTGGACTGGTATAGGTATTCCGTAAACCAGGCCTGACGCCATATAAAGCGCGCCAAACGTGGACAGGACGCCTACCGGGCTCATGCCCACCACAGCGATCACGCCCAGGATGTGGGGCAGGAAGGTACCCAGGTCTCCCAGTGCCCCGGAGACCTCACCCCAACCCCAGGCAAAACGCCGGCTGACAGGCAAAGCTGGCGCTAGGGCCACGCAACTGACCTATAGGACGGATATGACAAACCGGACATATCGGTCTTCGAGACCTTGCCAGAAGCAAAAGACACGATAGGCAGAAAATATCATATCGCCCCAGACAAGTCAACCCGGCAGCGTACAGCGAATGGCCGTTCACTCCTACGGCAAAGGGTAGGAGCTAGAACAGACACAACGCCCAAACCTGGCTCCTTCGTGAACCCCCCTTGTCCCATCGGCGAGATTCAGGCGGTGGCTGTCAGCCAAAGCTGGCAGCACTCCCAGGAGGGGTTTTTGCGGGACAGGCAAACCTTACTATTTTCTTACATTTCCTGCTATGAATTGCTAGCCAGGGTCTGGAATCATTCTCGCTATCGGTAGGGGATGTGCGGCGGACGTCACACTCAACCTCCGTTCTCTCACAAATGTCGGCTATTCGGTGCCACGGTGCAGGTGGCGGTAAGTGAGGAGGTACAAGACATGAGACCGAGTGGGGCTCTCAGAAGAGTTTTCCTGGGGTTCATGGCAGCCTTATTGGCCATTTCTCTGTTGCCGTCAGCCGCCCTGGCAGCGCCGGTTGCCCAGGTAACTGGTGTACCGGTGGTCAATCTGGTCACGCCCTCCGAGCCGGACCGGCAGCTTCACAGCAATGCCCCCAACGTGGTATGGGCCGACATCACTTCACCGGGTAGCACTATCCAGAGCGTGGAGTGGCAGGTCGTGAACAACGTCGGCATTGCGCCTTTTGATGGACTGGAGATATTCGCCCAGGTAGCGCCGATTGTTCCTTTTGCCGGAGCGGCCAATGACAATACCGCGGTCGGCGGCGTCGCCGACGTCCAGGCCGTCATGCCTAACGCCCGCATCCTCTTCGTCATCTTCGGCAATATTAATAGCGGAGACATGACAGGCGCGGTCAACGCCGTGTGGTCAGTCGGCAGTCCGGCTGTGAATGTCAACGTTCCGGCCGGCACCAATACCAGAGGCGCTGTCGTTGGTAATACAGTGGTGATAATCGGTGAACGCAGCCTGGCCCCCGGTCCCATCATGGTCGAGGCAGTGAGGCTACGCCCGGCCGCACCGAACGACCGAGGAATGGCAGATTGGCAACCCGCCCATATTCGTTTATGAAGGCGCTGGTACCGTGGTACGGGATTCCCCTCTCCGCGGCGGAGTCGATGACGCTCCGGCCGTGGGAGACGGCCTTAAGATTGTCGCCAATCGTTCCCTAGCGCCGGGTCCCATCGTGGCCGAGGTAATCCGGGGCGACGGTACGGCCGGCCAGACGCCGGGTCCTGTTGCCATGGAGATAGGCTACCTCTTCAACGGCACCGTTACCGCCACCACCGCCACCACGTGGACCGTTACACCGCTCGCGGGAGGAGCTCCCGTCATCTTTGACATTACCGCATCGGCGACTGACGCCGGCCTCGGGCTGCCGCCCGACAATCCCGTCATCACTGTTGAATTCGGCGTCTCAGGCGGCGCGCCGCTATTTGTTAACGAACGGTGGTCAGTGATGCCACAACTCGCCACTCCGGACCGGTGGCAGGGCATCGTGAATGACCTGCCAGCCGTGACGACGCCGCAGGGCGCCTGGATTTATCTCCGGGCTACTGACGCTGTTGGTACGACTTCTACCGTGGTATTCCCGACGACCCTGTTGCCTGGGCCGGCCGCACCGCCCACAGCCCCGGCTAACCTCGCCGGTTCCATAATCAGCGCTACTCGGGTGGACCTGACCTGGACCGATGCTTCCAACAACGAACTGGCATTCCGCCTGGAGCGGTCTACCGATAACTTCGCCACTCGGTCCGAGGTCCTTCTCCCAGCGAACATTACGAGCTACAGTGACACCACTGTGGTACTGGGCAACACCTATTCATACCGGGTAGTTGCAACCAACGGAGCGGGTAATTCCGCGACGTCTAACGCCGTCACTCTCCACATAAGTGTTCCTGACGCGCCCCCTAGTTTGAGGGCGACGGTGACCGCTCCAAACTCGGTTACCCTGGACTGGACGGACAATGCTGATAACGAGTCTGCCTCCCGCATCGAGCGCGCTACGGTCGCTGACGGCACACCCGGCCCATTTACCGGGGTCGGAATCGGAAGCGTGGCAGCCGGTGTAACCAGTTTCTTCGATGGGACAGTCCAGCTCAACAACACCTACGCCTATCGGGTCTTCGCTTTCAACCCCATCGGTGACTCGGCCCCCTCTAACCAAGCGCAGGCGCGAGTAGCGGCTCCTGACCCGCCAGCAAGCCTGCTGGGGACGGTAGTCCCGCCAAGCCGGGTTGACCTGACCTGGAGCGACCTATCCGATAATGAGACCGGTTTCCGCATCGAACGCTCCTATGACGGCACCACTCTTGCCGAGATCAATGAAGTAGGCGCCAACGTCACCAGCTTCAGTGACAACACCCCCAAGCTCATCAACACCGTCTCCTACCGAGTCCAAGCCTTCAACGGGGTCGGCACCTCAGCATCATCGAACGTACTCGGGCCGCTCAACCTGCTCATCCCTTCGGCGCCATCCAGTTTGACCGCGGACATGGTAGGTCCTGCTGAGGTGGCTCTATCCTGGACCGATAATGCCAACAATGAGACCGGGTGCCGCATCGAGCGTTCTGCCGATGGTGTCACCTTTGCTGCGTTAAACACAGTGAATCCCGGTATCACCGCTTTCAGCGATTCGACCGTAGACCCCGTCGTTGGCACATACTACTACCGTGTTTTCGCCTTCAATGACCCGCCAGGAGGCGACTCGACATCGTCCAATGTGGTAACTGTGGTGCTAAGGCCTCCCACCGCACCATCCAGCCTCACGGCGGTCGCCGCCAGCGACCTGCAGGTAAACCTGACCTGGGTCCACGATGACACTGTCGAGACCGGTTTCCGTATCGAGCGGGCTACCAGCGCTACCTTCACCGCACCAACGGTGGTTGGCACCGTGGCCGCGAACATCGGCGCCTTCAGCGATACGACCGTGCAGCCCAGCACCCAATATTTCTACCGCGTGTTCGCGGTGAACAGCATCGGCGATTCGCCGGCTTCCAATACCGCTTCCGTGACCACCCCGCCGGCGAGGCCGAGCAACCTGACAGCGGCCAGAGTCGAGCCTACGCGCATAGAAATGACCTGGGTTGACAACTCTGTCAACGAGACCGTGTTCCGCATCCAGCGCGCCACCGACGACGCCTTCACCCAGGGCCTGTTCGAGTCCGCGGTGGGGGCAAACAGGACAACTTTCCGCGACGAGACTTTCACCGCAGCCGTCAATTTCTACCGTGTGCTGGCTTCCAATGCCAATGGCAGCTCCGGACCATCTAACGTCATCAGGGTTGCTACCACCAACCCGGCGGCCCCGGGACCGTCTCCGCCCGCCGCGCCGACCAATCTGTCTGCCACCGCTATCGGTCCCGACCCAGCAAACTTGCGGGTTGACCTACAGTGGCGGGACAACTCGAACAACGAGACTGGCTTCCGTATCCAGCGCTCCCTTGACAACACTTTTGCCACCGTCACCGAGTCCACGGTAGCGGCCAACGTCACCACATCCAGTGATACTACTGTGGTGCTCGGCACTACCTACTTCTATCGCGCGGTCGCTTTCAATGATGTGGGTGTTTCTCTGCCCTCCAATGTGAGACAGGTGAGAGTGCGGCTAACCGGGTCTTTCCTGAGCAACCCCGTTGTTGGGCCAACCCAGGTGGACCTGAGGTGGACCGACAATACTATTGACGAGACCGGCTTCCGCGTCGAGCGGTCCCTCGATGGCGCCAACTTCCAGACAATCAATAATGTGGCGTCCGCTGATACGCCGGGCACGGTGGCTGAAATCACCTTCAGCGACACTGGGGTGACGCCGGCTACCACTTTCTTCTACCGGGTGACGCCGTTTAACGCCGCGGGTGACCTTCAGGCTTCCAACGTAAGGGAGGCTACCACCCTGGCCGTGGCCGGGTCGCCGGTCGCACCCAGCAATCTGTCACTGACCGTCCTCAGCGAGACCAGGGTGGACTTGGAGTGGCGGGACAATTCAGCTGACGAGACCGGCTTCCGCATTGAACGGTCCCTGGATAACACCTTTGCCTCGGCAACGAAATTCACAGTCGGGGCCAACGTCACCACGTTCAGCGATACCAGCGCCCCGGTCGCCACCACCCTGTCCTATCGTGTCGTCGCCCTTAATGCCGCTGGTAGTTCACTGCCATCCAACGTGATGGAGGTGACTACGTCGGCCGTGAACGGGGCGCCGGCGGCGCCAAGCAATCTTTCCGCTACAGCCATCGGTCCTAACCAGGTGGACCTGACGTGGGGGGACAACTCGAACGACGAGACCGGCTTCCGCATCCAGCGCTCCCTCACCGCCTCCTTTTCCACGTCAGGGACCTTCTCGGTGAATGCTGGAGCGACCTCGTTCAGCGATGTAACGGCTGCGCCCAGCACCACCTACTTCTACCGGGTCAACGCCGTAAGCGCTGCGGGAGATTCCCTGCCCTCGAATGCCCGACTGGTTGTGACACCCGACCCGACCGCGGCGCCAGTAGCGCCCAGCAATCTCACGGCAATGGCCGTCAGCGCGAGCGGGGTAGACCTGACCTGGGCGGACATCTCCAACAGCGCTTCAGGTTTCCGCATCGAGCGCTCCACCAACGGCACCACCTTCACAACCCTGGGCACCACCGCAGCCAACGTAACAACCTTCAGCGACGTTTCGGTTACCGCCGGTAGCACGTTCTTCTACCGCGTCATCGGGGTGAACGTGATAGGCAATTCCCCGACATCCAACGTAGCGCAAGCGGCACTGGTGGTGCCCCAGGCCCCGGCAGACCTACGGGCCGCGGTCACCGGCCCCACCACCGTCCACCTCACCTGGCAGGACATGTCCAGCAATGAGACCGGCTTCCGCATCGAGCGCTCCACCGGCGCCGCCTTCACCGTGATCGGCACTAGGCCCGCAGGCGCCACCTCCTTCGACGACACCAATGCCACCGCCGGCGCTACTTTCTCTTACAGGGTGGTGGCCACCAACATCGTGGGCGCTTCGGCCCAGAACCCAACAGTGTCCGTGCCCATACCCACCCCCCAGACCGGTGGCCAACAGCAGCCACAGCCACAGGCAGCGGCTACACCCATGCCCCCATCCATCGTCATCCCTGACGACAAGGTGGTCCTGGTGCCCAAGAGGGAGGGCGAGACCGCCACTATCGTTCAGCCGACCAAAGAGGTTACGATGGAGCTGGACGACAAGACCACCATCACCGTGCCACCGCAGGCGCTGTCCGCCACCGCCCAGATGAAGGCTCGCAAGGTCGAGGAGAAGGACCTGCCTAAACCTATCACCAAGGGTAAGGTGCGGAAGGCCATGGAGATCGATCTCTTCGATGACAAGGGGGCCAAGGTGGCGCTTCCGGAGATCCGGCTGCCCATCACCATCGAGGTGCCTCTTACCGCGGATGACCTGGCAGCCATAGGTGGGGACCCCAACAACGTGGAGCTGCGTCGCTACGACGAAGGCACAGGAGCCTGGGTAAAGCTGGCCACTCAGGCAGACCTGCCCAACAAGATGATCAGGGCACAGCTCCGGCACTTGTCCCTGTTCGCTGTAGTGGTCCCCGCGCCGGTGACCCAGGCCCAGCCCACACCCACGGCGGCGCCGCCGGTGGCCGGTGGCACAGTGCCCGGCGCCTCGGCCTGGCTGGTGATAGTCCTGGTGGGCCTGGGCATTCTCCTCTTCGGGTTCCGCCTGCTGAGAAGCGCCCGAAAACCGTAGGGGCGCGATTCATCGCGCCCTCCGCCGGCATGTGATAAGGGGCGCCCCGATGGTTCGGGGCGCCCCTGCTTTCTAACGCGACTCCTGCGGGCCAAATGCCTCCCGGAAGCGCTCATCCACCTGCTCCGGCAGGCCGGCCTTGAACTTGCGGTAGCTGCCAACCAGGTCCCTGGCTTCGGGCGTGAGCTCGGTAAGGCCACCACCCCGGCCACCCCGCTGGCTGACCACCAGCCGCACGCCCAGCCGCTTTTCCATCTGCTTGATTTTCCCCCATGCCACCCGGTACGAGACGTGAAGCCGGGCAGCCGCCGACGCCACCGAGCCAGCCTCGGCCACCGCCTCCAGAAGCTCGGCCCGCCAATCACTGAGCACCAGCTCTCCGCCCACCTCCAGCCAGAACTTCGAACGCGGCCTCATAGCCACCTATTCTACGCCCCCCTGAAAGCCGTTCCAACAGGTGGTTGACTACCCCAACGCAGGCGGTGTATGGTGAATAACACGATGGCGCGTCCCACGGGAAAGAAGCGGAGAAAGGCCTCCGGCAGGCACCGAGTGTCCAACCTCCTGGTCAATGCTGGGCTGGTGCTTCTACTGGTGGTGCTGGTATTGGCTCTCGGTGGAGCGCTGGCCCGCATCTTCGGGCTGTGGGGCGGGGGCGGGCTGGGTGCACCTGGGTCTGTTCACACCCACCAGGACCTCAAGGTATACCTCCTGGGCAAACCCGTGGACTTCTCCCAGCCCAAGTACCAGTTGCGCAGCGACTACATCCACATGGAGGCCGGCAACGGCGACATGATCCACACCCACGCCACTGGAGCGACCTTGGGCCTCTTTTTCGAGTCCATGGGCATAACTTTCAACGACCAGTGCTTCATCCTGGAGATCGGCGAGCGTTACTGCAACGACGGGCAGAACACCCTCAAGATGCTGGTCAATGGCACACAGAGCGCGCGCTTCCACCAGCACGAGACCAGACAGGGAGACAGAATCCTCGTCAGCTACGGCCCGGAGACGCCCGACCAGCTCGACTCGCAGTTGGCGACGGTCACCAACTTCGCCGCGGGGCCAGGCCAGTAGGGGCGGTCGGCCCTCAGCCGCTGGAGGGTCCCCGGGGGGCAATCAGCCTGGCGGCGTACAAGCACATATCGCGCAGGGGACATCCTCCGCTCAGCGGGTCGCGGCGGTGGCAACGCGTTTTGCCATGCTGGACCAGCAGGGCGTGGTACTCGTTGAACAGCCCCGGGTCAGGCGGCAGATTGTCGTGGAACATGGCCTGGTAGTGCGCATATGTGTCCTGTGGCGGCGACAGCCCCAGGCGGGACATGATGCGCCGGGTGTAGGCGTCCACCACGAACACCGGCTTGCCCCCGGCGTAGAGCAGGATCGAGTCCGCGGTCTCCTCCCCGATGCCATAGACCGAGAGCAGCTCCCGGCGCAGCGAGGCTACCTCGCCCTGGAACAGGGCGTCCAGGCTGTCGCTATAGCGCTCGCCCAGATACTGGACGAAGGCCTTCACTTTTCGCGCCTTGGCCCGGTAGTAGCCGGAAGGATAGACCAGGCTGGCCAACTCCTCCAGGGAGATCGCCCGCAAGGCGGTGGGGGTGAGGGCACCGGCAGCTTTCAAGTTGTTGATGGCCTTCTCCACGTTCACCCAGGCTGCCGACTGGGTGAGGATGGCGCCGATGATGACCTCAAACGGCGTGTCGCCCGGCCACCAGTGCTGAGGCCCGTAGAAGGCATACAGGCGCTGATAGACGTCCAGTAGCCGCTCGCCAAGTTCGGCGGCGGCCGCAGAACAGGATCCGTTGTTCACAAGGTCGCGTCAGGGTCGCCGAGCAACTTCAGGCTGTCTCGGTTCCAGCGGAGCCATGCAGCAGCCAGGGCGTAGTTAAGGTGTCCGACTCCCGCGCCACGTGAATAGTACTGGATCCCCGAGTCATACGCGAGCGTCGCGAAGCTGACGGCGGCGCTACACGTGGCCCTTGGCCCAGGTGTCCAAGTCAGCAGAAACAGGATGGCGGCGTTGGCAGCGTGCTGAAACCAAAGCTCTGGTCCTCCCCAAACTATCCCAAGGAGGTCATTGTAGCCTATATACGCTCGTGCCCTTTGCTGCGTAACAGCCTCTGGGCCCAGGGTACGAGCCGAATCGCACGCCACGGCGCATATCACCTTATCCTTGAGCAGGCTGTGGTTACGTGTGTCCACGGCCGCTGGTGTTCCCTGACGACCATCCTGGGCGAATAGCCTGTCGGCGCCGCCATGCCCGTAGAAGGCCAAGCAATTCGTGCCTTGCTGGAGGTACGTCTCGGTATTTGCGCGGGTCGCCATGCCTTTAGACAAGTCAGTACACGTGTGTGCCCCGCTAGACAATACGGTCTGTACGACGATATTAGCCCAGGTATGTAAAGCCTGAGTCACCCCGTCATAGAAAGGACGAACTAGGAGCAGGTAGGCCATCGAGCAACAGATCGCTGAGGAAAGGCTAAACTGAAACAGCTACAACTGTGAACATCCGTATCAGGGCTTGCGCGTCAAGCTTCTCCGCTTCAGCAAAGTGCCTGAGCACCTCTAGCTGCTTGATGCCAAAGGGGGTACGCTGCTCCACTTCGCGTGCGAGTTGGCGAGGCGTGAGAGCCTTACCGTCCGCCAAGAACAACACAAAGTCATCAGGGTAGGGGTGATTCTTCGCCCAGTTGATTAGGGCCTCCGTGACCAGCTTGTCAAAATCCCCCCTACTCGCTATCATCTTAGCCAAATGCTACCACGCTGAACAGGAGGTGTCAACATGGCTTCTGATCTAGTGGAAATCGAGCTTTCTGGCGGGCAAAAGGTTTATGCGCAGGCAGACAGAGAAATGCGGTTGCGCCCCGAACAAGTCGCTGCCCAGCCAGGCTTTGCAGCGGCTGGGTTGCCGACCGGTCAGCAGGTGGTCGAAAGGTTCCGAGCACTGTCCGAGTTCATCTCCGAACGCACCCAGCAAGTCATAGAGCGGTATCAAGCACTGGGATCTGCCATTCGCCCCAGCAAGGTTGTGTTGGAGTTTGCCATCGGGGTAGAAGGCTCGGCGGGGATCCCCTTTCTAGCAGACGGCAAGGGTACGGCCAACATGACGATTACGGTTGAATGGTCACCATCGTCTAGAACCTAGCCAGCGCTCTGCTGCGCCAAGCGGGCCAGCTCCACCCCCAGCTTGAAAGCCCGCTCCAGTTGGTCCGGATGCCCTTGCACCTCGCCCGCCCAGTCCATGCCACCAACCAGGAGCTCGCCAGCGTAATCGAAGTCCAGCGTAGCGAAGAACGACTTCACCACGGTCAACGCCCCGGGGTACTCCTGGGGCTTCTCCTGATTGGACACGGCGATAAAGACGCCCGGCCGGGGCGTGGGCGCATCGGATACCGGGCGGTGCAGCAAGTGCTTGGTGGCCCACAGTGTCTGGCAGCGGTCCACCATGAGCTTGGTCTGGGCCGAGACGCTGCGGAAGTAGATGGGCGAGGCCAGGATGAGGCCGTTGGCCTGCCGCAGCTTGCCATACAACCCCTGCATGCCGTCGTTGAGCGGGCAAGTGCCGGTGCGGTTGCAGTGCTCGTCGCACATGCCGCATACCTCGATGCGCAGATGGCGCAACAACACGAGCTCGACCTCCACGCCCCGACAGGCCACACCCTCCATGGCCCGCGACAGCAGGGCATCGGCATTGCCCACCCGGTGGCTACCGCCGATGCCCAGGACCCTAACCGACATGGGCCACCTCGTCCAGCATTACCGGTATCTCCTCCGCAGCTTGAATCCAATCCAGCGCCACGCGACAGCGATAGGAGTACACCTCAACGCCTTGCCGGGCCACCCGGCGTAGCACCTGCCCGAACTCAGGGTCGGTGCTATCATTAGGGCCGAAAGCGATGGCGTCCGGGCGCTGGACCATGAACACGACGGCGGCCCGCCAGCCCTCGGCGCAGGCACGCGCCAGCTCCTCGAGATGGCGCCGGCCCCGGGCGGTGGGCCCGTCCGGAAACAGCGCCCGGCCCCCCTGAACGAGCGTCACCGATTTCACCTCCAGCAGGCAGCGCGGCGTACGACCCTCCAGCAAGAAATCCAGGCGGCTATGGCCGTAGCGGAACTCGGGGTGAACGATAGTGTATTCCAAGAACGGGGGCAACGCCCTCACGGACAGCGCCTCCTGTACCAGCTTGGACGGCAGCCGGGCGTCCATGGATACGAGTACATCGCCCACTTGGGCCAAGGCCACATCGTAATGGGTCCGCCGGCCGGGACCTGAGCGCGGCACCAGGTACAGGGGCCGACCAGGTGTGAGCAGCTCCCTGAGCCGGCCCGAGTTAGCCAGATGTGCCCTCACCTGCTGTCCGTCCAGAGACACCTGTACCGTGAACCGGTTGACCCGCTCTACGAAGTAGCCGAGTTGCTTCCCCTTGGGGAGGTCCATCGCCTGTTCCCACGTCCAGTGTATCACCGGAAGGGCTGGAGGAGCCGCCCGGGGCTCAGGAAAGGGCGAGGGCCCCTCGCGCAGGCCACGGCGACACAATGGTAGAGGCGACCCGGTGGGTCGCCCCTACAGGTTAGGCGGGCACCAACGTCAGTATGGTACGCACCGCCTTCGGGTGCCTCGCAATAAACCGGAGCTCGTCGTCGGTGAGCGGGACCTGGTTCGCAATGTTGGCGTGCTGTACCAGGGTGAAGATGTCCAGGGTCTCCTGTCCGTCGGTCATGGGCATGCCGAACTGCTCGTACACATGCTTGAACCCGGCGACGCCGCCGTACTCGCCGGTGGTGATCACCCGACCAGTCGGGATGCAGTCGTCCTCCCCCCGGCCCAGCAGCTCAAAGTCATAAAGCTCGTAGTTGTAGCGGTCTTTCAACGTGCCGTCGGCGTGGATGCCGGACTCGTGGGCGAAGGCATTGGCACCCACTCCGGGCTGGTTCATGGGGATAGGCAACTGGAAGGCGTAGGAAACGTACTTGGCCAGCTTCCAACTCGTCTTGAGGTCAACCGGATCGCCTATCTCGTACTTCTTCATGCCCTGCCCAAAGCGTATGGCCAGCACGGTGGTCACCAGGTCCGCCTGGCCGGCGCGCTCGCCAATGCCGTTGACTGTGGTGTTAATGTAGGCATCCCTGCCCGCATCCATTACCCCTTGAGCTCCGGCCACGGAGTTGGCCACCGCCAGGCCCAGGTCATTGTGAGCGTGGAGCTCCATGTCCATGTCGCTGCGCTGGGTAAGGGTGTGCATGCGCTCATATATCGTCTGCGGCGTATCACAACCGAGGGTGTCACAATAACGGAGGCGCTCCGCCCCAGCCTCTTTGGCCGCCAGCGTGAACTCCACCAGGAACTCCATGTCCGTGCGCGAGGCGTCTTCGGCGTTTACACCGATGGTTTTGATCCCCGCCTCCCGGGCCATGGCCACGCCCGCCACCATGTCGCGCACCACCTGGTCACGGGCCCGCCGGCCGCTGTACTTGTGGGTAATCATCTGGTCGGAGACAGAGACCGAGAGGTTCAGATGCTCCATACCCGCGGGCAAGGACTGCTCCACGTCCTGGGGTATGCCCCGGCACCAACCTTGCAGAATCATGTTGCCGAAGACCCCCTCCTTGGCCAGCTCCAGGTTGCCCTTGATGTAGTTCTGTTCATGGCTCAAGAACGGGAAACCAACCTCGGAGCGAGCTACCCCAAACTTGGACAAGTGGTAGTTGAGCATAGTCTTCTGAAACTTGGACAGGATCACACGGGCGGCCTGAACACCGTCCCGATTTGTGACATCAATAAAGTGGATCTTCCCCGGCATACGTTCCCCCTCGTAGTCGGCTCCTGGTATTGGGTTATTTATACCATGTCCCACCTGAGGTAGCAAGTGCTATGGTACGGGGGTGCCCCGATTGGCATAGAATAGTCCCAGCGCGGAAGCGCTGAGACAATGGAGGTAGTTGCAGTAGCTCCCTGGCAGCGCTGGGGGCAGAGCTTTTCTTTGCTCCGCCACCGGGAATTCCGCCTGCTGTGGGTGGCCACGACCCTCATAAGCTCCAGTAGCTGGATGGAGGCCTTGCTCCTGGGCTGGCTGGTGCTGGAGCGCACCAACTCGCCTCTGCTGGTGGGGGCAGTAGCCGCGATGCGCAGTGCCTGGTGGCTCATGGGCCCGCTGGGAGGTCTGCTGGCAGACCGCCTCGATCGCCGCCGCCTGCTGGTGTTGACCCACGGCATAAACGTGGCCCAGGCCACGGCCATGTTGTCTCTACTGCTAATGGACAGACTCGCCGTGTGGCATATCTTCGTGCTGGCCTCAGCCAGCGGTCTCACCCACGCCTCGGACTATCCCACCCGGCATGCATTGGTGGCCGAGCTGGTGGGGCACTCTGCCCTGGCCAACGCCATAGCCCTTATCCGGGTGGCCATGGACATAACGGTCATCATGGGGCCATTTCTGGCCGGGAGCCTCGCCGCCCTGTTCTCTCCGGCGGGGGGCTATGCCCTGGTCCTCTTGTTTTATGTGGCCACCATCGTCGTGCTGCTGATGGTCCGCCCCACGCACCAGGCAGCACCCGCAGAATCGGCCTGGCGCAATGTCATGGAGGGGATTGGCCATCTCCGCCGGAACCAGAGCGCCCGGCTCATCCTGTTCCTGTGCCTGGTGGCCAACGTCCTGGGGTTCCCTGTCCTTTATGCCCTGCTGCCCGTGTTTGCCCGCAACGTGCTGGGGGTGGGACCGGCAGGTCTGGGCCTTCTTATGTCAAGCGCCGGGTTGGGTAGCCTGGCAGGCAGCCTGGGGCTGGCCCTGATAGGCCGCCGGCCCAGCCTGATGATGGCTGGTTTCCTCCTCTGGCCGGCTTTTCTGCTGCCGTTCGCCGCTTCCGGCTGGTACGCGCTTTCGCTGGCGCTACTGATGCTGGCCTGGGCAGGGCAATCTCTGGCCATGAACATGAGCACTACCCTGCTCATCCTGACAGCATCACCGGAAATGAGAGGACGCATCATGGGGGTCAGGGCGCTGGTGATTGCGGGCTCTCCGCTGGGAAGCCTGGCGCTGGGAGCACTGGCCGGCCGGATGGGAGCACCGCTCACGCTGACTATCGGCGCTACGGCTTTCGTTGCCATCGTGGCGGCCCTGGGGCTGGCCCGCCCCCGCCTTTGGTTGTCCAGACGAGAACGGTAGGGGCGAAGCATCGGGCCCTGGGGATCAGCTAGATGCTTCGCCCCTACTTGAGCAGGTAGCAATAGCCCTGATGGACAAGAGGGTCCCACACGGCCACACCTGTGCGCTCTTGCTTGCCTTGCAGCAGCAGCAGGGGCACCGTGACCTTTGGGTAGCTCACGAGGGCCAACTGGGCCAGTGTGACCTCGGTAGCCAACTGGTACCTGCGCTCCACGTCGTCCAGCCTGCGCTGCTTGTCCAGCAGGGCGCCGCGCACCTTGTCCTCGATCCGGTCCAGGTTGGCGCCTTTCCTCCCTTTGCCAGCCTCGAGCCGTTCGATGATGGCCTGGTAGTGTCGCTCCACCTGGCCTTTCTCTTCGGAGGCAACGGACCGCAGGGCAAGCTGCTTGGCCTGTGCCGCTGGCGCAAAGCTGCGCTGGGCAGCCTCCAGGGCGACGTGCCCGGCCTCCATCAAGCTCAGCGACACCGGGGTCTCAGGGTACACCTCTGCCTCCCCCGAGGCATGTAGTGACAGGGCCGACCACTCCCACCGGGTGATCCAGCCACTGTGGAGGTCTACGGCCGTATCTTGCAGTGCCTCCTCTCGTCCGTCGGCTACCAGGGCCATCTTGAAGCGGAAAGCACAGTGGTGGTGCAGGTATGCCTCTTCCTGTCCCGTGGCCAGGATATGACCGGGAATGCGGGCATGCTGGGCTACCTTTTGCAGGGTCCGCCCTGCGGTGAGGTGCAGGCCTTGCAAATAGAAATGGCTGGCAGCGCCTGAGGCCAGGGCGGCGTCAGTCAGCGACTGAAGGAGGCTGCTCCCATAGGCCAGCACCTCCACATCAGGGTTTTCCCTGGCCACCTCTACGGATGAGGTGAAGCGAAGGAAATCTCTTCCCCCAAAGAACCCTTTGACCCCGTCCCCCAACAGCACTTCGGTCACGCGGTACCCCCCAGAGTCCACCATACCCACGCTCTCGAAGAAACCCCTGGCCAGGTCGTCAAGTCTGCTCATGGCCAACCTCGCGGAACAGGGCGTCATCCACGGCCTTTACCCGCTCATAACCGTCTTTCAGTCCCTGGAGACGCTCACCCAGCTCCTCTATGCGCCGCCCAGCTTCCTCGTCGGTGGAACTGGTGGCCACCAGCTCCATGATGATGTCCTCCAGGTCCCGCTCGTCCTCCAGCCGCCCCAGTATCAGATCCAACTCACCCACCACCAGCTCGAAAAGGTTGATCCTTCGGTCCAGGACCTCCATAAGGTGGTCCTCGATGCTGCCCGCGCTGGACAGGTTAAAAATGTACACGTCCCGTTGCTGTCCAATCCGGCTCAGGCGGCCGATGCGCTGCTCGATGCGCATGGGATTCCACGGGAGGTCGAAGTTGACCAACAGGTGGCAGAACTGCAGATTTCTGCCTTCGCCCCCAACGTCGGTGCTGAGCATTATCTGAGTGTCGCTACGGAACCGTTCGACCACCTCGTCCTTCTCCCGGGCGCTCAAGCCCCCGTGGTACATGGCCACAGGCCAGCCCTCGAGCTGATGGCGTAGCCAGCCAAGCGTGGCCCGGTAGCGAGTGAAGATGAGCACCTTCTCATCCCGTGGCAAGGAGTGCAAGGTCTGGAGCAAGGCTGCGAGCTTGGCGGTTGGCCCAACGGCGCGGGCCACGCCCAGAATCTCGCCCAGGCGCTGGCCCATGCGGGCCGGTGCAGAGTGAGACAGGAGCCGTTCCAGCGTCGGAGTCACGGCAGCAGGGCTGCTGCCCAACTCCATCTGGAGAGTCTTGAGCACCATGCGGTTCAGCCCGGAGCTCCGCTCTGGCATCTCGCCCTGTGCACCCTTGCTGCCCACAGATCTCGTCAGCGGCCCAGCCTTGAGCAGCGGATGATCGCGGACCGTTAACGGACCTGCAACTCCCGGACCGGAGGGGGGACGCAGCGCGACCCGGCGGGATGGGCCGGGCCTGCGCTCAAAGTTGAGTCTCAATTGAACACCATCAGTCGGCAGCACATGGACGTACTCCGCGTTTTCCTCATCCGGTGTGGGCGCCGCGACCTCGCTGCTGGCCAGCGCAGGGTACATGTCCCGGACCAGCCCGGTGACCAACCGGCGGAGGTCAGCTTCCCCAGCCGTAGGCTCGACCCTTACGGTGTGGGCATGACGCTGGGTGAAGGCGATGCCCGCCGTGCTCCTCCGATTGCGGACCATGACCTGGCCCACCAGCCGCCGGAGCTCGTCCACGTTCTGGGGTTGAAGCCGGTCGCCCCGGGTGATGTACCGCTTGCGGAACTCGTTGGCGGTCTGTAGCTGCCCCGGTCTTAGCAGGGTGATCAGGTTGAAGATCTCCTCCAGGTCGTTCTGGACCGGTGTGGCCGTCAATAGCAGGATGTATTTCTTGTCCAGCCCGTTGACCAGGTTCCAGGCCCGGGTTTCCCGGTGTCGCAGGTAGTGGGCCTCGTCCACGACCACCATATCGAAGGCGGCGCGTTGGATGGTCTCCAGGTGAGACCCCCGCTTGGCCTGGGAGAGGGATGCAATGATAAGGTCAAAGTTAGTCCAGGCCGCTGGGCCCGCTTCCTTGAACGCCGGCGCCTCGCTGAGGATAAAGTCCAGATTGAACTTCTGGGCCATTTCCTCTCGCCACTGGTAGAGTAGTGAAGACGGTGTAAGGATGAGCACCCGCCTCACCAGGCCGCGCAGCAAGTACTCCATCAGCACCAGCCCCGCCTCCACTGTTTTGCCCAGTCCGACCTCATCGCAGAGCAGGGCACGGCCCCGCATTCGCCGCAGCACGGCGGTTACCGTAGCCAACTGGTGGGGGTAGGGCATGACACCCTGGACAGCGTTCAGTGATAGCACCTGGTCAAAGCCAGGTTTGATGGCCAGGGCCGCCGCCTCGCGGGCCAGAAAGAAGTGTCCGGGCGGGCACAACTGCCCCAGGCACAGCCGCTGGATGAGGCCCGAGGGGTCGGACAAGACCGTCTGGCCGTCGGGGGGCTCCGCCCTGTCACCGGGCACCAGGGCATTCCGACACAACAGGCGGCCATCAGCCACCTCCATCTGGACCAGGCTGCCCAGCCGGAGCAGGCGTTGCCCAAGCCTCCTGGCGATAAGCAGTTCCCCCTCCCGGGACGCCCGGAAGGTGGCCACACCCTGGACCTCCACCTCAACATGGTCGGGCAGCAGATCGGCAAGCTCGGGCGCCAGTATGACATGGTTGTCATCAACAACCAGCCGCGTGGCTGGCGACGAGTAGATCCGGGGCAGCCGGACACTGGCCTCAGCCATAGGGCTGCCCCCACTCAGTCCTGGCCAGAGCTGACGTGTCTTCCCCAGAGCCACCTACCTTAGCTGGGTCTCTCGTTCCAGAGCCTCCACTACCTTGTTGCGCATCTTGGGTGGCAAGAGCCGTGTCCGTTTGCCGCCCCTGCCAAGGTATTCTACGGCACGTACCGCCGCAGCTCTAGCGCCTATCAGTATTGCCGGGGTGAGCAATCTAATCAACACGATTCTTGTTGCATTGCGCAGCATGGGCTCCTCCATCGTCCCGGCCTACCCTAACTCCCAGTTTTCAAGTTCGGATAGGGGCGTTGGTAGCCTTCAGAGCAGGTTGGGGGGTATTGTATGCTCTTCCCCTTGGCCTGTCAACGACAAGTCTCTACCTGTTATCTACGACTGAAAAGTGGACTGTTTAGGACTGAAAGCTGGACTGGGGGATGCCTCAAAAGTAGACTAGACTGGCCGTACATTCCTCCGAGAGAAGGAGGAAAGTGTGAACCAGCTACATCGGCGATTCACTGACGAACAGGTGAAGGTGTTGCTTGGAGCACATTCTCGGTCACTGTGCCCTGGAGAGGCTGTCTACCCTGGAAGAAGGACGCCACGTGCCCAGAAATGTAAAAGGAAGTGAGGTTAACGCCAGGTTAGCAAACGAGAACCCCTGTCCAATGTTTTTCAACTTTGCGAACAATAGTACCAATCACTCAAATAGCCAAGCCATCGAGGAACCGCCGGGGCCGAGCCTGCGACGTTGACACCAGCCCAGGTGCTCCCTATCATCCCTGGTGGTGGTTGTTTTACGAGGTGTCGGAGTCTGGCGAGGCGCTTGCCTTCTCATTGTTCTGTTCCTGTTGGCCACCGCCTGCACCAAGCCCCCCACCACCACACCGACCCCTAGCGCCACACCGATACCGTCTGCCACCCCCACACCGGTCCCCACGCCAGCGCCACCAACCCCTGCCCCAGGCGCACGCTATGGCGGGTCCATTACGGTCCTGCTGGAGCAGTTGAACGCGCGTCTGGACCCAAACGACCCATCAGCCGCGGCCCTACTCGCACCAATATTCAGCCAGCTACTCCAGCTTGCCCCGGACGGAGAGGTGACGCCGGACCTGGCCTGGCGGTGGGAAATCGCGCCGGGCGGCACCGTCTACACCTTCTACCTCAGGCCGGAGGCCCGCTACCACGATGGCACGCCAGTCACCGCCGAGGACGTCCGTTTCCGCTTGGAGTGGTTGCGTGCCTTTGCACTAGGGCAAGCCCTGCTGGGACAGGTCACCGAGGTCCGTGCCCCGAACAGGCACACGGTGGTAATCACCCTGGAACGGCCCCAGGCGTCGCTTCTATCGTACGTGGCGTTGGAGGCTATGGCCATCGCGCCTGACGTCACCAATGTGCTGCCGGGCTCTGGCCCCTTCCGCCCCACAACGCAGTCGTTCACCGACCGCTGGGATCTCGTCCGCAACTCTGAATACTACCTGCCCACGCGTCCCTACTTAGGGGCAATGACTTTCCAGGGCGTGCCAGACAGCGCGGCCAGATTGGCGGCCCTGCGCACTGGGCAGGCGGACATAGTGGGGTTACCAGAAGGTCTTTCCCTGGAAGAGGCCGCTACCCTGGGCAATGCGCCCGGCGTGATATTGGACCGGGCCAGCAGCCTCAGTCACTACGCTTTCATCATGAACGTCCGATTCCCGCCCTGGAACGATGTCCGGTTGCGACTGGCGGCCAGCAATGCCATTGACTACGCAGCGTTTTCCCGCTTCGCTCAGCCTTTGGGGGGACGGCCGGGCACCCTGCTGGCGCCGGGCACACCCTGGGCGGCAAATGCGCCGCCAAAACGCGACCTGGCCCGCGCCCGTCAGACCCTGGCCTCGGTCCCGATGAATCGGGAGGTAAAAGCACGGATGTTCGCGCCCACGGGCAGCCTCACCCAGGAGATCGCCTTCACGCTCAAGGCGCAGTTGGGCGAGGCCGGCATTGAGCTAGAGCCGCTGATGTTCGGCGAAGAGCAAACTTTGGAGATGGTCCGCCGCAGCGCCTTCCAGAGCGCCCTCCTTCTCCTCGCGGCGCCTGTGGCCGATCCGGACTACCTCCTGGGACGCCGCTACGTCACCGGGGGCGTCGAGAACTACTCCAAGTACACCAGTCCAGCGGTGGACGAGCTGTTCAGGCGGCAAGGTCTGCCCAATGGCGCGGCCTCGCGGCGGGATCTGGTGGTCCAGTTGGAGCAGTGGATCATGGACGATGCGCCCTCCGTGGTCCTCTGGTGGCAGGACAGGGTCGTTGCCCGCTCATCACTGGTGCGCAACTTCCAGCTTGGCCCCGGCCTCCAGACCAACCTTTCCTTCCAGGACGTGTGGCTGGAGTAGTGTGAAGGGAGGATGGACCATGGCCCACACTCAGGACCAGGCTGGGCGTTCCACGAGGCTACGCATAATTGACCTCAGCGTGCCCTTGAAGAACGGCGCCCAGGAGCCGCTGCCACCTCAGATCACGTATATGGGCCATGCGGAGACAGCCCGGGACATGGGTCCCCTGTTCGGCCTCCGGCCGGACGACTTTCCCGAAGCCAAGTTCTGTGCTGCGGAGCGGGTAACGCTCAGCACCCACTCGGGCACCCACCTGGATGCACCATGGCACTACTGGCCGACTTCCCAGGGCAAGCCCGCCCGGACCATTGACCAGGTGCCCCTGGAGTGGTGTTACGGCGACGGGGTGGTGCTGGACTTCAGCCACCGAAAGCGAGGCGACCTTATCACCGCTGAGGACGTCCAACAGGCCCTGCGCCAGATCGGCTACGCCATCAAGCCTTTTGACATCGTGCTCATCAGGACGGATGCCTCCAAGCATTTTGACGAGCCCGGGAACGACCTCATCCATCCCGGCATGAGCCGGGAGGCCACCCTCTGGCTGATTGACCAGGGCGTTCGGGTAGTGGGCATAGACGCCTGGGGCTGGGACCGGCCTTTTGACCTGATGGCCGCCGACGTGAAGGCCGGCCACAAAGACCAGTTGTGGCAGGGCCACTATGCGGGTAGGGAAAGGGAGTACTGCCACATCGAGAAGCTCTGCAACCTGGACCGGATTCCCACTCCGTACGGGTTCAAAGTCGCGGTATTCCCCGTCAACATACAGGGCGCCAGCGCCGGCTGGTGCCGGCCGGTGGCCATTATGGAAGAGTGACGCGAAGGTCCTACCTAGGCTAAAAGCTGGTAACCGCGACCTAGCCCCGCCCTTCAGGGCGGGTACCAAGGAAAGGCCTGATGGACAAGCTCATAGTAACGGCGGCGATCACCGGCGGTGTGACCATGCCGGTGCAAAGCCCGTACCTGCCGCTGACCCCGCAACAGATAGCAGACGAGGCGGTGCGCGCCGCTGAGGCGGGCGCTGCCTCGGTCCACATCCACGCTCGAAACCCGCAGGATGGCAAGCCCACGGCAGACCCCGAGGTCTACAAACAGATCCTGCCCAGCATTAGGGAGAGGTGCGATGCAATCGTCTGCATAACGACCGGCGGCGGTATCGGCCTGTCCACCGAGGAGCGGATCAGGGTAGTCCCCGCCTTCAAGCCGGAGCTCGCTACCTTCAACATGGGCTCCATGAACTTCTCCATCCATCCTATCGGCGCCAGGTATGCGGAACAGGAGTACCGGTACGCCTGGGAGAAGGGCTACATCGAGGCCTCCAGGGATGCTGTCTTCAGGAACACCTTCGCCGACCTGGAGCATTTCTGTAAGACGATGAAGGAGCACAGCACCAAGCCTGAGTGCGAGTGCTACGACGTCGGGCACATCTACAACACCAGCTTCCTGGTAAGACAGGGGGCTCTCGACCTCCCCTTGTGGCTACAGTTTGTCACCGGCGTCCTGGGCGGCATCGGGTCTGCTCTGGAAGACATCATGTACATGAAGCACACCGCCGACAGGCTGATCGGGGCAGAGAACTACCGGTGGTCGGTCATCGGAGCCGGCTACCCGCAGCAGTTCCAGGTGGCCACTCTGGCCATAATGATGGGCGGACACGTCCGGGTGGGCCTGGAGGACAACATCTTCGTGGAAAGGGGGGTCCTGGCCACGAGCAACGCTCAGTTGGTGGAGAAGGCGGTGCGCCTGGCCAGGGAGCTGGGCCGCGAAATCGCCACGCCAGACGAGGCACGTCAGCTTCTTGGCCTGAAGGGGATGGACAGGGTCGGCTTCTAGGCAGGGCGGACAGCCGTCCGCCCCTACGAGCTTCCCTCACCTTGGTCCTCTCCCAGGGGGAGAGGATAGGGCATCCCCTCTCCCTTTGGGCTGGTCTTTATACACACTTGGGACAATGGGTGTAGGGGCGGGACTCCGTGCCCGCCCCGCGCTCGCACTCGAACACAAACGAACCGCGTTAAGGGTGGTCCTGCGGCGATGGCCAGAGGCCGACGTTGTTGTGGGCCGGGAGCCTGTTGCATGGTTCAGCCATTCTGCACGTCACAGCGCTGGGGAGCACATCCCGACGCGTCGGGACTCCCCTACGTCTTGGGTCCCCTGCGGGGACGTCGGTGGGTTG
>JACPQM010000057.1 GCA_016190505.1 Chloroflexota bacterium | reverse complement strand
CGGTCCCCCACTCGTCATTGCGAGCGGAGCGAAGTCCCGACATGTCGGGACCTGTAAGACTCGTAATGACGTCCATGGCCATCTACTAGGACACGCCCGTCAGGTGGCCTTAGTCAAGCCGGATCCACGGATCAAGGGCTCAGTAATGACTTTGGTACTCCGCTACCTCGCTATGAGCAGGACCTCGGAGCTGTGGTTATTGCTAAGCACATATTTGAATGGTCGCTTAACCAGGCACGCCCGGAACACGGCGTAGAAGGCCAGCGCTTGCTTGTAGGGGTCATCCAACCTCCGGATGTTCTGTACCGTTATGTCTAGCCATTCATTCTCTTCGTCTGTGAACCCGCGAGTGGTCCACCTGAAGTCTGCGAACAGCCTTTCCAGATCACCTTTGAGGTCTAGCATCTCCAACCCGCTTGCTTTTGCCTACTCCACCGCCAGCCTGCGTATCCCGCGCACCGCAGCCAGGCGCTGCTCCACCAGGCGGTCGGCGGCCCGGGCCGTGGTGATGCCCTCAGCCTTGGCGATGGCGATGATGCGCTCCATGGTCTGCCGGATCTCGCTCACCTTCTCGTGGGCGGCGTCCTCGTCATAGCCGGTCGGCTCAAAGGAAAGATTGATCAGTCCACCAGCGTTGGCTACGTAGTCCGGCGCCCAGAGGATGCCACGCTCTTTGAGGGCCTCGGCATGGCGGTCCTCCAAGAGCTGGTTGTTAGCCCCGCCGCAGGTAATAGGCGCCTTGATCCGGGGGATGGTGGAGTCATTGAGCACGCCACCCAGGGCGCAGGGCGCGAATATGTCGCACTCCACGTCGCATATCTCGTCAGGGGACACTATGCGGGCGCCGAACTCCTTCTTGGCCCTTTCAGCCGCCCGCGGGGAAACGTCGCAAGCCACCAGGCTGGCGCCCGCTTCGCGCAGGTGGCCAGCCAGGTAGGACGCTACTTTGCCGAAGCCCTGGAGGGCCACCGTCTTGCCCTGCAAAGAGTCGGCGCCGAACACCTCCTGAGCACAGGCGCGCATGGCCTGGTAAACGCCGAAGCCAGTGGCCGGCGAGGGGTCACCGCTGCCTCCCTGTGACACGGGCACCCCGACCACGTGCTCGGTCTCGGTAGATATCCACTCCATATCCCGCACGGTAGTGCCCACGTCCTCGGTGGTAATGTAACGGCCATCCAGCGAGTCCACAAAACGGCCGAAGGAACGGAACAGCGCCTCTGTCTTGTCCTTAGCCGGATCAGCCATGATGACGGCCTTGCCACCGCCCAGGTGCAGGCCCGCAGCCGCGGCCTTATAGGTCATGGCGCGGGAGAGGCGCAGCACGTCAATGGTGGCAGCCTCCTCCGAGGGGAAAGGCCACATGCGAGTACCGCCCAGGGAAGGGCCCAGCGTGGTATCGTGGACGGCGATTACAGCCCGCAGGCCGCAGGAAGGGTCGGAGCAATAGACGACTTGTTCATGGCCATAACGCACCATGTAGTCCAGGATGTCCATAGATCTCACCCTCCTTACAACATGGCCTAGGGGCGAAGCATCCATGCTGCAGACCAAGCCGTTTCCATACGTGTCCTGGATGCTTCGCCCCTACTGCGCAACCCACTGTTTATGGTGCCTCCACGCTCAGGGCCACCGCCCCGCCGCCGCCGTGGCAGATCACGGCCAGGCCCTTCTTCTGCTGCCGCTGGCGCAAGGCATACAGCAGGGTGACCAGGATGCGGGCGCCGCTGGCCCCGACAGGGTGGCCCAGGGCGATAGCCCCACCCTTCACGTTTACCCGGCTCCAGTCCCACTCCAGAAGCTTGCCATTGGCCAGGACCTGGGCGGCGAAGGCCTCGTTGGACTCAATTAGGTCGTAATCGTCCAGGCGGGTGCCGGTCTTCTCTGTCAAACGCCGGCTAGCCACCACCGGCGCATCGAATATCCACTCCGGCTCGACGGCAGCATGTGCATACCCGGTGACGTAGGCCAGGACGGGGCAACCCAACTGACGCGCCCGGGTCTCGCTCATCACCACCACGGCGGCAGCGCCATCGGTGATCTGCGAGGAGTTGCCCGCGGTGACCGTGCCCTCCTTATCGAAGGCCGGGGATAGCTTGGCCAGCGCCTCCAGGGAGGTGTCCGGACGGGGACCCTCGTCCACAGCTACCTCAGCCGAGCCTTTTCTCTGACGTAAACTAACGGGCACGATCTCCTCACGGAAGGCGCCTTCGGCAGCCGACGCGGCAGCTTTGCGGTGGCTGTGGAAGGAGAATTCGTCCTGCTCCCCGCGCGTGATGCCGTACTTGCGGGCGATGGCGTCAGCCGAGGACCCCATATGCCGGTCGGCAAAGGCACACCACAGGCCATCGTGAATGACGGAGTCCACCAAGCGCCCGTCCCCCAGACGTATACCGCTGCGGCTCCCCTGAATGTAGTGGGGCGCCTGGCTCATGCTCTCCATCCCACCAGCCACCACCACTTCAGCCTCGCCGACCTGGACCATCTGGGAGGCCAGTACCACCGCCGTGAGCCCGGAAGCGCATACCTTGTTGACGGTGAGGGCCGACGCGCTTACGGGTATGCCCGCCTTTACCGCCGCCTGCCGTGCCGGCGCCTGGCCTATGCCCGTGGTCAGCGCGTTGCCCATGATGGTGTACTCCACCTGGTCAGGGGTGAGACCGGCGCGCCTTATGGCCTCGGCGATGGCGACAGCACCCAACTGGGGCGCGCTGACCGGCGACAGTGCGCCGTTCAGCTTGCCCATAGGAGTGCGGGCAGCCCCCACCAGGACTACTTGCTTCATCTGTTGCCCTCCGCTTGCCCAATGTATGGATGAACAATCACTTATATTATCCCCAATTGTGCCGTTTGTGACCACCTGCGAGGACCGCCCGTTGGTCGGATCCGTCCGATCGGTCAGATCGGTCACATAGGGGAATCGTTCCTAGCTACGAGCGCAGGATACGTTCGTCGCCCAGGCGGCGGGTGACCTTTTGCTGGTCCAGGTACTCCATCAGGGCCAGAGCGTACTTGCGGCTGGTGCCGAGGAGGTCCCGGACCTGGGCCACGGTGATGCTGCCCTTGGCCCGGATCTCGGCCACGACCTTGCCCACCATGGCATCGTACGCGGCACCGGTGAATACCACGCCTTCGGCCACCTTGACCACCTTCCCTTCTTCGATGAGCAGGCCAAGGATCTGAGGGTCCAGGGCGCTGTCCGGTGGAGGCGACAGTGGACTGGCCTCCAGGGCACCGAGGTAAGCTTGTATCTGGGCTTGCTGCTGAGGGGTCAGCCTGGGCTGGTGGGCGCTCAGGCGCAGCCGCGGTCCTGCCTCAGCTACTGCGCCCGAAGCCACCAGCCGGGGCATTGCAAGGTCGAAGGTACGGGATGGCAGCTTGAGGCGGCTGCGTACCTCTTCCCTGGGCATGCCCAGGCGCAGCGGGGACTGGCGATGGTAGGCTTCCAGCTCCTGGCGCATGCGGGCGGCCAGATTGTGCCAGGCCACCGAGGAATAGACCAGTGCACGGTTGTCTATCTCGTCGCCCAGCAGCACCACCTGGCCCTCTGTGGCCAGGGCTTGGACGGCTGTTGCCGCTTCGTCCAGGCCCAGGTGTGCCAGTTGGGCCAGGCCCTCCAGCTCCACAGGCTGGTCCGTAGACAGGCTCTGTAGCACCAGCTCTCTGGGCTCCACCGCCTGCGAAAGCGCGGACAGGCGCTCCAGCGTAGCCCTGTGGAAGCGCCGGTGGCGGCGGACATTGGTCTCCACCACCTGACCCCCCCCCAGCGTCCGGTTGCCCGCCCGGACAACGAAGAAATCGCCCTTGACCAGGGGCAGCGGCTGGGCCAGCACCAACTGCGCCCAGGCGGTAGCCCCTGGGGTCAGCTCGTCGCTATCCAGCAGGCGCACCCGGCAGGTCACCTCCGCAGTGCCAGCGTGCAAAGTGAGGCTGGAGGCGTGTTCCAGGGGTGGACCGGCGTCCCTCAGCAATCTCAACTGGACGTCAACCGCCGGGCTGGGGCGCAGCCAGCCAGACGCCGTGACCACGTCTCCCCGGTGCACCTGGTCCACGGCCACACCCGCCAGGTTCGCCGCCACCCGGGTGCCGGGCAGCGCCGGGTCCACCTTGTGGCGATGGGTCTGGAGGCCGCGGATGCGCGCGGAGAGGCCGCCAGGCAATACCTCTACCTCCTGGCCGACCCTGAGCATGCCGTCAATGAGCGTGCCGGTGACCACGGTGCCAAATCCCGCCACGGAGAACGCCCGGTCCACGGGCAGGCGGGGCCGCCCCAGGTCCTTGCGGGCAGGTGTCTCGTCTAGCAGGCGGTCCAGCGTGGCCAGCAGAGTGTCCAGGCCCTCCCGGGTGACGGCCGAAACGGGCACCATGGGGGCGCCCTCCAGACTGGTGCCCATGAGGACGTCGGCCACCTCCTCCTGGACCAGGCCGAGCAGTTCGTCATCTACCAGGTCCCTTTTGGTCAGCACCACCAACCCCCGGGCGATGTGCAACAGGTCCAGGATGGCCACGTGCTCCTGGGTCTGGGGCATGACGCTTTCGTCGGCGGCCACTATGAGCAGGGCAACGTCCAGGCTGCCCACACCAGCCAGCATGTTGTGCACGAAGCTCTCGTGCCCGGGCACGTCCACGATGCTGACCTCCTTGCCACTGGGAAGGGTGAGCCAGGCGAAGCCGAGGTCAATCGTCATCCCCCGGCGCTTCTCTTCCTCCAGGCGGTCGGGGTCTATGCCGGTAAGGGCGTGGATGAGGGTGGACTTGCCATGGTCCACGTGGCCTGAGGTGCCGACAACGAACATCTGTCCGCTCCGAGTATAGCACGGGGGCTGCGTAGCTACCAGGAAGCGGGGCTGCCCTCGAACCGCGAGTCCAGCTTCAAATAGCCCACCCATTGGGTGGATGAATGCGTTTTCTGGCGTCATTGAAAGGAGCGCAGCGACGAAGCAACCCACGAACGCTGCCAAGGGTCCCGACGGCTCGGGACCTGTGATACTCGCAATGACGGAAGTTACTTCCTAATCCAAGGCTTACGGACGAAGCGCAGCAGCCTTTCCGCTACCAACAGTGTGCTATAATCCGCGTTGGCGTGGACGCGGTCATCCAGGTTGACTCCCTCACCAAGCGCTTCGGCTCGCTGGTAGCCGTGGACGGCGTATCCTTCGAGGTGAAAAAGGGCGAGGTCTTCGGCATCCTGGGCCCCAATGGCGCGGGCAAGACCACCACGCTGGAATGCATCGAGGGCCTCCAGAAGCACGATGCCGGCCGCGTCCTGGTCCTGGGCGTGGACACCCGGCACGAACCCGAGAAGGTCAAAACGCATATCGGCATCCAACTCCAGGCCTCAGCCTACTTCGACTATCTCACGCTCACCGAGATACTGGAGCTTTTTGCCGCCTTCTATCCCCGCCGCGTGCCGCCTGTGGACCTGCTACAGCGAGTGGGGCTGATAGAGAAGGCCAGGACCACGGTGAACAAGCTTTCTGGCGGACAGAAGCAGCGGTTCACCATTGCCGCCAGCCTGGTCAACGACCCGGAGGTGCTGTTCCTGGACGAGCCTACCACCGGACTGGACCCCCAGGCACGGCGCCAGATCTGGGAGTTCATCAGGGGCATTCACAAGGAAGGGCGCACGGTGGTGCTCACCACTCACTACATGGAAGAGGCCCAGTTCCTGTGCCACCGGGTGGCTATCATGGACCACGCCAAGATTGTGGCCCTGGACACGCCGGCCAACCTTATCCGGCGTTTGCCCGTGCCTTACGAGGTGCACGTCTCCTGCGCGCATGTCTTGCCCGAGGCGGAGCTGAAAGCACTGGCTGGAGTGCATGGTGTAGCCCACGAGAACGGAAACTACCGGCTGCAGGTCTCCGACCCCACCCAGACGTTGCCCGCCTTGATTGACTGCGCCAAGGGCAAGGGCCTGACGCTGGAGCATCTGGAGGTAGTATCTGCCACCCTGGAAGACGTGTTCCTGGCCACCACGGGACGTCAGTTGAGGGACTAGCGTGCTGCGCCTGTTTGTGGCCAACCTAAGGATCATCTTGCGCAACCGCCAGGGACTGTTCTGGGCGCTGGTGTTCCCCTTGATATTCGTCACCATCTTCGGCCTGTTCAAATTCGACGACATGGGAAGCTCAGGGGTGGCGGTGATAGACCAGGCGCAGGACAATGTGTCGCGCGCACTGGTCGAGAACCTGAAGTCTATCAAATTCCTAAGGGTCACCGAGGAGTACACAGACGAGGCCACCGCCCGCCAGAAGCTGCAGGAAGCAGGGGACGACGTTGACTTTGTGCTGGTCCTGCCCCGGGGCCTGGAGGAGTCGCTGCGATCGGGCGACCCGAAGGCGCTGCCGGCCAAGGTAACCCTGGTGTACGACAAGGGGAACATCCAGAGCAGCCAGTTGGTCATCGGCACCCTCAGCCAGTTCCTCCAACAGACCAACATGGAGCTGGTGCAGGCACCGGAGCTCCTGAAGCTGCAACCGGTCCCGGTCCAGGCCCGTCAGGTCAAGTACTTCGATTTCCTGCTGCCGGGCTTCGTGGGTATGGGCGTGATGAACTACGCCATCATCTCCATGGCCTCGACCCTGGCCGTGTGGCGAGAGCAGAAGATCTTCAAGCGCATCCTGGCCACGCCACTGAGCGTGCGGTCCTTCTTCATTGCCCAGGTGCTCGCCCAATTGCTCCTGTCCGTCGTACAAGCGGTGGTCATCATCCTGGCAGGGGTCCTACTGTTCCGGGCGCACATTTACGGCAACGTGGCCTGGGTGTTCCCGATCGTCGTGCTGGGCAACATCATATTCCTCAACCTGGGCTTCCTGGTGGCCACGGTGGCCAAGAACCTGAATGCCGCCAACGGCCTGGCCAACGTGGTGGCCATGCCCATGATGTTCTTCTCCGGAGTGTTCTTCCCCACCAACACGCTGCCTGGGGTAATGGCTGAAGCTGTGAGGTATCTCCCGCTGACGCCCATGCTCAACGTAATGCGGGGCGTAGTCACGTACGCCCAAGTGCCCTGGGACTGGCCTGTTGAGCTCGCCATCCTGGTGGGCTGGGTTGTACTCACCTCCGTAGCCGTAGTCCGGTTCTTCCGCTTCGACTAGGCCCTGACAGGACATGCTCCGAGTCCTGTCGTGGTGGCGCTTTTCTGGCCTTTACTACGGCTGGGTCATCGTTGCCGCCGCCTTCCTCGAGCACATAATATCCGTAGGCACCTTCAACAGCCAGGGCGTCTTCCTCAAGCCTATTCTGTCCGACTTCGGCTGGAGCCGGGGGACGGTGGCGGGAGCCTTCGCCCTGGCCAACGTGGTGGCGGGACTATCGGCCCCGTTCACCGGTATGCTGCTGGACAAATACGGGCCGCGGGTCCTGTTGGCGGGCGGTGGGCTGCTGGTGGCGGCGGGCTATCTGTTGACGGCGCAAGCCACCACTTTGCTCCAGTTCTATATCTTCGTGGTCCTGTTCCAGGGTATCGGCCGGAGCTCGGTATCAAGTGGCGTGATCCCGGTCATCCCCCGCTGGTTCGAAGGCAAGAGGGGGCTGACCCAGGGCATCGTTCAGGCAGGGGGTGGGCTGGGAACGATGCTGGTGCCGCCGGTGGCGACCTACATGGTACTCTCCTTCGGCTGGCAGGATGCCTACCTGGTCCTGGCCCTGGGGATAGCCCTGGGCTACCTGGCGCTCTCCCGCATTTTCCGCCGCGGCCCGGAGGAAATGGGCCTGCGACGGCAGGGCAGCGACGAGGCGCCGCCGAACGTAAGCCGGCGGCCGGCGGGGCGGCACGCTGGGCAGGGTACGACGGGCTTCACCCTGAGGCAGGCCTTCCGGACACGCGCCCTGTGGCAGTTCGTGGTGATCGGCGCAGTCGTCAGCTTCAGCCAGCTCCTGGTAATGACCCATCTGGTGGCCCACGCCACCGACAAGGGCCTATCCCCCGTGGTGGCAGCTACGTTCGTCTCCGTGATAGGGCTGTCCAATGCTGTAGGCAAGCTGGTTATGGGCTTCGTCTCGGACCGGATTGGCCGCCGGGCGTCTATGATTGTTTCCTTCTCCCTGGCCGGAGCCATGCTCCTCTGGCTCATGGCCGCCCGCGACGCCTGGGCGTTCTACGCCTTCGCCGCCGTCTTTGGCTTCGCCTACGGGAGCTGGATGCCCATGTTCCCCTCGCTGACCGCGGACCTGTTCGGCGTGGCCTCGCTGGGCGCTATCTATGGGATCGTGCGGGCCAGCACCAACCTGGGGGGAGCGCTGGGGTCGTACGCCGGTGGATACATCTTCGACCTGACCCACAGCTACAGCTACGCCTTCCTGTCGGGCACGGTGCTCCTGGGCGTGGGCATTGTCCTCATGCTCACGCTCAAGCCGCCCCCACCGGCGAGGCAACCGTAGGGGCGAAGCATCCCGCCCCAAGACAGGGCGATGCCAGCAAGCGGCTTGGATGCTTCGCCCCCACGCTCTTGGGCCGCCCGTGCGTGTTGACAGTGGGGCCGCTCTAGCGCATATTCGAATGAGACGCTTGAACGCACAGACGCACAAACGCAAGCCCAGGAGCTGCAACATGAAAAAGATGACCGTCATATTCGAAGACGAGGAGCTGTACACCGCGGTAAAGGTGGAAGCAGCTCGGCGCAACCGCCCACTGAAGCAACTGGTGACCGAAGCTCTGCGCGAATGGCTGGAAGACCAGGAAGATGCCGAATTGCTGCCCATAATAGACGCATCGCTGGCCGAGTGGAGAGAGAAGGGCGGCATCGAGGCAAGCAAGTTCTTCAAACAGCTTAGGGCAGCGGAGAAGCCGCCGACCATTACTGCGGCAAGAAACGCCAGAACGCCTCGTTTCCCAGGAGCCAGCCCCGCCGGGTCAGGCGCAGGCAGCCATCGCTGACTTCCACCAGCCCCAAACCTTGTAGCTCTTGGACCTGCTGCCCGTATGGTCCGGCAAGTTCCACACCAAAGCGGGACAAGAACCCGCCAAGCGAGACGCCTTCGACCAGGCGCAAACCCAGAATCACCGTCTCCGCCATTTCCAGGTCCACGGGTATAGCCTCAGCGCCAGCAATCGGGCTGCGGGAATGCAGAATGTCCCACGGCCCGCCGTGCGCAGCGCACAGGCCTGCAACCTGCCGGACGTAGTCTGCTGGCTGCGCCGTGTTATGGAAGCGGTAACCTCCCCAAGAAGAATGGGCGCCAGCGCCCAGGCCCAGGTAAGGCCGGTTGCGCCAGTAGATGAGGTTGTGCTGGCACTCCTTTCCCGATTCTCGGGACCAGTTAGAAATCTCGTAATGCACGTAGCCAGCCCGTCCCAGCACCTCCTCGGCCCACTGGTACATGTCTGCTGCCTGGTCGGGGTCGGGCGCCGGCGCGTCGCCCCGGGCCACCTGGCGGGCCAGCGGTGTGCCCTCTTCCAGGGTCAGGCTATACAGGGAAAGGTGCTCGGGGGCGAGGTGCAGTGCCCCGTCCAGGGTACGCTGCCAGCGGCACAGGGTCTGGCCGGGCAGGCCATAGATGAGGTCGAGGTTGACGTTGTCGAACCCAGCCTGCCGAGCGGCGGCAAAGGCAGACCGCGCCTCCTCCCCGGAGTGGATGCGGCCCAGCAGACGCAACTCGTCGTCCCGGAAGCTCTGCACCCCCAAGCTGACCCGGCTAACGCCCAGCCGGCGGGCGGTCTGGAACCACGTCTTATCCGCCGTTCCCGGGTTTGCTTCGATGCTGACCTCAGCCCCTTCGGACAGGCCAAAACGGCGGCCTGCCGCCTGGATGAGCATGTCCAGTTGCTCCCCCGAAAGCAGCGACGGTGTGCCCCCGCCGATGTACAGCGTGGTCGCCACCAGCGCCTGATCGCTCCACAGCTCCATCTCCCTGACCAAGGCCGGCACGTACTCCGGCACCAGTCCTTCGAGGCCGGCGTGCGAATTGAAATCGCAGTAGGCGCACTTCCGGCGGCAAAAGGGGACATGCAGATAAAGCCCGATGGCCTGGCACATAGCTACTGACTATCATACAATACGGGAAGTCCGCTGCAGGGTAACACCCCCTGTCGTCCCCCTTGACAAGGGGGACCATAGGGGGTACGGCGCATTCTTCGGCAATTCATACCCTAATCTCACCGATTGAACTTGACGGATTCGCTTCCAGCAGACACACTAGCTAGGGAAGAATTGCGTACGCCTAACTGCGTATGGCGGAGACCATGAAAGGAGGCTGTGGAGTGCTTTCTATGTCAAGCCACCAGGAGCAGTTGAAGCACCGCGCGGCGGTTTCGATGGGCCGCGTCCTCATCAGCCTGCAGCCTTGGGCAGCGCTGGTACGCCTCCTCACAGAGTTGACAGTGCCTGAGCTCAGGGCCTTGCTGGTGCTGCACAGCGCAGGCCCCCTACGCATGGGCGATGTGGCCGCCCGACTCGGCATCGGCTTGCCCGTGGCCACCAGCCTGGTGACCAGGCTGGAAGGCAAGGGGCTGGTGGCCAGGCAACACAGCCGCGAGGACCGGCGCGTGGTCCTGTGCTCCGTCACGGAATCGGGCGGACGGGAGGCCGAGCGCTTCTGGGGCGGCTTCCACCAGCGGGTCAACGAGCTGATGGGCCCCCTCGCCGGCGACGAGTTGGAGTCATTGGTACACAGCATGGAGCTGCTGACTAGCGCTGGACACTGACACTTGCTCCAGCAACAAACCATTCAAGCCGGGCCATTCTTACGAAACATTTACATCTTGTGCTTGACACGACAAGCACTAGGTAACAAAATGTTGGCATGGGACTGAACGAGGGGATTTCGATGGCAAATGTGCCGGGCCGGCAGGCCGAGCTGCGGCAGCGTACAGGGATCGTACTGGGGCGCGTCCTCATCGGCCTGCGGCCCTGGGTGACGGAGGTGCGCCTCCTGGCGGAGCTGAGCGTGCCTCAGCTCAGGGCGATGCTGATGCTGCACGCCTCTGGCCCGCTGCGCATGGGCGATCTGGCCTCGCGGCTGTCGGTTGGCATGCCCACGGTCACCAGCCTGGTGACCAAGCTGGAGAACAAAGGGCTGGTCACCAGGCAGCACGCCCGCGATGACAGACGGGTGGTCATGTGCTCATGCACCGAGGAAGGCTGCCGGGAGGCCGAGCAGTTCTGGGATGGCCTACAGGAGCGTGTCAATGAGATGGTGGAGCCTTTGACCACCAAGGAGTTGGAGCTGGTGGTGCGGGGCTTTGAGATCATGGCCAACGCTGGGGAGCGCCCCCCGGCACCCCCCCCCCCGGACTCCGCCCAGCCAGGACACCACCCCCAACACCCAAGTAGCGCTACCCAGGGACGAGCGGAGCAGGTGGCAAGTCCCGGCTGAGCCCGCCAAGAGCCCAGCTACGCGCTCCGCGGTGCGCACAAACAAGCCGTGGTTCTGCTTCTGCCGCGCTAACAGGTCACACCACCCGCAAACAGCGCTTGCCAATAGCATCGCCCTGCTTCCGTCGTTGCGAGTCTAACAGGTCCCGACCCGTCGGTCGGAATGGAATTCCTAATCCACTTTTTGGGGGCCAGGCCATTCCGCTTGACAAAGTAACTTCGTCCTGACAAAATAGTTCTGTTTTGTCGAAGCAGAGCACCGACCAGGTCCCCACCACTACCCCCGACCCCGAGCCAGGCGGGCGCATCATGGACCTCATGGGGCGGCTCATGCTGAGTATCCGCCCCCCAGTCGAGGGAACGCGACTCTTCATGGAGCTGACCATGGCCCAGCTCAGGACGGTTTTCCTGCTGCATGGCCTGGGGCCCCTGCGCATGAGCGACCTCGCCGGCCACCTGGGCGTGGGGCTGCCCACCGCCACCAGCCTGGTGACCAGGCTGGAAAGCAAAGGGCTGGCAGCCCGGGAGCACTCCGACCAGGACCGGCGGGTGGTGCTCTGCTCCCTGACGGACCGGGGCCACCAGGAATCAGAGATTGTCTGGCGTCTGCGTCGCGAGCACCTGGGCCAGACCTTGAGGTCTCTGGGCCACGAGGAGCTCGAGACCGTGGCCCGGGGCCTCGAGGTGTTGCTCCAGGCCGTGGAAAGCCATCAAGAAGGTGCTCCCTGTGAGGGCGTAGGAGACACGCTGGCACGCGGGGCGGCCGGCCCAACTGGGCGCAGGAGGTAGCAGAGTCGCATGGACCCATCTAGCTCTCAGCGGGGGCCATCACCGGCCCCGGAGCCCCTAGCCGAGGACGTAGGCTTCCGGCCGTTGCCCCGCCGACAGGTTATCCTGACCCTGGCCGGGGTCATGCTGGCCATGTTCCTGGCCTCCCTGGACCAGACGGTGGTGGGCACTGCCATGCCACGCATCATCGCCGACCTGGGCGGATTTGACCGCTACACCTGGGTGACCACAGCATATCTGGTAGCCTCCACCACTGTGGTGCCTCTCGTGGGGCGGCTCACGGACATGTACGGTCGCAAGTGGTTCTACGTGGCCGGCATCGCCATCTTCCTGGTCGGCTCACTACTCTCTGGCCTCAGCCAGTCTATGGGCCAGCTCATCGTGTTCCGTGCCCTTCAAGGCCTGGGCGCCGGGGCGATGATGGCCATCGCCTTCGTCACCATCGGCGACCTGTTCCCAGCCAATGAGCGCGGCAAGTACGGCGGCATGATGTCCGCCGTCTTCGGTCTGTCCTCGATAATCGGGCCTGCGCTGGGTGGCTTCGTGACAGACACCCTGTCCTGGCACTGGGTATTCTACATTAATTTGCCCTTGGGCCTGCCGGTGTTGGCCCTGTTCATTCGCTTGTTCCCGCAGACGGGGATGACCGGGCAGCGGCACAAGATAGACTACCTGGGCATGATGACGCTGGTGCTGTCCATAGTGCCGCTGATGCTGGCCCTGTCCTGGGGAGACGTCCAGTATGATTGGGGCTCGCCCCAGGTAGTCGGGGCGCTGGTCGTGGCCGCAGCGATGGCCGTGTTGTTCATCGTGGTCGAGCTTCGCGCCGCCGAGCCCGTCCTGCCCTTGGAGCTGTTCCGCAACCGTGTGGTCGGGGTGTCCATGGCCGCCATTTTCCTCACTGGGTTTGGCATGTTCGGCGCCATGGTGTTCGTGCCCCTGTTCTTCCAGGGTGTGTTGGGCGCCTCGGCCACCAGCAGCGGCAGCTTCTTGACGCCCATGATGCTGGGCGTGGTGGCTGGGTCCTTCCTCTCCGGACAGGCCCTATCCCGCCTGGGGGGCCGCTACCGCACCCAGGCACTCGTCGGCCTGGCCTTCACTGCCACCGGCATGTTCGCCCTGTCGCGCATTAGCGCGGACACCGCGTACGCCCAGGCAGTAGCCGGCATTGTGACCATTGGCTTCGGCATGGGGGTGACCTTCCCGGTGTTCACCATCGCGGTGCAGAACGCCGTCCCCTACCGGATAATGGGAGTGGCCACCTCCTCGACCCAGTTCATCCGCTCCATCGGCGGCAGCGTGGGACTGGCCTTACTGGGCGCTTTTATGGTGCGGCAATTCTCCTCCGGGCTGGCCGGCGCCATACCTGACCCGGTGCGCCAGGCATTGCCTGCGGACCGCCTGGCCCAGTTATCGCACAACCCCCAGGCGCTGATGCGGCCCGACGCCCTGGCTGCGCTCCAGGGGTCATTCAGCCAGATGGGACCGCAGGGCGCGGCGCTGGGCGAGCAGCTTCTCCAGGCCCTGCGCACAGCTTTAGCTTCCGCCATCGGGCAGGTGTTCCTGGTCAGCCTGGTCACCGTCGGGGCAGCATTGCTGGTCACGGTCTTCCTCAAGGAGATACCCCTGAGGGGGCGCCAGCCCCAGGTGGCCTCTCGGCCCTCGCCGGCGCCCATCCGGGGCGGCAGCAACGGCGATAAGTAGGGGCCTCGGTGTGACGGGCGAACTGCGCCTGTGGTCGCTATGACCCTAAGAACGCGTCGGGCGCCGCCCTAACCCCTGACCCCTTCCCGCTTCGGGAATCCCGACGTGTCGGGACCCTCCCCGCATCGGGGAGAGGCAGGGAGAGCGGGCAGCGTATTCATGCTTCGCGCTGGTTATTGCGAATACTCCTGAGAGATTCCGTGGTATCATACCCCAGGCTGAGGCCGTGAGCACTGGGCATCTACACCTGCGGAGGAGGACATCATGGCCAGGAAGAACAACGTGGACGTGGCGGCGGTGGAACAGGCCGCCGCCGAGGGCAAACAGGACCCGCGCAAGCTGCGCCGCACCCAGCGAATTGAAGGCGAATGGCTGCTCGCCGAAGGCGGGCCTCAGTTCCGGGCCGAGATCGCCTACGAGAACGGCAGGATCGTTCTGGAGGCAGACCAGCCTAATGCCCAGGGCGGCAGCGGCAGCCGGCCCAGCCCCATTCACTACTGCTCTTATGGCATGGCCGCCTGCTACACGGCCACCTACGCCATGGTGGCCAGCCAGATGGGCATCACCCTCCACCGCCTCACCGTCCGGGTGGAGACAGGCATGGACTACTCGCGAGCCTACGGCCTGTCGGAGGCGCCTCCGGTCCAGGGAGTAAAGATGACCCTACAGGTGCAGGCGGATGCCCCCAAGGCCAAGCTACAAGAAGTGGAGCAGGAAGCCCTTCAACGGTGCCCGGCGGTCTACTGCCTGACCCAGCCCATCAAGCTGGACATGGCGCTGGAGGTAGTAGCCTAGACCTACACGTTGAACAGGTAGTTGATGACGTCGCCGTCCTTGACCGGGTAGGTCTTGCCCTCCAGCCGGAGCAGCCCCCGCTTGCGGGCCTCGGCCAGGCTGCCGCACCGCACCAGGTCGTCATAGCCGATGACCTCCGCTCGGATGAAGCCTCGCTCTATGTCGGAGTGGACCTTCCCCGCAGCCTTCACCGCGGGCGTGCCCTCCACCACGGTCCATGCCCTGACCTCGTCCTCGCCCACGGTTAGGAACGAGGCCAGCCCCAGCATCTGGTAGGACAGCCGGACCAGGCGGTCAATGGCCGGCTCCTCGGGTGCGCCCAGCGAGCGCCGGAACTCCACCGCCTCCGCCGGCTCCAGCAGGGCCAGCTCCATCTCGAGCTTGGCGCACAGCACGACCGCCCGGAGGCCCTGAGCGCCGTATCGAGCGGACCAACCGGCCTCCAGCGCCGCCGCCTGCGCCAGCTCGTCTTCCCCTACGTTGACCACCACCAGCATGGGCCTGGCGGTGAGCAGGGCGTAGTTCTCGACGAAGCGCGCCTCGTCCGCTGAGACCTGCAACTGCCGTACGGGCTTCTCCGCCTCCAGACCAGCCTTGAGACGCTCCAGCAGGGCCTGTTCCCGGTCCAGGGCCTCCCGCTCCGCGGGCTTGGCACCCTTGTAGGAGGCGGCGATCCTCTGCAGGCGTCTCTCCATGATGCCCAGGTCGGAGAAGGCCAGCTCCAGGTTCAGCGTTGCCAGGTCGCGGTGAGGGTCAACGCTGCCCAACAGGTGGGGGACGCCCTCATCCTTGAAGGCCCGGACCACCAGCACAAACGCTGCCGCGGCGCCAAGCTGGTTGAGTATGGGACCAGAGAAGCCCTGGGTCTTGCCCAGTCCCGAGGGCGGGGCCACCACGTCCAGAAAGCGGACGTCACTGGGCACCACCTTCTGGGGGTGAAACATCTGGGCCAGCACGCCCAGGCGCGGGTCGGGGACCTTGACCACGCCCATGAGCACCGGGGCGCCCGCCCCCACCGTCGCCTCCCCACGCCCGCCGGTGAGGGCCCGGAACAGTGTAGTCTTGCCGCTCTGCGCCAGGCCCAGGATTGCTATGTCCACGGCCCTATTCTATACCAGCTTGACCGGGCGGGGCCACTGACACCTCACTCTGCCCTCTCCGCAAACGGGTGAGGTTAGCCCGTAGGGGCGCATGGCGTGCGCCCCACCGCCTGTAGCCTGTAGCCCGTAGCCCGTAGCCCGTAGCCCGTCTCCAGGCTGTATAATGCGCCTATGGCCCGGGGACCACTGTACTGCCGTTATGTCTAGCGACCATCCCACCATCACCTCCCACCGCACTTTCTATGGATGGTGGATTGTACTGCTCGCCTTCCTGGGCGGCATCATGGGGCGCATTGACCTCTGGGTATTCGGCCTTTTCGTGGTCCCCATACAGGACGACCTGGGCTGGAGCCGGATGGCCATCACCGGCGCGGTCACGGTTAGCCTGGTCTCCCAGGGGATAGCCGGCCCACTCCTGGGACCGCTCATGGACCGCCGGAACGGCTCCCGTCTGCTCATGGTCGCCGGAGGACTGCTAGGCGGCGCCGCGCTGATGGCAGCCGGGATGTCCCGGAGCCTGGTCCAGTTCTACCTGGCGTACGGCCTCGTCTTCGGGATCGTGGGTGTCACCTACGGCGAGCTCATGTCCAACGTGATGGTGCCCAAGTGGTTCATCCGGCGGCGAGGCCGGGCGGTAGCCCTGGCGGCTCTGGGCTACCCCATGGCTGCCCCCACGCTGGTGCCGGCCATTCAGTTGGTGATCGCCCATTGGGGCTGGCGCAGCGGCTTCTGGGCGCTGGGCCTTGCCACCTGGTTGTTGGTGGTGCCTCTGGCCGCCTGGAAGATGCGCCGCGCCCCCGAGGACCTGGGACTTCACCCCGACGGCGACCCGCAACCGCGGCCAGGGCCCACCGTGTTCGGCGCCAGCCACGACACTTCCTGGCCCTGGCACCTGGCGGCGCGCACGCCCACCCTCTGGCTGCTGGTGGCCGCCCTGAGCCTGGCCACCGCGGCGGTTTCCGCGGTAAGCGTGCACCGCATACCATACCTTCAGGACGCGGGCCTGCCGGCAGCGGTGGCAGCCGCCGTGATCACCGTCTCCGGGACCAGCGCCATCGTTACCAAAATGGGCTGGGGTTTCCTGATCGAGCGCTTGCCGGTACGCTACGTGCTGGTGGGCTGTTTCGCTGCCCTGACTGGGGGCGTGCTGGTTATGTTGAGTATCACCTCCGCGCCCATGGCCTTCCTGTGGGCGCTGTGGTGGGGCGGCACGGTCTCCGGCCTGGTGCCCCTCCAGTCCGTGGTATTCGCCACCTATTACGGCCGGGGGTTCCTGGGGGGCATCCGGGGCCGCGTCCAGCCGCCCGTTCTGCTGGCCCAGGCCCTGGCGCCCTTGCTCCCCGCCTTCATACACGACCGTTCGGGTAGCTATGGCCTGGCTTTCTGGGTCTTCTTCGCCGCCCTGGCGGCCTCGGTGTTCCTGTTCTTCCTGGCGCGGCCACCGGGCGCACCCCACATCGCCCGGGCCTCGCCCGCGAGCTCGCCCCAGTGAAAAGGCCTGCCATCGCCGGTCTGGCCTACACCGCCACCGGCAGCTACCAAACTGCCTTCCTGGGGTTTATGCTATACCTGGTAGTCGGGGCCGGCCTGATACATCTGGCACCCGTGCCCCACTCAGCCGTAGCGCCGGAGGGGCCAGTCGAGAGGAGGGCGGCATGAAAGTGATGGTTGACCGGCAAAAGTGCATTGGCGCTGCCAACTGCGTAGCGGCCGCGCCCGGGGTGTTCCAGATCGATGACGCAGGCAAGGCCAGAGTCCTGGACCCATCGTCGGTGGCCGAAGACAGGCTCTTGGAGGCAGCCGAGTCCTGCCCCACAGACGCCATCGTTTTGGAGGACGACGCCGGGCGCCGTCTATATCCCTGAGCCATGGTCTACGTGCTCTGCGGGGATGACGATTTCTCCCGCACCCAATTCCTGGCCGGGCTCAAGCGGGACCTGGTTAGCGACGACAGCGGCCTGCTGCCCGCCAACCTTACGGTGCTGGCCGGAAGCCAGCTCCGGCTGGAGGACCTGGCCCAGGTATGCAGTGCCTACCCCTTCCTGGCCGAGAAGCGCCTGGTGATCGTGGAGGGTTTGCTCTCTCGGTTCGCAAGGCGGCCTCCGGAGAGGGAAGTGGCGCGGAGCGAGCGCCAGGCGGGTGAGATGGCGCGCTGGAGGCAGGGCCTGGCCGAGTACGTACCCCGCATACCACCCACCACCCTGCTGGCGTTCGTTGACGGGAAGCTGGGCCGGGACAACCCTCTGTTGCAGACGCTGGGCCCGCTGGCCGAGGTCCGGGAGTTTGCCCCATTGGATGACAAAGCGCTTCCGGGCTGGGTGCAGAGGCAGGTATCCCAGGCCGGGGGGAAGATCTCCCCGCAAGCCGCGCGCCTCCTCACGGAGGCGGTAGGGGCAAACCTGTGGGCGATGTCCAACGAGGTAGACAAGCTCCTGACGTATTGCCGGGACCGGACCATCGAGGCAGCGGACGTCCCGCGGCTGGTCTCCGAGGCCCGGCAAGCCACGGTGTTCGCCTTCGTGGATAGTGTGCTCGAAGGCCCGCGCTCTCGCGCACTATCGTTGCTGCACAAGCTACTCCGGGAAGGCGCCACCAGCCCGCAATTGACGGGCATGGTGTCGCGCCAGTTGCGTCTCGTCCTGCTGGCCCAGGAGATGGCCGCTCAGCGTGTGGGCCTGGAAGAGATGGGCCGCCGGCTAGGTCTCGCCTACTACCCCAGGCGCAAGACCTGGGAGCAGGCCCACCGGCTGCCCAAAGAGAGGCTCCTCTGGCTCTACGACCAGCTTCTGGAGCTGGATGTGGCTACCAAGACCGGGCGGCGCTCCGAGGAGACAGCGTGGGAGGTGTTGGTGGTCGCGGCCACCCCACAATGAGTAGGGAATAGCTGAGAACAAGGAGACCAAACGTGAAGACCACTGATCAAACTGCCAGGATAATCATCCGGCCATTGAGGGAGGAAGACCTGCCAGGGTTCGTCGAGGTGGACTATCGCCAGACCGGCAAGCGCCGGGAGGCGTACTGGCGGGACCGGTTCGCCCACTTCACGCGCCGGCACCCGCTGTCCTGCCTGGTCGCCGAGATGGAAGGGGTCGGCGTCGTCGCGTCCGTACTGGGGGATGTGCGGGGCTGGGAGTTCGGCGTGCCCGAAGGCACGGGGTGGATTGAGGGGATCAACGTACGGCCGGACCTTCAGGGCACTGGCATTGCCTCCCGTCTCCTCGACCAACTCCTGGGCTACTTCCGGCAGGCCGGCGTGAAGCGGGTGTTCAGCGTAGTGGACTGGGAGCAGGAGGAGGCCATCGGTCTGTTCCGTTCCCACGGCTTCCGCCGCGGCGATTTCATCGCCTTCGAGAAGAAGCTATAGGCCGAGCGGCCAATTACCCGTAGGGGGGCGCAGCCCGTGCGCTCCTATAGCTGCCCCCGAACGTGGGGCGAGCACGCCCTATCGGTCCGAGTGGTCCGATGGGACTGATCCGACCGCCGCCGCCCGCGAACGCACGGCGAGTGCAAGGCCCGCCCTTACTTGTCGAGAGACCCGCGCCGCCGCACCCCTTGACAAGCCCGTGAGCGCATTGTACATTGTGCAGAGTCGTTACCGTGACGACCGCCAGGAAAGTGCCATGCAGAGAGCCACGCAGCTAATACTTACCCTGTACGGGGACTACGCCCGCCATCGCGGAGGGGAGCTCGGGTTTGAGGCGCTGGCCGATGTCATGGACAACCTCGGCCTTTCCGACCAGGCGCTCCGCTCGGCCCTGTCCCGCATGGTGCGCCGGGGACTGCTCCAGGCACAACGCCAGGGGAGGCGCAGCTACTACTCCCTGACAGAGACCGGCTGGACCATCCTGGTGAAAGGCGCGGAAAAAATCTTTCGTCAGTCCCAGGCCGCCCCCTGGGACGGCCAGTGGGACCTGGTCACCTACACCATACCCGAGAGCCGGCGGGACCTGCGCTACCGCCTGCGCCAGGAGTTGTCCCAGCTCGGCTACGGGCCTCTGGACGGCGCCTGCTGGGTGTCACCCAACGACCATAGCCAGGAGGTGCTGGCCCTGGCTTCATCCCTGGGGGAGGGCCGGGTCCAGGTCTTCCGTGCCAGCTACCTGGGCCCCTTCGGTCCGCAGCACCTTGTCCGCCGGTGCTGGGACCTGGACATTACCCAGGACAAGTACCGTGGCTTCATCGGCAAGTACCGGCCGCATCTTGAAGCGTTCCGAGAGGCTGCGCGTGCGGGGTCACCCTGGGACGCCAGGGAGTGCTTCATGGAGCGCTTCCAGTTGATACACGAGTACCGGCGCTTCCATTTCTACGACCCGGAGCTGCCTCCTGAGTTGGCGCCGGAGGGCTGGCTGAGCGGTGAGGCCGCTGCCCTCTTCAATGAGTTGCACGGTCTACTTGAAGGGAAAGCCTTCGAGTACTTCGATTCCATCGTCCAGGGCCGTAGGGGCGAAGCATCCGCCGGCAGTATGGGGGCTCTGGCACATGCCGGCGCGGATGCTTCGCCCCTACTTTGACCATTATGGCAACCGCCGTTGACAACATAGCCGCCCGGTACCAGGAAGCCCTGCTGGACCCTTCCCTCCCCCTGGTGCAGGCGTGGAAGGAGCGCCATCCCGGCGCCAGGGCGGTGGGCGTTTTCCCAGTGTACAGCCCGGTGGAGATCGTCCATGCCGCAGGCATGCTCCCGGTGGGCTTGCTGGGCGCAGGCAACCAGCTCGAGATCGCCTATGCCGACGCCCGGTTCCAGTCCTTCATCTGCTCCATCATCAAGAGCACCACCGAGATGGCCCTTACCGGCAGGCTCAAGGTCTTCGACGGCCTGGTGTTCCAGGGAATCTGCGACGCCGCCCGCAACCTGGCCAGCGTCATGGCGCGCAACCTGCCGGGCATGCGCGTGGAGTACCTGCACCTTTCCCAAAACCAGGCCTCCCCCGCGGCGGAGGACTACCTGGTGGGCGAGTACCGCCGCTTCCAGTCCGCTATGGAGGAGCTGTCCGGGCGCCGGGTTACCGAGGATGGCCTTCGCCAGAGTATCGCCGCCTACAACCGGGTGCGCGCCCTGGTGCGGGTGCTCAACGGCCTGCGGGCACGCTCGCCCGAGCTTGTGTCCGCGCTAGAGTGCTACCTGCTGGCCCGCCTGGGCGCCACGCTGCCCCCTGAGGGTTCGGCGCCGGTCCTGGAGTCGGCGCTGGTCGCGGCCCAGGGCCGCCAGGCCCGGCCCAAGGACCGCGTTCGGGTGGTAGTGCAGGGCTCGTTCTGCGAGGTGCCGCCCGTGGAGCTGATCAGCGCCCTCGAGGAAGCCGGCTGCTACATCCTGGACGACGACCTTCTGCTGGGCTGGCGCTGCTACGAGGCGGATTTGCCCACGGAGGGCGATCCCCTTAGAAGCCTGGCCCGGGCCTACCTCAACTCGGTCCGCTTCTCCAGCGTCAGGCACGGTCTGGACCAGCCCCGGGCCACCGATCTGGTGGCCCAGGCGAAGCAACTGCGGGCGGATGCGGTGATATATCTGGCGGCCAAGTTCTGCGAGCCGGCGCTGCTGGACTATGCGCTGTTCCGCCAGGCCCTGGAGCAGGCCGGCATCCCCCATCTCTTCCTGGAGTTCGAGGAGAAGATGTGGCTGGTGGACAAGCCCAGAAACACCATCGAGACCTTCGTAGAGTCATTGCTGTTCGACTAGGGGCAAAGATGCAGTACCAGGGCCGGATACACCAGTTGCAGCGGGAGCTGATGGGGCGTTACTACGCCGAGGTCACCCGGGTGGCCACCAGCGACGGGCCCAGGGCGGCCTACTTGTTGGTTAGCGGCAACCCCGTGGAGCTGCTGCGGGCCATGGACATGCTGCCGGTCTACCCCGAGATCAACGACCTGCAACTGGCGGTGCGCAAGGAGTCCCTGCCCTACATTCTCGAGGCCGAGGAGTTCGGCTACTCCACCGACAACTGCGCTTATGTCAAGGCCGACGTGGGCATCTTCCTGCGAGGTGGAAAAACCTCGTATGCCCAGATACCCAGACCCAGCCTCCTGGTGTGCAATTTCGTGGGCTGCAACGTCTACCTCCACTGGTTCGAACAGTTGGCGGAGTACTTTAAGGCCCCGGTCTTCAACCTGGACGTGCCTTTCGTTCGGGACCTGGACGGCAAGCCTGAGCCAGGGGATGTGGCCTACCTGGTCAAGCAACTGGAGCAGCTAATCGAGATCGCCGAGAAGATAACCGGACGCAGATTCGACTACCAGCGCTTGAAGAGGGCAGTAGCCCTGGCCAGGGACGCCGAGGACCTGTGGTCTGAAATCAAGCACCTGAACAAGAGCTCGCCCGCCCCCTTCGATGGCTACTTCGACGCCGGCACCCTGATGGCCCCCATGTACTGTCTGCGGGGCACCGAGGAGGGCCTGCACTTCTTCCAGGAAGCCTACCGCGAGGTGTCGGAGCGGGTCGAGCAGCGGGTGGGAGTGCTGTCCCAGGAGCGCTTCCGCTATGTCATCGAGGGGCCACCCCCCTGGCCCTACTATCGCACCTTCCGCGACCTGTTCAGCAGGTGGGGGGCCGTGGCGGTGGCCTCCACGTACTCCACCGTAGGCGGCACCTGGGAATGGGGCTTCAGGCACGACCCGCAGCGCCCGCTGGAGAGCATCGCCGAGCACATGATGCTGCACAATGTGTCCAACCGGTCGCTCCTCCTGCGCTACGAGCAGATAAGGCGCTACCTGGAGGAATGGCACGCTGAGGCCCTGGTCATCCACTCTATCAAAAGCTGCCGCCTGTTCTCCGCCGGCCAGGGAGACATGCTGGACTATTTCAGCCGAGGCCTGGGGGTGCCCACACTGCTGGTCGAGTCCGACCTGGAGGACCCGCGCTACTTCGCCGAGGCCCAGATGCGCAACCGCATAGATGCCTTCTTCGAGACCCTGGAGCACCGCCGCCTGGCCAAGCGCGCACCCGCCCTGAAGGGCGGGGCTGAGCCTGGCGAAGGAGCCAAGGTGTAGCATGGATTCCCAGACTTCCAAGCCCCGCCCTTCAGGGCGGGTACAGCTTGCCCGGTACGCCTGTGGCGTGGACGTCGGCTCCACGCAGACCAAGGCCATCATTATGGACCGGGAGCGCCGCATTGTGGGCCGCACGCTCATAGATACCGGCGCCCACGTGACCCGGGCGGCGGAGCGCGCCTTCCAGCACGCCCTGGAGCAGGCCAGCCTGGAGCGGTCCGCGATCGGTTTCGTGGTGGGCACCGGGTATGGCCGGTACAAGGTAACGTTCGGCGATACCCAGGTCACCGAGATCAGTTGCCACGGGCGGGGAGCGCACTTCATATTCCCGGGCACCCGCACTGTCATTGACATGGGCGGCCAGGACGCCAAGGGCATCCGGGTCAACCCTTCCGGTGAGGTCCAGGACTTCGTGATGAACGATAAGTGCGCCGCGGGCACCGGCCGCTTCCTGAAGAACGCCGCCGAGGTGCTGAACCTGTCCCTGGATGAGATCGGCGACGTCTCCCTGCGGGGGCGTAGCCCGGTGAGGCTGTCCACCGTATGCACCGTGTTCGTGGAGTCCGATATAATGTCCTACCTGGCCCAGAACAGGTCGGTGGAGGACATCCTGGCCGGGATCCATAGCGCAGTGGCCGCCCGCACTATTGCCCTGGTGCGCCGGGTAGGCATCGAGGAGGAGGTCACCTTCACCGGAGGCGTGGCCAGGAACACCGGCATGGTGCGGTCCCTGGAGCAGAAGCTGGAGATGGTGCTGAACGTCAGCCCCGAGTCCCACTACGTGGGGGCCATCGGCGCGGCGCTATTTGCACTGGACCACGTGTCCTAGCGTGGTATCTGGCAATCAGGTTGACGATGATACACAACAGTAGCCTGCTCACAGCTCCGGGCTCTGCCCTCGCCGGCAGACGACCACCTCACCCTGCCCTCTCCGTAAACGGACCCCGACGCGTCGGGGCCCTCTCCGCCTGCGGAGAGGGGCCGGAGGTGAGGTGGAACGTGCGCCATCGGCGTATGAATCACGAGGTTGCACCATGCTAGTCGCTGGCATAGACGTAGGTTCTCGGGCCACCAAGGCCGTGGTGCTGGACGGTGAGCGCAACCTCCGCGCGTGCTCTGTACTGCGCACGCGCCCGCCTTTCCCCGAGCTGGCCAGGCAGGCCCTGGACGAGGCGCTGTCCCGAGGCGGACTCCGCGGCATCAGCCCCGATTACGTCGCCACCACGGGCTTCGGGCGCTACAACGTCCCCTTCCGGGACCTCCAGGTCACCGAAATCACCAGCGCCGCCCGGGGCGCATCGTTCCTGTACCCTAGCACGCGCTACGTGCTGGACATCGGCTTTCAGAGCACCCGGGCCATGAAGCTTGGGGAGGGCGGCAGGGTCAGGGAGTTCCACACCAACGACAAGTGCGCCGCCGGCGCCGGAGGCTTCATCGAGCGGGCCGCCCGCTATCTGGAGGTAGGGCTGGAGAAGGTGGGGGAGCTCTCGCTTCGGGCCGACAACCCCCAGACCATCAGCAGCGTGTGCGCCGTGCTGGCTGAGTCGGAGATCATCAACCACGTGTCCGAGGGCAAGACCGTGGAGAACATCCTGCGGGGGGCGCACCTGTCTCTGGCCACCCGGGCGCTGGCCTTGCTCCGCCGCGTGGGCCTGGACGGGGAGACCACCTTTGTGGGCGGGGTGGTCTACCAGGCGGGCATGGTCCGCTCCCTGGAGGAGACGCTCAAGGTGAAGCTGAACGTGCCCGCCCAGCCGGAGCTGGTGGGGGCGCTGGGCGCCGCCCTGCTCGCCCTCCAGCGCCTGGAAAAGCAGGGCGCCATCCCGAAGTCACCCGTCGAGCCAGCCACATGAGGCCGTCCTTGCGAGTTCCACAGGTCCCGACCCTTCGGGACCCAATGTAGAGCAATGAACCGCATTGCCGGCAGGTTCCTCAAGTGGCCAATTCCAGTCAATGTCGCTGCGAACACGCGGGGGAGGGCCTCCCCTCTCCCTCGAAGGGAGAGGCCTGGGTGAGGGTGAGGCAGGCCTTAGCCCACGTCCGGCCTCCCCCTCACTCTCGCTCTCTCCCTCCAGGGGAGAGAGGGGGCTTTCGTCTCCTTTGGTGCTCTTGGTTCGGCAACAAGGACGCGTAATGACGTGCGAGGTCGGTTCATTGAAAGAACACGCCAAGTGCGCTCTTCCACCCTTGCTGGGGAGAATTGAGCACCTTGGCCAACTCGTAGGATCAAGTCCACCGTGCCCGCTGCCGAGGACGCCATTACCTCTGAGGATGTCGTCGGACCAAGTCCCTTCCCCCATCAAGGGGGAAGGCAGAGATAGGGGTGAAGGGCGAGGCATATCCCCCATCTCGGTCTTCCCCCACAAGGGGGGAAGAGGGTAATGGCATGCCTGTAAGAGTACGCTTGTTTGGCCGCCTCCGGGGCATCGTGGGATGCGACGAACTCGTGGTCCAGGGCTCCCCGGCCACCGTGGGGGAGCTTGTCCGACTACTGGCCCAGCAGTATGATACGCGCATCCAGAAAGAGCTGCTGGATGAAGGGGGCGACATTGACCACTCCTACGCCGTGTTCATCGGCGGCCAGCGAGCCGGGGGAACGGACAGCGCTGTCCAGGAAGGGCAGGAGGTCACCATCACCAGCATGATCGCCGGAGGCTTCGGGTGCTGACCCGCAAGATAGCCTACGTTGACCTGAGTCCCGACGTGTCGGGACGGACAGAGACTGTCCCGCCCGAGTGGCGGCGGCGCTATGTCGGCGCCCGCGGCGTCAACATGCACCTGTTGTACAGCCGGTATCCGCCTGTTGACCCGCTGTCACCAGACAACCCATTGATCTTCGGCTGTGGCCTGCTCACCGGCTTGCCCGGCTTCGGCAGCGGGCGCATGAACGTGACCGCCTACTCACCGGCCTCGGGCAACCTGGGCGACTCCAATGTGGGGGGACACTTCGGCCCGGAGTTGCGCTTCGCGGGCTACGACCACCTGGTCATCACCGGGCAAAGCCCCCGACCGGTCTACTTGCTCATCCAGGACGACCGCATCGAGATCAGGGACGCCTCCCGCCTGTGGGGGCAGACCACCCTGGAGACCCAGCAGATGCTGCGCCACGAGCTGAACGATGACCGGCTGCGAGTGCTCACCATCGGCCCCGCCGGAGAACGCCTGGTCAGAATGGCCAGCATCATCACCGGCCCCAAGGATGCCGCTGGGCGCTTCGGCATGGGCGCCGTCATGGGCAGCAAGAACCTCAAGGCGGTGGCTGTCCGGGGCAGCCAGGACCTGACGGTGGCCCACCCCCGGGAGCTACTGGACTACGGGCGCGAGCAACTGGATGCCCTGTGGCGACGCAAGTGGGTCCAGGCCCTGGGCCGGCAGGGCACGCCTTTGCTCATCGCCCCGGCCAACGAGGGGGGCTGGCTGCTCACCCGCAACGACCAGGCCGGTCCCCTGGGTGAGCGGGGACGCTCCATGTACGCGGAGAGCCTGGAGCCTTACTCCCTGGGCATGGCCTCCTGCTTCGGCTGTACCGTGCACTGCCGCCACCGACACGAGATCAAAGGTGGCCCCCGGGGAGAGGGACCGGAGTACAGCGTCTTCGGCTGGGGGGCGGCCAACCTTGACGTGCCCGATACGGAGTTCGTCATCCGGGCCAACGACCTGGTCAACGCCTACGGCATGGACGTCATGGACACCCTGGTGATGATCGGCTTCGCCTTCGAGCTCTACCAGCGGGGCATAATCTCCCGCTCTACGGCTGGCGGGCCTCTAGAGTGGGGGGATGGGGAGACGGCGCTAGCCCTCATCCACCAGATTGCGCGCCGCGAAGGGATTGGCGACATCCTGGCCGAGGGCAGCTATGCCTTGGCCAAGCTACCTCGGGAGGCCGGGCCATATCTGCTGAGGGTAAAGAACGCCATAGTAGGCCCGGCGCCGGGCGGGCGCGTGGTCAAGAGCTTCGCCCTGGGCCACAGCGTGGCCACCATCGGCGGCCACCTGCACCGCAACCGTCCAGGCATAGACGTGCTGGGCCTGCCCCCTCAGGTGCTGGCCGACCTCTACGAAGGACCGGCGTCCAGCGACTACCGCTCCTACGAGGGCAAGGCTCGCATGGTGTGGTGGCACGAGCTGCTGTACGCTGTGTGCGACTCCCTGGGCTTCTGCCGCTTCCAGACGGTGTTCAACAGCCCCCATGCGCCACAGTATCCCCAATACCAGAGGCTCATCCAGTTGGCCCTGGACTGGGACATGTCGGTAGAGGAGCTGCGGGAGGCAGGGGAGCGCATCTACACCACCGAGCGACTGCTGCTGGGCCGGCTGGGCGTGGGCACTCGTGAGCACGACACCCTGCCCCAGCGCTGGCTGGAGGAGCCGGTGGCCGGCGGCCCCTGTCAAGGCGAGGTCATAGACCAGGCCCAGCTCGACAGGTTCCTGGACCAGTACTACGCCCTGCATGGCTGGGACAACAACGGCCAGCCCAGGCCCGATACAGTGAAAGCGCTGGGGATAGCCTGATGGAAAGGCGCGACATACAAGTCAACGTCCCGGTATGCACCGGCTGCCGCCTGTGCGAGATAGCATGCTCCCTGTTCCACCGGGGCGCGGTGAACCCCGAGGGCGCCAGGGTGCGGGTCATCGAGGACTGGGCGCGCTCCCTGTATGAGCCACATATCTGCCAGTTGTGCCAGCCCACCCTCTGCGTCCAGGCCTGCCCGCTGGAGGCGCTGACCCAGGACTCGGCCAGCGGAGTCGTCAGGGTAGACCCTGACCTGTGCAACAACTGCGGCGCCTGCGTGGCCGCCTGTCCCCACGGGGCCATCCGCTGGAGCGACGCCCTGGGCGAGCTGCTGGTGTGCGACCGCTGCGGTGGCAAGCCTTCCTGTGTGCCGTTCTGCCATAGGGGGGCATTGAGCCTGCCAAACACGAGCGAGGGAGGGGTGCGTTAAACCGCGCACGTACGTTGGGGCAAAACGTGGGGCGTAGGGGCGCAATTCATTGCGCCCCGGGCGCAGACCGTTGCACCGAGGCAAGTCGTGGCCGGCCCGCCCGCCCCTGGGCGCGATAAATCGCGCCCCTACGGACGTAGACCATCGGGAGCCCCGTTGCATCAGGGCTGCCGCGAGGGAGGCACATAACCCGCAAGGAGGGACCATGCCTACAGACCTGAACGACCTGCTTAACCAGATCTCTGAGGACCGCAGCCTCATGACTCCGCTTTCTCGCCTCCGCTTCCTCCGGCGGGTGGCCACCGAAGAGGAGCTGGCCGGCTTCTTCCGCGGGCTTCTCGTCAAGGCTATGGAGGCAAAGCACCAGGACAGGTGGGAGGACCTGGTGCAGTTTCTGGAAGCCTGGGAGGACCGCACCCTGTCCCGTCTCGCGGCCACATCCCCCTTCCCCGACACCAGAGAGGTCCCCTGGACACCCTTGACCAGGCCTCTCAGCGAGACCCGCTTCGCTCTCCTGACCAGCGGGGGGCTTTACGTGGATGGACAGACGCCCTTCGTCACCAGCAACGATCCCACCTACCGAGAGCTCCCCAAAGACACCCCCCAGGAGCACATCCGGGCCTCCCATCGCGGCTACGACGTGCGGGGGCCATTGCAGGACGTGGACTGCCTCCTGCCCCTCCACCGGTTCCAGGAGCTGGAGCGGGAGGGGACTATTGGGGGTCTGGCTGAGACCAGCTACAGCTTCAACGGCTCCATCGAGGACGTCTCTTTGCTCCAGGAGTGGCCCCGCCAGGTGGCCCGCAAGATGAAGGAGGAGGGGGTCGAGGCGGTCTTCATCGCCCCGGCCTGAGCCTTCTGCAACCGCTCCGTGGGAGTGGTCGCCCGGGTCCTGGAAGCCGAAGGGCTTTCTACCGTCCTGGTCATGACCTGGAAAGAGGTGGCGGAGACCATGCGCCCGCCCCGGGCCGTCTACGTCCGGTTCCCCATCGGGCTAACCCTGGGAGAGCCAGGGGCCCATGCCCAGCAGATGGTGGTCATCAAAGACGCCCTGGCCCTCCTGGCTGAGGCCCGCCAGCCGCCGGCGCTGCGCCTGCTCCCCTACCGCTGGCGCCACGAGGACTACGGGCAGATACTGTCTCCGCTGGGGCGCGATGAATCGCGCCCCTACACATCCGGCCGGCCCGGGCGCCTGTAATAACCCATATGAAGTATGACCCCAGCAGGCACCACCGGCGCTCCATCAGACTACAGGGATACGACTACGCTGAGGCCAGAGCGTACTTTGTGACAATCGTTGTCCAGGACCGCGCCTGCGCGTTCGGCGATGTCGTCAACGGCGAGATGCGGCTGAACGACGCCGGACGCATAGTTCACACGCAATGGCTAGCCGTGCCAGCCAGATTTGCCACAGTCAGTTTGGATGCCTTTGTCGTCATGCCAAACCACGTTCATGGCATCATCATGATTGGGGCTGTAGGGGCGCAATTCATTGCGCCCCAAGCGCCGGTCATGCCGCCCACGCCATTCTTGGCGCAGCCGCCCACCGCCCAGGGCGCGATGAATCGCGCCCCAACGGCCCCCCCCGGACCATGGGGCCCGCGTACGCGGTTGGCCACCGTAGGGGCGCAATTCATTGCGCCCCAGCGTTTGCCTTCTCACCTACACCTTTACACCGCGCAGCCACAACGTATGGGAGCACTGCATCGGGCCAGGGCCAGGT
>JACPQM010000056.1 GCA_016190505.1 Chloroflexota bacterium | reverse complement strand
CTCCACTTGGTCGAAGGGGATGAAGGCATCCGTTTTGGCGATCTCCCCCTCGTAGGGCACGTGGACGTTCGCGAAGAAGAAGTCTTTCTTCTCCAGCATCTTCTTCAGCGCCGGCGCCGTCACGTTGGCGAAGGCGCCCCCTGGCACCGGCACCCGGCTCCCCACCTCCGCGGCCACCACCCTTCCAGGAACCGCCCCCAGGACAGCGACTCCGAAAATCATAACGAAGACCAGTCGTCGAATCATCATCGTCTCACCTCCAGATCGCAACAGCAAGCGTCGAACAAGCCGGAGTCCATCTCGGGTCTGGGATTCGATCCCCCTTGGAATACGGATCAAGGCTCCGCAACTAGAGTGCCAAGGGTCTGCCTGTTCCCTGATGGGGCCTGAACTGCCGATGGGGCGGCGCTTTCGGGGCAGCCGCAAGGCGGAGCACATCGACCTCAGGGGTGGTGTTTTCCGACAAAGTGGCAACGGTCAAGGCTATGACCTGAACCGCCCACGACAATTCGTCACATGGAGGGAATGCGCCCCGCGAAGTTCTCTGCGGTGCGTTCAAACCGGCCCCATCGCATCACGCTGGCGACCAGGGTCGCGGGCCATCCGTGGGGCGGAAAGTATTGGAATCCACCTTCAGAACTCCTGACATCCGTAATCAAAGGACGTACGGGGACATGTCAGGAGCTCTGACCTTGGAGCTGGGGTCTATACTCCGACGGCGAGGACGAGCAACAGGACCACCAAGAATCCGAAGAGAACCAGGCAGGCCTGCCGCCCCGCGCTCTCAAATGAGCTCATCCTCGACCTCGCGCCACCCTCCTCTGGAGGACGGACCTTCCGTGCCCTCGGCAGTCACCCCGGGACGGAGGAAACACGGACGTCACCGCGCCCGGGGCTGGCCTTGTCCCGCGTCCTTCAGTATCCCCTCGATGATCTCGTCGAACACCTCGTAGGGCTGGGCGCCGATCATCCGCCCGCCGTTGATCAGGAAGCCCGGCGTCCCGGTCATGCCGATCGCGCGTCCGACCACCGTCTCCCGCTCGACCTTCTCTCGCGGGCCTGCGGCATCCAGGCAGGCGCCGAACTTGGCCGTATCCAACCCCAACTCCTCCGCATACCGCTTCAGGTTGCTCTCGCTGAAAGCGAACAGGCCGGCACTGGCGAATAGCCGGTCGTGATACGGCCAGAACTTCCCTTGTTCATGGGCACACTCTGCGGCGATGGCGGCCTGGACCGAGGGCGGACCCAGGATGGCCAGGTGGCGGTACACGAACCGGACACTGCCGGTCCGGATGTGCTTCTCCTCGATCCGGGGCAAGGTCTCCCGCCAGAACTTCCGGCAGAAGCTGCACTGGAAGTCGGAGAACTCGACGATGGTCACCGGTGCGTCCGCGTTGCCCTTGTTGGGCCCGGGTCCGCGCTCCAGCGCTTCAAGGAGAGCCTCGGCCTGGGCGGCCGCCGCTGCCCCCGCAATGCCAAGGGCCAACATGGCCACCAGGCCGAGCACACGCACGAGGGTCCAGACAATCCCAAGGATTCTCCATCGGGTCATGATCACCCCTCCCGCCCCCGTCGGTCCAGGTGACACGTCGCCAACCGCCGCCACCAGGCACGGCCCATAGCTCCTCTCCAGAAGCTTACAGCGCGCGCCACAACGTCTCAGCCGTCCCGCGCCGGGCACCTCAACGAGAGCCCAGCGAGCCCGCTGCCGGCACCGCAGCCCGAGCGGCCAGGAGGCTCAACCGCCGCTCCGGGAGGACAGCCACAACAACTCCTAGCAGGATGACCGCCCCACCCAGCCAGATCCAGGAGATCATCGGATGGATCTGCATCTTGATCGTGGCGGAGCTGCCGTCCCGCTCGAACGCCGAAAGGATGACGTACAGGTCCTCGTTCCAGTGGTAGCGGGCATCCACGCTGGCGAAGGGGCTTTGTTGGTTCGGGTAGAAGCGCTGGCCGGGGATGAGCTCGTGGAGAGGTTTCCCGTCCTTGAAGGTCATCAACCGTGCCCAGACTAGGATGTGGGTCGGCCTTTCGGCGGCGCTGAGGCCGTCCAAGCGGACCGTATACCGGCGAAGGGCGAGTGTTTCCCCCGCCTTGAGCGTCGCCTCCCGTTCCAGCTTGTAGAACGAAGAGACCGTGATTCCGATGACCGCGACCACCACGCCGAAGTGAACGATCAGACCCCCGTAGCGGCGTCGGCTCTTGAGGAGCAGGGTGAAAAAGGCAATCAGGGGAGTCTCCCCCATGCTTTTGGCGCGGGTCCTGGTGGTCACGAAAAACTCATAGGCGATGGTTGCTATGACGAAAAACGATACGAAGAACGCCAGGAGTGGCTCGATGTCCCGTACCCCCAGGCCGAAGAGGATTGCCACTCCCAGCAACGCCACCAACATCGGCTTCAAGAAGTTCCGCCGCAAATTGTTACGCGAAGTGCGACCCCACGCCATCAAGGGGCCAGCCCCCATGAGGAGCAACAGGATCAGCCCCAGTGGCATCACCACCCGGTTGAAGTAGGGCGTCCCCACGCTCATCTTGGTCCCCCGGATCGCCTCGGCCAGGAGGGGAAAGATCGTCCCCAGGAACACCGTGAAGCAGATCCCCACCAGGACCAGGTTGTTCAGCAGGAAGGCGCTCTCCCGCGAGACCATGGAGTCCAGCTCGCCGTGCCCCCGGAGCTGGTCCGACCTGTAGGCGATCCATCCGAAGGAGAAGAAGAGGATCAGCGCCAAGAATCCAAGGAAGAGGACCCCCACCGGACCGTCGGCGAAGGCATGCACCGAACCCAGGATCCCGCTCCTAGTCAGGAAGGTCCCGAAGATCACCAGCGAGAAGGTCAGGGTGATCAGGACCAGGTTCCAGACCCTGAGCATTCGTTTTCGCTCCTGGATCATCACCGAGTGGATGAAGGCCGTGCCCGTGAGCCAGGGCATGAAGGAGGCGTTCTCCACCGGGTCCCACGCCCAGTAGCCTCCCCAGCCCAGGGTCCGATACGACCACCACCCACCATAGAGGACACCGCCCGTGAGAAAGAGCCACGCGATCACCGTCCAGCGACGGGTGATGGTGAGCCACTCCTCCGAGAGGTGGCCGGTGATCAAGGCTGCCATGGCGAAGGCGAAGGGGACCGAGAACCCGACGTACCCGGTGTAGAGCAGCAACGGATGAATCAGCATGTCCGTTACTTCCAGAAGGGGGTTCAAACCGCGTCCGTCCTCCGGCACAGGGAAAATCCGGGCGAACGGGTTGAATCCAAAGGTCGTCAGGACCTGGAAGAACGTGGATATGCCCAGGAGGACGGCCTGGACATACGGCATGAGCCGGCGGTGCTTGTCGGCGTAGCGAGCAGCCACCAAGGCGTTCAGCAGGGCTTGGATCCAGGCCCACAGAAGGATGGAGCCCTCCAAGGAGCCCCACAGGCCGGCGATCTTGTACCGGACCAGGCTGTCCCGGGTGCTCGCCATCGCCACGTAGCGGATGCTGAAGTCGCTGGTGATGAGGGCGTACTCCAGGAGGAACATGGCCAGGGTGAGCAGACCGAAGTGGGCCAGCATGGCGTTGCGGGCGCTGCCCAGCCAGTCCTCCCGATTTCCGCGCGCGCCCAGCAGGGATGCCACAATCCCGTGGACGAGCAACAGCAGGCCAAGGAACAGCGTGAAGGATCCAAGGGTCGAAACCATATTCTCTCCTCACCGGCGGCACGAAGTTGCCGGTCCCGGTTACTGCTCTGCCAGCAGCCGCTCCACCACCTGTCGGGCCGCCTTGCCGGACCAGTCTCGCGCCCCAATGTCGGCGCTCACGATCCTCCCCTGGCGGTCCAGGAGGTAACTGGTCGGCAGCCCGCGGACCCCATACTGAGCAAACACCTCCCCGGGCGAGTCCAGCAGGATCGGGAACGTCACTCCTCGCTCCTGGACGAACGATTCGACCACCGATCTCCCGGTCCGATCGCCGGAGACGGCCAGGATCACCAGGCCGCGATCGCGATACGCCCGGTAGAGCTTCTCCATGGAGGGCATCTCGGCCCGGCATGGCGGGCACCACGTGGCCCAGAAGTTCAGGAGGACGACCTTCCCCTGATGATCCGAAAGACGGATCGGGGGTCCGGCCAGGGTCGGCAGGACGAAATCAGGCGCGACCGCACCGCGCTCAGTCGGAATCCTTACCTCAACAGAGGGCGAGGACAGGAAGAACCCCTGGCGGCGCGCCAGAATGAAGGCCAAGACTAGCACCATGACGATAAAGATAGCGTTGTCTACCGTCAGGTGCCGGCGCCACCGGCGGAGGCCCTCCACCGGCTCCGCCGCATCCGGGGTGCCGGCCTCGACGGCCGGGCGTCCCGGCCAGCGGCGCCTGAGAAACCCAATCATCTCTCTCCCTCAGAGGTGAGGCGGCGGAGCGGTTTCATTGCCACCACCAGCCACACCACGTGGGCGAAGAGCGACTTGATCAGGAGCACACGCAGCCCGGCGTTCTCCACAACCTCCACCAGGTCTGGAACCGTTGGAGCGGCCTCGATGGTCCGGGGGAGATACGCGGCCAGCGTCCACGCTGCCCCGCTCAACGCGGCCAGCCCGGCCAGTGGCGGGACGAGCCACCGGAGGTACGCCAGGGCCACCCGCGGAACGACCCCTGGTGGCGGTCGCAGGAACTCCAGCAAGGCCAGGCGGCCGCCGGGGGCGAGGACGCGGCACATTTCACCCAAAGCCCCCTTGACGTCCATGTGGCGAAGGCCCAGGCCGAGCGTGACGGTAGACACCGTTTCGGATCGAAGAGGCAGGCGTTCCACCTCGGCCTGGACCCATGCAAGCCGGGCCTCGATCCTGGAGGCCTTCCGGCGGGCCTCTGCTAGCATCGGGCCACAGGTATCCAGGCCGAGCACCCTCCCCGTCACGCCGGCCTGTTCAGCCGCTGCCACGGCCAACGCCCCCGTGCCGGTAGCGCAGTCCAGAACCCAGCCACCCCGCGCGACTCCGCAGGCTTCGATGCACCGCTGCCGCCAGCGGCGGTCCAGTCCCCCAGAGAACAACCGGACCAACCGGTCGTAATCGGCTGCCACCCCTGCGAACGCCTCGTCCACG
>JACPQM010000058.1 GCA_016190505.1 Chloroflexota bacterium | reverse complement strand
TCCCGACCCGTCGGGACCGCTGGCACCGTCTGTGGATTGCTTCGTCGTCCTTCCTTTTGGGAAGGACTCCTCGCAACGACGCCCCAAAACCATTCATCCACCCAATAGGTGGGCCGTTTGAAGCTGGACTCACGGACTACGGGAGGCCAGACGCAGCGGCAGGAGGTCCAGTCAGTCCGGGAAAGGTCAAGGCCGGAGACGGCCCCAAAGAGAGGCCGAGGGCCCTCCTGCGAGGACCCTCGGGCTGGGGCCTGACTACTGCCTGTCCTTGGGTGGTTTTGGCTTTTGTGGCTCGGCCTTGGCTGAGCAACCGCAAGCGTTGCACATGGCTTTCACCTCCTTTCGGGCTTCTTCAGGGTTCGCTCCATACGATGGGCAGCTCAAGAATCTCCCCGGAGCGTTCCATCTGACGGGCTGCTTCCAGGGTGCGGCCCAGGATTGCCCGTTGCTCCTCCACGTTGAACGGGCGGCCACACACCCGCCCAAGGGGGTAGCGCACGAAGACAGTACGGGGTGGCCTGGTGGCCTCGGCTACCTCCCGGCAGCCGGAGAGGAAGACGGTGGGGATGCCAGCGGCCTCCACTGCTCGGGCGACCAGCCCTACGGACTGGTGGCAGATGGGTCAGCCGCCCGTCAGCAGCACCAGGTCTGGGCCCGCCTGACGTATCTTGCTGGCGATCTGGGGCGCCAGGGCCTTCTCTACGGCGTGGGCGTTGGGGATACGGCCCATGAAGGTGTAGGCTGTTGGGGCCAGGCCCTTGATGGTACCCGCCCGGGCAAGATCGAGAAGCCTCTCATAGGGGAAGACGCAGTTGATGTCCCTGTCGGCGTCGGAGTGATCGTAGCTGCGGTGGCTGATAGCCAGCTCGCTTTGAGGCAAGGTGGTGGGCATCTCGTAGAAGACCACTTCCCCTCTGGGCAGGGACTCAAAGGGCTGCTGGGTCTGGGGGTGTACCCCGGCTGATGATACCAGCACGACGGTACACTCCTTCAATTGCTTGGAGAAGGGAGTCCAGGGGCCTGGGTCGAGGTGGAGGAAGTCCCAGGTCTCGGTGCTCCCTTGGTCGCGGAGCCGCTGGTTCATGCGTTCCAGGAAGGCCTTGTGATTGTAAGGTTGTGGCAACGATCGCTCCTCTCTAGACAGGCTGGCCCCCGGGCAACGGCCTGGACCGGGGGCCAGCCTGTTGATGCACCGGGTCTGCGATGTGCGGACGGGACTGGCTATCCTGCGTACACGGCGCCAGCTACCAGCCCGTAAATGACGTGGACTACAATGATGGCTATGGGCGCCATGGCACCCAGCTTGACCCCGAAGAATCCGGGCGCGGGCACCGTGTCCGGGGCAGTTGCCCCCGGCGTGGCCATTCTGGGGTGCAGCGCCGGCATCATGCCGAAGGCAGCGCCCGCCATAAGCCCGTGGATGACCCCGAAGATGCCCGTCCAGGCGACAACGGCCGACGTGATGCCCAGGGCTCCGAGCAGGGCTGCGTAGATAATGAAGAAGATAGCTCCCATCACGAGGTGCATCATCAGCCCGACGGACCAGGCGGCCGTGCCCTTGCGCAGGAACATGGTCCCCAGCGTCATGGGCATGTCCATCTTGAGTCCCATCATCCAGGAACCCATGTACATCACTATTGTCATGGCGATGGTCCCGACGAGCCCTCCCAGCACCGCTTGTGTAAGATCGAACTCCATAACTCCCTCCTCTCATGCCTGCTGTCTCCCAGCAGGTCTACCACTGACATTCTGGCGTCAACTCTCAGGGAAAGAAGTCGCCTAGCCGACATGTTCGGCAACAGTTAGTCTCCCAGGGTGCTAGACTATAGACACCGACAAATGCCGGCGAGTTGGCGAAGGGCGCCGGGAATGGGGGTCATATGCGCAAGATGTTGCCCTGGCACAAAGGTGGACGCGAGGGCTCCCTGAAGCGGCCGGTGGCTCCGGTAGCTGAGTACCTGCAGCGGGTGGACATACTCAAGGGGCTCAGCATGGAGGAGCTTGAGATGCTCTTCCATGGGGTCATGATACGGGAGACCACGCCGGGCACCGTGTTCTTCACCCCGGAGGACCTCAGTGAGCGCCTGTTTATCCTGAAGGAGGGCCAGGTCGAGGTCTACCGGTTGACGCTCGATGGCAGGCGTCTGGTGACCCGGCGCATTGGGCCGGGGAGGGTCTTTGGAGAGATGGGCCTGCTGGGGCAGACTATGGAGGGCTGCTTCGCCGAGGCGATAGAGCCCAGCCTGGTGTGCAGCGCCTCCAGGGAGGACATCCTCCGGCTCATCCGGGAGCGCCCCGAAGTCGCCCTCCGCCTGCTGGAGACAGTCACCAATCACTTGCGGACGGTGGAGGAACGCCTCCAGCAGGTGGTCTTCAGCCCGGTGAAGGTGAGGCTGGCAACCTTTTTGCTGGCCAACGCGGACCCCCCGACCGGGGTGTTGGCCGGCTACACCCATGCAGACATCGGGGACGCCATTGGAGCGCTTCGCCAGACTGTGACCGAGACCCTGAACCAGATGCAGGGACAAGGTCTTGTCGAGATCGCGCATAAGCACATACGTGTAAAGGAACCACAGCGCCTCAAAGCCCTGGCGGAGGAACGGTAGAGCGCAGGCCGCTTGGGTTGCCAGGGTCGTAAGGGGAAGCTAGCCAAGTAGGGTGGGTGCAGCGAAGCAGAACCCACCATCCGTCCGCCGTGGCGGCCAACTGTGTGCCACTGTGACTTCAGGGGCTAAAAGGGCGCCCAGATTCTGGTGTCCGGCTCGAAGGCGGCCCAGGCGAACCAGAAGGGGTTGCCATGGACCACCGGAGTCAACTGCTGTCCCTGGAGGGGGCCGGATGTGGCGCGACCCGTCAGGTCCCACGTAGTACCCGTCTGCTGGTCCTGGAAGCTCTCCCCGTCCCAGGTGAAACTAAGGGCGCCTCCTGCCGCCACAGCCTCAAAGATAGCGGCAGCCCCTATCGGTCGCCCTGCTGGGACCTCTTCTCGGTCCAGCGGAGAGGCTGTTCCCCTACTGTAGAAGACCACGATGCGCTTGCCCCCCACTACGTCGGTCACCACGCGCCTCTGCTCGAGGACGGAGAACGGGTAGGCTACTGCCTCGCCCTCTAGCAGGACGGAGACCACGCGCTCCATGGGGGACAGCCGCCCATCGTGGGGCCCAAAGAAAAGGAACGGAGGCTGGTTGACGTCATCATAGCCCGGATAGGGATTGAAGCCATAGTCCCGCGAGAAGCCCGTATCCCGGGAAAGCACCTGACCTCGTGGGTAGACCGACTTGAAGTTCGCCCACGAGACCATGCTGGCAGGAAGGAACTTTAGCCGGCGGCCGGTAAGCTCGCCCACAATCCCCTCCCCCGTCGCCTGCTGCCACCAGGACTCAGTCTGGCGGTCCCACATCACCAGGTCGCTGTACCTGAGCTTGCCCGATACCCCAAAGTCATAGGTTGTCCCATCCAACACGCGACTGAAAGCAAAGGCTGTATTGCACAGGGGGCAAAAGGTGATGACTACGGGCTCTCCGGCCACCACGTCGTTCACTACCTCGTGCCAGATAAGCAATTGAATGGGGTAAGCCCGGGCCTCTCCCTTCAGAACAAATGCGATGATTGGCTCCCGGTCCTCCAGCCACGGTTCCGCTTCCCTGACGGACACGAACTTCGGGTGGTCTATGGGCGGGATAGCATCTCGCCAGGGGATGCCGTCCATGATCTCCTCATAAGGCACGCTGTGGCGGGAGAAGTCAGTCTTCCAGCCACGCGTGTTGATATGAGCCGGGGCATCCGACGGCGATTCCGCTGGAGCGGGAGTGGCGCTGGGTCCAGGATGCCCCGTCTCGGGCTCAGGCGAAGGGGCAGGTGGCGGAGCCGTCGGCTCCGGAGAGGGACCAACGCTGGCGGATGGCGAAGATGGTACTTCCACCGAGGGCGGCGAAGGCGATAAGTTGTCGGGCGGCGCTCGCCTGGGGCCGCAGGCAGCCAGGAGCAGCATGACACCGAGCGCCGCCGACAACAACAGACCCGCCATGGCCCTTTCGCCCAGTCCTGCCCAGGCTAGACCACCAGGAACAGGACCACCGCGACCACTGCCAACCCCATGATCCCCAGCATCATCTTGTCGTGAATACACATCCCCTTCTTCTGTCTGCACCCTGACGCCGGACACATCTTAGCCATGGTTTCCTCCTCGTTCAGAAAGTGATGACCTGGTAGCCATCGGCGACCAGCTTTCTCAGGCTGGGGTGGTGCTCGTACTCGTCGAGCACGGCCACGCCGCTTTGCCGGACGGCGTCCTCCACGCCAAAGACCTTGGCGCAGAAGTCGCACACCGCAGTGTCGCTCTTCACAGCCTCGTAAAGGCCGTGCAACTGGTGCTCCGGGTTGGCCAGAGCGGCTATCCACTTGGTGCCTGCGCCATCGAAGATGACGCTCACCTGGTCTCCGCCCTGTTTGAATTCCTTGGCCGTTATCAGGCCATTGGCCGCCCGGGCCATCCCCTCGTGAGAGCCTGTGTCGGCCAGGACTACCACCGAGACCTTTGACATATTTGGAAACCTCCTACGTTGGACTGACCGTGTGCCTTACATACCGTCGCAGACCGGGGCGGGAGTGGGCATGAACTTCTGGTCCACGCCCGGCGTAACCGTGCCCCAGGGTGCGTTGAACTCGCGGACGCCGACGTGCACGAACCACACGCCCTCAGCGCCCGGCTTGCCGCCGTGGGTGTCCGCCATCAGGTCATGGAAGTGGGTAAACCCCTTGCCGAACTGCTTCTCGACCCGCTGCTGGTCGTCCTGGCAGAACTTGCCAGGGACACCCAGAGCCACCCAGTTGAGGTGCTGGGCCTGGGCAAGCTGCATGTTGTCGAAGTGGAGGGCTAGCACCGCCCCGCTGGGCAACATATAGGCCCGGTGGTCGCGCATGCTGGGCATCTCGACCGGCGGGAATAGACCGACCAGCTCCGTCCAGAAGTTGGCGTCTCGCTGGGCGGTCGAAAGCTGGGCCTGCAGGGAAGAGATCTGCTGGTCTTTGGCAGCCACCTCCTCCGCGGGTACACCGCTGCTACAGGCGCCAAAGAGCAACGCGGTGGTTGCTCCCACCCCCAGAATCCACGTTCGTCTCATATGGACCATCTCTGTTCTCCTTTCCAGGTGGCGAAGCGGGTTGTCGTGTTCGCCATCTGCATTCCAGATTACTTGCATACCGCGGCCGGTTCTGTCGGCTGGCCGACAACTTCACCGGCTCCGTGGGAGCCTCGTGGTCCCATGAGAGCGCAGTCCACAAGTCCGTCCCGCTCGCGGTTGACCATTCAACTGGTCTTCCAGAGAGGATTCTGGAAGATTTGACCGAACGTGCTACGAGGTTTTGCTCGCGGCCAGTCAGAGGTCCGGCTGAAGGCGTTGAAGACGCGTAGTGTGGTTGCCCTTCCTGTGGGTAGGTTTTCCGGCCCCGCGTTGCGTGCCGGCGGCGTTACCCGCCCTGAAAGGGAGGTATGAGGTCCACCACGGCCCCAGAGTGCAAAGGCGTTTGCATCCCGCCGGTAAGCCGGTGATCCCGGCCGTCCACCAGGATGTGCAGGGCGACGATGTCTGAGTGGCCCAGTGGCTCTGGCGTCGGAACATGGCTGAGCAGGGCATCCAGGGCACTGCCATCTGGGAGGGAAAGGGTCAACTGGCGAGTCCCCATCAGGTCCACCAGATGGCCATAGACGCGGACCGTAACGTCCACGGGACTACCGCTGGCGGTTGTCCCTGGCGGACATGAAGCCGGCAGTCCAGGCAAGCCCCAACTCTCGAAGGGTGTCTGCTGTGGGAAGGCCTTGGCGGGAGAAGCCCATGGCATCGTAGTATTCATCGAGAAGGGTATCGAGCTTTCTCACCACCTGTCCTGTGGCCGGGCCAGCGTCCTCCAGGGGCTCCGTGGTCATGCGCCGGGGCAGGGTATCGTCGTTTCGTCCGAACCCATGGCGAATGTTGAACAGCCGCTCCAGCGTGGCAATGCGTTGCCCCACCTTTTCCAAATAGGGTAGTCCCGCCAGCCGGTCAATACCTGTGACCGCCGCCAGCAGGCTGGCGGTTAGCTCCCGTCCGGTGGCCCGGGAGGCGAAGATACATGAGATGGCCGCCTCCCCCACTGAGCGCTGCCAATGGTTGAACGCGATAACGTCGCCCTTGCCCTCGTCGGCGAAGCGGTCCACTACACGGGGCAGGCTGTCCCCGGCGATCTCCTGGTCACTGCGCGCATAGCTGTGGCTGCCGCCGATGGGAGAAACGGCGTAGGCCAGGCCCTGTCCCTTGGCAGCCCTCGGCTCATAGCCTCCCAGCTCCAGTCCCTTCACTTGCATGGCGTAGTACTCGGCGCCGTTGCCCAGGGTCCGGGCAGCACGTAGACTGCCCTCGCCCAACAGCTTGCCGAGGCCTTTCCGGTGGGCGATACTCTGCACCAGGCGCAGCATGGCCTGGTGGTTGCCCCAGGTCATCTCCTCGCCATCAGTCTGGCTCCGTTTGAGCAGTCCCCGCTGGTACAGCTCGTAAGCAAAAGAAAGGCTGAGTCCGGTGCTGATGGTGTCCAGGCCCAACAAATCGCACATGCTATCGGCGGCGATGACCGCGTCCCGTTCCGTGATGCCCAGATTGCCTCCCAGAGCCCAAATGGTCTCGTACTCCGGGCCCTCGCTCCGATGGCCCGCGAAGGCCCCGTCCTTGACCTGGTGCATCTGGCCGCACTTGATGAGGCAACTGTAGCAGCCGAAGTTGCCCACTTTGACCTTGGCAAACTCGTCCACGGCCAGCTTCTCGATGCCGGCGAGGCGGCCCCGCTGGAAGTTGCAGACGGGGAACAGGCCCATGTTGTGGAACACTAGAGCCGCGTAGGTGGTCCCTGCCTTGTTCATCCGGGAGACTACGGGGTGAGGCTTGTAGGCCTCGATCTGCTGCTTCACCAGGCTGCTAAACTCTGTCGCCCGGGCTACCTCCACCTGCCTGGGAACGTTGATGGCCACCGCCTTGAGGTTCTTGGATCCCATGACGGTGCCCATCCCGCAACGAGAAGCAGTTCGCCGGCCGCAGACGATGGCTGCATACCGCACCAGGTTCTCGCCAGCGGGCCCGATGCATGCGCTGCGGGTGCGCGGACCATGCCGGGAGGCCAGGCTAACCTGGGTCTCCTCAGTATCGTGGCCCCAGAGGTCCCCGGCGTCGAGCACCTCTCCATGCCCGTTTTCCCAGTAGATGTACGATGGCCTGGAGGCCCTGCCCTCGATGAGCATGACGTCGAAGCCGGCGAACTTCAGCCAGGCGCCGAAGTCCCCACCACCTACGGCACGGCCAATTGCGCCGGTCATCGGGCTCTTGGCCATGGCAATCCAGCGGGAGAAACTCTGGGCTGTGGTGCCGTTGAGGGGGCCGGCGACCAGGGCCAGCTTGTTCTCCGGGCCCAGGGGTTCCACCCCAGAGGGCAACTCCCGGAAGAGGTAGTAGATGCCGAAGCCCTTTCCGCCGATGTATTGTTCCCGCACCTCCTGCGGGACGGCCTCCTGTGAAAAGGACCCTGTAGACAAGTTGACCCGTAACAGCCTGCCCCCGGCATCCTGCGTCATGTGGTCCCTCCCCGTTTCGGTATCTTCTGTTGGCGGCTCGCGGTCTTGCCATGTCCACCGGGGCTGGAGTGCAGCGGCCGGTTGTCGCCGGTCACTTGTCCAAGATCGCCTGTGATGCTACGCATTATGCACATCGGTTCGGGACGCAGCAAGGGGCGGCTCTTCAAGAAGAGCCCCCAGGGGAGGACAAGAACTCCTACCCTACGCTCTCCAGGAGCAGTCTGTCAGATGGGCGGGGCCAGCGTCGCACGGGCATCACAACGGTGGGACCAGGGTGCAACCCTGCTCCCGCAGGCGGGTGGTCAATTTGGAAACGGTGCGGCGCTATGCACGGGAGGTGGACGCAGAAGACGCCGCAAATACGCATAGGCCCTTGGTAACATAGGCCATTTCTACTCTGGAAAGGGGTAGACCTGGGTGTACACGGCGGCGGCGTTAGCCGAGCCCTCACCGTCGGCGGCACTGGTCAGTCTATACACCTCCACCATGCGGCTCTCGAAGCTCTTGCCCTCGCCAGAAACCCGCATGACCCAGAGGAACTCATGCATGATGTTCCGAACAGCCTCCATGCCGTTCTTCTTGCCGCTCTCGCTGGCCATCAAGTCCAGGCACTCTGGGGCCTCGCCCACCAGGTCGGGGACGAAGACCACATCCCGGATGGAGCCGTCCTTGTTCCACACCGGGGTGGTGGCACCGAAGTCAATGCCCACGCGCCGGTCATTGCCGGAAGTCGCGATGAACGTGGCCAAAGCGATGGTGTTTCCGTCCTTGTCTTTTGTGGTCAGGTTTACTGATGGAGTGGAGCCGAACTCGGTAGCGTAAACTGTAGCCAGTGCCCGGTCGGGGAACCTGCCGGCGACGATGGAGTCGTTGTTGAAGCGTTCTACGGCTTTCTGCACAGCTTCGCCGTCAATCCCCAGCTCGAGGAATGCGACTTCCGTCGCAAGGTTGAAACGAGCCAACTCGCCAAAGTCAATCACGGAGTCGTTGTTGCTATCCGTCCAGAGCCGAGCTTGCACTACACTGTTGGTGTCTATGTACCACACGTAGCTGCCCACCGGCGAGTTGGTAGCGCCCGTGCCGCTGCCCGTGCTATGGGCGAAGGACTTGATGGCATCCGTGGACTTCAGGTAGGTTGGGACCAGCAGGCTCACCTGAATGACCGAAGAGTCCTGGCCGACGTCCACACCGTTGCTGTCCGCGTCGGCAAGGGCGCCTTTGAAACCGCCTACGGTTGGCCAGGGCTTGCCGATCCGGGCACCCCCGTCTGTCCGCCAGCCGTCCGCGGAGGCCTGAAGCAGGTCCCGGTCCTGCCTAAGAGAACTGCCAGTGGGGTCAAGCGTTGGCGTCAAGCAGGCGACGGGTATCTGGATTGGCCGAGGTGTGCGCGTAGGCACTGTAGTTCCGGTTGGTTCCGGCTCAGCCGTAGCTGTCGCAGGAGCCATCGCAACACCCGGAGGAGTGGAAGACGGGGACGTCGGAGGAACACGACCGAGGAACAGGACAACTCCGCCAATGCCCACTACCGCCAGGGTGGCGACCCCAGCCAGCATGGGCAGCCAGGTCCGTCCCTTCTTTGGGGCGCTGGGGAAAGTGTAGCGAAGGACCTGCTGCACGATGGGGGTTCCGGGGAGCAGGTTGCCGGCAACGTCGGCGTGGTACTCCCAGATGCCCTTTTGCTGGACCTCTGCCCAGTCCGGCTGGGCGCTGAGGGTGATACAGAAACAGTCGGCGTCCTCGTCCCAGGTAGCCTTCTCCACCTTCCACAGCAGGACGTGGCGTTCCCGGCCATGACGCACATACTCGCCGACGGTCTTCTTGGCGTGGGCCAGGGCGTTGGCGCGGGCCTTGGCTATGTCGTAGCCACCCTTCAATTCCCCAGTGGAGTCGAAGAGATCCCTTTTTTCCTCTGACTGGCCCGGTCCGGGCACTTGTTGTGACCCCCTGCTGCCATCGGGATGTGCCAGCGAACAGACGCCCTCTTTGTAAGCGAAACGCTACTGTTTGTCAACCTGCCATTAACCGTTTGTATGCCCTGTTGTTGTGCGGGCACTTTTTGAACCGCAGTTTGCCGACATGACGCCGTGGCTCCCCGCCCCAGGGGAGGACGTGTCCCGATCCCGACCCGTCGGGAGGACTCCCCTACACTGAAGGTATCGTCGTGACAATAGCACGGTGAACGCGGGAGCTTGCGATATTGAGCACTTGATCACCATCTTCGGAACGACTGGCAGGTTGCAACGCTTGCCAAGGTCATGCAGGGCAAGGTCTAGGCTTGGTCGGCCTTTCGCACCTCTATCCGGGTGTCGCGGTCACTCAGCCCCGGGTAGAAGCAGGCCGGCCCGGGGGCAATGTGGAAGTAGCCCCCGGCCAGCTCCACGGGATTCAGGGGCGAGGCCATGACGCTCTTGAAGTGCCGGCGTCCGAGGAACTGGTAGTTCTCCCAGGCGTGATACATGATGGCCTGGCCTGGCCTGACTGCGGGAGATACCACCGACTGGACCGCGAAGCGGCCCACGTCGTTGGATACCTCCACCCGGTCGCCGTCCGTGATGGCCCGAGCGCGGGCATCCTGGCGACTTAGCCAGATGGTTGGCTCACCGCGTTGCAGGCGGAGGATGAGGGCATCATCCACCTGGTTGGAATGGACGCTCCAGCGGGTATGGCCTCCAGTGAGGCGCAAAGGATAGTCCCCGCCCGCCCGAGGGTCCACACCCTGGGTCGGCAGGGCCTGGCCCAGCTCCACGTAGAGGTCCTGGTCAACATAGTGTTGCATGCGCCGCGTGAGCGTCGGGTAGGGCTGCTTCTTTTCCACATGCCAGGTCAGCGGAACAACTGGCTCTCCGGGCACGATATCGCAGGCGTTGCCGATGCTCCAGGCAGTGAGACCCACGCCGGTACACGGGACAAAGCCCTGCTCCTTTAGCTCCTCCCAGGTTATGCGCTCCAGGTTGGTGGCGTTGAAGTAGAAGTCGCGGCACACTGCCTCGTTGTCGTCGTCGGCGTAGAGGCCGTTTACGGTGGCCACCTGGTAGAGGTTGTCCAGGCGCCTCTCCGAGCCATCGAGGCCGCGGAAGGTCAGCATCGCTCTGGCCTTAGCCCTTTCTTCAATCCTCTTGGCCAGCAGACAGCCGATCTCCCATTCGCTCTTGGCCTCGCCCAGAGGCTCGACAGCCTGGTTGATCAGGAAGAAGTTGGGGAACTCGGGCTTGAGGGCCAGCGGGCAGGTGTATTTCTCGAACCAGCCGCTAGCGGGCAGGACGTAGTCCGCGTAGAGGGCCGTGGAGTTCATGCGAATGTCTATGTCCACCAGCATCTTCAGCTTCGGCAGCAAGGTGGTCAGAATGGGATTGGTGGGCTTGGCACTGCGCAGGAAGCTACACCCCATCACGAACATGATGCGAGGGTCCTTCCCGGGCTTCGGGGTCATGGGCTGCCAGCCCCTGTCCAGGGCCTCCTGGACGTAGGCGGCCAGGGGCCGTTTCAAGGTGGGGTCCCAACTGTTGTGCTTGGCGCTGAGCTCCAACAGGCCGCTGTGGATGTAATGGAAGAAAGAGCCGCCGGACATGACGCCCGCGTGGTACGCTGCCCGATTGTACTCCAAGAGAATCATCTCATCCGTGTAACCTTCAGACCGCCACTGGGCGTGGCGAGGGTCATGGGCAGCCGCCACCCGCAGCACCACATTCCCCAGCAGCGAGGCGTTGCCCACCGCCGAGTCCACCCTGATCTGGGGGAAGGCATGGTAGCCTGCCCCCTTACGGCCAATATGCCCGCACAGCCCAAACACCGTGATGATGGCCCGCTCGATGAGGTCGCCGTGGTAGAACTTGCCCCAGCCGAAGGTTGGGATGTTGACCACTCCCTTGGCTGTGGCGATCTGCCTGGCCAGGTCCTCTGTCACCGACGGCGCCACTCCCGTCACTAGGGAGGCCTTCCCCGGCGAATAGCCCTCGAGGTGCTCCTTCAAGAGTTGGAACACTGGCTTAACCCTGGCTCTGCCTTCAACGGTAGCTACGTCGTATTCGCCCTCCAGGGCCGGCGTCAGATGGCCCAACGCGAGCGTGTGCCGGGGCGCTTCAGCCAGGGCAGACGTGACGGAATCCCAGAAGTAGAAGGTGTCGTCCCGGCCGCCAGCCCGGAGGTCACGTTGCCTCAGGAACCGCTTGGTGTCTGTGCGGACCAGCAGGGGCAGGTCGGTCTGCTCCCGAATGAACTCTGGCTTGTAGAGCCGGTCCCGAATGATTACATGGGCCAGGGATAGGGCGAGGGTGGCATCGCTGCCGATGTTAACCGGGACCCACTGGTCGGCGGGCAGCGCCGATGGGCTGTAGTCGGGCGATAGGGTGATTACCCTGGTGCCGTGGTAGCGGGCCTCGGTGATGTAGTGGTAGTTGGACACGTTGGTACAGGCGGGATTGCCTCCCCAGACAAGGACGATGTCGGCATAGTACCAGTTGGTGGCGGAACAGCTTATGAAGGGCTGGCCAAAGACTATGGCTGCCCCGGAATTCTCGTCACCTGTCTCCGAGGCCGGGTTCAAGGTGACCGCGCCTAAGGCGCCCAGGAGGGACTCGAAGCTGGACGCCTCCACTGAGACCATGCCCCCCGGGCCCAAGGGCCGGATGATGGTGTCCGGCCCATCGCTCGCCAGCACGTCGAGGACCGTGTCCGCGATCTCGGTCAGGGCCTGCTCCCAGCTTATCCGTTGCCACTTGCCTTCGCCCCGGGCGCCCGCGCGCTTGAGGGGGAAGCTTAGCCGGGTGGGGTCGGCGAGCCGATGTGGGGTCGCCATGCCTTTCTGGCAGCCGCGAGGGTGAGGGTCTGGAACGTCGGCGTCGTTGGGTGATGGATAGCGGGCACTCTGCTCGACGCGGACCACCGCACCATCCCTCACGTAGGCGTTGAGCACGCAGGCGAGCTGGTTAGAGCAATTGTTATGGCAGGTGACCTTGACGATGCGGTCCCAGGCGTCATTGCCTGTGGTCTCGCTCGGAACCGTTTCCTTCGATGAGGTGTTGGTCATCCTGGCGCCTCCCCAATGGCAGGTAGGTGCCCCGCCGTATGCCGACATGCTAGGGCGAGGGCTATGGTGTGTCAAGTGAGCCAGGCGAAGCAGCGGAGCCAGCACTGCTGCGTCGTCGGTCCCGGGGTCCAGCCACGGTCCCTTGGCCTCACGCCGCAGGATGACGGGTATCGTGCCACGGTAGGCTGACAGCGCCTCGGGGAGTGTGCTCACCGAATCTTCCTCACGCCGCCAGTCAAGGGGCTGGGTTTGCCATGCCCACGGGGGCCTTGTATCGCTGTGGCCGCGCGGTAGGCTACCACAGGGGGCGACGCTGGCTTGGGACTGTGCGGGCGGCGCACTGGCTCGACGGGCAGTTGCGATGAGAGGTGTCGCCTTCCCCGCTGTGGTATACTTCGGGCACCTCGGTCGCGGGGTTAGTCAGGTCAAGGAGACACTGCTATGGCTGTTGACCTTCTGGTCACCGGTGGCAAGCTGGTAAGCCCCAGGGAGGTCTTTCCCGGAGCCGTCGCCATTGACCAGGGCAAGATAGTCGCCGTGGGTGACCCCGACCATTTTCCCGAGGCCAGGCGCAGGATAGACGTCACTGGCAAGTATGTCCTGCCCGGCCTTGTTGACCCCCATATCCACTACCACTACAGCGAACGCCCTTTTGGCGACGACGCTCGCACGGAAACCCGGGCGTCTGTGGCCGGAGGCGTCACCACCCAGGGCATCTATATCAGTCTGGAGGAGCTGCCCTGGGACACCTATTTCCTGCCCCGGAGCTTGCGGGCCAGTCAGGTGTCGGCGCCGGTCAAGGTCGGCCCAAAGACCATGGACTTCGAGGACTACAAAAGCGCCTTCGAGCACAACGCGGTGGCCGATGGCTTCTTCCATGTCCAGACCAGCAAGGCGCTGACCCAGCAGCAGGCGGACAAACTGCTGGAGTTCGGCATCACCAGCTTCAAGCTCTACCCAGCTAAGGCGGGGCTCAACGACGCCGACATACTAGCCACCTTCAGGGTAATACAGGGCCTGCGGCCACCAGCGCTGGCCATGATGCACTGCGAGAATGGCGGGATCTGCGAGCTACTTACGGATGAGGTGATGAAGACAGGGCGCACAGACCACCGCGCCTACAACGATGCTCGTCCCCGCTTTGCCGAGGTGGAGTTCATGAGCCGG
>JACPQM010000055.1 GCA_016190505.1 Chloroflexota bacterium | reverse complement strand
GAGCTAGGAACGCTGACGAATGCACAGGGTGCGGTGATGGCCACCAGCCCGGCCAGGCACCCGTTCAGCGTCATGGAAAGGTCCGGCTTCCCCAGCAGCCACCAGGCGGTGAGGGTGGCACTGAAGGCCGCGGCCGCGGCCGCCGTGTTGGTCGTCGTCGCGATGCGAGCGATGGCGGCCCAGTCGGCGGCCATGGTGCTGCCCGGGTTGAACCCGAACCAGCCGAACCAGAGGACGAACGTCCCGATCGTCGCCGCCGTCATGTTGTGGCCAGGGATGGGGTTGACGCGGCCCTCCTTGGTGTACTTCCCGAGCCGGGGACCCAGCAGGATGGCACCCGCCAGGGCCGCCCAGCCGCCGATGGAGTGAACCTGGGTGGAGCCAGCGAAGTCGAACATGCCCAGCTTGGCCAGCCAGCCGCCACCCCAGATCCAGTGACCCACCACAGGGTAGATCACCCCCACCATGACGAAGGAGAAAATGATGAACGCCCGGAAGTGAATGCGCTCCGCCACCGCCCCGGAGACGATGGTGGCCGCCGTTCCGGCGAAGACCAACTGGAAGAAGAACTTTGCCCAGAGGGGCACCCCCGTCCAGTTGATGGCGCTGTACACCCCCTTGTACGCGTCCCCCATGGCCGGACTGTTGTCGGCTCCAGTGACGAACAACAGCCCCTGGGTGCCGAAGAACGGATTGCCGTCTCCAAACATCAGGCCCCATCCCAGGATCAGAAACGCCAGGGAGGAGATGGCGAACACGATGAAGTTCTTGGAGAGGATGTTCACCGTGTTCTTCGCCTGACACAGCCCCGACTCCACCATGGCGAAGCCCAGGTTCATGAAGAACACCAGGAACGCGGTCACCAGGACCCAGATGGTGTCCATGGCCACCTTCTGGTCCTTGATGGCGTCCGCCATCTCCTTGGTGAATGCCGGGGCCGGAGCCGCAGTGGCAGGTCCGGCCGTGGAAGGCCCTGTTGTCGCGGCCGCGGCAGGGGGCGCGTCCTTCGCGGGCTCCTCTGCCGCCAGGGCCGCCCCGGTCCCCCAGAGCAGCGCTGCCAGGGACCAGAGGATGACCAGACCTCGCATCCGTTTCCGCCAGTGTGCCATGATCGTCTCCTTTGCGTGTGATGGCTAGATGGCCGCTTCGCCAGTCTCGCCGGTCCGGATCCGGACCACGTCGTGGATGTCCGTCACCATGATCTTCCCGTCGCCGATCCGGCCGGTCCGAGCCGCCTCACTGGCGGCCTTCATGGTTGGCTCCAGCATGGCATCGGAAACCAGGATCTCCAGTTTCACCTTGGGCAAGAAGCTGACCGTGTACTCGCTCCCACGATACGTCTCGGTCTTCCCCTTCTGCCGGCCGAAGCCCTTGACCTCGCTGACGGTCATTCCCTGGATGCCGATGGCTGAGAGCGCGTCCTTCACCTCGTCCAATTTGTGGGGCCGAATGATCAGATCCAGTTTCTTCATTGGGTCTCCCCTGGCTGTCCCTTCCAGTTGCGCCATGAGCGGATTGCTTCGATGTTGACGACAGGTGTTCTTGGCAAGGGTTGTGCCGTGGAGTCCGACGCCGGCATCAAGCGGCTGCAACTGTATACTTGGTAAGGAGTTCTAACTCCAGGCAGGGCGTGACAGTCCTCAGGGCCCGCGCTTACAGGCCCCGACGTTTTTGTCAGAAACGACAGATTTGTTGGTTTCGACAAACGGGACGCGAGAGCCGAGAGCCGAGAGCCGAGAGCCGCGAGCCGCGAGCCGAGGAGAAAGACAGGATGAGAGCCGGGAGTCGCGACGAGCGGGAGGGGGGCAGAGGGGAGGAGGAGCAGGGAGGGCGGGAAACGTGGGCCGTGAAACGTGAAACGGGAACCGGAGGCGGGAGGGCAGATGACCGTCGGCAGAAGGCAGTGGGCGAGATCTTGCCCGTGCTACGCCTCGCGGGCGTGGGGGGCGCCGGGGACCTGGAAGGACCGGATGATCCCGTATCTGCGCAGCCGATAGGCGAGCTGGCGCGGTGTGATCCCCAGCAGGGCCGCGGCCTTGGCCTGGACGCCGTCGGCCCTGGCCAGGGCCCGGACGATCTGCTGCCGTTCCAGGTCACGGAGGCTCGAGAGTCCGACGGGGGACGAACGTCCGCCGGGGTCGCTCCCGAGCGCGGCAACCGGCCTGGCCCGTGCCGCCTCGGGCTCGTCCTGCGCCGCCTCGAGGGACAGGGGCAGGTCCTCGGGCAGAACCAGCCGCCGGCGCGACATGACCACCATGCGCTCGATGCAGTTCTCCAGCTCGCGGACGTTTCCCGGCCAGTCGTAGTTGAGCATGGCCTGCAGGGCCCGGCCGGTGATCCGCACGCGCCGGTTGTTCTCGCGATTCCACTTGGCGAGGAAGTGCTCGACCAGGAGGGGGACGTCCTCTCGCCGCTGGCGGAGCGGGGGGAGCAGGAGGGGAACCACGTTCAGCCGATAGTAGAGATCCTCGCGGAACTCCCCCCGGGGGATGGCCGCCTCCAGGTCCTGGTGGGTCGCGGCGATGATGCGCACGTCCACCTCGAGGGTCTTGGTCCCGCCGACCCGCTCGAAGCAACGTTCCTGCAGCACCCGCAGGAGCTTCACCTGGACCGGCATCGGGATGTCCCCGATCTCGTCCAGGAACAGGCTGCCCCCGTCCGCGAGCTCGAAGCGTCCCTTCTTGGCTGCCGTGGCCCCGGTGAAGGCGCCCTTTTCATGCCCGAACAGCTCGCTCTCCAGCAGGCTCTGGGGCAGGGCGGCGCAGTTGAGCTTCACGAAGGGGCCCGAGGCGCGCGGGGAGTTGAAGTGGATGGCGCGGGCGATCAACTCCTTGCCGGTTCCGCTCTCGCCCCGGATGAGGACGGTGGTCCGGGTCTGGGACACCTGCTCCACCGCCTCGTAGATTTCGCGCATCCGCTTGCTGCGGCCGACGATGTTGTCCAGCCGGTAGCGGGCGCGGAGGGCCTGCTGCAAATTCCGGGTCTGCTCCAGGAGACCCTCCCGCTCGCGTATCACGCGCTGCTGGAGGTTCACCGTCTGCCCGATCAGGGAGGCCACGATGGTGAGCACCCGGACATCCTCTTCGAAGGAGGTCTCCTCCGCGAAGAGGCGATCCACGCTCAGGACCCCGACGGCTTCCCCGCCCACCTTGATGGGCACGGCGATGAAGGCGATGGGCTGGGCGCCGAGGTCTCCGCGCGATCCCGTGCGATCCAGGAACAGGGGCTCCTGCCCGATGTCGGGGATGACCATGGGCAGCCCGTGCTGCATCACCTTCCCCAGGATGCCTTCGCCCATCTGGTACTTTCCCCGGGCCATCTCTTCCGGGGTCATGCCCAGCGCCAGCCGGATGGAGAGCTCGCCGGTGGTCGCGTCATACAGCAGGATGGTGCCCTTCCGCATCCCCATGAAGGAGTTCAGGATCCGGAGCGTGCCGGTCAGGCTCTGCTCCAGGTCCAGCGACGACCCGAGGATCTTGCTGATCTCGTACAGGGTCGTGAGCTCGAGGACCCGGCGGTTCGACTGCTGCCGTTCGTGAATGTGTGTCACGGTCTTGGGGTCCTGTCTCCGCCGGATGGCGGGTTGGAGAGCCCGGGGAGCAGCTCGCACACGACACACGAGTAGCCGCGGAGGACCCCCCGGGTATCCTAATATGATGAAAGCAGCTTCCGTGCCACGGCGAATTTCACCCCCCCGGACCCGCGTCTGTTGTAGTCGTGACAAGGGGTTAGGCGGAGACCGCTGGAGGAGATCGGGACACGGCCAGGAATGGCTGCCCATGCGGCCGGCGCCCCGGCTGGTGATTGCCCAGATTTTCATCTGGGGCGCCTTGACTCTGCGGGGAAAACTGTTGACACCCGGCTGGAGGCAGGGATAGAGTTTGCCCGAATAGGGCACGCAACGGGTGCCTTTTCCCGAACGAGCTGTCATTCGCCCACCTTTCGAGGGAACCCCGAGGGAACTTTACCGCCAGCGGCGACTGTCCCCGCCGTGCGCGATCCGAGAATCTTCCCGGCAGGAGACGGGTCGGGATCGGATGCCGAAGACCTGGGACACAAAAGGGGGAGCACCGATGAAGCGCATGAAGTCATGGGTGATGCTGGGGGCAATCGGGCTGGCGATCCTGGCATGGGGTCTGGCCAGTCCCGCGTCTGCTGGTGAGAAGATCGTCCTGAACGTGGTCACGGCCGGCGACACCAACATGCACGAGCTGCAGAAGAGCGTCTTCGGCACGGCGTTCATGCAGAAGTTCCCGAACGTGGAGGTCAACGCGGTCGGCAGCGGGCCGGGCGATCCGGGCAGCCGGGTCATCTTCCAGAAGTTGAAGAGCCAGAAGG
>JACPQM010000001.1 GCA_016190505.1 Chloroflexota bacterium | reverse complement strand
TCCTTTCAATGAACCGTGCCATCGCCGTTCATAGCCCTACATTGGGTCTGTGCTAAGGACTTTGAATGACGCCCTTTCCGTCATCGCGAGGAGTCCCGACAGGGTCGGGACGACGAAGCGACCTACAGACCATGCCACCGCCAGAAGGTTGCTTCGCTGCGCTTTCAATGAACCGACCGTCCCGTCTTTGCGAGCCGCAGCGAAGCAATCCCCAACCTGTGTGCGCATCAGAAGGTCGCTTCGTCGTCCTTCGCCGGAAGGACTCCTCGCAATGACGAAATATGGCTTCGTAGCTCTGTTCCTTTCAACTAAACGCGCCATCTCGGTTCATGGCTCTACATTGGGTCCCGACGGGTCGGGACCTGCAAGACTCGCAATGACACCACGGGTGATTACGGCCGTCAGTAGCCTGTAGCCCGAAGCCTTGGACCCGGCTACAGGGTGGACGGTGGCCGGGTGGGAGGACCGCGCCGGCGGCGCTCGGCCACCTTGAGACGCGCCAGGGCGCGGCGTAGTGCAGCCTCGGCCTCGGCCAGGGTTACGTCGGCGGGCTTCTTGAGCATGTACTCCTCAGCCCGGCGCCGGGCGGCCTGGGCCCTCTCGAGGTCTATCTCTTCAGACCGCTCGCAGGCATCGGCCAGCACGGTGACTTTGTTGCCCAGCACCTCGAGGAAGCCCCCGGTTACCGCCATGGAGGTCTCTTCGCCTCCTTTGCGGACCATGATCTCGCCAGGCTGAAGCAGGCTGAACAGCGCGGCGTGGTGAGGGAGGATCCCCAGTTGGCCCTCGGCTCCTGGAGCGAGCACCAACTCCACCTCGTCGGAGTAAACGACGCGCTCGGCGGTGATGACCTCGAACTTGAGCCTGGGCCTAGCCTCTTTGTCGACCTGGGCCTGGCCTAGCCCAGCGCCGGTAATCTGCTCCATCTCGCCGTGTTCGCCTATCTTTGGCCTGGTCGCCATTTGAGCTTCTCCCTAAGGTCTGGCGGGTCTAGCCGTCAACTTCTCTGGCGTGCATAAGCGCCTCACCAATTGTAACAGCTTTCAGACCGGTCTTGGTTTTGATGTCGTCGCGTGTCTTCCTGTCCATGGAAACAACGTACGTGGGTGCCTGCCCAACTTCGCGGGCAATCCTAACCAGGAACACGTCCTTCTGGTGTCTGAGTGGGACCGGGGCAGGGTCTGGGCCTGACTCCTGGACAAAGCAGCACTTCTCGGCGTGGTGCGTCAGTTGGTCTACTAGCTTTGGTACTTCGAGCGGTGCGGATTTCCTGCGCCTTCTTAGGTTTCGCCGGTAGCTTTGCATCAAACCCGTGTTGACCGCTATGTGGTGACAGTTCTTCACTATGAGCATCAGTAGGGTGGCTGCAGTCCCGCTGCCTTCGCTAGCCGCTATGATAACGTTTTCATCCAAGACAAAGGTGTTCTTCACGGTCTGCTGGGTTTTGACGCTAGTGCCTTTGACCGTCTCTCCAGCTTTTCCAGTTCGACCTCCATGAATCCTCTCAGGCCTCCCTCGAGCCGTCCTTTTTCGTCTAGTTTCAGCCGAGTAGCCGAGGCTGTGCCGTCCTTCTTCTCGAAGAAGTAGACGCATAGCTCTTGAGGCCCAACGAGTCCTTCGGCAACCAGGTTCAGAAATCCAGTCAACATGTGGTCGCTGTGCGTAGTCAGCACGAGCTGCTTGTTCTCCTTCTTGGCGACCTCTGCCAGAACATTGCACAGCTTAAGTTGTGCTTTCGGATGCAGATGAATCTCAGGCTCTTCGATACCTATGAGGGAGTCCTCCGGAGCTATGGCTACTTGCAGCAATGGCCACACCAGTTGGTTGGTGCCAAAGCCCTCGTAATAGATGTTGTACCCCGTCGCGCTCCATAGAGATGCCTGCTTGTTGGGGACCAGGTGAACGCTGACGCGCACGCCCGTCACTTGCTCCAGCCAAGTGGCCACTTTTCCTTCGACCTCGCGCCTGTAAGCGAACGTGGTCGCCACCGCTTGGCCGTCCGCCGGTTCGTCCGAAGGCGCATCACCCAGATTGTACGAAAGCGCATCAAAACCCCTCAACGCCTTCACCACGTACATGGTCTTCACTGCGTTCGAATAGCAACTCAATACGCTGTTCAGCTCCCTTTGCAGCACTTCGAACTCTTGCCTGCCCTCTGCGCCAGATCCGGCGTTCCCACCGCTGGCTATGATCGGCCGGCAAATGTTGCTGTCAGCCTGCAAGGTTATCGAAGCGTAGGCCCCTTTTACCGCTTGCGGTTCTGCTAGCGAATCTCCGTACTTGTACGTTCCTCCAAGCACCAGATCGTGTGGCAAAGATGGCCAACGTCTTGTCTGCACTTGGCCATCTTGCTCGACGACGCGCCCAGGTTCACTGAACTTGACATGGTAGGTAAACTCCACACCTAGCTGGGCTTTGTCAAGCTTGAGTGTGACCCCCGAGAAGCCAAGAGCCATGTTTCTTCCATGCTGCCTTGTGTGCACCAAATCGAAGTAGTCGGAAAACTGGAATTTGCCGGACTGCAGGCTAGGTTGCCCGGCGGACTGGGCCAAGAGGGCCAGAGCCTGAAGCACAGACGATTTTCCCGTGCCGTTCTCGCCGATAAACACGTTAAGCCTGGAGAGGGAGATGCGTTGTTCGTCATCCCCAAAGGCCTTGAAGTTGCGCAACAGAATCTCAGTTAGCATCACGCCTGCTCGCCGCTGCCTCTGCCAATGTATATTAACATCGGCGCCCTGTGGCTGCCAGTAACCTATGCCTGTGCTGGGCGCCCGTTAGAGGCTTGGCGTCTTCGTTCCAGCAGGTCCACGAAGGCTTCGATGCGGGTCAGCACGCCCGCCCGGCCCATCTGCTCATCGCAGTGCAAGGTCAGTATGGGCAGGCCCTCGGGGATGGATGGCATGATGTTTTGGGCCACGACCTCGGGCATGCAGGTGAAGGGGGCCAGGTGGATCACGCCGTCGTAGGCGTTAGCCAGCCGCACCCGTTCGCCCACCGATTCCAGGCCGTGACCACCAACGTCCCGGCGCAGGTAGGGAGCAGCGTAGTCGCGCAACTCGGCTTTTTCGGCGTTCAGGGTATTGAGAAAGCCAGCGAACTTCGTCCACTCGGACAGGAAGGTGGAGCGGCTCCGCCGTATCGCTACACCCATCTTGCCCAGCTCGGCCTCGATGTCGAAGTTGACGAAGGGGACCATCACCACGTAGAGCTCGCCCACGATAGCAACCTTGAGCGGGTGAGTGCCCTCGGTCCGGGGGACCTGGCGCAGCTTCTCGGTGTAGAGTTGGACGACCCGCTTTGCTGCGCCCATGGTGGCGGCGCTGTCCATGGCCTCGATGGCCTCCCGGTACAGCCGGTCGGCGGTGCCCTTTACCGTCTCCACAGGGCGGGTGCTCTGCACCTCGCGCTCCAGGGCATCCAGGGCCTGTAGCTTGGCTACGCCCAGCCGGAACACGGAGATGACTTTGGGCCACGATGCCCCGTTAGACCAGCGCTTGATGGCCCGCAGCACCCCGGGCACGCCACGGTCTGAGCTATGAAAGCGCAGGAATTGAAACTTGTAGCCCATGTCCCGGAGGATCTGCTCCTGGACTTTGGAGTAATAGCCCATTCGGCAGGCATTGAAGCTGGTTACCATGAACAGGGTATCGGCACCCTCGTCCAGTGCCTGGATGAAGTTGCCCAGAATGCCTTTGAAGGGTATGCAGGCTGATTCTGGGGAGTAGCGCACGCCCAGACTCAAGGTCTCCCTGGTGACTGGCGGCACCAACAGCGTAAAGCCCGCATCCTTCGCCATGCTTTTGAACGCGACGCACTTGTCGCCGAGGTTGGGTATGCCCAGCGCGCCTATGCCCCGGGGTGCTTGCTCCGTGCGGATTAGCGGTCCCGAATAGGCGGGACTGGGTCGGGTGGCTTGCCGTGGCGAGAGCGTGTCCAGGAACGCTTCCAGGCGGGTCACCAGGCCGGCCTCGGCGGTATGCTCGTCTACCACGAGTTGCATGTATGGCTTGCCCGTGCGCTTGGCGTAGCGCCCAAGCAGATCCAGCATCAACGAGTCAGGACCGCAGCCGAAGGGTGAAACGGAGATAACGCCGGATACCTCGCACTGCTGGAGGTAGTAGGCTCCCGCGCCCAGGATCTCGTCCTCGCAGGTCCAGTAAGGCCGCTCCACCACTTGGAGCAGGGCCGAACGGAGGTTGTCCTGGGCGACCATGTTGGGATAGACGATGCGGGCGCCCACCTTCCTGAGCTTGGCGGCGAGCTGGTGGCTGATGTACTCGTCGTAGAGCACGTAGGGGTGTCCGATGAGGGCGATGGTCATGGCCGGCGGTGGGCCTTCTTCGGGCCTGGTGGCCTCGCGGGAAGGAAACATCCGGTGTAGGGCCTGGGGTGCCGAAAGCTTCTCCGTAGCCATGTGGTGGAGGTAGTCCTGGTGGGCCTGCATCGCGGCGTCGGCGGCGCGCTTGACCCTTATGGGGCTCCACGTGAAGCGACGCCCCAGCCGGTAAATGGCCTGGTAAAGCTCCCTATCCCCTGCGTCCACGTCAATCTCGGGGTCAAGTACGGGGGGGGACTCGGGGATGCGGGCGCCAACCATATCCGGCAGGCCGATGAACTTGGGGCAGTTGTAGACCTTGTGCTCCAGGCTCTGTATCGAAGGGACGAGGACGGCGTCGCACTGGCCGGCCAGGGAGAGCACATGGCCGGAGAACACCTTGACTGGCAGGCAGGTCTCGCCCACCATCCGCGAGCAGCCGGCGGCCATCACCTCTCGTGTGGTGGGCGGAGACACGACGGTCTCCACCCCTAGCTCGCCGAAGAACGTGCGGAGCAGGGGGTAGTGCTGGTAATAGAACAGCCCGCGGGGCACGCCCAGCTTCATTATGTACTAATCAGATAAGGACCGACTTGGGATGCCGTATGTAGGTCAGGCCACGACTTAACCATTACAAGGCCAATCCTACCACCGAGGGGCATGCTTTACTAGCGCCCGTGCCTTGGCGCGTTAGAGGAAGATGTAAGCAGGCTCACGCCACGCGGTTGGGGTAGCCCTTGATCACCTGGAGGTCGCGGCCCAGCCGGCACTCCCACTTGTCCTCGCCGGTCTTCTTCTTGTCCAGCTTGTCCGTCCACTGGCACCTGAGCATGATGATATAGCAGTTCTTGTCCTTGTCGAACTTGTTACTGTCGGTGCGCCAGATGGCGTCGGACATGACGGGGGCAAGGCGCGTGCGTTTGGCGTGGTCCAGGGCCTCGGCTTCGGCCCGGGCCAGGTCTGACTCCTTGACCTCAGGGATGACGGAGGCCTTCACCTCGGTTTCCTTGCGGCCCAGAATGCGGTCCCAGAAGGACATGGTTCCCCCCTTCAGACTAAGGCGCTTTGGCTAGACGGCAGCGGCCATCTTCTTGGCCTGCTCTTCCGCCTCCTCAATAGCGCCGACCATGAAGAAGGCGCCCTCCGTCAGGTGGTCCCACTTGCCTTCCAGGATCTCTTTGAAGCCCCTGACGGTCTCCTTGACCGGCACGTAACGGCCCGGACGGCCGGTAAAAGCCTCGGCCACGAACATGGGCTGCGAGAGGAAACGCTGTATCTTGCGGGCCCGGGCCACGATGAGCTTGTCCTCCTCGGAAAGCTCCTCTACGCCCAGGATGGCGATGATGTCCTGCAACTCCTTGTAGCGTTGGAGCACTCTCTGCACGCCACGGGCCACCTGGTAGTGCTCCTCACCCACTATGTGCGGGTCCAGGATGCGGGAGGTGGAGGACAGAGGGTCCACCGCCGGGTAGAGGCCCTGCTCGGCGATGGACCGCTCCAGAGCGATAACGGCGTCCAAGTGGCCGTAAGTGGTCACGATGCCCGGGTCGGTGTAGTCGTCCGCAGGCACGTAGATAGCTTGGAAGGAGGTGATGGACCCCTTCTTGGTCGAGGTGATGCGCTCTTCCAGGGCGCCCATGTCGGTGGACAGGGTGGGCTGATAGCCCACGGCGGAGGGCATGCGGCCCAGCAGCGCGGAAACCTCCATGCCGGCCAGAATGTAGCGGTAAATGTTGTCAATGAAAATGAGGACGTCCCGGCCTTCGACGTCACGGAAGTACTCCGCCATGGTCAGGCCGGTAAGGGCCACCCGCAAGCGGACGCCCGGAGGCTCATTCATCTGGCCGAAGACCATCACGGTCTTGTCAATCACGCCGGAGGCCTTCATCTCGTTCCACAGGTCGTTGCCCTCCCGGGAACGTTCACCTACGCCGCAGAAGACGGAGAAACCGCCGTGCTCCTGGGCGATGTTGCGGATAAGCTCCTGGATAATCACCGTCTTGCCCACGCCGGCTCCGCCGTAAGCGCCGATCTTGCCGCCCCTGGTGAAGGGGGTGATCAGGTCAATGACCTTGATGCCCGTCTCCAGCATCTCGGTTGTAGTCTCCTGCTGGTCGAACGGCGGCGGTGGGCGGTGGATGGGCCAACGTTCCGCAGCCTTGACTTCTCCAAGGTTGTCCAGGGGCTCGCCCAGGACGTCAAAGAGGCGGCCAAGGGACGTCTGGCCCACGGGCACCGCCAGGGGTTTGCCGGTGTCAATGGTCTCTTCTCCGCGGCCCAGGCCATCGGTGGGGGCCAGGGCCAGGCAGCGGACCCAGTTGTTGCCCAGTTGCTGCTCCACCTCCATCACGATCTTGTCGCCCCCGGGGCGGGGGATCTCGACGGCGTTGAGGATGGCAGGCAATCCCTCTGGCGGGAACTCGACGTCCACCACGGTGCCCATTACCTGAACGACTTTGCCCTTAGCCATGATGTCTCCTCACTGTTGCTGTTACTTAGCCCCTGGGGTATGGCGTGTTCGTAGGCATGCCCACCCCCTGATAGGTGGTGTCAATGTAGTCCCGGATCTGGCGCAGAGGGGTGCCCTCACTATTCATCCGCATAACGTCACGCGTTATGCTCTGACAGACCTGTCAGCCAACGACGTGGTTGTTGTAGACGATGGCGCCGTCGGACTGGATCTGCTTAATGTAGCAGTCCCGGTTGCTCCGGTCTCCGGTATCGGCGCAACCACAATAGCAGGGGATGAAGGAGAGTATTTCCGGGTGGGCCAAGGCGTAGGCGTACATCTCTTTGACTTCAGCCGAGGCTGAAGCCAGGAAATCGGGCAGCTCCGGTGTTGGGGTGGGCCGGGCGCTGGGGGAAGCGCAGGCTAACCCCAGCAGCAACAAGCCTACAAAGGCCATTCTCCAGTGTCTCACGATTTCAACCTCGACAGCATCTTCTCAAAGCGGGACTGTATGTCAGGATTGTCTCCGTGAGCCCACAGATTGGCAAAAGCGGCGGTCTCCTCGGCCAGACGTGGCTCCAGATCGCCGTTCACCAACCGTTTCTCCGTGGCCAGCGAGTGCGGACTGGCTTCCAGTATAGCACGGGCTATGGCCTCAGCTTCCGCCAGCAAACGCTCGCGGGGCACCACGCGGTTAACCAGGCCGATGCGCTCGGCCTCCCCCGCGGTGATGGGCAGGCCGGTGAAGAGCAGTTGCTTCGCCCGGTGGGGGCCGATGCGCTGGGGCAGGCGCTGTGTGCCGCCCCCGCCAGGGATCACCCCCAGTCGGGCGTGGGTGTCCCCGAAGCTGGCATCCTCGGAGGCAATGATAATGTCGCAGGCCAGAGCCAACTCCAGGGCGCCGGTGAAGCAGGGGCCGTGCACCGCGGCAATGGTGGGCTTAGGCAACAGGGCCAGCCGGTGGAAGACGTGTCCCCCCGAGCTCCGCTGGAGCACCTGCCGGGCGCCTTTGACGGCGATCTCGGCAACGTCCCGGCCTGCGGAGAAGGCCCGGCCAGCTCCGCTGAGGATGACCACACGCACGCTGTCGTCGGCCTCGATCTCTACGGTAGCCTGCTCCAACTCATCAAGGAGCTCGCTGCTCAAGGCATTGAGCACGTTGGGCCGGTCGAGGGTAAGCCAGGCGATGCCGTCCCGCTTCTCCAGGCGCAGGTCCCGGTAGGCCATCAGGTCCCCAGGGCGGCGGCGCCACCCACCACGTCCAGTAGCTCTTTGGTGATGGCTTCCTGGCGGGCTTTGTTGTAGGCCAGGGTCAGCTCTCCCACAATCTCGTTGGCGTTGTCCGTGGCGTTGCGCATGGCCACCATGCGGGCGGACTGCTCGCTGGCCACTTCCTCCAGGTAAGCGTGGTAGAGTTGCATCTCGATGTAGCGTGGCAACAGCGCGGCCAGTACCAACGGACTCTCGGGCTCCCAGATGTACTCCGCGCCCACGTGTTCCAAGTGGGCCGGCTCAACGGGCAAAAGGGTCTGCACCGCAGGCCGCTGCACGGCAGTGCTCACGAACTGGGGATAGACCAGATAGACGCGGTCCACCGCCTTTTGAATGTAGTCCTCTATGATCAGATGAGCGATAGGGTGGATGTCGGCAATGCCGCCTTTATCCCCCAGGCCGGTGAACTCGGCCGTCAAGTTGCCCAGATAGCGGGCCGCGAAGTCGCGCCCGCGTCTTCCCACGGCGACTACCGAGACCGGTTTGTCAAGCTCCTTGACCAGGGACAGAGTCCGCCGGTTGACGTTGGCGTTCATGCCCCCGCACAGGCCCCGGTCGGCGGCGAAGTGGACGATGGCCACCTTCTTCACGGGGCGTTGCTCCAGCAGGGGATGGACTGGCTCATCCGGCCGTTGCATGGCCGCCAGGTGGCTGAGCAGCTCCTGGACCCGCTGGGCGTACGGGCGTGCCGCCAGGGCGCGCATCTGGGTGCGGCGCATTTTCGAGGCGGCGATCATCTCCATGGCTTTAGTGATCTTGGCCGTGTTCTGGAGCGAGCGAATACGCCGTTTGATCAGACGGATGTTAGCCAAGGGGGAGTCCTCCTTGGTTGGGATTGCTCCTGCGCCGTGCCATGTTAGGAGACCTTGAGCCCCTATCGCCCGCCAGAAGCCGCTCGCGGGCTATGTCCAGGTAAGTGGAATCTACCTCGAAGCCTGCGCAAGGGACGTGGAGCTTGAGGCAGGCCAGCGCCGTGCTGCCGATACCCACGAAGGGGTCAACCACGAGCTTCGTGCGGGATAGCCCGTGTAGCTTGAGGCACATCTCGGGCAGGGCCTCCGGGAAAGTGGACGGGTGAGGCCGCTGCGAGGCCCGGTCCCGGATTGTTTGATAGGGGATAAACCAGGTGTTGCCCCGGCAGCGCAGGTCGTCGGTCGCCGTCTTCCACCGTCCGATATTGGACTTGTCCTGGTAGGGCACGCCGATGGCCAACCGGTCCAGCGGCACATCGCCCGACTTGGTGAAGTGGAAGATGTACTCGTGGCAGTCGTGCAGGTAGCGGTGCCCGGCAATGGGCTTGTAGTGCCCCACCGCTATGTCCCCCTTGATATTAGGGTAACGCCCCGCGGCCTCCTTGGGGATGGCGATGGACTTCACCCAGTGGATAACGTTCTGGAGGACGAAGTGCTGGCGGAGGCGTTGGGCCACGTCCCAGGGGGTCCACGGGTCGCTCGGCCTGGTGCCTACGTTCAGAAAAAAGGAGCCATTGGGCTCTAGGACCCGACGGACCTCTAGCGCTACATGGTCCATCCAGACAAGATATTCTTCCCTGGGCTTGGTGTCCCGGTACACCCCATACTGCACGCCTATGTTATAGGGGGGCGAGGTGACCACTACGCTCACCGTGCCGTCCGCCAGGACCTGGCGCATTCCTTCCAGGCAATCTACCGAGTACAGGCGGATGACCGGGCTTTCCACCGCCACATAGGGATTGACGATCATGGTTCACACTAGCTTTCCTGGGCCATGTTTAGGGGAATCTCAGAGCATGTGCCAAGCGGCTCAAGGCAGACAGCACGGCTTCTAGGCGGCCTTGGAATCCTCCGGTCCCATACCGGGCCTGTTGAACTCGGCCAGGGCCTTTTTCAGGGCCTCCTCTGCTACAGTAACCCACGCACGTACCTTCCAATCTTTGTCAAGCGGGGGATCAAGTCGTTACCAATGTCTTGGGCTGAATGCCTGTAGCATCTGTACCTGGCGTTTTCGCTATCGTTCTTGAGGACAAATAGGTCATTGCGGATGCTCTGCATCTGTGCGTATTGCTGCAATGCAAGAAGCCTTTCATTGTGTGTGGCTGAATGCTTATCCCTGCTCGCCAGGAATGCTTCAACCCAGTGCAGGGCCTCATAGAAAATACCGGTCACAACCCAGTCAACAAAGAGGGGCGGAGTGACGTTCAGACTAGACCAGAATTGGCGGTTGTGTTCTGCTTGCTGAATGTGGACATCTCGCGTTGGCATCTGGCGCCTATTTGGGTAACGGCATTGCTCCCTGTGGCACCAATTCCTGCGCAGGTCGTCCGTTTCGATATATCACGTGCAAATCCAGAGCAAATGGCATCTGCTCCGCCGAGCCAAAGTCTTCATAGAGTTTCCACTGGACATCCGCAATCTGTTCCAACACACGTGTATCTCGCTCAGGTATGATTATCCAAACATCTACATAGTCTCGCTCGGCTGTGATGTAGGCGCTTTCTACTTCAGGCACGCGGTGGATTGCTTCCTTGAGGTCGGCTACCCAGCCACTCACCTGGGCTTCCTTATCGCCCAGCTTTACTTTTGGCATCGCTCACCCCCCTTCTCGAGTGTTTCGCTATCATAATAACACAGCATAGACCCTGGCCCCTCCCTACACGCTCACCGTCTGTTTGAACTCGGCCAGGGCCTTCTTCAGGGCCTCCTCGATCTCACTCGAAATGTCCCTGGTGGTGGCAATGGCCTTACCCACCTCGGGGTGCGTGGTATCCATGAACTTATGGAGGCGTTCCTCCCAGGCACTCACCTTGGCTACGGGCACGTCGTCCAGGAAACCGCTGATGCCCGCGTACAGAGACATCACCTGCTTCTCCAGGGGTACCGGCGCGTACTGGACCTGCTTGAGCAACTCGGTGAGCCGCTGGCCGCGCTCCAACTGGCGCCGGGTGGCCACGTCCAGGTCGGCGGTGCCGAACTGGGCGAAAGCGGCCAACTCGCGGAACTGGGCCAGCTCCAGCCGGAGCCGTCCGGCCACCTTTTTCATAGCTCGGGTCTGAGCGGCGCCACCCACGCGGGAGACGGAGAGACCGACGTTCAACGCCGGGCGGATGCCCGCGTTGAACAGGTCAGTCTCCAGGTAGATCTGGCCATCGGTGATGGAGATTACGTTGGTGGGGATGTAAGCCGAGACGTCGCCAGCCTGGGTCTCGATCACGGGCAGAGCGGTGAGAGATCCCCCGCCCTGGTCGGGGTGCATCTTGGCGGCTCGCTCCAGCAAGCGGCTGTGCAGGTAGAACACGTCTCCCGGGTAGGCCTCGCGCCCCGGGGGACGGCGCAGCAGCAGCGACAACTGCCGGTAGGCCCAAGCGTGCTTGCTCAGGTCGTCATAAACGATGAGGGCTTCCTTGCCCCCGTCCATGATCTCCTCGCCCATGGCGCACCCCGCATAGGGCGCCAGGTACTGGAGGGCGGCGGATTCAGCGGAGTTGGCGGCCACCACAATGGTGTGTTCCATGGCGCCGAACTGGTTCAGGGTCCCCACCATCTGCGCTACCTTGGCCGCCTTCTGCCCGATGGCCACGTAGATGCAGACAAGGTCGCCGCCCCTCTGGTTGATGATGGTGTCCAGAGCGATGGCTGTCTTGCCCGTGGAGCGGTCTCCGATGATCAACTCTCGCTGCCCCCGGCCAATGGGTATTATGGCGTCAATGGCCTTGATGCCGGTCTGGACCGGAGTGTCCACCGACTTGCGGAGCACCACGTTGGGGGCCACGCGCTCGACGGGGCGGGTCTTGCTGTACTTGATAGGTCCCCGGCCGTCCAGCGGCCTCCCCAAGGGGTCCACCACCCGGCCGATGAGACCTTCGCCCACGGGCACCTCAACCACTCGGCCCGTGCCCCGGACTTCGTCCCCCTCTTTGATAGGGCTCACGTCACCCAGGACTACGGCGCCCACGGTGTCTTCCTCCAGGTTGAGGGCCAGCCCCACGATGTCATGGGGGAACTGGAGCATCTCTGTGTACTTGACCCCGGAGAGGCCGTGGATGCGGGCGATCCCGTCGCCCACCTCCACCACAGTGCCCACGTCCACCATGGTGAGCTCAGCGCCGAACTGCTCGATCTGCTGCCGGATGATGGTCGCTATGTCTTCGCCGCGGACGGCCATAGCCGTTACCTCCTACGAACCTTGCCAGACTGCGCTAGTATTCCGTGAACTCCCGGCGCCGCAGACCTTCCAGGTCCAACTCCCCGCTCTTGGGGTCCACGCGGATCTCCCATTGCTCCATGGTACGGGCGCCGATGATGACGTCTAACTCGTGCCCGTCGGCCTTCCCAAGCTTGGCCACCGGCACTGCATCGGTGGCGAAGTCAAGGCCCTCGATCTCGCCCCCAATCAAGCAAAGCTCGCGGACGTTTACGTGTTCGCCACCCAGGCCGACTCGGATGGGCCGACGCACGGGCAGCCGGGGTGCTCCCGCCAGGAACTTCTCTCGCACGTATGTGAAGGTCGCCCCCGTGTCGAATAGAGCCACTGCCGGTTGGCCTTCTATCTCAATGGTCTTGATGACACGTCCCATCTCATCCCTCTGCCAGTCGCTTCTTCAGACTAGCGAGCCTGGCTTGCACGCTCCCATTCATCAGTTTATCCCCAATGCGGGCCACCATGCCACCTACGATGGTGGGGTCCATCTGGTGGGTTACGCTCACCTGGCGGTCCCTGATTTGACCCAGGCGCCGGCCAAGCTGGACCACCTCGTCACCCTGAAGCGGCACTGCCGTAGTGACCTGGGCCCGCTCGATGCCCCGGCTGGCGTCCAGGAGCCGACGGTACTCTTCGGCGATGTCCGGGGCCAGGCGCACCCTGCCTTTGAGCACCAGGAGCTGGGCCAGGTTCAGGGCCAACGGGCTAGTGTTGGTGAGGCTGGTGCGGACCATGGCCATCTTCTGGGCCAGGGGTATGCGCGGGCTCTCCAAAGCCTGGGCCACCACAGCATCGCCTAAAGCTACGGCAATAGCCTCCAGGTCGCTGGCCCATGCCTCCAGCCTGTCCTGCTCCCTGGCGATGGCGAACACTGCCTGGGCGTGACGACGGGCTGAAGCGCCCCTTGCCATTAGGCTACCTCCTGATAGCTCAAGCGACTAACCCTTCTTGAGGTCAGCCTGTTGCAGCGCTTCCTCAATGAGCTGGGCGTGCGCACTGCGGTCCAGCGACCGGTTGATGACCCGCTCGGCGGCGACGATGGTGAGGTCGACAAACTGGCGCCGGAGCTCGGCCAGGGCGTCGTCGCGCTGGCGCTCGATCTCGGCTTGAGCGCGCTCGATGATGGCCTGGGCCTCCTTGCGGGCCTGTTCCCGGGCATCCTCCTGCATCCTTTCCTGTAAGACGGCCGCCTGGTCCAGGATGGCCTGGGCCTGCTTCCGGGCCTCGTCCAGCCGGGCCTTGACGTCCTGGCTGGCCTGAGCGGACTCCTGGCGCGCCCGCTCTGCTGCGTCCAGGCTCTCCCGGATGCGGGCGGCCCGCTGGTCGAGCATACGCAGGATGGGCTTGTAACCCACTGCGTAGAGCAGTCCCAGAAGGACCAGGAAGTTGAACAGGTAGACGATGAGGCTGACTGGGCTGATGCCCAGCTCTCCAATCAGTTTGTCCACTACGGTTCTCCCGAATCAGCGCGTACCCAAGACGTACGTCTGGGTATCCACAGTTCTACTAGAAGACGATGCCTATCATGATGGCGACCACGAGGGCGTAGATGGCAACTGCTTCGGCCAGGGCCAGGGCCAGGATCATGTTGGTGAGGATAGGGCCGCGGGCCTCGGGGTTACGGCCCAGGGCCTGCATGGCCGAGGCCCCGATGAGGCCTATGCCCAAGCCCGGCCCTACGGCGCCCAACCCGATGGCCAGGCCGGCTGCTAGCAACTTTACTGCTTCTGGCTCCACGTTACAACCTCCTTACGTTGTTCCTGCGAAGTTTACTCCCTGGCCCGCCCGGCCAGGAACCCGGCGACGGCCCCCGCCGCCACCACAAACACCCCCACAATCGCCCCAACTATGACTGCTTGGACCACTTCCATGCTGTCTTCTCCTTTCCTCCAGGGCTAGTGGGCGCCGCCATGCTCTTCCTCCTCATGGGGAGTAATAGCGATGGTGGTGAATACCAGGGTGAGACCAGCGAAGATGAGGGCCTGCACAAAGCCCACGAGCAGCTCCAGGCTGTAGAACACTACAGGGACGGTGAAGCCAACCAGGAAAGTGATGACCAGCAACAGTATCTCTCCCGCGGTCATGTTGCCGAAGAGACGGAAGGTAAAGCTGATGAGGCGGATGAAGTGGCTAAGTATCTCCAGAAGACCAACGAGTATCTGGATACCACCAATCATCGGCGACTGTATGACGGCCTTCAAGTTGACAAACTGGCCTGCGTACTTGCCCAAGCCTATGGAACGTATTCCCCACGTCTCAATGGCAACGAAGGCGACTATAGCAAGAGCCAAGGGCAGGTTCACGTCCGTGTTGGGGTTGCGCAGAAGATGGGCCTCGGTCCCCTCGCCATGCTCCAAGAAGATGGTGCCGTATATGGGCAGCAAGCCCAGCCAGGCATTGAAGGCGACGAACAGGAAGATAGTAGCCACCAGCGGGAAGACCATGCGGGCCTTTTCCTTGCCAATGACGCTCTCCACAAAGGTGAGCAGCGTCTCGACGATGGTCTCCACCAGGGCTTGGAAACGGCCTGGCACCAGCTTGGCTCGCCGGGTGGCCAGGAAGAAAATCAGCACCAGTACAATGATGGTAAGCCAGGAGGCAAGCATGGTGTTGGTGACCGGTCCGAACAGCTTAGACGCCGCCAACTCGATCTCCGGCTTGTGGATGAGGGGCTCGTCACTGAGGGTGGGCAACCCGAAGGCTTTCAAGAAGCCGATGCCGATGGGTCCTGTGAGCGTACCGAACACTGCCAAAGCCACCACCAGACCAATCGGCAGCAGTATCCTCTTAGACATCCCCAGCGCTATGCCTTTCGGTTGTTTTCGTTGTTCTGGTGCAACCCCGGAACGAGCATGCGGTAAAGCCCATAGAAGCCCAGCACTATCCCCCCCAACACGCCCAAAAGAGAGAAAAGAGGCATGGTGCCCAGGCGGCGGTCAAGCCAGACCCCGCCGAGGGCGCCCAGGACAATGCATAGGGCAATGTACCAGCCGACACCTACAAACTGGAGGGCCCATACCCATCGCGGCTTCACTGACGCGGCCCTCCTGACCGTTTGCGCATTATATCACCGGCCACCAGGGGGGTCAACAAATTGGGCAGGCACGAAAAAGCCTCCGCACGCGGAGGCTTAGGCCCACCCCAGGACTCGAAGCACCTAGGGGCGCTGTCTCCTGTCCTGCTGGGCGAATAGCGTACGAAAGTCCCCGTCGAAGGTCTTGAGAAAGTTATGCAGGTCCAGCCCATTGTCTGGCGTGAGCGGTTCCTCTTTGGCCATGTGCTCCTCGGCCACCTTCGCCGTCTCCCGCACCATGGCTGCTACCAGGGCTTGGGTCTGGCACCCACCGCAGAAAACATTAAGGAACCATAAGTCGGCCTGCTGGCCCAGCAATTGGACGTTGCTCGCCTCTAACGGCTGCCCGCAGTTGGAGCAACGGATCTGTGAGACCAGCCAGCGGAACTGACCGGGGTTCACGGTATCGCCCCTAGCCTTTGTCCTTGCCGAAGTCCTCGAGGTCCAGCTTCTCGATGACATCCTTGAAGGCAGAGAGCCGTTTCATCTCCTCTTCATCCACGACCCCGCTGCCCTCGGCTTCGCCTGAGGTCAACGGTTTGCCGGTCTCCGGGTCCATGAGGATCCCTGCCCGTTCCAGCACCGCCTCCTCGGCGAAGATGGGCACCTTGGTCCGCACTGCCAGGGCCAGAGCATCGCTGGGCCGGGAGTCAATGTCCACATCCCGGTGGTCTATGCTAAGGCGGATGCGCGCGTAAAAGGTGTCGTTCTTGAGGTCGCACACAGTGATGGACGTGATCGCGGCGCCAAGAGCGTTGATCACGTTCTGGAGTAGGTCATGAGTCATTGGCCTGGGCACGGTTACATCATGCAGCTTGATAGCAATAGCGTCGGCCTCGGCCGGGCCGATCCAAATGGGGAGGTACCGGTTTGCTACCTTCTCCTTGAGGATGACCACACGGTGATAGTTGGTCAAGCTCACCCTTACGCTATCTATCAGCATTTCAATTGTTGCCAAAGGCGAACCTCCCGCCCGTGCCCTTCATGTTGCTTATGGATTTATTGTAGACCTTGGCTTGAAAGGGTGTCAATGTTGCAGGGGGCCTGGCGGCTCGGCTTTTATCCATTCCTTAACTTGTCGCTCGACGTCCCCCCGCGGCATCAGCACTCGCCGTTGGCAACCCTGACACCGCAGCCCGAGGTCAGCCCCCAGGCGGACCACGTCCCACAGGTCGGTGCCGCAGGGGTGCGGCTTGCGGAGCCTCAGCACGTCCCCGAGGTGGACGTCCATCATCCGGCAACGTCCCTCAGGGACTCGATCTGCTGCCGGAGGGCCTGGGCTGCCCGGCGCGAGGCCAGGGGATAGTCCCTTTCCCGGCTGGCGTAGATCACCTGTCGGGAGACGGCGATGACAGCCCCGTCGCCCCTGGCGGTAGTCCCGTACCGGACCGATGCCACCAGGTCGCCGCCCTGTGCTCCGATGCCAGGGATGAGGAAGGGCATGTCCGGGCAGACCTGCCGCAGCCGCTGTACGTCCTCCGGGTAGGTGGAGCCTACCACAAGGCCGACGTTGTGGCGCGTGTCCCACTCCCGGGCGCGCAGAGCTATCACCTCGAACAGACGGCGGCGCCCGCCTCCGGGTGAGCAAAACTCCAGGGACTGAAAGTCCGTGGCGCCCGGGTTTGAGGTGCGGCAGAGCAGGAAAACGAACTTGTCGCTATACTCCAAGAACGGTTCCACCGCGTCCCTGCCCAGGTAGGGGTTTACCGTGGCGGCGTCGAACCCGAAGGTCTGGAACAGCGCCCGAGCGTAGGCCTCCGAAGTGTGGCCGATGTCACCCCGTTTGGCATCCCCGATGACGGGGATGTCTTTGGGGATGTAGGCCACCAGGCGCGAGAGGGCGGTCAGGCCATCCAGGCCCAGTGCTTCGAAAAAGGCCAGGTTGGGCTTGTAGGCGCACACCTGGTCGGCGGTGGCATCCACAATGGCGCGGCAAAAGTCGTACACGGAAACTGGAGGCATGAGGTTAGGGTCTGGGTCCAGCCCCACACACAGCAGGCTCCGGTTGCGGCGGGCGGCCGCCGTGAGTTTATCTATGAAGTCCATAGCTCGGGCGATGATAGCAGGCGCCGTCACCACGGTCAAGGGCAGTTTGCCGTCGCTGAACCGCGGACCAAGGAAAGCCTTCGGTCATTGCGAGCGCAGCGAAGCAATCTCCAGCGCAGTTCAACGTCCCGAGATTGCTTCGTCGCTCCGCTCCTCGCAACGACCAGGGGAGGGTCACCGAATGCCGGTATCAATGTCAATCTCCAGTAGCACCGCCTCGTTGGCGACCACGCTGACCTTTTTGGGAAGGGTGCCTCTGCACCCCAGGAAGGTGCAATCGGTGAGACTGACGGTGTAGGCCCCGCCCTTGACCAGAGCCTTGAAGCTCCCGTCGGGGTTCAACTTGACATAAATTGGCTCGCTTGCCTCGCCCTGAAGCACCAGCGCCCGCGAAGAGTACACGTCCGGCGTTGGGTTGGGGCAAGGCTCTACGGGGCACAGCGGCCCGATGCGGACCTGGCCGTAGATATTGCCCTGGCCCGGCGGTGGTGGTGCCGGTGTGGTTGATGGTAGAGGGGGCTGAGGGGGCACGGGGTCAACGGGTGTCGGGCCGGGCCAGGGCCGCCAGTAGCGCACCGCTATCGCCAGTTGGCCGTTCTTGATAGACCACTTACCTACGACGACAACCGGCAACTGCGCCACCGGCGATGAGCTGCCAGGTCGAGCAGTTGCTGTAAGAGAAGGAATCGCCATATCGGGAGGGATGGACACCAGGATGCGGCCTGAGGGCGTGTCCAGATAAGGCTGGCTGCCCTCCCAGGCCAGGTTACCTACGGCTGCGATCTCCCCGGGCAGCAAAGATGACGCCGGCGGCGTGGGCGTCACCGGTGGTGGGGGGCAGGGGTGGAGCAGCGGGAGAAACTCGCGCACCGTCGTTGCCAGGCCAGCGGCCCCGAGCTGCCACTTACCCAGGACCACTGCGTCCCCGGTGACCGGTCGGAGAGGCTCTGGGTTGGCGAAAGAGAGCTGGATGGGGCCGCTGGTGGTCTTGAGCCGTGGGGCAGTGCCATCCCACACCAGGTCGCCCCTGGCCGATATCTCCCCCGGCTGCAGCGGCTCGATGGATGTCAGATTACCGCATGGGTCCTTGGCCATGAGGTTGACCGGCCAGGGGCGAACGGTGTGAGCGGCAAGCTCCAAGCCGGACGTGTCCCAGCGCCACTTGCCAACGGCAACTCCGTCGAGGGAGGCGGGCCGGGTCGCAGCGCCTGCGGAAGGTGTTGTCTCGGTGGAGCTGGGCGCTGCCGCATGGTCGGGCGGCAGGGTCAGGTTGATGCGCCCGGCTGGCGTGTCCAGGTAAGGCTTGCCTTGCTCCCAAACCAGCGTCCCTCGGGCGGCGATCTCACCGGAGTCCAGGACAATTAGCCCTACCGGCGGCACCGGCTTCGGCATAGGGGGGATGGGCGTGCCGGGACAGGGGTACTCTGGAACATACAGCATGACCATGGGGTCCTTGGGGTCAAAGGCGTTTTGGACTGAGATGGCTTGGCGCATGTAGATACTAACCCCGGTAAACACCCTTCCCCAGATGACCACCTTGTTGCCGACGTTGTCATCCAGCTTGCGGGCGATGTCCTCGGACTGGGGCAGGAGTACCCACTCGTCGCAATCACGTTTAACCTCCAGGTGGCGGCCCTCCAGGTTGCTCTCCACGACCACACCCACCCACTGGTAGGTCTGGTCCACCACCGGCCGAGCTTCAACGACTCCGCCGCCCTGGTTTGGAGACCCCACCACGGCCTGGCCTGCTTCCGCCTGGCCGCTGCCATCGGCACTGCCCTTTTCCGGGCCTGAAACTGGTCTGGGCTTGCTTTGCTCGCCGTCCGCAGAGACTACCGGCGGTGAGCCCGGCTCCGCACCTTCAGTAGAAGAAGAGGACTGCGGGGGTGCAGGATCCGGGGCTAGGCTGGGGGTGGCCGCAGGCAGGCAGGCGGCCAGCGCCAGGACTAGAGCCAGCCCTGCCAGCAGCACGAGCCGAAGGCCCGGTTAGAATGAGGGCAACTCGGTGTTGCAGCTTTCGAGTCCATGGCACCCTCCTCTAAGGTGTCTCCGTCCGGTGGGCTGATGCCCACCGGCGTTTCAGTTGTTTCAATTAAGGAGACGCCTTGGCGGGCGGAAAAGTTCCCGGGAGGTGCCTGGCCCCGGCGGGTTATCGCCTAGCCTTTGCTTCCGTCAGGGTAGATGCCTGCGGCCGAGGCCCCCTGGCGGGCCAGGTTGGTAAGATAACGCACCGCTAGTACCAGATATCCCCCTTGACGGGAACGCTTGCCCACCACAATGACCTCGTGCCGCGCGGCCCGACCGTAACGGGCGGCACCAGCGGGTGAAAAGGGGGCCAGCGGGAGCTCGGCATCGGCAGGAATGGACAGCAGGACCGGACCCGAGGGCGTGTGCAGCCAGGGTTGGCCCCCTTCCCACACCAGTGCTCCCTGCAGGGCCTTCCGTCCCCAAACGGAAGGCAACTAGCTTGCAGCGCGGCTTCTGGACATGTTTTACCTCCTTTTCAACGGGCAACAAAGGCTAGCGGAGCTAGCGCTACGTCTATTACAACGACCGGCGTCGCCAGAAGTTAGGCCAAGCCTACCCCGCCATGAAGGGTGGGGCTATCGGGCGACTGCGCGGAGACCGGACCCGCCGGCTTTTGACAAGCTGAATTGGTTTTCCTATACTGAGAGTTAATCTCTGCCCCGGGGACACCTGGGGCATACTCAAAATCTAAGCTGTAGCGAGGGGAAAACGTGTCCCCGGACAACAAGACCGCCAAGGAGTTTGTGCTCCAGCGCTCACGGGAGTTGGGCGTCAAGTTCATCCGCCTCTGGTTCACGGACATCCTCGGCTTCCTCAAGAGCTTCGCCATCACGGTGGAGGAGCTCGAGGGCGCCTTGGAGGAAGGGATGGGCTTCGACGGGTCCTCCATCGAGGGGTTTGCCCGCATTGACGAGAGCGACATGATCGCGCTCCCAGATCCGAACACGTTCGCCATCCTTCCGTGGCGGCCTCGAGAGCAAGGGGTGGCCCGGATGTTCTGCGACATACATACGCCGGATGGCAAGCCATACCGGGGAGACCCTCGCTACGTGCTCAAGCAAAACCTAGATCGGGCCGCCAAGCTCGGTTACACTTTCTACGTTGGGCCAGAGTTGGAGTTCTTTTACCTGAGAGGGCAAGACAACCCAGAGCCCCTGGACAAAGCTGGCTACTTCGACATGACCACCGACGTCGCCAGCGACCTGAGGCGGGAGACAATCCTTATTCTGGAAGAGATGGGTATCGGCGTGGAGTACAGCCACCACGAGGTGGCTTACAGCCAGCATGAGATTGACCTTCACTACACTGACGCCCTGACTATGGCCGACAATGTCATGACCCACCGGCATGTAGTCAAGCAGGTGGCCCTCAACCACGGGGTGTACGCCACTTTTATGCCGAAGCCCATTCTGGGCATCAACGGCAGTGGGATGCACTGCCACATGTCGCTGTTCAAGGGCGAGCGTAATTCTTTCTTCAATGCCGAGGACCCTTATCACTTGTCGCTGCTGGCCAAGGGGTTTGTGGCGGGGCTGCTCCACCACGCGCCCGAGATCACCGCGGTGACCAGCCAGTGGGTCAACTCCTACAAGCGCCTGGTCCCTGGCTACGAGGCGCCGGTTTATATCTCCTGGGCGCGGCGCAACCGGGCGGACCTTATCCGCATTCCGGAGTACAAGCCAGGACGGGAAACAGCCACCCGCGTCGAATATCGTGCACCGGACCCCGCGTGCAACCCGTACCTGGTGTTCAGCGTGCTTCTGGCTGCCGGCCTCGAGGGCGTCGAAAAGAAGTACCCGCTGCCGGCCCCTATTGAGGAGAACGTGTACGAGTTGAGTCAGGCGGAGCGGGATCAGCGGGGCATCGGCACACTGCCGGGGAGTCTCTTCGAGGCTGTCACCCTCACCGAAAACAGTCCCCTGGTGCGTGGCGCCCTGGGTGAGCACGTGTTCACCAAGTTCATCGCTAACAAGAAGATCGAGTGGGACAACTACCGCATCCAGGTCACTGACTACGAGACCAAGCGTTACCTGCCCATTCTGTAACCGTGGCATCGGCTTGATTTTCTTAGCCTGAAAGGACGAGTCGTTGTGAAAAGGGTCTTCCCCAGAGAAGAGCACTGCGTCGCGTGTCATCTGTGCGAAGTCTTTTGCCGGGTACAGCACTCCCAGTCCAAGGACATCATCAAGGCCCACAAGCGGGAGTCCCCGGCCCCACTGGCAGGGATCAAGGTGGAGGAAAAGGGGGCCCTGTCCTTCGCCCTGAACTGTCGCCATTGCGAGGAGCCCTACTGCGTGTACGCCTGCCTCACCGGCGCCATGCGACAGGACCCCCAGACCGGTGTGGTGACGGTGGATGCCACCAGGTGTGTGGGCTGCTGGACATGCATTCTGGCCTGTCCCTACGGGGCCATCGTCCGGGACGAGGCCAATCACCGGGTGCACAAGTGTGACCTGTGCCCAGGCCTCTCCGAGCCTGCCTGCGTAGCCAATTGCCCCAACGGTGCGCTGGTGTACCGGGAGAAGGCCCATGCTTAAGTACGTTGTTGTAGGTAACTCCGCGGGCGGCATTGCCGCGGTCGAGGCCATCCGCAGCCGGGACAAGGAAGGCACTCTTGCGCTGGTCTCCGACGAGCCCTATCCCGCCTACTCCCGTCCCTTGATTTCCAAGTACCTGGCTGGGGAGACCACCCAGGCAGGTATGGCCTACCGCAGCCCGGACTTCTACGACGGGAACGCTGTCGAGACTCACCTGGGCAAGAAGGCGGTACGGCTGGACCTGGAGGGCCGCAAGCTGCAACTGGCTGGTGGGGCTGAGCTAAGTTGGGAGAAGCTATTGCTGGCCACTGGTGGGACACCGATAGTCCCCAGGATGGAGGGGCTGGACAAGACCGGGGTCTACACCTTCACTACCCTGGACGACGCGCGGAAGTTGGAAGAGGGCCTGGAGCCGTGCGGGCGCGTGGTCGTGATCGGCGGTGGCCTGATTGGCATGAGCGTCACCGAGGCCCTGGTCAAGCGGGGTGTACAAGTGACGGTGGTGGAGCTACTGGACCGGGTGCTAGCCACTCTCCTGGACCTGGAAGCGTCGCGCGCGGTCGAAGTCGTGCTGCGCCGCAAGGGCGTGGAAGTGCTCACTGGCCAGACAGTCCAGACCATCCTGGGTAGCCCAGAAGGGCAGGACCGGGTGGGGGGTGTCCTGCTCAAGGATGGCCGGGAAGTGCCCTGTTGTGCTGTTATTGTGGCCGTCGGCGTATCCCCCCGGCTGGACCTGGTGAAGGGGACCACAATCGCCACCAATCGAGGGATCATCGTGGACCGGCACATGGCAACCAACGTTCCGGGCATCTACGCCTGCGGCGACGTGGCCGAAGGCTACGACTTCACCACCGGGGGCAACCGTGTGGTCCCTGTGTGGCCCAGCGCCTACCTGGGCGGTCGGGTGGCGGGATACAACATGGCCGGCGGCAGCGTGACCTACCCGGGCGCCGCGCCGATGAACGCCTTCAACTACTTTGGCATGGCCATTGTGTGTGCGGGTCTGATCAACCCGCCTGCCGGTGGTGGCTATCAGGTGCTGGTGTCGGGCAGTGCCGAGGAAGGCAGCTACAAGAAGCTGGTGCTCAAGGACGGGAAGCTGGCGGGCATCTTGTTCTTCGGGGACATCGAGCGCTCAGGCATCCTCTTCGGCCTCATGCGGGAGGGCCTACAGGTCTCGGGACTGGGCGAGGACCTCTTCTTCCCCAAGCTGATGCATTTGCCCGAGGACCTGCGGGTGGGCCGGATAGAGGAACCCGGCTGGCGGCTGGCGGCCACCCGCTCCTAGTCCCACATCATACGTACGGAGCCCTAACATGACCATGTGGCAGCGGCTTCATAATCCCTACAACGACGACAAAGTTATTGACGCATGTTCCATATTCGGGATGATGGATACCTCGGGGCGCAGGTTCACGGGCGTAGACGTTACCAAGGCCATCGCAAATATGCATGACCGGGGCAACGGCCTGGGCGGTGGCTTCGCTGTGTATGGCATCTACCCCGAGCACAAAGAAGAGTATGCTCTCCACCTGATGTATCTGGCCCCAGGCGCCAAGGAGGGCGTGGAGTCCTTCCTGGAAAGCAACTTCTTTCTGGTACACTCCGAGCCTATACCAACCAGGAAGGCAGAAGGCATCGGTGCGGCGCCCATATTGTGGCGTTACTTTGTGCGGGTGGACCACCACAAGGACAGCGCCTTCGCCTCTGAAGACGACTATGTGGTGGACCGGGTAATGAAGATCAACACCGGCATCGAGGGGGCCTTCGTCTTCTCCAGCGGCAAGGATATGGGCGCATTCAAGGGCGTGGGCTACCCGGAGGACGTTTCCAACTTCTACCGCCTGGACGAGTACCGGGGCTATCTGTGGACGGCACACGGCCGGTTCCCCACCAATACCCCGGGCTGGTGGGGGGGCGCTCACCCCTTCAGCATCCTGGATTGGACGGTGGTCCACAACGGTGAGATCTCCTCCTACGGCATAAACCGGCGCTACCTGGAGATGTTTGGCTACCATTGCACCATGCAGACCGACACTGAAGTGGTGGCCTATGCGGTGGACCTTCTGGTGCGCCGGCACGGGCATCCCATCGAGGTGGTGGCGGACATACTGGCCCCCACATTGTGGAGCGAAATCGAGCGGGAGCATCCCGAACGCCAGGACTACCACCGCAGCCTGCGCCAGGTCTACGGCAGCCTGCTGCTCAACGGGCCATTCACCGTTATCATTGCCCATCAGGGGGAGATGATTGGCCTGACTGACCGGATCCGGCTGCGCCCGCTAACCGCAGCCACCAACGGCAACATGCTCTATCTCTCTTCAGAGGAATCGGCCATCCGACTCATCTCGCCGGAGCTTGACCGGGCATGGATACCCATGGGCGGCGAGCCTATTGTGGGGCGGCTCAAGGCCGCGCCGGGCGCACGGAAGTTGCCCGAGGCTGCCTCTGTGTCTGGGAACTGAGCGATGAAGAGCTATCTGCCGGCCAGATTCAAAGTCGAGCGCGACGAGACGCGCTGCATCATGTGCCTGGCTTGTGTCAGCCAGTGCAGCTACGAGACGCACTACCTGGACGAGGAAGAGGGCAAGGTGATGAGCCGCGACGAGCGGTGTGTCAACTGCCATCGCTGTGTGGTCTTCTGCCCTACCCGCGCCATCACCATCCACAAGAACCCTCTGGAGTACCGCGACAACTACAACTGGCGTGCCGAGAACATCGAGGACGTCATCAGGCAGGCGGAGAGCGGCGGCATGTTGCTCACCGGCATGGGGAACGACAAGCCCTACCGCATCTATTGGGACCACATGGTGCTGAATGCCAGCCAGGTCACCAATCCCTCCATTGACCCCCTTCGGGAGCCCATGGAGCTGCGCACCTACATCGGGGCCAAACCTGACCGCCTCGAGGTGGACCCGGCGATTCAGGTTGTCAAGACCAAGCTCCCGCCGCAGGTGCCCATAGAGCTCCCGGTGATGTTCAGCGCCATGTCCTACGGGGCCATCAGCCTCACCGCCTGCGAGACGCTGGCCCGGGCGGCCACCGAGATGGGCACCCTGTACAACACAGGGGAAGGCGGCCTGCACCGCAAGCTCTACAAGTACGGCAAGAACACCATCGTGCAGGTGGCCTCGGGCCGGTTTGGCGTCCACTCGGAGTACCTGGACGCGGGGGCCATGGTGGAGATCAAGATCGGACAGGGGGCGAAGCCCGGCATCGGCGGCCACTTGCCCGGCGAGAAGGTGAGCGCCGAGGTGAGCATGACCCGCATGATCCCCACGGGGACCGACGCGCTCTCGCCCGCTCCCCAGCACGACATCTATTCCATCGAGGACCTGTCCCAGCTTATCTTCGCTCTCAAAGAGGCTACCAACTACACCAAACCCGTGGGCGTTAAGATTGCTGCTGTGCACAATGCGGCGGCCATCGCCTCGGGCATGGTGCGAGCCGGCGCTGACTACATCGTGCTGGACGGCATCCGCGGCGCCACGGGCGCGGCCCCCAAGATCATCCGCGACAACGTGGGTATCCCCATCGAGGTAGCCCTGGCGGCGGTGGATACCCGGCTGCGCCAGGAGGGCATCCGCCAGCGGGCCTCGGTGGTCATCGCCGGAGGCATCCGCAATAGCGGCGACGTTACCAAGGCCATTGCCCTGGGCGCCGATGCGGTCTACATTGGCACCGCGGCCCTTGTCGCCATGGGCTGTTGCGTGTGCCAGCATTGCCACACCGGCAAGTGCCCCTGGGGCATCGCCACCACCGACCCCCGCCTCCAGAAGCGCATCAACCCGGAGATCGTCAGCGAGCGTCTGGCCAACCTGCTCCGGGGCTGGAGCCACGAGATCAAGGACATGCTGGGCGGCATGGGCATCAATGCTGTGGAAAGCCTGCGCGGCAACCGCCTGCACCTGCGGGCGGTGGGCCTCACCGAAACGGAGATGAAGGTCCTGGGCGTGGAGCAGGCCGGGGCGTAGCACACCCATATGTAGGTCGTCCCGACGAGTCGGGACAACCCGACCGATGCGGGCCAGCGACCGGCCCCGCCTCCAGAGGTCATGCTATAATGGCTTGCTGCCGAAACAGGAGGGACAGGGCCTATGGCTCGCATTCCCGCTGGTCTGCCGGAGCACATCGAGAAATGGATGAAGTGGCGCGTCCAGGAGGACGACCGCCTGTACGAGCTGTACGGAAAGCCCCTGGAGCCTGAGCACAACGGCAAGATTGTAGCCATCGGCCCTGCTGGCGAGGTCATCTTGGGTGGTACAGTCGCTGAGGTCGCGGAAAAGGCCGTTGCCAGCTTTGGAGAAGGCAATTTTGCCGTGCGGCGCGTGGGCCACCAGGCGGTGTGGAAGTTGCGCGCCTTGTCAGCCAATGCTGCCTTTGCGCAAGAGGGAGGAAGCGGGAATGACAGACATGCCCACTTTTGACCTCGACAAGTGGATGGAGGAGAGGTCCCGAAAGGACGATCTTCTCTACAACAAGTACGGGAAGCCGTTTGAGGCCGAGCACAAAGGTGAGTTCGTTGCCATAGGTGACGATGGCGGGGTGATCCTGGGCAAGGACGATGCAAAGCTGCTGGAGAAGGCCATCGCCAGGTTCGGAAGTGGGAACTTCGCCTTGCGGCGCATAGGATTCGATACTGAGGGCCGATGGCTCTGACCACCAGCGAGAAGTACCCGTACCTGAAGGTCAGGTGTCGGGTGCGGCATTGGGGTGCGGAGACTTGGGCACTGGTTGACACCGGCTTCGATGGGTATCTGGTCTTGCCACGAGAAGTGGGGAGGCAACTAGGGCCAGCCGATTCGATACACAGGTGGGGCTTGGCCGATGGGGCCAGGGTGGCTACCCCGAGTTACTATGGGCTCGTGGACGTGGTCGGTATCGGGGAGTTCTCGAGCAAGGTCACGGTCCTGGGTAACGAGTACATCCTTGGCCGGGGCATCATTGACCAACTCCGGGTCACTTTTGACCGTGGCCGGCGCATCATCGTAGAGTCCTAGGAAGCGCTGGTCAGCGGTCCACCTTGGGCCGTCCGAGTTGGATTGAAAGTCCCCCTTGGCCACTGTTAGAATGGCTGTGCTCGTTTGCCTCCTTCGTCCTGGGCGTTGGCTTTGGGCATTCGGTCGCGGTTGCATTCCAAGCTAGCGGTGTTCCGTTGCAGCACCGGGAGGGGGTATGAGCACGGATTCAGGCGGGATCCGCCCTATCACCTGTTGATGGGGGGTGCGATCTCCTGGAGTTGTGTAGGTCGGGTTTCCCAACCCGACCTACGGGGTCAACGCCTGACCTTGGATAGCGTAGCTCTGATTGACAATGCCTCACGGGGGACATATAGTCTCTCATTGCACGGGCGCACTGGCGTTGTGTGCTGTTTGCACTAGCTGGGAGGTGGCTAATGAGCTATGGCTGGCGCGGCGTAGTGGGTATGGTCTCCCCGACGTATCGCGTCGGGGGTCTGGAGCGGTTTGTCCGCATGCTTCCCGAGGGCATTGGGGTGATCCCCCTTTATGGGGGCGCCATTCGAGCGGGCACCGAGGCGGAGCTGCGGCGGGCGCTGGAGGTGGCCGAGGAGAAAGTGGCCTTGCTGGCAGAGCTGGGGGCGGACGTCATCACCGTGGACGGAGCCCCGCCCGTTATGCTCGCCGGCTACCGGGGGAGCCAGGAGGTGGTCGAGCGGCTACAGAACAAGTACGGCAGACCCGTCTCCACCGCTCCCTTGTCCCAGATCGAGGCTTTCCAGGACCTGGGCCTGCGGCGCATCGCTGGCGTCACCTACTTCCCCAACGAGCTGAACCGCAAGTTTGCCCAGTACTTTGTCGAAGCCGGGTTCGAGGTGCTGGCCATGGAGGGCTATCCCACCGCCTTCACCGACGCCGGCAAGATACCTCCCGGTGAGATCTACGCCTTTGCCAAGAAGGTGTACCGCCAGGTGGCGGGCGCGGACTGCATCTACATGATGGGTGGGGGTTGGGACCCGGGATCCATCGTGGCCAGTCTGGAGCAGGACCTGGGTGTGCCCGTGGTCGCTGCCCTGCCCGCCAAGATGCGCGCAGTGTTGAAGCGCCTGAAGGTCCAGCATACTTTTCAGGGCTACGGCCGTCTGCTCGAATTATCGTAGGGGCGCGATTAATCGCGCCCCTACGTGGGGCCTCTTCTCCCAAAGGGAGAGGAGGCGGCCACAGGCAACGCAGGAGGCTTCCAATGAGCTACGGCTGGCGAGGAATTATAGGTATGATTTCCCCCACCTACCGTGTGGGAGGGCTGGAGGAGTTCGTCCGCTTGCTCCCCGAGGGCATCGGTGTAATCCCACTGTACGGCGGAGCGGTGAGATCGGGTACCGAGGCCGAGTTGCGCCGGGCCCTGGAGGTTGCCGAAGAGAAGGTCGCCTTGCTCGCCGATCTGGGGGCGGACCTGATAACCGTGGATGGGGCGCCTCCTCTGCTGCTTCAGGGCTACCAGGCTGCCACCCAGGTGGTCGAGAGGTTAGAGGCAAAGTACGGCAAGCCCGTCCTCGCCACTCACCAGGGGCAGATTGAGGCGTTCCAGGAGTTGGGGATCCGGCGGTTCGCAGGCATAACGTATTTCCCAACTGATCTCAACCGCAAGTTCGCTCAGTTCTTCGAGGAGGCGGGCTACCAGGTCGCCGCCATGGAGGGCTACCCTACCGCCTTTACCGATGCTGGCAAGATACCGGCGGAGGAGATCTATGCCTTCGCCAAGAGGGTCTTCCGGCAGGTGGGAGGAGCCGATGGCATCTACATGATGGGAGGTGCCTGGCACCCCCTTCCCATCATCGCCATGCTGGAGCGAGACCTGGGCGTGCCGGTTGTGGCCTCCCCGCCCGCCAAGCTCCGGGCAGTGCTCAAGCGCCTCAAAGTGAAACACACTTACCACGGCTGCGGGCGGCTGCTGGAGATGCCGTAAGCCGGTTGACGCCTGCTGGGTGGGACATATATTCTTAGACTTGCACATGGCTGTGGTAGGGGCATGGCGCGCCATGCCCCTACGTTCTGCTGGCTAGGCCGGTATTGTTTGCCAAAATGGGAGGCCCGCCATGAGTTACGGTTGGCGTGGTGTGGTTGGCATGGTGCTGCCCACCTACCGTCCGGGATCGCTCATAGACATCATCCGCATGATGCCTGAGGGCATCGGGGTCATCCCGCTGTACGTGGGGGTCCGGAGTGGGACGGACGCCGAGTTTAAGGAAGCCCTGAACATCGCTGCCGAGCGCATCGCCCAGCTCGCTGACCTCGGGGTGGATGTCATCATCCAGATGGGCTCGCCGCCCATGATGCTCCTGGGTTATGGTGCGGAGACTGAGCTGGTAAATAGCCTCGCCGCTAAGGTCGGCAAGCCTATCCTCACTTCGGCGCGCTCCCAAGCTGATGCCGCTCGCGCGTTGGGCATCCGGCGGTTGCTGGGCGTGACCTATTTCCCCGAGGAGATGAACCGCAAGTTCGCCCGTTACTTCGAAGATGCTGGGGTGGGGGTCGTGGCCATGCTCAGCTATCCCATCCCCTTTGTGGACGCGGGCAAAGTCATGCCCCAGGAGCTGGACGGTTTCATGAGGAGGGCTTTCCTCGAGCACAAGGGCGCCGACGGCCTTTTCATTATGGGGGGTGGTTGGCATCCATCGTCCATATTTGCTCCCCTGGAGCGAGACCTGGGCCTGCCCCTGGTGGCTTCGCCTACGGCGGAGATGTGGGCCATACTGAAACAGTTGCAGGTGCGGCAGACCATACCTGGGTTTGGAAAACTGTTGGAGGGGAATTAGCCGGTCCTATGTCATCTCTTAGTTCGGTAGTGAAGGTGGATGCCTTGGGGCTCCACTACAGGCAACTGAACGCGCGACTGAGGGAGTTGGTGGGCCAGGGTGCCAGGCACATCGAAATCCAGAATGTCTACGGGCAGCGCTATATCGGCACCGACCTGGATGCTCCTGTGCTCATTGACATCTATGGAACTCCAGGCAACGACCTGGGAGCCTTTATGGATGGCCCATCAATCGTAGTCCACGGCAATGCCCAGGACGGCTGCGGTAACACTATGAACGAGGGGCAGATCGTAGTCCACGGCCACGCTGGGGACATCCTGGGGCTATCCATGCGCGGTGGCAAGATCTTCGTCAAGGAGGATGTGGGCTACCGCGTGGGCATTCACATGAAAGAGTACAAGGAGAAAGTGCCCCAGGTGGTCATCGGGGGCACGGCCCAGGACTTCCTGGGGGAGTACATGGCTGGCGGCATCCTGGTGGTGCTGGGCTTGGGGCTCAAGCCCGGTGCGGGCCACAGGGCCAACTTCATTGGCACCGGCATGCACGGTGGCATGATCCTTCTGCGTGGAGACGTTGCCCCTCACCAGTTGGGGAAAGAGGTTGGGGTGGCCCAACCCAACGACGCTGAGAAGGCGAAGCTCGCTGACCTGGTCACCGAGTTTGCCCGGCAGTTTGGCATGGACCCGGTCCCCATCCTGTCGGGGGCGCCCTTCACCAAGCTCTATCCTCTCTATTTGCGGCCATACGGCCGGCTGTACACCCCGTGAATGGGTGAATCCGTAGGGGCGAAGCATCCGGTGATAAGACGAGCATGGTCCCCGGGCCTGCGCCGGATGCTTCGCCCCTACGCTGTATTGTATGACTCTGGCAGGCAAGTCGCAGTCCGGAGGTGATACATGGCGCAACCGCAGGAGAGCTACCCTGTTCGGTTCTCCGTAGACTACCCCGATAGGCCGCTCAATCGTTTGTCCTCTGCGTTTCGCATATTCGCCATTATCCCTATCGGAATCATTTTCTTCCTCGTGAGCTCCGGTTCACTGGACATGGGGGACCGCTCGGACGGCGGCTTGCGAGACATCTCTCTGGCCGCGGGCGGGGTGGGTGGATGGGTGTTCTTCGCTGTGGTCCTGATGATACTGTTCCGCCAGAAATACCCCAGATGGTGGTTCGACTGGAACTTCGCCCTCCAGAGGTTCGAAAACCGGGTCCTCTCCTACCTGCTCCTGCTCAGGGACGAGTACCCCTCGACCGACGAGGAGCAGGCCGTACACCTGGACATCGCTTATCCGGACGTGAAGACGGACTTGAACCGGTGGCTGCCCCTGGTCAAATGGCTTCTGGCCCTTCCCCACTACATTGTGCTGGTGGTCCTGAGCATAGCTGGGGTAGTGGTAGCGGTGGTGGCCTGGTTTGCCATATTGTTCACTGGTCGGTACCCGAGAGACCCCTTCGACTTCCTGGTCGGTGTTATGCGTTGGTACAACCGGGTCGGCGCCTACATGGCACTCCTGGCCACGGACAAGTACCCGCCGTTCCGCCTCGCCCCGTAGGGGTGGATCCCTGTGCCCACCTAGGCTGGGTCTTGGGGCAGCCACGGGGGCTGCCCCAAGACACGCCCTATCCGAGCCGTTTGGTGCTAGGATGGTGTGAATCATGGCCTGTGCATGTGGTGGCCGCATACGATGCGGCGGCGGGTCAAACCATTGTGATCACAGTGTAGGAACCCGACTCGAGCGACATGGCCTAACTCCGGTGGTCAAAGGCGTCCCGGCAGAGGTCTCTCCAACTGTGGCGAAGAGTACGTGGACGAAGCAACAACCAGGCGGCTCCTTGACGCCGCAGAAGAAGCCGCGAAGGCCGGTGTCCAAGTGGACATCCGCGAGTACGTGGCGGTGTAGGCGAGAGCACACAGCGGACCCTGAGAGTGTCAAGGTAGGACGACACAAAAAGGTGTGGCAGGAATGCCGGCATTGGTAGAACGCGAACTGAAAGCCTTGATGGCCAGGATTGTGAACAGGCTGGTCCGGGAGTACCTGCCGGAGAAGATAATCCTGTTCGGCTCCTACGCCTACGGAACCCCCACCGAAGACAGCGACATAGACCTGTTCATCATCAAGGACACGGACGAGGACCGCATCGAGCGCTTCGTGGAGGTGAGCAAGCTGCACTTCGAGCCTGGTTACGACATCAGCGTCTCACCGCTAGTCTACACGCCACAAGAACTGGCGGAGCGCGTGGACCTGGGTGACGACTTTGTGGACGAAGTGCTGACCAGGGGCCAGACGCTGTATGCTAAGCTATTCTCGTGAAGGGCCGTCTATGGATTTGTTTGATCTAGCATTTGCGTCTCCCGTTGAGGACATAGAATTTGAACTCAGGGGCTTCTCGCGAGTTCCATGGTCGCACTTCGTTCTAAACCCGCGCCGTCTGCGCGGCAGCGACTTCTTGATGCGATGGTCACAGGGCGTATGGAGCGAGGAACGGCTGATCCAAGCGGTCAACGAAACCAAGAATTACTTCGCTTTGCCATATGGCCCAAGCGGCACCGCGCCTGACGACGATCCCAGGGCATTTGAGCTCTATTTCGAGCGCCTTGAGAAGGCAGGTCTCGGTCAGCTCAAGCGCCCCGATTTGGTGGTGTTTCGACGCTCGCAGGCAAAGGCCGTCATGGACATTGTTGAGCAACTCGGTGGGAACCAAGAGCTACCGTTCATACCGGAGGATGATCCAAGGGTTGGGAAGCTGTTATCTCTGGCTATTCTCGCCGTGGAATGTGAGAATAGCCTCTGGCGGGCCAGTCAAATGCCGGATTATGGTTCGGAGCTAAAGCCGCAACGATGGCTGGGAGGAGAGTTGGGACTGAAAAGGTCAGCGGTGCTACCCACGGTAATCGTGAAGGAGGAAGACCGCGTCCCTCTGAAAAGCTGGCAGCAACAGAGACACGTAGGAATTCACATCTGGCACGTTTTCTATGATATGGCTTTTGGCCTTGCTTTGGACACGGCGGAAAGCTTGATCGAACAAGGAAAGATCGTGCCAACGAAGCAGGTCTTTCAAGCACCAGGTGGTGCGACTACTGCGAAAACAATCTACAAGTTCTACTACCACTACGCTTATCCTGTTGGCAAATCCGGAGACGAGCCAACTCTAGTCGCGGCCCACATAACCGACAAGAACGGGCACATATTGCCTTATGTGAGGTTCGACGGAGGCAGCTTGAAGCTGAGCCGGGAAGCGTTAGAAGTTCTGGACGAAGCATCCGGCGGCAAAGGATGAGAGCAACATCACGGCTACAAGAACTACCGAGGGCTGGCCCGGCAAGGGAAGCGCTCAGGGAAAAGGGCCAGTTTTGGACGCCCCCTTGGGTGGCCGAAGCTATGGTGGCGTATGTGTTGGGCGGTGGTAGCGATAGCGTGTTCGACCCGGCGGTGGGAGAGGGGGCCTTTTTCCGCGCCGCGAACGCCGTAGCGAGTGAAACGGGCAGAGGCTTGACTCTTCTGGGGACTGAGGTTGATCCAGCAACGTTAGGGCAGGCGCGGCAAAACGGACTATCCGAACGTGATCTTGCTCACGTCAGGATTACGGACTTCGTGCTGGAACCGCCCGAAGGGCGCTTCTCTGCCATTGTCGCGAATCCGCCCTACGTCCGGCACCATAGGCTAGCAAACGCGGTGAAGGAAAGACTGAAGAGCTTCGGAGCGAGTCTAGTTGGTGAACCTCTTGACGGACGTGCGGGTCTCCACGTCTATTTTCTGCTGCGCTCTCTCCAACTGCTGGCAGATGAAGGTCGGCTCGCTTTCATAGTGCCCGCCGATACGTTCGAGGGCGTCTTTGCACCCACGCTCTGGCGATGGATTGCAAGGCGGTACTGCTTGGAGGCCGTAATTACTTTTGAACCCGATGCGTCCCCGTTTCCCGACGTTGACACTAACCCAATCATTCTGTTCGTCAGAAACGCCGTCCCCAGGCCGGACTTCACATGGGTTAGATGTAGGCAGCCGGGAACACCCGAGCTGAAAGCGTGGGTACTGGCAGGGTGGCCTGGGCAATGGGGTAGGGATCTTGCTGTCTATACGCGCCCGTTGTCGGAAGGTTTGGCTACCGGGCTGTCAAGAACTCCCGCTGCCGGACATGAGGCCGGCCCAACGTTGGGGGACTTTGCTAGCGTGATGCGGGGAATCGCTACAGGTGCAAATGATTTCTTCTTCTTGACTGCCCGGCAAGCTCGCCACTTGAGCATCTCAGATGAGTATCTGGTTCCCACCATTGGACGGACGCGGGACGTTAGAAGTGACGAGATAACGCTAGAGACTGTTCACGACCTGGAGACGAGGGGCAGACCAACTCTCCTTTTCTCCCCAGGTGGCGAATCATTGGAGTCCTTCCCTCCCGCTGTGCGCCTATACTTGAAGCAGGGAGAAGCACTGGGCCTTCCCCTTAGGCCACTAATCGCCACCAGGCGGCCTTGGTACAAGATGGAAAGGCGCGAGCCCCCGCCCATTCTGTTTGCTTACCTGGGCCGCCGCAATACCAGGTTCATAAGGAACTACGCAGGCGTATTGCCACTTACCGGCTTTCTTTGCGTGTACCCACGCAGGAACGATTTGGTTTTCGTCGAGAGGATGTGGCGAGTTCTTAGGCACCCCGATACAATTTCTAGCCTGCGGCTTGTGGGCAAGTCATATGGGGGGGGCGCCATCAAGGTCGAACCGCGCGCGCTGGAAGCGCTGCCACTGCCGGGGCACCTGGTAGCCCAGGAAGGCCTGGAACTGCCGGGGTCTGGGCGACAACTCAAGCTGCTCGATGGTCACCACGAGCCGCAGTGCGATGTTCGTGCAGGCACTCCAAGGTTCTGATGAAAGGAGGGCACCATGCCAAACCCCGTGGTCCATTTTGAGATACTGGGCAAGGACGGCAAGAGGCTACAGGAGTTCTTCGCTCGCAGCCCTTCACTACCCCTTCGCTACGCTCAGGGCTTTCGGCTGAGGGCTTCGGCTCAGAGCTTGTGAAGAAATGGGCGCCGCAGGTTTGACCGACCGAACCGTAGGGGCGCGATTTATCGCGCCCACGTCTGCCGGCGGGCAGACCATTATTTGCCCAGGCGCAATGCCGTGCGCGGGGGGGGGCGCAATGAATTGCGCCCCTACAGACGAGGGATTTCCTCACAGGCTCTCAGAATGACACTACGTTAGTTGGCTACCTGGATGATGCGTGCCGTAATACTGTAGTAGCCCGGGCTGGCGTCGTCCTTGGCCTCAATCTCGATGGCGAGGTCAGGAAGGTCGTTAGCTACGGCGTAGGCACCCATGGTGAACAGGTAGGTGTTGCGGCTCAACTGGGCCAGAGCAGTTACGTCGGAACTGCCGACCTCGTCCACATCCACCTCGATGCCCGCCGGGGCATTGATTTCAACTATGCCGTTGGCCGGCTTGCCGCTCTTGTTCTCCAGCACCAGGTAGACCTTCTGGCTCTTGCCCACCTTGGTCTCCATGGCCACCGTGAACGAGGTGCCCTCGTCGTTGGTGGTGATGACGTAGTCGTCGGCGCCGGTCACCGTGTTGCCCGAGCTCCCCGGTTTCACGATCAGGGCCTGGGATACCACCGCTCCCGCCGACCCCTGGACCGAGCCGGAGAGCACCGGCCCTACGGCCTGGCCGGCCACAGCCAGCACAGTCATGGCCCCGACCATCAGGACCCAGGCGGGCAGGTAGGTCCTGCCGAAGTGGAGCTTGCGTCGCAGCATTCCAATTGCGCCCGCTACCATTCTAGGCCTCCTTCTCAGCTCGCCCGAGTCCCCGTTAGGCGCTGGTGTCGAAATGGCATACGTATGGTATAGCCTGAGTATCCGCTAGCACTTACCAAGCATAGCCAGTTTGCCTCTGGTGTCAAGTGCACGTAACATGTGTTTTGCCACTTTACGCCACAAAACCTCCAGAGGACTGTTATAGAAGGCATCCTCTAGAGTTTCTGTGGACTTGAGGTCACACTGTGGGAGTCTGGACATGAAATGTGAGGCAGTTTGAGGATATGGAGAGCAACTTGAGCAACGGTGGGTCTCAAGGTAATGGCCACAGTGGCAACGGCTCCGGGGCGGGCGGCCTGCTCAGGGTCAGAGAAGTCGCCACTCTGCTGCGGGTCCACCCCAACACCGTGCGGGCCTGGACCTCCCTGGGCATCCTGCCCTGCTATCGCGTTGGGCCAAGAAAAGACCGCCGCATCCCGGCGGACGCGGTCAAAACGCTGCTGGAAGCCGGGCCGGTCTAGCCCGGGCTTCGGGCTACAGGTCCATCGCTCCGCTTTCGAGCACGGCACCGGGGTCGGACACCACGTTGGACAGGGTAGGCTATTGGGCCAGCGGAGCTGCCACTTCCCACCCGGTCCCGGGAAAGCCCCGTCCTGGTGGGTTCCGCTTTGCTCCACCCACCCTACACAACCCCGTAGTCCGTAGCCCGGAGCCCGAAGTCTGTTTGACACGGGGCAAACGCCGAGCTATCATCGGCGGCAGTCGCGTAGCAGCGTGACCCAAGGGGTCACAGCTCTAGGTCCTGCGTCGAGTCTACCCTCGTGATGTTTGTGGGTAGAGTCGGGCCGTTAGCCCCGCCGTTCACGGCGGGTATGGTCTCGCGAGGCATTTCTGTGGCTAGAGTTGGAGTGGACGTCGGGGGCACCTTCACCGACATTGTGCTGTCCAGGGACGGGCAACTGGCGGTCGCCAAGGTCCCCTCGACGCCTCATGACCCATCGAAAGCTGTGCTGACCGCCCTGGCCAGGGTGCTGGCTATGACCGGGACCAGGCCGGAGGAGGTGGAGAGCTTCGGTCACGGCTGCACCGTGGCGGTCAATGCCGTCTTGCAACGTAAGGGCGTCAGGACCGGCGTCTTCATGACCCGGGGGTTCGAGGATACGCTGGCGATTGGCCGAGAGAACCGGAGCGACCTTTACGACGTGTTCCTGGGTGCGGAAACGCCCGAGTTCATCGCCCCGCGCCGCATACGGGTCGGCGTCGAGGAGCGGCTTGATGCTCAGGGAAAGGTAATCACCCCGCTCAACGAGGAGCAGGTCCGGGCTGAGGTGCAGCGCCTCAAAGCGCAGTACGACATCCAGGCCCTGGCGGTCTGCTATCTATTCTCCTATCTCAACCCCGCTCACGAGCTGGGGACCAGAGACATAGTCCGGGAGTGTTTCCCCGACATACGTGTGTCGCTTTCGTGCGAGATAGACCCCGTGTTCAAGGAGTACGAAAGGCTCTGTCTCACAGCCTTCGATGCCTACATTGGCCCGCTGATGGATAGCTATCTGGGCCGGCTGGAGGACGCACTGGCCAAGGCAGGGGTTCCGGCCCGGCTTCAGGTGATCCAGTCCCGGGGTGGCATGGCTTCCTCGCGCCTGGCCAGGGAGCGGCCGGTGAACACGGTGAACTCGGGGCCGGCCGCGGCCGTGATCGCCGGCGCCCACCTGGGCAGGAGCTGCAAACTGCCGTCAGGCGGTCCGCCCATCCAGAACTTGATTACCATAGACATCGGCGGCACGAGCTGCGACGTGGCGCTGATAACCCAAGGCCGGCCTATGCTGACCACCGAGGGCCGCCTGGGCGCCTACCCGGTCCGGCGCTCTATGATAGACGTCGGCTCCATTGGCGCTGGCGGTGGTAGCATAGCCTGGCTGGACGCAGCAGGCGGCCTGCGGGTTGGCCCTCAGAGCGCCGGGGCTTACCCAGGCCCGGCCTGCTACGGGCACGGCGGGAGTCTGCCTACGGTGACCGACGCCAGCCTGGTGCTCGGCCTGCTCGACCCTGGCAGGTTCGCCGGAGGCGATCTGACCCTCCACCGGGACGCCGCGGAGGCGGCATTGCGCGGGGTTGCAGGGCCACTGGGCATGGATGTGATGGGCCTGTCCTGGGGCATCCACGAGGTGGTGAACTCCCGGATCGCCGACCAGATACGACTGGTGTCCCTCAAGCGGGGCTATGATCCCCGTGGTTTTGTGCTTCTGGCCGGCGGGGGAGCCGGGCCCATACATGCCGGTCTCCTGGCCCAGCGCCTCTCCATACCCTGGGTACTGGTGCCGGCGGCCCCGGGCGCCCTGGCGGCCTACGGTCTGCTGGTGGCAGACGTGGAGCACGAGAAGTCGCGCACCCTGGTAATGCGTTGGTCGGAGTCTTCGGAGGACGTATCCGCCCTGGAGACCGCTTTTCGGGAGCTGACCAGGCAATGTTACAGGGAGATGGAGAAGGACGGGGTCCGGGAGGAAACAGTGCGCGTCAGGCGGTCGGCGGACATGCGGTATGCCGGCCAGTCCAATGAGATAGAAGTGCCTGTGGAGGGCGAAGTGGGACTGCCCGTTCTGGGCCGGGCCATCGAGGAGTTCCAGCACCTGCACGAGCGACTCTATGGCCATCGAAAGACCGGCGTGCTGGTGGAGTTCGTCAACCTTCGCGTGGTGGCTGCGTACACCCCACCGGCCATCTCGTTCAGGGGCACGCTTGCCCGGGGAGCATTGGAGGAGGCCTTGACGGGGGTCAGGGAGGTGTATCTGGGCCGGCGCATGGAAGCCCGCGTCTACGACAGGCCCAGACTGCCGGTGTGCCCGCCGGGTTGCGCCCATCTCATAGAGGGCCCTGCCATTGTGGAGCAGCCGGACACCACCACCGTGGTGTATCCCGGGCAGCGTTGCTTCGTTGATGAGGCGGGCAATCTCTTGATTCAAGCGATAGCGTAGGCGGGCAAAGCATGGCCTTGGACCCCATAAGCCTCGAGGTGCTGCGTAACAAGTTCGACATGGTGTGCGCCGAGATGCAGGTAGTGCTCCAGCGCAGCGCTGTCTCGCCGGTCCTGAAGGAGGCCGCCGACTGCCTCAACGCTCTGTTCGATGTGGAGGGGCAAGTAATCGCGCAGTCCGTCACCATCCCCTGCCACCTCGGGATGATCATCCCCGCGGTGCAGCGCACGTTGCAGGTGTTCCCGCCGCGCCGGACAAAAGCCAGCGATGTTTACATAATGAACGACCCCTACCACGGGGGCACCCACATACCGGACACGATCATGGTGTTGCCTGTAGTAGTGGACGGGGAGGTGGTGGCGTACTGCGCCTCCATCGCCCACCAGATAGATATGGGTGGCAAAGCCTACGGCAGCAAACCCATGGATGCCACCGAGATTTACCAGGAAGGGCTCATCGTTCCGCCCCTGCGGCTGTATGACCAGGGTGTCCGGAACGAAACGTTCTACTCTTTCCTGCGGGCGAACGTGAGGCTCCCGGATATTGTTGTCAACGACATCGAGGCGCAACTTGCTGGCTGTCAGGTGGGTGCTCGGCGCGTCGCCTCCTTGTGCGCCGAGTTTGGCGCCGGGACCGTTCGTCAGGCCATGGGCGAGCTTCTCGACCGCTCCGAGAGCATGACCCGGCAGTGCATCCGGCGCATTCCCGAGGGGACGTACCAGGCTGTGGACTACGTGGACAACGACGGGGTGGAGGTAGAAAAGGAGATACAGGTCAGGTTGGCCGTCACCGTGGCCGGGGACGGCATGACTGTAGACTTCACGGGTTCAAGTCCGCAGTCCAGAGGCCCAGTCAACTCCACGCCCGGTTCCACCATGTCCTCCGTCTACTACGCGGTGCGGGCCATGACCGACCCCACCGTCCCCAGCAACGCCGGCTGTTTTCGCCCCATACGGCTGATCATCCCCGAGGGCACCGTGGTGAACCCGAAGCCACCCGCCCCGGTCAATGCCCGTATGCCCACGGTGCATGCCATGGCCGATGCCATGTTTCTGGCGTTGGCCCAGGCGTTGCCCGACCGGCTGGTGGCAGCCTCAGGGCCGGCCATGGGGCCGTGGATCGGTGGCACTGACCCGCTCACCGGCAGGACCTACGTGTTCAAGGACTTCATTTCCGGCGGGGTGGGCGCCACGTCTCGAGGTGATGGCGTGGATGTGCGCTCGTCAGGTATGGGCAATAGCTGCAACATACCGGTGGAGGTTAGTGAGACCGACTTCCCCGTGCGGGTCCGCCGGTTTGGTCTGTGGCAGGACTCGGCGGGCCTGGGAAGGTACCAGGGAGGTCTTGGAGCCATCAAAGTCTACGAGCTTCTGCGTGGGGAAGCGGTGATGATCCAGCAGAGCCGGCGCCAGACAAGCTCCCCTTACGGGCTTGGTGGTGGGCTGCCTGGCGCGCGCCAGGAGACCACGATACTCCGGAAAGACGGCACCAGCGAAACGGTGCCCCCGCTGGCCACCGCCAGGCTGCAAGCCGGCGATCAGGTCATCGTCAGGACTGCGGGAGGTGGTGGGGTTGGTCTGCCGCAGGACAGGGACCATGACCAGGTGGTAGAGCAGGTCCTCGACGGCAAGCTCTCGGCCGAGGCCGCGGGCCGGGCCTACGGCGTCTGCGATCGGACCGCGCCGTAGGGGCGCAATGAATTGCGCCCTGCGCTCATCGCGCCGCCGCGTAACCTATTGGGCCGAGGCAATTCGTTGTGGGCCTGCCCGCCATGGGCGCGATTCCTCGCGCCCCTACGCTGGTCTCACACCACCATTGGATGTCGGGGCGTTCAAGCGACGGTCAGGCCTCTGTCCCTTAGCACCTTCTTGCAAGCTTCCATCGCTTTATCACTGGGCGGTTTCGCGTCTCCCAGCCCGTAGCGCCGTCCCAGCAGGCCGTACTTACTGGCGCCGTAAATGTGGTATGGCAGCAACTCTACCGCCGTCACCAGTGGCAAAGAGCAAAGGAAATCAGCCAAATCTGAGATATTCTGCCCGTCGTTTACACCGGGGACAACTACCTGGCGGATGACCAGTGCCTTCCCCCTCGCCTTCAGTAGGTGGGATGCCAGCCTGGCGTTGCGGAGGACCGGGCCATTGCTTTTCCCCGTCCAGCGCAGATGAGCGTTGGTGTCCATGTGTTTGAGGTCTATGAACAGCCAGTCCAACCGCTCTACGGCGGACTTGAAGGGAGCTTCGTCAGCGTAGGCGCACGTTTCCACTGCCGTGTGAATTCCCCATTGAGCACAGGCCTCCAGGACGTTCACCAGGAAGCGCCATTGGTAGACAGGGTCTCCTCCGGTGCAGGTGAGTCCGCCACCTGACCTCGCGTGCACTGCCCTGTCCTTATCCAGGACCTCCAGCAGGTCGCCTGTCGTACGTCGCCTGCCCCAGACCTGCAAAGCGTCATCGGGGCACGAGGCGACGCACGCCTGGCAAGGCTGGCACCTTGACCTGTCAATCTGGACGCCAGCGCCGTTGCCCTCAGGGTCCTGGACCAGTTGGAGAGCGCGCAGGGGACACGCCTCGATGCAAAGGCCGCAGCCAGTGCACTTCGCCGCCTGGAATACCAGCACCGGGTCAGGCGCTTGCCCCTCTGGATTGCTACACCATTCGCACCGCAGCGGACAACCCTTGAAATACACCAGGGTCCGGATGCCCGGGCCATCATGAGAGGCGAAACGGTCAATCTTCCAGACAACGCCGCGCTCGGTGGCTGGCCCCAGTTCAGACGTGCTGGTCGGTCCTGCCAATTATCTGGTCCTGCACCTCTTTGGGGAGCTCGACGAAATAGGCTACGTAGCCAGCCACCCGCACCATCAACCCACGGTACCTTTCGGGGTGTTTCTGCGCATCAATGAAGACCGCCTTGTCCTGGCAGTTGATTTGCAGGTGGTGCCCGCCCCGGTTGTGGAACGTGTCTATAAGGTGCAGCATATTATGCACCTTGTCTTCGCTGTCAATATTGACGAGGTAGATGTTGTGCACAGCCCCCCAGTGCCGGTCCATGTCGAGCTTGGTCACGGAGTTGACATGCGCCGTGGGGCCGCTGATGTCCATCCCGTCGGTGGGGCCGATGTGGTTGGATAGCGGCGTGCCCGCCTTCCTGCCGTCGGGGGTTGCCCATGTTCGGGCGCCCTGCCCGATATTGGACATGGGAGCGCAGGTAGACGCCATGTTCCGGTTTCCCAGTGGCGTCACGTAGCTCTGGGCCTGGGCGTTGATGAACTCAAACAGCTCCCTGGCTATGTCGTCCACGTAGTCGTCGTCGTTGCCGAACTTGGGCGCCTTGTTGACCAGCAGGCGCCGGAGGGCCTCGTGGCCCTCGAAGTCGGCATCCACAGCCCGCACCAGCTCGTCCATGCTGAGCCTTTTCTCGTCAAAGACCAGCTTCTTGATGGCAGCCAGGCTATCGGCCAGGGTGGCCAGGCCGCCGCAGACGATCATCCCCGGGCCGACGTTGATCCTGGCCCCACCGGCGGTAGCTGGCAAGCCTCTCTCAATGCAGGCATCCGTAAACAAGCTCTGGAGTAACAACGGAAAATATCGCGCCGCCACCCATTCAGCCCAACTGGAGGCGATATGGCCATCGCGCATCTGCTGGGCCAACTGGGCCTTCACAGCTTGCATCAGGTCGTCAAAACTGTTGAACCGGCGGCAGTCACCTGTCTCCACCCCCAGCACCTCTCCGGACATGGGCTGGCCGGGCATCCGCTTGCGCCCGTTGAACAGTGCTGTCTCCAGCGCGATGCCGAGGTTGATGCGGGTGCCGCCGCTGTGTCCGTACTGCTTGCATCCCGGGCCATATGGCTCCGTGCAGCCTTGAATCCAACCCACGTTCGCCTCTTCGGCTGAGTAGCCCACTTGCATCAGCGAGGTCTTGATCGTCTCCGTATTGCAGAACTTGGGCAGTCCCAGCCCCAGCGCGGTGAGCTGGGCCGCCTTCCTTTTCAGGGTGTAGGGTGTTTCCCGGGGATGACAGAGCAGGATGATGTCGGGCTGCATCGTCCTGACCGATTCAGCCGCTTCCAGGAAGAGGTAGGATAGCTCGTTGCTGGCGTCTGTACCCCGCCCATCCACGCCTCCCAGGCAGATGGTCAGGTTCTGCTTGTAGCCCGGCGCGTTCCTCGCCGAGTCGTTGTCCGACAGCCTGATGGTCCCGTTCAGCTTGATGAACAGGCATTCGATGAGCTCTTGTGCGCTCTCACGGGTCAACAGGCCACTGTCCACGTCAGCCTTGAAGAAGGGGTAGAGGTACTGGTCAATGCGTCCCAGGGTGTACACCGGCCCGGTGCCCTCGATGTGCATGAGCGCCGTCACGAAATAAACTGACTGGAGGGCTTCATGGAATGACCGTGCTCCGTAGACCGGGACCCTGGCGGTCACCTCTGATATGCGGTGCAGCTCGTCTTTGCGCGCCGGGTCTGTTTCTTGCCCGGCCAGCTCCAGGGCCTTCAGGCTGTACTTGCCGGCGAAGCCCTTGATGGCTCCGGTGACCGCCAGCAGCGCGCGGTAGAAGTGGTAGCGGTCCATGTGCTGGGGGTTGGCGTGGTCTATGCCGGCCATTGCCTCTCTCGTCTGGGCCTCGTAGCTGCTCATACCGCTGCTCAGCAGGGATTCCCAGGGCGGGGTGAAATGGTAACCGTGGGTGAACACAGACATGCCCACATTGGCCCAGCCGGTGCCGAAAAGCTTGCCCGCTATCTCCGGGGGGCAGGCCCTGGCCCACCGGTCAAACAGGGTCCTCCCCTCCCACCGCCGCAGCAAGTCTTTGAGCTCCTCGATCTCTCGGGGGGAGACGTCGAACGGGTCCCATTGCCGGGTGGGCAGTGCGTCTATCTCGTTCCTGAGCCAGGCGCCGGTGATCTCGGGGATAACGCCCACCGCCCTGGGGCGGCAGGCCGGGGCGCCCACAATGAGCTCCCCGGGGGCTATGATCGCCGGCAGGTCCTGCAGGGTCCGGGCAAAGGCCCTGGCAACCCCGAGCACAGGCGGCTCGCCCTCCGCCCCGACGAGCACCTCGGTGTAGGCGCGAGCGCGGTGGAGACAGAGGGTAGGGGCCGTGGACAGGAGTTGGGCGTTAAGCGCCCGGACCCTCTCGGTGCTCCCGGTCTCAGAAGGCGAAGCAGCGGCCACGGCTGCCCTTGAAGGTAGGATAGAGTCCGCTGTTATCACCACGTTCAGACCTCCCTGGCCAGGCTGGGGCTGTTGTGGAACTACTGTAGACTCACGCCACAGGAGTTGTCAACGGCTGAGGCCGCCGTCAACCTTTTGGGGCGCTCGGGGATATATATAGTGTAGAGGGTGCCACTTGTTGACCCGGAGGCGGGATGGACGACGCGGAAGCGGTCCAAAGACTCAAGCACCGTGACATCGGCGGACTGGAAACGCTGGTGACCAGGTACCAGGTTCAGGCGCTCCGGGCTGCCTACCTGGTGACCAGAGATCGGTTTCTGGCGGAAGACGTGGTGCAGGAAGCCTTTCTGCGCCTGGTTCAGCGTGTGCGGAGTTTCGACGATGGCCGGCCTTTTGCTCCCTGGTTCCTCCGGATCGTCATCAACGACGCAATCAAGGCTGTTGACCATGCCGGGGTCGCGGCCGTGGCGAACGCCAACCAGCTTTGGTACACTTGTTGGGCATGGCGTGTCTTGTCCCTACGTTCTGCAACGTGGTCGGGTGGCAACCGGCCGCCGAAGAGGGAACAGGCGTAGGGGCGAAGCATCCGTGTCACAGGCTGGGGTTGTTTCCCTGATGCGCCCGGATGCTTCGCCCCTACTGATTGGGACAGAGGCGTTGGGGCATGGCACTCCATGCCCTTACACTGGCCGAGGGCAGTCGTAGTCGTGGGAGGGGCAAACCCGCCCCTTACGCCTTGTACACCCGCACCCGGGCGGTGGCCTCCAGGGCGCCGGTGACCCGGGCGGTGTAGTCCAGCCCCATAGGAAGCAGGGAGTTGAAGTGAGGGCCCCGGCCCTGGGCGATGGGATGCGCCATGCGGTGGCCGAAGTTGCCCGGGAAGCCCAGGGTCTCCTCGTGCATAAGCTCGGTGAGCCTCAACTGGGCCTTCACCCGGCCCGCCTTTGACTCCACCCAGACCAGGTCCCCATCGCAGAGGCCCTTCTTGCGGCCGGCACCGGTGTTCATCAGCACACGCAGCAGGAAGGGGTCCCGCTCGGCGATCTCCATGAGCCAGGGGTTGGTGTCGGGCAGCGTGGCAAAGCGGGTCAACGAGGTCTTGAAGCTGATGGCATACATGTCGTACTTCGGGTCATCCTTATGGATGATGGCAGGCTCCCAGGTGGGCATGGGCCAGTAGGACCGGGCGAACTCATCAGGGTCCAGGCCGATCAGCTCCCTCGTCCGCGCCTGTTCCATGTTGCTGCGGAGGGCTTCGCCCTGCTCCATCACCCAGTGGTGGTAGAAAGGCATCCGGCGGTTGCCCCAGATGAGGTACTTCTTCTCCGGCGGCAGCGGGTGCAGGTTGTGGCCGTGCTCCATGAACCACTCGATGGGCCGGTCCCAGGCAGCCTCGAACAGCGCGGCCACTATCTCGGGCCAGGTGTACGTGCCCTGGATGTTGAGCACCTCCTTGCCCACGGTGGTGTTGATCCAGCGCAGGAGACCCGAGGGGCCGGTCAGGATGCCCAGGCGGCGGGCCAGCTCCAGCAGGATTTCCATGGCCTCCCTGGTGTTATGCAGGGGCTTGACCACCGGCTGGGTGAGCACGGCGCCTTCGTCGAGCTGGGTGCCGTTCCACATTACCCAGCGCTCCAGGTAGGTGCGCTCGGGGAGGACCAGGTCGGCGAACCGGGTGGTCTCGTCCAGGTGGATGGTGATGTCCGCTACGAAGGGTATGCTGCTCAGGGCCTCGGCTACCACCCTGGGGTCCTGCGAGTTGTTCATGGGGTTGTTGTTCTGGTAGATGATGGCCTTGATGGGTTTCTCCAGCTTGAACTTCTCGGGGTGGGCCTGAACCAGGAAGGGGATGTGGCTGCCGGCAGTGAGCGGCCAGAACTCCCGGAGGGCGATGTTGACCGGCGGGAATCGGAAGGCGCCGGTCACCACCTGGGGCAGCACCATGCCGTCGGGCCCCGCCGGCAGCGGCGCCGGCTGGGGCCAGCCCAGGCCCTGCTGGGGCACATTCATGCCCTGAAGTCCACCGGGTACCCGGGTAGTCCCCAGCAGCAGGTTTATTGTCTCCTGGGCCATCACGCTGGTCCAGGAGTTGGTATGGGCGTTGAGGCCCCGGTAGCCCACCACACAGGCCGGCCGGTAGGGGTATTCCCTCCCGCCGATGACGATGGTGGAGCCGATACGCGTGGCTTCCCCCAGCTCCCGGGCGATACGGCGGATGCGCTCTGCGGGGATGGTGGTGATGCCTTCCGCCCACTCCGGGCTGTACTGCTGGACGTGCTCTGTAAACAGGTCGAATGCAGGGCGGGCAGCCGTGCCTTCGACCTCGTAGGTGCCCTCCAAGGCGAAGTCCTTGATCGTGGTGTCGTCATACGTCTTGGCCTGCCCTTCAACCGCGTCCCACACCAGGGGCTTGCCCGTCGCCGGGTCTCGGACAAGGTGGCGGTCAGGGCCAATCAGGTAAGGGGCATTGGTGACCTTCTTCAGGAACTCGGCGTCGTAGATGTGGACCTCGTGGACGAGGACGTGCATCATGGCCAGGAACAGGGCGCCGTCGGTGCCCGGCCGGACCGGTACCCACTCATCGGCCTTGGCAGCGGCCCCTGTGCCCCGAGGGTCCACCACCACCAGCTTCATGCCCTTCTCGCGGCGCTCACCGACCATGCGCGAGCTGGGGACGGCAGTCAGCCAGCCCTCGAACAGGCCACCCCCAGCCACCAGGAGGTAGTTGCAGTACTGATAGTCCGCGAAGTCCAGGTAGGAGCCGTGGACTATCATGCCCAGGGTGTGGGTAGCCTCGCCGCAGTTCGAGCGGGTGCCGGTGAACAGCATGCCGCAGTGGGCGGTGCCGAAGGCGGACCCGAAGCACCTTTCGTAGTACAGGTTGCTATAGTCCCACGAGATGAAGCACAGCCCGTTGGGGTCCTCTTCCCTTATGGGCCGTAGCTTCTTTTCGAGGATGTCGTAGGCCTCGTCCCAGGTTATCTCCACCCAGCGGGGGTCAACGTCCATGCCTTTCTCCGGGTTGGTGCGCTTCAAGGGCGCCTTCACCCGGTAAGGGTCATACAGCATCATTAGCCCTGAGTTCCCCTTCCCACAGATGCGCCCCTGGGTGGAGGGCACCGAGGGATCCCCCTCAACCTTGACTGCCACGCCGTCCACGCGGCGGACCCTTATGGGGCAGCCGCTGATGCAGTTAGCGCACGTGCTATGGACCCACACGTCCTCCCGGGGAGGGGAAACGCTGTCTGCCATGCTATCCCAGGCTACTTCCAGGCATCAGGCTGCGGGCAGGGGATGGAGATGTTCGGGAACTCCTTCAGCCTAGTGGACTGGGCCTGACCACCGACCACCTTTATCTGCCTCAGGAAGATGGTGAGCACGGCGTTCCCGCAGTCATCGAACTTGATGGTGCCCGTGGGAGTTGTCACCGGCTGGCGGATGGCCTTGGCCAGCGCCGCCGAGTCTTCCACGTTGCCATTGACAGCCTTGATGGCCTGTACAAGGATTTTCCCTACCACGTAGCCACGGTAGGCGTACATCGGTATGGTGCCGTACTTCAACTTGTAGGCGTCTACGAACCTCTCTAGCTCTGGTGACGGGTAGTCCGGCGGCGGCAGGTCGAACCAGTTGAGCACGCCGTCCGCGGCCTTGCCCAGGGCGGCGAGGCCACCGTCATCCACGGCAAAAGCCGCTGGGAAGGCCAGCAGGGCCTTCTTCTTGACTCCGAACTCTTCAGCCTGCTGCATGAAGCGGATGGCGTCGGCGCCCCAGAGAGCGCCGCTAATGACCAGGTTGGGCTCGTCTACTTTCATCTTGGTGATGTATGGGCCGAAGTCAGGCACACCCGGCGTAAGGGTTAACTCCTGTATAACCTCGATGCCCCCTGCCTCGAACGCTTGCCGTACGGCGCGCCGGGCGTCGGCGCCCGCCGGGTGCTCGAAGCCGATGAGGATAGCCTTCTTGATACCTCGCTCCTGGGCCAGGTACTTGCCGATCTCGGGGACGGCCTGATGGAAAGAGCTGGCGTAGGCGGTCACCGCGTTGGGTGGGGGATAGAACTTCACGCTGCCGGTCTCGGGCAGGATCCAGGGGATGCCGCTGGAAGCGATGTAGTCCTTCATGCCGATGGACTGCACGCTCAGGTTGGGGCCGATCATGAGGTTCACCTTGTCCAGCTCGACCAACCGCTTGGCCTTGGTGAGGCCAGAGTCTATGTCATACCCGGCGTCGGCGGGGATGATCTTTACTGGCCGGCCAGCGATCTGGCCCCCCTCCTCCTCGATTACAAAATTGATGGCGTTCAGGAGGCCCTTGGCGTTCACCGCGAAACCGCCCGTCAGTTGTCCGTGGAAGCCGATCTTGATAGGCCCTGCCGGGGTCGGTGTAGCCGCCGCCTGTGGTGGTGTGGGGGTGGCTGCGGTAGAGCAGGCAGCCAGCAATAGCCCCAGGACAGCCAGCCAGCTCACCAGGTGCTTCCTCATGTTTACTCCTTTTTACGCTCCAAGGCGTCTACTACCTGACGGAACACGCACGTTACGCGCCCGGCCTGGCCCAAGACGCCAGGGCAACCTCGTGTCCGAATGACTGGCATCCTACACTGGGCCACCACGTTTGTCAAGAGATGCCTGGGGGACCCAAGAAGAGCGGCTCGGCTATGGCCAACCCCACCCAGGGGATGAAAACGCGTCTGCGCTGTGGGGACGGCCCCTTCGGCAAGCTCAGCGCATGCCTTGTGGTCGCCCTGCGGACTTGTTGGCCAGTGGTTCTCTTTCAGATATCGAGGGCAAAGCGAATTGCCCGCCCGACATCAGTCATCCTGGCCTGGGGCAAGGACGTGATCAGGGTACCGATTCTTCCCTTCGAAACAGTTTGCAGGTGGTCGCAGTTGATTGCGCAATCGCGGGGCATGCCGTCAGCCTTCGAGAGAAAGACTTCGGACGGGATGTCGCGGACCGTGCTTGTAATGGGGGCGACAGTTATGTCGCCAAGGTATTCCAACACGGAATCCCTTGTCAGTATGAGGACTGGCCTCTGCCTATCCGGCTGAGCAAACTTGTACCAACGGATTTCCCCTCGTTTCACTCGTCACCCCAAGCCTGTTCCGTTTCCCAAACCGAAAACTCATCGGCAGCCACTGGGTGCCGTGCGTACCCTTCGCGGTGCTTGCGTTCCAGTTGTTCATGGCTGTAACGGGCAAGCGCCTCACGAAGCGCCTTTCGTGTGAAAGCAGAGCGACTTGTGTTGAGTTGCTTTGAGACATGGTCAACGGCTTTGACAAGATCCTCATCAAGGGTCATCTGGACGGTTCTCATGACACACCCCTGCCATGTGGATTCTAATAGCTATACTAATCCACGCTCTAGCCCTTGTCAACATGAATTCGCTCGGCCAACGATACGGTTCAGCGGGGAGGCGCCGGCGGGCACCTTGAACGAAGTCGAAGCCTACGCGCCAGCCACCGAGTCCTGGCAGCAGCTCACCCCGATGCCGACGGCAAGGCACGGCCTGGGAGCGGCAGTAGTCGGTGGCACGATCTACGTCGTAGCTGGGGGCCTGTCCCCTGGCTCCACCGACAGTGACGCCAATGAAGCCTTCACCCCGTAGCGGCCTGTGCGGGAGCAGGGTTGCACCCTGCTCCCGCTATTGCGGAAAATACCCTGTAGGGGAGGAACTCCGTGTCCTCCCCGGGGGTGCGGGGGCGGGCATCCCGACGTGTCGGGACCCCCACGATATAACTGTTGGGCAGTGCCACATGCCTACCGCGCCGAGCGCAGCTCTTCTTCAATCTTGTCGGCAACGAACATCTTCAGCAGGGACTGATAGGGGATATCGCGCTTGTTGGCCAGCACCTTGAGTCTTTCGATCATCGCCTCCGGCAGACGAATCGAGATGGTCCGCGTCGTTGGGCGCAGGTTCGGGAGCTTGACCTGCTTGGCCTGGAGCCAATCAATGTGGTCAACTGAGTCGTGCGAAGCCCAGAAGTCTCGCTCCTGGTCTTCGTTTTCAAACTTGGGTATCTTGCGAATCCGCTGCTTCACTTTGGCCACGTTCATACTCCTTCTTCTCGCGCTTGCTCATATCTCTTGCGGAGACCACTCTTACCAACTCACCTCGTATGGTGAACACCATGGAGAGAAGGCGGCCCGAGTCTGTCCGGCCGGGCGCGTAGACCCTGGGTCCGTCAAGCGTCGCCTGCACACTCTTGTTGGCCATCCGCTTTGAACCCTTCATGGAAAGCGACATTGCCCTGCGGAGTATGCCTGTGGTAGTTCTGTGATCATGACACCAGTGTTTGGTTCAGTGAAAATGTCACCCTATGAAGGAGATAGTTTCATTGAACCAGAAGGAACAGCAAAGGGTAATGGTCTTGAACCGTGTTGAACGTGGCGAGCTAGTGGGCAG
>JACPQM010000054.1 GCA_016190505.1 Chloroflexota bacterium | reverse complement strand
CGCTGCTGGGAGTCCTGAAGGGGCTCTCGGCCGGGACGGTCCTGGAGGGGATGGAATTCCGGCCGCTGGTGACGGAGCGGCTGGAGGCCATCGTCCCCCCGACGGCCGAAGAGCTTCGGGTCCTCCGGCAGCAGATTGACCCCTCGGGGATCGTCATTCGGGGCGAGCAGATGCGGGCGGAGCGCTAGAACCGTGGAGGCAGGGTCGCGCATGGGCCAAGCGGCACTGGATGAGATCCATCTGAAGGTGGACGACCTGCGCATCTCGTTCGGCGGGGTGCAGGCGGTGGCCGGGGTCAGTCTGGATGTCCGGCGGGGCGAGATCTTCTCCCTCATCGGGCCGAACGGGGCGGGAAAGACCGTCCTCTTGAACTGCATCAATGGCCTGTACCGGCCGGACGCGGGGCGCATCCTGTTCGAGGGGCGGGACATCACCCGCCTGCCGCCCCACCGGCGTGCGGCGCTGGGGATCGCGCGCACCTTCCAGAAGATCGAGCTCTTCTCCGGGATGACGGTCCTGGACAACATCCGGCTTGGGCGCCACCTGCACATGCGGGCGGGGATCCTCTCGGGCGGCTGCTACGTCGGGAAGGCGGCCCGGGAGGAGCTCACTCACCGGGAGTTCATCGAGCGGGAGATCATTGACCTCCTGGAGATCGCCCACATCCGGGACAAGATCGTCGGGATGCTCCCCTACGGCCTGCAGAAGCGGGTGGAGTTGGCGCGGGCCCTGGCGCTGCAGCCGCGCATCCTGCTCCTGGACGAGCCCATGGCCGGGCTGAACCTGGAGGAGGTGGAGGACATGGCGCGCTTCATCCTGGACCTGAACGAGGAGGAGCGCTGGCGGGCGACCTGCGTCCTGGTGGAGCACGACATGGGTGTCGTCATGGACATCTCCAACCGGGTGGCGGTATTGAATTTCGGCGAGAAGATCGCCGAGGGGCTGCCGGCCGAGGTGCAGGCGACCCCGGAGGTCGTCCGCGCCTACCTGGGGGAGGTGGAGGATCTGTATGCCTCGCGCCGGTAGGCCGCCCGAGGTGGAGGTCACGCCGGAGCTGACCATCCCCAAGCTCTTCGTGCGGACGGCGCGGGAGTACGGGCAGCGGGTGGCCATCCGCGAGAAGGAATTCGGCATGTGGCGCCCCATCACCTGGGCGGCCTACCTGGAGAATGTGCGGCTGTTCGCCCTGGGCCTCACGGCGCTCGGCCTCCAGCGGGACGACAAGGTGGCCATGATCGGGGACAACCGCCCCGAGGGGCTCTTCGCGGAGATGGCCGCCCTGTGCGCGGGCGGCGTCGCCGTCTGGCTGTTCCAGGATGCGCTGCTGGAGGAGGTCCAGTACATCGTGGACCACTGCGACGCCCGCTTCCTGGTGGCCGAGGGCCAGGAAGAGGTGGATAAGGCCCTGGCCATCAAGGCGCGCTGCCCCAAGCTCGAGCGGATCATCTGGGACGATCCCAAGGGCATGCGGGGCTACCAGGATCCGGCGCTGGTTCCGTTCACCGAGGTGCAGCGGCTGGGCCGGGACCTGGCCGCGCGCGAGCCGGGCCGCCTCGACGGGCTGGTGGAGGAGGGGCGGGGGGACGACGTCTGCCTCCTCTTCTACACCTCCGGGACGACCGCCAAGCCGAAGGGGGCGCTCCTCACCCACACCAACATGTTGAAGATGGGCCAGAACCTCATGCGGGTGGATCCGTACCAGGAGAGCGATGACTTCGTCTCCTTCCTCCCCATGGCCTGGATCGGGGAGCAGATGATGTCCATCTCCTGCGGGTTGATGGCCGGGTTCACCCTGAACTTCCCCGAAGAACCGGAGACCGTGCTCGACAACCTGCGCGAGATCGGGCCGCATACAATCTTCTCCTCGGCCCGATTCTACGAGCAGATGGTGCGCACGGTGCAGGTGAAGTATCTGGACGCCAGTCGGCTGAAACGCAAGGCCTACGAACTGGCCCACGACATCGGATACCGGCAGGCGGAGTGCAAGTTTGCCAAGCGCCCCGTCCCCTGGTCGCTGCGCGCCCTGGGGTTTCTGGCCGACCAGGTCGTCCACAAGAAGCTCCGGGACCATCTGGGCCTCTCCCACATCCGAAACGCCTACAGCGGCGGCTCCGCCCTGGGACCCGATTATTTTCGGTTCTTCCACGCCATCGGCGTGAACCTCAAGCAGATCTATGGCCAGACGGAGATCGCAGGCATCTCCGTGGTCCACCGGAGCGACGACATCAAGTTCGACACCGTGGGCAAACCGATTCCCGAGACGGAGGTGCGAATCACCCCCGAAGGAGAGATCGTCTCCCGGAGCCCCTCCGTCTTCAAGGGCTACTACAAGGATCCGGCGGAGACCGCCAAGGCCTTGCGGGACGGCTGGCTGTATTCTGGGGATACCGGTTTCCTCGATCCGGACGGGCACCTGGTCTTCTTCGACCGGACCAAGGATGTCTTCAGCCTGAGCGATGGGAGCCGCTTCTCCCCCATGTTCCTGGAGAGCCGGCTGAAGTTCAGCCCCTACGTGAAGGACGCCTGGGTCCTGGGCCACCAGCGCCCCTTCGCCGCGGCGGTCATCTGCATTGACGGGAGCGTGGTGGGCAAGTGGGCGGAGGACCAGCATATCGCCTACACCAGCTACTCCGAGCTTTCGCAGGATCCCCGGGTGTACGAGCTGATCCAGTCCGAGATCCGGCAGGTCAACGGGCGGTTGCCGGCCGCGGCCCGGGTGGGGCGTTTCCTCAATCTCCACAAGGAGTTCGACGCCGACGACGAGGAGCTGACCCGGACGCGAAAGCTCCGCCGTGCCTTTCTGGAGGAGCGATACCAGGATCTGGTGCAGGCGATCTACGACGGGGCCGAACGGGTGGCGGTGGGGACCACGATCACCTACGAGGACGGCCGGGTGGCACAGGTGAAGGCGGACCTCCGCATCGCGGACGTCCCGAACACGGGGGCCGGTGAGTAGATGGACCTCTTGATCCAGCTCCTCATCACTGGCGTCATGGTGGGCAGCATCTACGCCCTGGTGGCCCTGGGATGGACCCTCATTTACAAGTGCTCGGGCGTCCTGAATCTGGCCATGGGGGAACTCACACTGCTGGGGGCCTATGTCTGCCTGTCCTTCTATACATGGGGCATCCCCTTCCCCCTGGCCGTGGTGGGTATGCTGGTCATCGGCTTCATCCTGGGACTGCTCACGGAACGGCTGTTCTTGCGGCGGATGGTGGGGGAGTCCATCCTGGCGGTGATCATGGTGACGGCTGGGCTGTCGTTCTTCTTCCGGGGGATCGTGGCGTTCACCTGGGGGACGGACACCCAGGTCTTCACCCCGCCCGTGTTCCCGGCGGAGCCGATCCGCTGGGGGCGGATCGTGGTGGGCCAGGTCTACGTATGGAGCTTCGTCGCCGCCCTGGTCATGCTGGTGGTGTTCGTGGCCTTCTTCAAGTACACCCGCTGGGGACTGTCCATGCAGGCCACGGCCGATGACGAGATGGCGTCGCTGTCCCTGGGTGTGAGTGCCCATCGGGTGTACGCCCTGGCCTGGGCGATTGCCTTCATGGCGGCGGGAGTCGGCGGGACCCTGCTGGGGAACATTAACGGCCTGAATATCTCGGTGGGCTACCTGGGCCTTCTGGTCCTGCCCGCCGTGGTCCTGGGGGGACTCAACTCCGTCCCGGGCGCCATCGTGGGCGGGATCGCCATCGGCATCCTGCAGAATCTGTCTGACGGCTATCTGAGCAGGTTCACCCCGGGCGGGATCAAAGAGGTCGCCCCCTTCGCCTTCATGATCATCATCCTGTGGTTCCGTCCCTATGGGCTGTGGGGTTGGACAAAAATCGAGCGCGTCTAACCCCCTCACCCACGTCTCTCTCCCCGGGCGGAGAGGGGAGGTGAGGGGACCGGTTTTGCCTTGAGGTAGTCCGCATGTATTTGCCGTCGGGGGTCTATTTCGAGAATTACGCCCAGGATCAGGCCTGGTGGCGCACGACCTTCATCCGGGCCAAGATGGTGGCCCTGTTCGCGTTCCTGTTGATCTTTCCCCTCATCGCGAACTTGTACTTTGTCTCCGTCGCCAACGTCATCGGCTACACCATCCTCTCCGCCATGGGGGTGCAACTGCTCATTGGCTACTGCGGGCAGAT
>JACPQM010000051.1 GCA_016190505.1 Chloroflexota bacterium | reverse complement strand
CGCTGGCGTCGCGCCACCAGCATCCGGGGGACCCGCTGAACTGGTCGCCGCAGGCACGACCTGAGTGCCCTTTCCGACCAGTTTGATGGTGACAAAATCACTGAACCGTTTTGGTGACATATTGACAGAACTACAACACACGTACTCCAGGGCTTGCACGAAGTCCGCTTCGGGGCGAGTGAGCAGGTCTTCCAGGCTCACGCGGACTAGCTCTTCCGGCGAGACCTTAAAGTGGCTGGCTTTCTCGCGCAATCTCTGCATGCGGTCATCGGAGATAGAAATTGTGATGTTGGTCATGTTCGCCCCCCACTAAGTTGAACCGGTGTGCAAGGTGTACGCCAGTAGTGCCACAAGAACAGAAGCCACAGCGGGCCCTCGACATGCGGGCGCTACATCACCTTTGGAGCTGGTCCGGGATGTCGAGCGCGACCCGCAATGCTTGGTTCAACGCATCAACCTTCTCGGGTGGAAGGGTGCCAGTGAAGTCGGTCAATACTGACTTTGGGAGGCTCACCAGTCCGTCGCAGTGGATGCTGCTGTCGTGTTTCAACCCTTCATCGGGTCCCACGGGCACTTGGGTGGCAAGACCATCGTAGGCAGTATATACGGGCGCGCAGATGACTGTAGAAAAGCGGGAGTCTACGACAACTTGGCGGCTAACGACCACAAATACCCGGGACCTCTTAGGCTCCAGCGGCGATGGGTGTGCCACACGATACAACTCGCCCCGCTTCACAGGGGCACCTGATACGCCAACACGTCGGCGGCTTCCTTGTTGAGAGATTCGGCCCGCCGGTTGATAATGTCCAGGTCTCTGGCATCTTGCTCGTTGCGTATCAGTTGTCTGACAAAGGCCCAAACGGCACCCTCAATGAAGTCGGAGCGGTTCTTGTTGGACTCCTTGGCCCGCTCGTCCACCAGTTGGAGCAACTCTTCTGATATTGTGATAGATGTCTTGACTTTCATACCACCAATGTACTCCGGTACGGAGTATCTGTCAATGCCGCCGAGCGTCAAGCGCTCCGCCGGGTTCTGTGGTTCGGCACCTACCGTCTCTTGACCTACCGCTTGTCCGTCCCCTGACCTTGTCCGATGTTCGTGAACTTCACCAGGGGTATAGGATTGTTGTCCCCGCCAAAACGGAGGTGCCTTTTCTCTTCTGGCACCGCGTCCAAGTCCACCAAGCCCAGGACGACGAACTGGATGTCCCGCGAAGAACGCATGCTGAGCGCGGCAAGTTCCCCGAAGGCGTCATCGTCGAGAACTACCACCGGACACTTGCTACAGAAGTGACCACCCTTGGGACCCACCACGTAGGATTCAATGTTCACCCTTTGTCGAACAGCCAGCAAGTATGCGTGATCCTCCGGTTCCAGCATCCCATGGCATTCGGGACACGCGGACGTTCCACCAGCCTTCTTGGACCAGTACATCCTTCTCGGTAACGACGCCGGGAATCTGTTCAATTGAACTCCTCAACTGAACGCTGGAGGTAGGTGGCCGTGGCGGGTAGTCTTTCGTCATTGTGTATCAGACTGGCGGCCAAGACAAACGTCATCCAGCACGCGCAGGGCGGCTCGCCTCCAGCAAGTCGCTAGCCGCAGCGGGTAACGACGGCACCCGCGCAGCTAAGCCCCGACCTCCTCAAGCCTGGTCCCCTTGCCCGCGGCCATGGCGCGACGCGCCTGTCCTATTCGCCGCAGAAAGCGCGGGTCCCGTTCCAACCGGTAGTCAATCCAGTCCTCCTCGCTCTTGAAGCCAATCAACACGCCAGCAGGCGTCCCATGCCACGTGATGACGCTCTCTTCCCCCTCAGCCATTCGGAGATACTTCGAGAGCTCGTCCCTCACCTCGTTCAACGCCGCCTTCTTCATGCTACTCACCTTCTCTGCTAAGCCACTCGACGGCCTGGCTCTTGTGTACGATGGCCAAGACGTGGACCTCTGAACCCTCCACATCGTAGTACGCCCTCACCCCTCCAACCCCAAGGCGGTATTGAGGGCGGGACAGGCCGCGCAGCCGGTTGGTCCGGCTTTTGCTGGCCCTGGTCCTGGCCCCGCCGTCCAACCTGGAGCCTACCGGGAGTCCCATTTGAGGCGTTCAGTGGGGACACTCGTCACCGCGTTGGTCGGCCCTTCAGATACTGCTTCAGATCTCGATAGTAGTTTTCGTGAGGCCCAATCATAATCAGCTCCAAGTCCTCTCCGACCTTTCGATAGGCAAGAAGGTACTGGGTAGTGTTGAGTCTGAACTTATGGACGAACACCCCTCTGAGGTCCCCTGTTTTTTCCTCTCCGAGGGAAGAGTTGGCTATGATTCTTCGTATTTCCTGGTCCAATGCCTCTTTGTCCTGTTTCGGCATCTTCTTGACTTTTCGCTCTAAGGACCTTGACTGGAATACTCTCATGGAGGTCCTAGCTAAACGTGTATTCGGTCTTCTCGCCCTGTTCCAACTCCGCGATTCCGATCAAGATGTCCTTGATGAGTGAATAGGTCAGGTCCGGATTCTCCTCGGCGCATTTGCCCAAGCGAGCCCAATGCTCAACTTGGCCAGCCAGGGACCTGTGGTCAATGCGGCTGAATTTTCTCGCCTCGTTCACAAGCTCTTCCGATATCCTCACTGCTGTTGGCATATGGTCTCCCTCCAACCCGAAATGCGACATCTTATGGCATTATATCTCATTAGATAGCGCAATGTAACTTGTAAGCAATGACCGCGCCGGACTGCTGTTGCGGGGGACGCTGAAGGGCTACGGGCCAGTCGTGGCTAGGGGCCGCCAGTGACTATTGACATGAGGTCGGCCACATCGGGCACGTCCTCCAAGTGGGCCAGCATGTCCAGAGAGCGCGCCACCGCCGCCGGGGGCAGCGTTCGGGAGGCGCACAGCCGGTACTTGGCCCAGAGCTGGTCTCGGGGCATGGGGTTCGTGGGTGAGCCCAGGGCGTGAGACACCGTGTGGGAATACGCCCGCCCGTCGTGGAGGCGGACCACCACGGTCTCGGGCCGGGCCAGGTCCTCCAGGCGTCCTTTGTCCTCGGGCGTGTAGTGGAAGTGCACCTTGCCCATCAGTTCCTGGACCCTGGGATCGCGCAGCCGCTCATCGGTGAACTGGTCCAGCCCGGCGGCGCGGTCAACGATGGCCACAGCCATGCAGAAGGGCATGCAGAACTTGCCCTCAAGCACCGTGCGGGCGTGCTGGTGGATCACGATGTGAGGGATCATGGCGCTGGTATGGCACTCCACCTCGACCACGTCTTCTGGGCGGAAGGTGTGGGTGTGTACCAGGTGGAGGACAGCGTCCAGACAGCGGTGCGTCTCGCGGCAACTGGGGTAGGGCTTGATGTCCACCCCCGACTCGGCCAGGTAGAACGTACCGCCCAGGCCCTGGGTGAGCAGCTCGGGCCTGGGTTCGCCGGGTGCGCCCAGCACCTTGCAGAAGCCGAAGGGCGCCTCCAGTATCTGCTGGTCGCCGGTGAACCCCCGGGCCGCCAGCAGGGCGCAGCGCACGCCGTGGCTGGCCGCCAGCCCCGCATGTAGGGGTTTGGTCATGGTGCCGAAGTTCTGGCGCAGCCCGCCCGCCCCCGAGGCGGCCATGCCCAGGGCGTGCTGCATCTGCTGCGGCGAAAGGCCGAGCACGCGCCCGGCGGCTGCCGTGGCTCCCAGGGCGCCCAGGGTGGAGGTGGAGTGCCAGCCCATTTCGTAGTGGCCCGGCCCGGTGGCCAGCCCCACCCGGGCCTGTACCTCGTAGCCGGCCGCGTAGGCGGCAATCGCCTGCTGTCCGGAGATGTGGCGCACCTCCCCCACGGCCAAGAGCGCGGGCATCAGGGAGACAGTGGTATGGCTCATGAACTGGGGAGTGAAATCATCGAAGTCGAGGGCATGGGCCAGGGTGCCGTTGGCCAGGGCGGCCAACTCCGGCGATGCACGCATGCCCAGCCCCAGCACCGTCGCCTGAGGCGAGGCCGCCTCGTCACGAACGTAGGAGGCCATGATCTGGGCGCAGGCCTCCTGCGAGCCGGCCAGGGCCACCCCGATGCCGTCCAGCAGGGCCTGCCGGGCGATGTCCCGCGCTTCAGCGGGCAGTTGGGCATAGTCTATTTGAGAGACGAAGGCGGCGAGGCTGGCAGTGCCATCCACGGCCATCTCCTAGTCGGCGCTGAGCGCGCCCTTCAAAGGGGCCTGGTCGCTGAGCACCCGCTGCGCCGCGGTGTATGGGTCCAGATCGCCCTGCTCGACTCGGGAGAGCGTGTTCGCCCACGTGCCGTCGCTGGACATTATCTGGAGCAGGCGCTGGGTAAGCTCCTGCTCCAGGATGCGCATGAACTCGCGCCGGCGGCGGACACGCCGCCGGCGGTTCATCTCGCCGCTCTCCTCCAGTGCCCGGCGGTGGGACTGGATAGCCTCTGCCAGGTGGTCGAGGCCGACGTTGTGGTGGCCCTGCGTAGCCAGCACCGGGATGTGCCACCAGGGCAGCTTGGGGCTCATCTCCACCATGGCCTCGAGCTCTCCGACAACCTGACGGGAGCCATCACGGTCCGCCTTGTTCACCACGAATATGTCGGCGATCTCCATCAGGCCGGCCTTCATGGTCTGGACGAAATCGCCGGCCTCGGGGACGAGCACCACCACCACGGTGTCCACTGCCCCCATGATGTCCAACTCCGTCTGGCCGACTCCCACCGTCTCCAGCAGCACCAGGTCCTTGCCCGCGGCGTCCAGGAGTTTGACGGCATTGAAGGCGGCCCGCGACAGGCCACCCAGGCTGCCCCGGGTGGCCATGCTGCGGATGAACACTCCCGGGTCGAGGTAGTGCTGCTGCATTCGGATGCGGTCTCCCAAAAGGGCACCGCCGGAGAAGGGGCTGGTGGGGTCCACCGCCACGATGCCCACCGACTGGCCCTGGCTCCGGGCGATGGCGGTGAGGCGGTCCACCAGGGTGCTTTTCCCGGCGCCCGAGGGCCCGGTGACCCCGACCAGGTGCGCCCTACCCAGGCGGGGCTGGATGGCCGCGATGACCTCGCCGGTTGCGTTGTCCTCGGCCTCGACGCGGGTGAGCAGGCGGGCCAGGGCGACCTGGTTGCCCTCCAGCATCTGGGCTACTTGTCCTTGGACGTTGTTCAAGAGCAGTCTCCAACCTAACCCTACAACAGCCGTTTGGGTTTCTCCGGAATTGAAGCGGGTGCCGCGGACGCGGGCCTGGCTGGAAGGCGAGGCGCCACCCACTCCCAGACGAGGCGCGTGACCTCGGCGCGGGGCAGACCGGCGTCCAGCACCAGCCAGCGCTGTGGGTCCCGCTGGCTTAGCTCCAGGTAACCTTGCCTCACCTTGCGGTGGAACTCGATGTCCTCGGCTTCGAAGCGGCTCATGTCCTGGGCACGGCGTTTCCGGGCAATTCCTTTGACCGGGTCAACATCTAGCAGTATCACCAGGTCTGGCGCTACGCCCTGGGTGGCCAAACGGTTGACATGGTCCAGCAGCTCGAGGTCGAGGCCCCTGCCGTACCCCTGGTAAGCCAGTGTGGAATGAACAAACCGGTCAATGACGACAATGGAGCCTCGGGCGAGGGCGGGCCTGATAACCTCGCTCACCAGTTGCGCCCGCGAGGCGGCGAAGAGGAAAAGCTCCGCCGCGGCACTTATGGGCAGCCACAGCTCCTTGGCCGCCAACTGGCTGCCTGGCTGGGGGGTAACTAGGGATTGGCCCCAGACCGCCGCCAGCACTTCCCGGGGGAGAGAGACCAGAGTGCGCAGCTTCTCTCCGAGAGCGGTCCCTCCCGGCTCGCGGAGGGGGCGGGGGTGAACGCTGTAGCCGGCCTGGCATAGCCTGCCGTAAAGTACCTTGGCCTGGGTACTCTTGCCACTCCCTTCTCCACCCTCTAAAGCGATGAGCAAAGCTGGCTCACCCTTCGGCTAGGGCTGTGCCCGGGAGGACCTGATCTTGACCCGGCGGAAGGGCTCGCGGCCGGTGCTCTCCGAGTCCATGCCGAAGCGCCCGGCAAGCTGGTGCTGGAGCCGCCGTACGTAGGCGTTCTGAGGGGTGAGCTCCACCGACCACTGCCCGCTACGCACCTTCTCCACAGCGTCCTGGGCCTCCTGCACCGCTTCGGCCACCGACGACGGCGGCACTGGGCGGTGGGTGATCCGGGCCAGGCTCTGCTGGATCTGGGCCTCGGTGTTGCTGCGCAGCACGTAGATGGGGATGCCAGCCCCCTCCGCCTGCTGGATAACCGACGGTCGCCGACGGTAGTGGCCCTTGACCGTCATCACCACGTCGGCATCGCGGACGTCGTCCACCAGGGACACAGGGGCCTCCATGTCGTGGGCCACCCGCTCCAGACGGCTGCGGTCAACGCCAAAGGAGTGGATACGGGGGACCCCACGGCCCGTTACCCGAGCGGCCTCGCGTGCAGGGGCGCGCTGCCGGCTTTCCTCCTTGTGGACCTCGCCGTGCTCGTCCACCCAGCGGACCTCGGGCTCCGGCGCCTCCCCGCGCAGGATGCTGTCCACGACCTCGCCAACGGACCGGTGGACGGCCACCTGGTCCCAGCTCTGGATCTCCACCACTATCTCGAAGGTGGGCGGCGCCTTGCGCTCCAGAATGGACTTCTGGGTACCCCGGCGGTGGGCCTCCTCGTCGCTCAGGGTCACCGACTGGATCCCCCCCACCAGGTCGCACAGGGTGGGGTTCATGAACAGGTTCTCCAGGGTATTGCCGTGGGCCGTGGCCACGAGTTGGACTCCACGCTCGGCAATAGTGCGGGCCGCCAGGGCCTCCAGCTCGGTGCCGATCTCGTCAATGATAATGACTTCGGGCATGTGGTTCTCCACCGCCTCGATCATTACCGCGTGCTGGAGGGCAGGGGTGGCCACCTGCATCCGCCGCGCCCGGCCGATAGCGGGGTGAGGTATATCTCCGTCACCGGCGATCTCGTTGGAGGTGTCTACGATGACCACCCGCTTCCGCTGGTCGTCGCTGAGCACCCGGGCCACCTCGCGGAGCATGGTGGTCTTGCCGGCGCCGGGTTTGCCCAATAGCAGCAGGCTCTTGCCGGAGAACACCAGGTCCTCGATGACGTGGATGGTCCCATACACCGCCCGGCCCACCCGGCAGCTCAGCCCCACGATGCGCCCATCGCGGCTGCGTATGGCGGATATGCGGTGCAGGGTGCGCTCAATGCCGGAGCGGTTGTCGCCGCCAAAGGCGCTAATTCGGGAGACCACGTAGTCTATGTCATCGCCCCGGGTTTCCCGAGAGTGCAGGATGTGGTCCCGGTCGGTGAAGCGGGCTTCCGGGGGGCGCCCGAGATCCAGAACGACCTCAAGGAGCTCGCCCCGCTCCTGTGGCGTCAGGTGTCTGAGTGGGTCCTGTATATGAGGCGGCAGTGAGTCCAGGAGCGCCTCAAGGTCGTCGGTTATCTTCCTCTCCATTGCACCTCACAGCTTCAGGCGTGGGCGGGTAGCAGGCAGGGATGGTTGCTCCGCACCGCCACCATTCTCACCAAGCTGGCATACCTGGCAGTACCTACGAATCCATACTCTTCCAGCAGTCGGCCCAGCCCCTCCTGATAGTCGGGCACCAGGCACGATAAGGATGACCTGGGCGGGCAGCCAGCCAGGGCATGGCGCGCCATCCCCGCCAGGTCCCCCTTATGGGGGTGGGCCATAACAGCGAAGTCCCTGGCCTGGCTCCACGCGGTGAGACGTAGCCAGCCCGTTAGCGTGCCGTCCTCCTCCGTCACCATCTCTTGGCCTCTCCGGAAAGGTAGAGGCTCCCGGCTTTGCTGCCATTCCTGGAGAGTGATACCCACAAACTGGCGCACCGTTGTGGGCGCCACGAGGCAGTAGAGGCGGAACAGCCCGAGGTCATCCAGGGCCTGCCTTGGTCTCAAGGGCAGCGCAGGAGGAACGACCCAGGAGGGCAGGGACCCCAGATAGAGTTGCTCCTGCATGTACGAAGCGAACCCGACCCGCTGGGCAACCTCGCACCAGGCACTGTCCACAGGCAGGCGCAGGAAAATCCGATCGGCGCCTGCCCCGGCAGCGGCCATCACCAGGTGTTCGAGTAGCTCGCTGCCCACCCCTTCCGGCTCCACAGCGGTCAAGCGCTCGATCTCCCAGGCCAGGGGGCCGGAGCGTGGCCGGACCGACACCAGGCCAGCCAGGCGCCCCCTGGGAGCGACCACCCACGCCTGGCGATGCCGGCCCAGGGGCAACCAGGTCCCGGCCAGGGAAGCGAAGGTGCCGCCCCACCCCGGCGCCCGGTTCAGGCACCGCTCCAGGGGCTGCGCCTCGTTAGCCAGTCCCGGCCGCAGCGCCAGCAGGTCGTAGGGCTGCAAACGGCGGAACACCTAGCCGTTCCCCTCTGGACTGTGTCCGTCCATCATGCCCAGGAAGTACGCGTGGAGCCGCCTGTCCGCGGTCAGCTCCGGGTGGAAGGTCGTCCCCAGTAGGTTGCCCTGCTGAATGGCCACCGGTGCCCCGTTCTCCAGGCGGGCCATTACCTCCACCGCAGGGCCGACCTCCCCGATCACCGGCGCCCTGATAAATATCCCTGGGAAAGGCTCTATCCCCAGGGCTGGCACGTCCAACTCGGCCTCAAAGCTGTCCACCTGGCTCCCGTAGGCATTGCGCACTACGCCGATGTCCAGCACCCCCAGGGGTTTACGGTCGAGGGTTGATACCCTGCGTGCCAGGAGGATGAGCCCGGCGCACGTTCCCATGACGGGTAGCCCGCGCGCTGCCGTGTCGCGAATGGGGCTGGCCAGTCCGTATAGCTCCATGAGGCGGGCAATGGTGGTGCTTTCCCCACCGGGGATGATAAGCCCGTCAAGGCCGGCCAATTGTCTGGGCTGGCGCACCTCCACCACCTCAGCGCCGAGAGCGCGCAGCGATATGGCGTGCTCCACGAACGCCCCCTGTAGGGCAAGGACACCAACACGCTTCATGACAGCTTAGCCATCCCCAAGCGTCCTGGCATTGGGATCAGCGTCCGCCCCACAGGGTCCACACCGAGGTGGAAGCCTTCCAGGGTCTCTGCCCCAATAAGCGCCTCAGTGCCCTCGTCCCCAAATACCACGACGCGTACGCGGGTACGTCCATCCAGGCGGACTACTGCCTCGCCCATCTCTCGCTCGACAATGCGGCCGTCAGCGGTCACGAACTGGCCCGTTTCCACAGGCCGGATACCCAGCCGGCGAAGTATGGAAGCGGGGACCCAAGTATCGCTTGAACCCGTGTCCACCACGGCCT
>JACPQM010000053.1 GCA_016190505.1 Chloroflexota bacterium | reverse complement strand
CGCTGGCGTCGCGCCACCAGCATCCGGGGGACCCGCTGAACTGGTCGCCGCAGGCACGACCTGAGTGCCCTTTCCGACCAGTTTGATGGTGACAAAATCACTGAACCGTTTTGGTGACATATTGACAGAACTACAACAGGCTGACGGCCTATTTTTCAGCACACGACGACATGAAGCACTATGCCGGCAAGCTACTGGTGGTTGAGGTGCACAGGATCCGGAGCCGGCAATAGAAACGACCTACGCGCGGGGCGAATCAGCTTTGCTCTCAAGCTTTTGGGGCTTGGCCTTACCCGTATGCTAGAATAGCCCGATAGATATGGCTACGGCTCGTACAGGACTCGGCGTCACCCGCATCGGGGGGAGGGAGTTCTGCTGGGGGGAGCGTACCTACGTGATGGGCATCATCAACGTTACCCCGGACTCCTTCTCCGGCGATGGGTTGGGCAGCGACGTCGAGGCGGCGCTGGCCCAGGCGCGACGCTTCGTGGCCGATGGGGTGGACATGATAGACGTGGGCGGCGAGTCCACCCGCCCGGGCCATACTCCTGTAGCCGAAGACGACGAGCTGCGCCGCGTCATCCCTGTGGTAGAGCGCTTGGCCAGGGACGTACCTGTCTCCATCAGCATTGACACCTACAAGTCGGGCGTGGCCCGCCGGGCCGTCCAGGCTGGCGCTTCGCTCATCAACGACGTGTGGGGCCTGAAGCGCGACGCCGGTATTGCCCGCGTGGCCGCTGAGGCCCACGTGCCGCTGGTGCTGATGCACAACCAGGAGGGCACCGCCTACACGGACCTCGTCCCCGAGGTAGTGGTCAGCCTCCGGCACAGCCTGGAGCAGGCCCAGGCCGCCGGCGTTCCCTGGGAGCATCTGATCGTTGACCCGGGCATCGGCTTCGGCAAGACGGTGGAGCACAACCTGGAGGTCATGCGCCGCCTGGGGGAGCTGAGCTCGCTGGGCCGGCCCATTCTCCTGGGCACCTCCCGCAAGTCCATGATCGGCCTGGTGCTGGGCCTACCCGTGGACCAGCGGGTCGAGGGCACGGCGGCCACGGTGGCCCTGGGCATCGCTCAAGGGGTGGACATTGTGCGCGTCCACGACGTGCGCGAGATAGTCCGCGTGTGCCGCATGAGCGATGCCATCGTGCGGGGCTGGTCCCGACACGTCGGGACCACTCCCACATAGGACTGTCATGGCCACCGTCTATCTGGGCCTGGGCTCCAACCTGGGTGACCGCGAGACCAACCTGAAGGAAGGCGTGCAGCGGCTGGCTCCAGAAGTTCTTGTGGAGGCGGCCTCTTCACTGTATGAGACGGAGCCAGTGGGCTACAAAGACCAGCCCTGGTTCCTGAACGCAGTGGTGCGGGCCAGGACTGAGTTGGCGCCTCAGACATTGCTAGCGCGTTGCCAGCGTGTGGAACAAGCCCTGGGCCGACGTCCCAGCTTCAGCAACGCCCCTCGGCCCCTGGACATAGACATCCTGCTCTACAATGAGCTCGTCCTCAACACGCCTGACCTGGTAATCCCACATCCCCGATTGCCTGAGAGGGCCTTTGTGCTCATACCCTTGAACGAGATCGCGGCCTCGCTGCGCCACCCGGTGCTGGGTGCGACTGTGTCTGAGCTGTGGGCGCGGTGCCACGCTTCGGAGCAGGTTCAGCCTTACCGGACAGGTTGGTTTGAGGTGCCCGTTGCCCCAAATCGCCAGTAACAAAAGGCCACCTCGGGGGACTTCCGCCTGGGTGCAGTCCCGCTACGACCGCATTGCCCCTCGCTACGACCGGAGCGAGGCTCTCATGGAGCGGCTGGGGTTCGCCCGCTGGCGGCGACGCCTGTGGAAGCATGTTGACGGCAGCGTGCTGGAGGTCGGGGTGGGCACTGGCAAGAACATGGACTGCTATCTAATCGTGGCCCGGCCGCGGCCATAGAACACCGTGGCGGGCTATCCAATCTCCCCCTCAGAGGTTGGCCCCTGAGTCGGCACTTCCTACGTCTTCTGGCCCGGGGTCGGGCCGGTGCTGTTGGGTTTTTCCTTCACCGGCTCGATGGGGGCCTCGGTGGTCATGGTCCAACCGATCCAGAATACCAGGGCCATAACGGCCAGGAATCCAATGGCCACCGGCACCGCAACAGCCCAGTAGCTCTCCGTGGCGATACCCCAAACGAACACGACCGCAGCCACTATGGCCACAATACAGAGTAAGGCACCAATCAGCTTGGAACGGCTCATGCTTCTCGACTCTCCAATGGGTGAATGACTAACCTCTCAAGTCCGGGGGCAAGAGGTTCGGGATAGAATCGGTGATGGGATAAGTCTCGGGGCAGCGAGCGCAGCGCAAGTCGCCGGTCACTATCTCGTCGCCATCTTCCTCCTTCACGGTCAAGGTGAGAGACCCCTTACAGACGGGGCAAGCCAGGATGTCCAGCAGGTCTTTCTTCATGATGGTCGCCTTCCCAGGCACGTTGCCTGTGGGCTATTCTAGGCGGCGGCGTTCACACCGTCAACTGGCACCCGGGAACCGGGATGGGCGTGGTCAGTTGCCGCCTCGGTCCTCTGCCTCACCGTAGGCCAGTTTGAGAGCTTCCGCCGATACGGCGCGGTAGGCTTCGCCCAAGGCGTCCGTGACTCGGCCCTTGCCTTCCACAAAGGGTGGTGGGCCGAGGCGCTTCAGCACGCCCAGAGGTACTGCGGGTGGGGCCATGTTCACCCGGAACGATGCCATCTCCTGTCCCATGGCCCAGAAACGGTCCAGGCACTTCTCGAGCGGCGCCGGCCCCTTCTCACGCCCCTTTCGTGGCTTGCGGGGAATCATGGGGCCCGCAGGCTCGCTCTCGGCGCTGCTGGCCCGGCTCTCCCGCAATCGGGCGATGAGATCGGCCTTCTCCTGTCCTCGGAGCAGGAAAACGAGGAATGGGTCTCGGTCGAACTCCTCGCCCAAAAGGAGAAAGACGGCGGCCACGTGCTTGCACGGGTTGGCCCAATCAGGACAGGAACAGTCGCTTTGCAGGTCTTTGGGTGTGGTGGGGAAAAGGGACACCTGGGCAGCCTGAAAAGCCTCCTCGATGTTCTGGGGCATCTCGCCCGACAGGAGCTTGGCGGAGAAAAGGGCCTGGGCCGCCATGGCCCCGATGACCCTGTCCCACTGGTCCTCGGAAAGGGGGGCCAGGCGAATGGTCACCGTGTAGGGCGTGGGCTGGGATCCCTGGACCCGGGCGTTGACCGCGCCCTGCTCGATGTCCATGCTGACTACCTGCCCCCGGCGGGCATATGACCTGCCCCGGTCCAGCCTGGCTCCCATGTGTAGCGACTCCAGGAAGCCAATCCAGCGGCGAGACCACCAGCTTTCCCCTATGGGACCCCGGCGGCTCCGGGCCTTGATACCATCCTTGACCGGTATGGCCCGGGTAGGCTCATAGCCCCACCAGTGGTCGCGATAGCCCATTCAGTCCTCCATTACGGCTTCGCGGGACAGAACGAAGAGCTGCCGCAGTTGGTCTGTGCTCATCTCGGTTAGCCAACCCTCCCCCGTCCCCATCACGTTTTCAGCAAGCTCCTTTTTCTCTTCAATCATCTGGTCAATGCGCTCCTCCAGGGTCCCCGCACACACGTACTTGTGCACCTGTACGTTCTTGTGCTGTCCGATGCGGTAGGCCCGGTCTGTTGCCTGGTTCTCCACCGCTGGGTTCCACCACCGGTCAAAGTGAAACACGTGGCTTGCCGAAGTGAGGTTGAGGCCCAGCCCCCCAGCCTTCAGGGACAGGACGAAGATGGGCGGGCCATCGCCCGACTGGAAGTGGCGGACCATCTCGTCCCGAGCTGCCCGGGGGGTGCCGCCATGGAGAAAAAGTACTTCCGAGGTCATCGCGTTCTGGAGGTGGCCCCGGAGCATCTTACCCATCTCGGCGAACTGGGTGAAGACCAATGCCCGGTCTCCCGCCTCCAGGACTTCCTCGAGCATCTCCACCAGGCGCACGAGCTTTCCTGAGCGCCCATCCAGCGGGCTCGCATCGTGGAGGAAGAGGGCCGGGTGGTCACATACCTCCTTTAGCTTGGCCAGGGTAGCCAGCACCAGGCCCTTGCGCTCGATCCCTTCCGTGCTCTCGATCTTCTCCACCATGTCCTTGACCACCGCCTCATACAGGGAAGCCTGCTCTTTGGTGAGGTGGCAAAAGACCTTCATCTCCAACTTCTCTGGGAGGTCCTGGATGATGGCCGGGTCAGTCTTCAGGCGGCGCAGGATGAAGGGCTGGACGAGGCTGCGCAGCCTGGCGACCTGGTCTGCGTCCCGGTATTTCTCGATGGGGATGGCGTAGCTGCGCCGGAAGCTCTCCGCCGAGCCCAGATAGCCAGGGTTGAGGAACTCCATGATAGACCACAGCTCGGAGAGCCGGTTCTCTACGGGAGTCCCGGTGAGCGCCACCCGGTGGGCCGACTTCAGGCCCCGGACCGCCTGGGCCTGTTTGGTTGCCGAGTTCTTGATATTCTGGGCCTCGTCCACCACCACCCGGCGCCAGGGCACCGCCGAGAGGTCAGCGAGATCTCGGTGCACCAGCGCATAGGTGGTGATGACCAGGTCGTGCTTTTTCGCCTCTCGGGCAAGCCCTTTGCCTGCCAGCCGCTGACCCCCGTGGTGAGCCATCACGCTGAGGGAGGGGGCAAACCGGGCCACTTCGCGCTGCCAGTTACCCATGACCGAGGTGGGAGCCACCAGCAGAGTTGGACCGGGCCTCGTCTGGCTTGCCCGCTCGTGAAGGAGAAGCGCAATAAGCTGGATGGTCTTGCCCAGGCCCATGTCGTCGGCCAGGCAAGCGCCCAACCCGAAGCGGTCCAGGAAGGCCAGCCAGGACAGGCCTCTGGCCTGATAGGGGCGCAAGGCGCCCTGGAACTCCCCAGGTGTCGCCAGCTCCTCCAGGCGCTTTCCGGAGGTCAGGCCGTCCAGCACCTGATCCAACCAGCCTTCGCCTTCAAACGCCACCACGGGCAGTCCAGCCTCCTTTGCATCGCCCGCCAGGCCCAGGCGCAGGGCATCCCGCAGACTGACGCCGCCCCGCTTCTTCTCCAGATAGCTCAGAGCTGTCTCGACTTCCTCGGGGCGCAGCTCTATCCACTGCCCTCGTACCTGCACCAGGGGCACCTTGAGGGCGGCCAGCCCCTCCAGCTCCTCCTTGCTAAGCTTTTCAGGCCCCAGGGCTATCTCCCATTGGAAGTCCACCAAGCTGTCCAGCCCCAGGAGACCGCTGGCTTTGGCCTGGCCCGCACCTTTCGCCCTTACCTTCAAGCGCAAGCCGAGGCGAGCGGAGGGCTTCTGCCACCATGGTGGCACCAGGACGCCGAAACCGGCCTGCTCCAGGAGGTGGGCTGACTCCCGCAGGAACGTGTGGGCCTCAGGTGTGGTCAGGGAGCAGGCCGCCGGCCTGGGTGATCTCAGGCCCTTCTCCAGGGCTGGGAGCAGACGCGACGCCCGCCCCAGGTCGGCCAGGAGCCTCTCCTGGGGGTTTTCGAAGCGCCTCTTGAGAAGGCTAAGCTCAGCCGAGCGCTCCCTCCATACCCGCCCCGCATCAATGAGCAGGCTGCGGTCATCCAGGGCCTGGAGGTGGAAGGTGAGAGACCAGGTAGGAGGTCCCTTGGTAGGCATGTCCCCGGTGCCTCCTGGCTCTTCGAGCCGGAAACAGGTCCGGAATGCCGCCCCGTCGGTGGATGCCACCATCCCGCCAGTCCACTGGCGCAAGCCCTCCCTGAAGTGGGATGCCTCCTCTGCCGGAGCGACCACATTGGGCTCCTGAGAGACCAGGGAGCTCAGCCAGCGGCCAGCCAGGGTAGGGGACTGGCCCCGCTTCCCACCAAAGACAATACGGTGGCTCCGGCAAGCCGCCCTGACTGAGGCGTCAACGGTTGCGTTCAGGAAGCTTCCCACCAGGGACCCGGGGCGACGCTGCCTCTGGTCTCCCTCCAATGCCCGGCACACCGGGGGCATGGCGGCCACGAGCAGGCGCAGGCGCTCGGGGATGTCGCCTTCTTTGAGCAACGGCCTCCAGACCGACCGCACCTGCCGGCTATTCACCTCCTCGGCATCAGGCACGAAGAGACCGTGCACCAGTAACTCCAGGGAAAGTTTGGCGGCCTCAGCCCAATAACGAAGAGATGGACCTGTCTCGACCTGGCGGCGCTCGCTGGCCACCTCCGGCAAACCGGCCAGGAGCTGCAAGGCATCCGGGGCGCCGAAGGCGAGGCTGGGCACCCTCCAGGTTGACAGGCCCTGGGCCGTCTGCAGTGCCCCAGGTTGAAGCCGGTCCAGGCTGGGAAGCGGGCCGTGTTTGTCCGAAGGCAGCCTGAGCGCGAGCTCCCCTGGGGCGACTTCGTCGTGCGCGTCCCCGCCTAGAAGGCTGACAACGGCCTCCCGCACGCGGTCCACGTCGAGGGCGAAGGGGTGTGCTGGCTGCCCGCGCACCCCTCTACGACGCCGTTCCGTTTGGCCAGTTGCTTCCTCTCCCCAAAGGTGGAGGTGGGAGGAATCCCAGATGCCGTGGATAACGTTCAATGATCAGTCTTCCCGCTCTGCTGTGGTCGAGCCAGCAAGACTTTACACCCCCGCCGCTCCCGCCGCAATGCCCCCCGACTGACAGCCCCGCCGGCCGCCCGTTGCCCTTGACACAGGCTGAGGCGCCGCATACGATGGCCTATATCTTGAACGCGCAGAACTTGGACAGCAACCGTACGGGGCCCCTGGCGCCATATCGCGTACTCGACCTCAGCAGCGCAATGGCCCTGTACTGCGGCAAGCTGCTGGGCGACCTGGGCGCCGACGTCATCATTGTCGAGCCGCCGGGAGGTCACCCGGCGCGGGCACTTGGGCCCTTCTACCACGACCAGCCTGACCTTGGGTGTTCGCTGTTCTGGTTCACCTTCAACACCTCCAAGCGCTCTATCACACTGAACATCGAGACCCCTGACGGACAGGACCTCCTGCGCCGTCTGGTGGCCTCCGCCCACTTCCTGGTGGAGTCTTTCCCGGTGGGTTACCTCAATGGCCTGCGCCTGGGGTACGGGCAGCTTTCGGCCATCAACCCCTCGCTGATCATGGCCTCGGTCACACCCTTCGGCCAGACGGGGCCGTATGCCCACTGGCAGACGTCCGAGCTGGTGGGCCAGGCCATGGGAGGCATCCAGTACATCGTAGGCGATGCCGAGAGAGCGCCCGCACAGTTGGGCGGACTCCAGGTGCACCTCTACGGAGGCATCGAGGCCGCCGAAGCCTGCCTGATCGCCCATCACTACCGCCAGGACACGGGAGAGGGCCAGTACATAGACCTCGGGCTACAGCACGGCGTCGCCGCGGGCATGGGCATCACCGGCCCTCACCAGAGCTGGGACCTGAACCGCGTTGTTTTCCCCCGGGCAGGCATACCCTACGACCAGGGGCCGATATTCGGGGTGGCCCCGCGCCACAAGGTGGTGGTGCCCTGCAAGGACGGCTACTTCGCCATGTCCCACTACCGGTGCCCGGTCGCCCCGTTGGTGGACTGGATGGCGCCCGACGGCTACCAGCACCTCAAAGAGCGCCAGTGGTCGTCCGATACGGTGGACTACCTCACCCGCGAGGAGCGGGAGGTGCTCGACCCGGCCGTGCTGGACTTCCTCACCACCAAGCCCAAGACGGAAATCTACCGGGAGTCGTTGCGTCGCCGGCTGCCGTGGGCGCCCATACAGACGCCCGCCGACTTGCTATCCCACCCCCACCTGGCGGCCCGCGGTTTCTTCGTCAACGTGGAGCACCCGGAGCTGGATACATCCTTCGCCTACGCCGGGGCGCCCGCCGCCCTCAGCGAGACGCCCTGGCGCCTCCAACGCCGGGCGCCGTTGATAGGGGAGCACAACAACGAGGTTTACATAAAGGAGATGGGTCTATCTTTGCGGGACCTGGCCCGGTTCAGGGCCGGCGGGGTCATTTGAGGTGATTGGTATGGGTCCTCGGGCAGCCCCAAGCGGCGTTGGTGGGGTGACTATTCTCCCTCTCACTCCTTCGGCTTCGCTCAGGACAGGCCTAACTCTTTCCCTCCAAGGGAGAGAGTCCCGATGCATCGGGATCCCTCGACGGGAGAGGGCTAGGGTGAGGTTCGCCTTTGGAAGCACTGATCGCTGGCGTTCCTACAGGAGATCTCGATGTCTCGGGCGCTAGAGAACATCCGCGTGCTGGACTGGACCTGGCTGGGCACCGGCCCGCTGACCAGCCTGTGCCTGGCCCAGCATGGCGCCGAGGTCATCCATGTCGAATCGGACACAGCGCACGACCAACTGCGCCACATCGGCCCCTACCGCAACAACGTGGTTGACATAAACGCCAGTGGGATGTTTGAGGACAACCACACCGACAAGTACGGCATCACCATCAACATGAACACGCCCGAGGCCCGGGCGCTGGCCTACCGCCTGGTGAGCATCTGCGACGTGTTGGTGGAGAACTTCACGCCGCGCACCATGCCCAAGTGGGAGATGGACTACACGCACGTGCGCCGGATACGGCCGGACATCATCATGCTGAGCGCCCCCATCTACGGCGTGACCGGCCCCTTCGCCATGCAGCTTGGCCACGGCATAACGACCCCCGCCCTGAGCGGGCTGCACCACCTGACCGGCTACCCCGACCGTCCCCCGGCCGAGATCGGCAACGCCTACACCGACTGGATTTCCCCACACTTTGCCGTGAGCCTGATCATGGCGGCGCTGGACTACCGGCGGCGGACGGGGAAGGGACAGTACATTGACCTGGCCCAGTTCCAGGCCAGCGCCCACAGCACGGGCACCGCCATCCTGGAGTACAGCGCCAATGGGCACGAGCAGACCCGCATAGGCAACCGCCACCGCTACTACGCGCCCCAGGGCGTCTACCGCTGTCGGGGCGACGAGCGTTGGCTGGCCATCACCGTGTCCACTGACGCCCAGTGGTCGGCCCTGGTGCGCGTGATGGGCTCGCCTGAGTGGGCGCAAGAGCCCCGCTTCGCCACCTTCCGCGCGCGCCGCCAGCACCACGACGAGCTGGACAGGCACATTGAGGCCTGGACCTGCAAGTATACGGTGGAGCAGCTCATGGCAGCTCTACAGACGGCGGGGGTGCCTGCCGGGGTGGTGGCCAGCGTCCAGGACCTGCACGAGGACCCGCAGTTGCAGCACCGGCGCCTCTACTGGCGCCTGGAGCACCCGGTCATGGGCCTGGTAGCCCACAGCAGCTTCCCCTTCATCATGTCGCGCACGCCCCGGGAATTGGTCAAGCCCTCGCCGCTGCTGGGCCAGCACAACGACCTGGTGTACAAAGACATCCTGGGCCTCTCCGAGGCCGATTTTGTGGAACACCTGCTAGCCCACGCGCTGGACTGAGGGGGCTGGCTTTGCCCTGTCTGCTGGAATGTGGCCGTGCTCCACGAGCACGAATCTTCACCGTCATTGCGAGTATCACAGGTCCCGGCCCGTCGGGACCCAATGTAGAGCAATGAACCGAGATGGCACAGTTCATTGAAAGCAACAAGATGCAGCCGGTCCCGCCGCACGGTGCCGCAACATGACATCCATTAGCCCACCTGCTGACCGTCATTGCGAGCGCAGCGAAGCAACCTTCTGACGGTGGCACGGTCTGTAGGTCGCTTCGTCCCCCGACGCGTCGGGGTCCTCGCGATGACGGAAAGGGCGTCATTCAAAGTCCTTAGCACAGACCCGATGTAGAGCAATGAACCGAGATGGCACAGTTCATTGAAAGCGAAGCGAAGCAACCTCCGGCAGAGCCCTGGGAGTCAAGCCGGAGGTCCGGCTGAGTGCGAACCGGCAACGTATGCGCAAGTCCCGAAACGGCAGTGATGGGCAAAGACCCAGCGAGTCCACTACCGAAGCACCGTTGTCACCGGCCCGCCGAAGTGGAGTCAGGGCGCTGTAGCGCCGTAGGGTGGGTGTAGCGCAGCGGAACCCACCGGCAGCGCGATGCATAATGTAGGCGGGGGTATCCGCTATGGACCTGTCAGCGATGTTAAGGCTGTGGGAGGGTTACGGTACTGCCGCCGGGCGCGGGCTGCCCGATGCGGACCGCTACCGGGGAGTCCTGCTGGGGGTGGCCGTGGGCAACCTGCTGGGCATACCGGTCGAAGGCAAGAGCAAAGACAGGATACGGCAGCGCTTCCCTGGCGGGCTTCGGGGAATAGACCTGAGCGAGGTGCACCGTCCGTGGGATGACGACCTGGCCCAGACAGTCGTCCTGGCGGAGGCCATTCTGGCCGCCGACAGGCTAAGCCTGGAAGACCTGGCGCAGCGGCTGGTCCGCTGGGGTCGGCAGAATGGCCGCGGCATGGGCAACCTGACCGCCCGGGTCCTGGACAAGCTCGAACGCGGTGTGCCCTCGGCGCTGGCGGCCCAGGAAGTCTGGGAAGACGACGGACGGGGGCCGGCAGGCAACGGTGCCGTGATGCGGTGCTCCCCGGTGGCGCTCCGCTGGCGAAGCCAGCCCGCGCTCCTGGTGGAACAGACCTTGCTCAGTGCCCGCGTCACTCACCATGACCCCCGGTGCCAGTGGTCCGCGGTCGCTCTCAACATCGCCATGGCCCACGCCCTGGCGGGGCAAGCCCTGGCGCCGTCAGCTTTAGCCGGCGCCCTCGAAGGGGTGGGAACGCCCGCCGCCGTCACGGAAGCTATTCGTCTGGTGGAAGGGTCGTCGCTGGACGACTTTGCCCTGTCCGACCGGCACACCATGGGCTACACCCTCAAAGCGATGCAGGTAGGGCTGTGGGCGCTTGACGGCCCGGAGGGTTTCGAAGAGACACTGGTCAGCGTGGTCAACGCCGGGGGCGACACTGACACCAACGGAGCAGTCGCCGGAGCGGCGCTGGGCGCCGTCCATGGCCTGGGAGCCATCCCCGCCCGCTGGCTCGCCTGCGTCCCCCAGCGCCAGCGCCTGGAGGAGATGGCGGAGCAGTTGTTGGCCGCCAGCGGCCATGGCCGCTGACATGACGTGGTGACTGGCTTGAAAGACAACGACGCGCGGTCAGGGAATCATAAGCTTGTCGGATGGCGATTACGGGGCAAACTTTTGGCCCGCGACCTCCTGAGAGGGTCTCTTGCTCTCACTAACAGGTGTGGTATAACTTTAGAAGGCTAGTCTGAAAAACGGGTTTAGGGCAAAGGAGGGGGCACGTGCTTGGAAGTGTACTGCAGCAGTACCAGGTTTCAGACTTCATCGAGTGGTGGGACCGTAAACAACTCGAGATAAATCAGGATTTTCAGCGACGGGCCGTGTGGACTCCCGCTGCGAAGAGCTACCTGATCCAGACTGTTCTCAGACAAATGCCCATGCCTAAGGTTTACCTTAGAACCAAGATCAATGTGGTGTCGCAGGTGACCGTTAGGGAAATAGTTGATGGTCAACAGAGACTGCGAGCTATCCTCGATTTTGGCAAGGGCAAGTTGAGGCTAACCAAGAGAGCAGAAGAATTCTCTGGAATGACTTACGATGACTTGGACGACGACCAGAGGGCAAGTTTCTTGAGCTACCGAATCAGCGTGGAGCAACTTGTGAACGCCACCGACGACGATGTACTGGAGGTATTCGCGAGGCTCAATTCGTATACCGTTCCCTTGAACGCTCCAGAGCTTCGGCATGCCAAGTTCCAAGGGGATTTCAAGTGGAAGGTTCGGCACGTCTCTGTTCAGTTGGCGTGGTTTTGGAACAAGTACACTGTCTTAACCACTAGAGACCGTCTCAGGATGCTAGACGACTCGCTTACAGCCGAAATGTTCGGGATCGTCTTGGAGGGCGTGAAAGATGGGGGCCAGCCGAAGATTACAAGGCTCTACGAACGATACGAGAACGACTTCCCTATGGCGGACGAAGCTGCGGAGCGAGTCTTTGCTACAGTGCGCTATGTTGACGAGAACTTTGAAGACGAGCTAAAGGCTGGCCTGTTTTCGAGCGCTCCGCACCTCCTCATCCTGTTTGCTGCGGTAGCTCACGCATTCGCCGGCATACCTCAAGGCGATATCAAGGGTGATATGCCGTCCCCTGCAGTTGAGATCGCGTTGGACGTGGCGCGCGCGAATCTGGCCGAATTGACCCAAGCCGTATCGGACGGTAGTCAAAAGGACGCTCTGAAGCCATTTGTACGAGCCTCATCTGGTTCCACGCAACGTATCGCGAGCCGCAAGGTTCGGTTCCTGACACTCCATAGCGCTCTCTCAAAGGTGCTATAGCGAGCCCATGCCTGCGACTCTGGGGCAGTTGGTAGGACGATTCGCCGCCGAGGTTGCTCTTATGCGGCAAATCTTCTTGGAGCAAGCCCCGGGCCATGTGTGGCGAGGGCTATGGTTGGACGCCGTTCCCATCTCTGTTCAATCATATGCAGTCATTCGGCTTCATGACGCTTGGGCACGCTACTGCAAGGACTTGGTTCTAGTAAGCACTGCGGGCGAAGTCTTTACTACGACAGGACGGCATATCAAACCAGTCGGTGGCATCCGTAGCCGGAAGGAAGCTCTAGCCCTTCTTAGGTCGAAGTACCCAAAATGGCGGCAACGTCGGACAGTTTGGGAGCCGAAGTGGTTCGACCCCAGAGAGACGATAGAGGCAGCGACGCTGATTGGAGTTGGTAACCTGGCTTCGATGGGTGCTCTAGCCAGTGCGGGTGTTGCGACTGAGGATCTCCGTGATTGCAGAAACTTTCTTGCCCATCGCGACGCTCGTACAAACAGGGCTATTGACGCAATTCGGCGGCGAGTTGGTGTTCCTATGGCCATGACGGTGGAGGACTTGGCGAATGCAACGGTCCCAGGCGGAGCGACGTTATTCGAACTCTGGTGCTACGAACTTCGGCAAAAGGCGATGAATGCTGCCAAGTAGTAATCCCTGTTCAGACGTAGGGCGTATTACGTTCTTTCACTACCTCACGGTAAGGCGGGCTTTTGGGTTCGAAGCATGAGGTGGCCCCGTTATTAAGACAGTGGCGGGGCCAAAATAAGAGAGACTCCCGTCGGATCCTGGGGTCTACCCACCTCTGGGAATGATACCACTCGCTCGTTGGCTGTCAACCCTCCTTCCTGGCCCCCAGGGCGGTTGGTCTTCGTGCTGACACGCCCCTCCTCGAATATCTCCCCGGGTGTCTGGTATCCAAGGGCCTGGTGTCCCGATGCATCGGGACTCGTTGTAGAAGCGCATGTAGGCGCCGATACCAGTCCGGGCCTCAGGTACGTCCTGATAGGCCTTCAGGTAGACCTCCTCGTACTTCACGCTCCTCCACAACCGCTCCACGAACACGTTGTCCATGCAGCGTCCTTTCCCGTCCATGCTGACCTGGATGCCACGCGGTAGCAGCATCCCGGTGAACGCCTCGCTGGTGAACTGGCTGCCCTGGTCGGTGTTGAATGTCTCCGGCGTGCCCTTGCCCAGCGCCTCCTCCAGGGCATCCAGGCAGAAGTACACGTCCAGGGTGTTGGATAGCCGCCACGCCAGCACGTACCGACTGTACCAGTCTATGATGGCCACCAGGTAGAGGAAGCCGTGAGCCATGGGGATGTAGGTGATGTCGGCTCCCCACACCTGGTTGACCCGGATCACGGTCACGTCCCTCAGCAGGTAGGGGTACACCTTGTGCCCCGGCGACGGCTTGCTGGTGTTGGGGCGCTGGTAGATGGCCACAATCCCCATGAGCCGCATGAGCCGCTGCACCCGCTTCCGGTTGAGCCCATAACCTCGCGCCCTCAGACACGCCGCCATCCGCCGGGCCCCTTAGAAGGGCGTCGCCAGGTACTGGCGATCAATCAGCCCCATCAACTCCAGGTCCTCCCCATCCACCCTCCTGGCCTGGTAGTACACCGATGACCGGCTTATCCCCAAGAGCGCGCACTGGCGGGACAGAGACAGCTTGGGATGCTCAGGCTCGATCATCCCTCGCCGCCTCTCGCGGCTCATGCCCTGCACTTCCTCTCTAAGAAATCCCTTTCTACCTTGAGTTGCCCAATCAGCTGGTAGAGCTGGGCTACAAGGGCTTCCTGGGCCTTCTCCTGCCCGCCTCCGTCCTTGAACAGCTCCCCTGCCCTCTCTAGCAGCATCCTCTTCCAACTATGGACCTGGCTGGGATGGACCTGGAATCGGCTGGCCAGTTCTGAAACCGTCTCCTCACCCTTGAGGGCCGCCAGGGCTACCTTGGCCTTGAACAATGCGCTGTGCTTCTTGCGTATTGTGCTCACGTCCTACTCCTTCACGTTTCTGACATTCCAGGAGCGGGACTCTCTCTTAGCCACCTGTCCAAATTTCGGGGTCCACCTCACCTCGGTCCTCGGCACCACCTGCAATATCAACACAAGGTTTTCGTTGTCGTACACTTCGTAAACTACCCGGTAGCTGCCCACCCGGATTCGATATGCATTCTCGGCTCCCCGGGTTTTCATGACGCCCTGGGGACGCGGCTCGCTGGCCAGACTTCTTGCGGCAAGGCGCAGACTCTCAAAGTCCTGCCTCTGTATGCGCCTCTTTTCGAGATCTCGGTCAGCCGCAGGGGAGACTTCAAGTCTATGCACTCCGTGCCTCGGCTTGCTTCTCCCTTCTGCTCACGGCCTCTTCCATTTCCTGCTCAACTTCGGACCAGGGGCGGCCACCCTTCTCCTTCCATCCAGTGCGGGCGGCTTCAATCACTGGTAGCAGTTCTGCATCCTCGCGACTTTCGAGCCACTCGCGCACAGCGTCGGCGACAATCTCGCTGGCCGCAGTGTGTCGTCTCGCTGCCTCTACCTTCAAGTGTGTGTAGAGCTCTTCGTCATGGAATACCACGGTCATTCTCCTAGACATCTCCATCCCCCAGACGTATAGACGTATGTGAGCATGGTTATTGTACCTGTCCACCGTGGCCTCTACGAGCCGACCTCGTCGCCCGTCCCCACCAGGGCGGGCACGGAGGCACCGCCCCTACAACACGGTGCCATTTGCTTGGAAGCGGTAAGGCTGCCTCTATACACTGCCCGTCTACCCCTTCCCGAAGCGGGAATCCCGACGTGTCGGGACTCTCCCCGTGTCGGGGAGAGGCAGGGAGAGAGGGCCAAAGCGCCATTTTCATCCCCTGTGGTGCTTGTTTCAAGCATGGACGATTCTGGAGTCCCGACGGGGCGGTAGGGCGGAGAATGGGGTCGGGACGAAGAATCCTTCGCTGGGCTCAGGACGGCGTCTGGGGTGGGGCATGCGCCGGCCCGGGGACCACAATCGCCATGGGCTGAACTCCTCGAATCGAGTGAAGAACGCCTCGGGAGTGCTGCCCACCACCACCCTGAGATGCTTCGTCCCGACAAGCTGCGCACCTGACGGCCACACTTGAGCGTCGGGACTCAGCATGACATGCTGCTTGGCCGCAGCCTGCCCTTGCCATCGCGGTTCATCACTCTACATTTGGTCGGCGCCCCCGTCCTGTAAGACTCGTAATTGAGAAAGGCGCTCCCGCACCGGGCAGGGGCGTATGTGAGTAGCGTGGCAGAACACCAAGACGACACCTTGGAGCGGCTGCGGCACTCGGCGGCGCACGTCATGGCTGAGGCCGTGGGCCAGCTTTTCCCCGGCGCCAGATTCCGATGAGATGTCAATGTGCCGGGAATCGGTGTCCCTAGTAGTGCTTTGTTTCCGTTTCTTGAGGCCTCTATCGGGAAACCCTGGTCAGGCCTTTCCCTTGCGGCGCAACCTCTTCGCTGTTTCCACGACCTCTTCTAGCGAGAGGTCTTTCAGCAGGCTTTCGCGCTCTTCTGTGTTGTCCCCATAGCCAGATGTGAACTGTTCAGGAAACATCCCGTGTTAACAACCCCAATGTCATTGCTGAGGACGTCAACGGCCTGGGCTCCCGCAAAAGGGGAGGCATATCTGGCGGTGTGCCGTATGCCGCCTCACGCCGTCAACCGCTCTATGTCCGCTGGAAGCTTGCTGAGACTCACCTCCTTGAGGTCAACCTTGAGGCTGGCGTTGTCAATGTCAATACCGACCAGGTTCCCTTCGGCATCGTAGTCCAGCACAATGCCCTCCGAGATCTCTCGCGACTCCGTGCTCGGTTTCGACGAAAGGTCTATGTAAAGTGAGTCCGTGTCCCTATAGTAGTTTAGTTTCATTTCTTGAAGCTCCTGTCTGGGAATGCATTATGTATCGTCCTCTTGTCCTCCAGCGTGATAACACGGAGCACGCGCCCGTTGAGCTCATCTATTTCGCCCCAGAACCGGTAGCGGTTGTGTTCTTGAGGTTCGACTCGCAATGGGTTTTGGCAGACCCGGATGCACCACTCCTTCCTGATGTACGGACGCTTTCGCAGGACCTCGTTCTCGAAGTAGTCTGTGAAGCGATATTCCGTCATTGTAGGTATGATACCTCTTGCTAGCGTTGCGGGGAAGCTGCACGTTGGTCCGTGGTCGTTGCGCCTGCCTGGCGCCACGGCTATAATCGTGAAAGTGAGGATGAAGTCTCGCCCCCGGGCTCGGGGGCTTTTTTGAAGCGCGTGGCGGAAGAACAGGGCGATAGTCTGGAGCGGCTGCGGCACTCGGCGGCACATGTCATGGCCGAGGCCGTGGGCCAGCTTTTCTCTGGCGCCAGGTTCGGCATCGGCCCCACCATCCAGGACGGCTTCTACTACGACTTCGACCTGCCCCGAGCGCTGACCCCCGAGGACCTGCCCCAGATCGAGGGCCGCATGCGGGAGATCATCGCCGGCAACCGGCCCTTCGTGCGGGAAGAGTTGGATGCCGAGGCCGCCCGTCGCCTGTTCGCCGACCAGCCCTACAAGCTCGAGCTGATCAACGTGCTGGAGCAGGAGGGTGGGACGATCTCCACATACACCCAGGACGGCTTCACCGACCTGTGCCGGGGGCCGCACGCCGAGTCCACCGGCCAGATTCGGGCCTTCAAGCTGCTGTCCATCGCCGGGGCCTACTGGCGCGGTGACGAGCGCCGTCCCATGCTCCAGCGCATCTATGGCACTGCCTTCGCCACCGGCGAGGAGCTGGAGACACACTTGGCCCGCCTGGCCGAGGCCGAGCGCCGCGACCACCGCCGCCTGGGGAAAGAGCTTGACCTCTACTCCATCCACGAGGAGTCGGGGCCTGGCCTGGTCCACTGGCACCCCAAGGGGGCTACTGTCCGGCGCCTCATCGAGGACTTCTGGAAGGCGGAGCACATCAAGCGGGAGTACGACATCGTCTATACCCCTCACATCGCCCGCGGGGACATCTGGAAGACCAGCGGCCACTGGGAGCTCTACCGGGACAACCTCTACTCGCCCATGGATGTGGACGGGCAGCCCTACCTGGTCAAGCCCATGAACTGCCCCTTCCACATCCTGATGTACAAGTCCAGGCTGCGCTCCTACCGCGAGTTGCCCATCCGCTGGGCTGAGTTGGGCACCGTCTATCGCTACGAGCGCTCGGGCGTGCTCCATGGCCTGACCCGCGTCCGGGGCTTCACCCAGGACGATGCTCATATTTTCTGCCGCCCCGACCAACTCGAGGACGAGGTGGCCGACGTGGTCGAGTTCGCCCGCTTCATGCTGGGCACCTTCGGCTTTGCCGAGTACGACATGTACGTGTCCACCCGGCCCGAGAAGTACGCCGGCACCATCGAGGTGTGGGACGAGGCCACGGAGACGCTGAAGCGCTCGCTGGGGAGGCTGGGGCTGGACTACATCATAGACCCGGGCGAAGGCGTGTTCTACGGCCCCAAGATTGACATAAAGCTCAAGGATGCCCTGGGGCGCGCCTGGCAGGGCCCCACCATCCAGGTGGACTTTAACCTGCCACAGCGCTTCGAGGTGATGTTCACCGGCCAGGACGGCCAGGAGCACCAGGTGGTCATGGTGCACCGGACGGTGCTGGGCAGCATGGAGCGCTTTTTCGGCTGCCTCATCGAGCAGTACGGGGGTGCCTTCCCGGTGTGGCTGGCGCCGGTGCAGGCGGTGGTCATCCCCATCGCCGACCGCCATCTGGAATATGCTCAGAACGTCCGCCGCCAGCTAAGGGTGGAGGGACTCCGCGCCGAGGTGGACGACCGCAGCTTGCGCATGAACGCCAAGATCCGCGAGGCCCAGCTCCAGAAGGTGCCCTATATGCTGGTGGTGGGCGACCGCGAGGCCGCGGACGGCAAGGTGTCGGTCCGCCTGCGCAGCGGCGAGGACCTGGGCGGACAGCCATTAGGCGACTTCATCGCCCGGGTAAACGGGCTTGCGGGCAGTAGGGCCACCGACAAGCTATGGTAGGCTGCGGGAAGGGGTTAGGGGTTAGGGCCGCGCCCGTTTGACTTCTCTCTCTCACTATGCTATGAATAATCAGCAATTGGTATTTTTCGGCCATCAGGGGGAATTGCATAGCTAGGGAATTCAGGACTAACCAGGCGATCCGGGCCCGTGAGGTCCGGGTCGTAGATGATCAGGGCCAGAACCTGGGCGTAATGCCCCTGGTCAGGGCCTTGAACCTTGCCGAACAAAAGGGTTGCGATCTGGTGGAGGTCGCACCTACCGGACAGCCGCCGGTGTGCCGGCTCATGGACTACGGCAAGTTCCGCTACGAGCAAGCAAAGAAAGATCGCAAGCAAAGGAAGAAAGCATCAGAGCTTCACCAGATCAGATTACGGCCCAAGATCGAAGAGCACGACATGGAGTTCAAGGTCCAGGCTGTGAAGCGCTTCCTGGAAGAGGGCCACAAGGTACGCATCTCGGTGCGCTTCCGGGGTCGCGAGCAGGCGCACCCCGAGTTGGGTCGTGCCGTGCTGGAGCGGGTGTTCAAGGCGCTGGGGGAGTCAGCCCGGGCGGAGGCGCCCGCGGTGATCGAGGGGCGGGACATGGTGGTGACACTGGTGCCGTACAAGGCCGTAGCCAAGGAGGCCAGGCCTGCACCTCCGGCTGCGCCGCCGGCGCCGCCGGCGCCAACGACTGCGGCGCGAATGCCGTAGCCTGAGTCCGCCCTGATTCGTATTACATTGGAGTTCCTATGCCAAAGCTGAAGACACACAAGGGCGCTGCCCGCCGCATCAAGATCACCGCCACGGGCAAAATGATGCGGACGAAGGGCGGCAAGAGCCACCTGCGCCGCAAGAAGCCGGCGCGTGTCAGGCGCCAGTACGACGGCATGCTGCCGCTTTCCCCCGCCGACCAGAACAGGATCAGCCGCATCCTCCCCTACGGGGTAGAGTAGGAGTCCGAACATGCCCAGGGTTAAACGAGGTGTACCCGCCCATCACCGGCACAAGAAGGTGCTGGCCCAGACCAGAGGCATGTGGGGCACAAACCACCGTCTGCTCCGCCGGGCCAGAGAGGCGCTCATCCATTCCCTGCGCTATGCCTACGCCCACCGGCGCGAGCGCAAGGGCGACTTCCGGCGATTGTGGATCCAGCGGGTCAACGCTGCCTCCCGGCAGGAGGGCCTGACCTATTCCCAGCTTATCCATGGTCTGGACCTGGCTGGCGTCGAGGTCAACCGCAAGATAATGGCGGACATGGCCGTGCGGGACGCCACCGGCTTCGCCCAGATCGTGGCCGTGGCCAAGCAAGCCCTGTCGTCCAGCTAGCCGCAACAGGCCAGCGCCCTCTCCGTTCCCAGGTGCCGCCTCGCCAGGTCTATCTGGACACCACAATTATCAGCCGCCTGATGGACCTGGAGCGGGGCGTTGTTCCCCCAAGTCGCCGCCTCCAGGAGGACATGGCTGTCCTACTTCAACTTCTTTCACTATGCCCACAACGGGACGTGGCCCTGTGCGTCTCGGACGACGCTCGGGCCGAGATCGAGCGCCTGGCTGAGGTGCGTCCAGACGTGCGCGATGCTTTGCTCCAGCAGTTCGGGCGCTTCCGCCAGGTGGCCATCCGCCACTCCCTGGGCGATGCGTCCGGCTCCCCGCTGGACCCGGTGGTCGCCGAGGTGGAGGCTTTTCTGCTGGAGAAGACCCAGGCCGGCAACCGCCGGAAGCTGGAGCGAGTCAAATGGGACGCGCGGCACCTGGCGGTGGCCTGGGACAGCGGCTGCGATGTCTTCCTGACCACGGACTACGGCTCGCTGTGGGCCTTTCGCCGGGGAATCAGGGAGCGCCTGCGCCTGCGCGTCCTCCGGCCCGTGGAGCTGTGGCGGGAGCTGGGTGGGGCCGAGGCGTAGCGGCAATTCATGAATTGCCGCTGCGCGCGCGCCTTGACACGTGGCCGGGTCGGCGATAGAATCCCGCCTGTCGCAATGCGATAACGTAGAATGAAAGTTAGGGGGCTTATCGCGCTACTCGAGGCTGACGGATGGTATCAAGTTCGGATGAGGGGAGATCATCGTCAGTTCCATCATCCTACGAAGAAAGGAACGGTTACCGTCGCCGGAAAACCAAATGTTGACATCCCGCCCGGCACATTGAACAGTGCGCTGAAGCAGGCGGGACTGAGCAAACAGGAGTGAGTCCGTATGCGTTATCTGGTCATCCTGGAGAAAGGACCTACGTCCTTCGGTGCATATGTCCCCGACCTTCCTGGATGCATCGCCGCTGGCGAAACGAAAGAGGAGGTCCTTTCACTCATTCGCGACGCAATCGGGCTTCACCTGGAAGGTCTGAGGAGAGAGGGTCAACCGATTCCTGGTCCTAACTCCACCAGCGAGGTCGTAGAGGTAGAAGCAGCGTAGCCGCGCGCCCTTTACCCTTTCTGTTCCACAGCCCGGCATGCACGTGTAGGGGAGGAACCCCGTATCCTCCCGGGGCGGGGCGGGCGTGGGGTCTGGGCGGCGTTCGGTTGGGGGCAATTGGGCGTAAGGGCAAGGCGGCGCCTTGCCCCTACTTACAGCCTGAAGGCCAGCGCCAGAAGCACGCCGAAGGCAAGGGAGTGTCCCACCTGGGTGAACCCCAGGCGCTTCATGCTCAACCGCGGCGAGGGCCGGAGGACTCCCACGACAACCTGAACCGTAGCAGGGGCGAGGGCCGCCAGCGCAGCCCAGGGGGCCACCCCGAATGCAGCCAGCAGCGCTGCCAGGGCCACGCTGAACGCCTGGTAAAGAATGGGCTGCCGCCCCAAACGCAGTTTCTGCCACCCCGACTCGTCGGGGTCTGCTTTGCGGGTGGCCGGGTCCACCTTGAACTTGACGTAATAGATAGGGTAACCGAAGTAGAGGAAGCTGAGGGCCCACAGGGCCAGCCCAGTGGAGCCCAGGTCTCCTGTTGCCACATAGTAGGCAGCGGGCCCGGCCAGCGTTAGCCCGGCCACACCCACCCACTGTCCGGCCACCGATCGGTCGCGGCGGGCCATCGCCAAGAGCAGATGTACTCCCAGCCAGAAGGTCGCCACAAGCCCCAGAGGCACCAGCAGCCACCTGTCATAGGCGAAGACCAGAACTGCGCCCAAGGCTAAACCCACGGCGAGGTATGCGGCCAGCCAAACCGTCTGGGCCGAGCCCAGGGGCACACCCCGCACACGCAACGCCATCGGGTTCCGGGCCAGAAACAGGGCCAGCGCCGCCGCCAGGAATATCGCCCAGTGGAGCCAGCCGCCGCCGGCGATGGCCACGGCGGCCAGGGCCGGGGCCAGCCACATGGCCCACGAGCCATGCTCCCGGGGCAGGGGTGGTCGCCAGCTAGACATACCGGGTACAGTTCAAGCGCAGGGGCAAGGCAAGTGGCGTCCCTACAGGGTGCTCGCCTGAAGTGATTCCACCCGGGAGTTGCACCAGGCGATGTTGTCCTGGTGCGACACCCGCATGTCCCGCAAGAAAGCGGCGCTCTCGGTGTCCAGCTCCAACGACAGGAGGGCGTCAATGCGCTTGACCACCCAGGCCTGTCCCCTGGCCAGAAGGGAGAGCTGCTCCGCCTCGGACGGTAACGCCAGCACCTTGCCGGCGAAGTCGTTACTCGCCCCGGATGGCGTCCCTCCCTGGCGGCGGATGGCCTTGACCAGGCCGACGCAGGCGGCCGCTTCGTCCTTGCCTATCTTCTCCAACTCGTTGCGGATGAAGCCGGGCGGTTGCCGGTCGGCCAGCACCGACAGCAGGGGGACTCCTGCCCGCTCCGCCTCCAGCAGCTCGTTAAGCTTGGCCACGATCTCGTTGTCGGTCATAAGGTCTCCTCGCTACCCAGTATGCGGTGTGGCCGTACCGTTCGGTCGTCTACAGGCTAACGTGGGGTCAAGATAGAGACAAGGCCAAAAGTCACAGCCGACGGGCGCCGCTCCCGCCCGTGGTCTGCATTGCACCCTGGGGTATTGACAAGGGGGATCCGGGATGCTATGGTAACAAAGAATCTTCGAAATATCGCAACTAACCCATGGGAGGTGGTGTATGGAGTCGGAGCCAGTTAGTGATGACCAGCGCCTTTACGCATACCATGCGGAGATGTGCCAGGTGTTCTCGCACCCCAAGCGCCTGGAGCTGATAAACGTGCTGCGGGACAAGGAGATGAGTGCGGGGGACCTTGGCCATGCCTTGGGCCTGTCCCCCGCCAACCTTTCCCAGCACTTGACCATGATGAAGGAGCGGCGTATCCTGACATCCCGGAAGGTCGCAAACATGGTCTACTACCGGGTGAATGACCTGCGCCTCCTCCAGGCCTTTGACCTGCTGCGCACCATACTGCTGGACCAGTTGAGGCGCGATGGCGCCCTGGTTTTTGCGGTATCGGAGGTGAGCTCACTGTGAAGCTCCTTATTGTCCTCAATCGAAGGCCCTACAACGATGGCCGCCCGGTAGACGTAACCTGGAATGCCCTGCGCCTGGCCGAGACGTCCCTGGCCAAAGGGCACGAGGTGAAGCTCTTCGTGATGAATGAAGGGGTGGAGATCGCGCGCAATGACCTGGCTGTGCCCGAGGGAGCGATTGATCTGGTGCAGATGGTTCGGGACCAGGTAGAGAAGGGGCTGGAGATAAAGGCCTGCACTACCTGTCTAAAATGGCACCATGTTAGAGATGTTTGCCCAGAGGTCACGGCGGCGGGTATGATTAACCTGGTCAACTGGATGGAGACGGCCGACAAGGTCATTAGCTTCTAGGAGGTAGCGATGGACACCCTCATCCTAGGCGGAGGTTTCGGCGGCCTGACTGCGGCGCACCACTTGCGCAGGCTGCTATCGCCCGAGCATCGCGTGGTCGTGGTGGAAAGGGAAAGCACCTTCCACATGTGCTCTGTCAAGATGCGGCTCATCACTGGGGAGATGAAAGACCTCAGCGGGGCGGAGCGGGAGCTTTCCGGGCTGGCGCGGAAGGGCATTGAATGGGTGCATGGTGAGGTCCAGGGAATAGACCCGAAGGCACGCCGGGTGCACACCTCCGCGGGGACGCTAATCGCGGACTACATCATTATCGCCCTCGGCGCCGAAAAGGACGGGAAGTCTGTGCCTGGCTTCGCCGAATCGGCCCACAACCTGTACGACACCAACGGGGCACTGGGGCTCCAGAAGGCCCTGAAAGGGTTCGACCGGGGTCGGGTGGTGGTGTTGGTCACCCGGACACCCTTCTCCTGCCCGGCAGCCCCTTACGAGGCTGCCCTCCTCATGGACTCGACCTTCCGCAGCAAGGGGTACCGAGAGAGGGTGGAAGTCGCGGTCTACACCCCGGAGCCGCGACCGATGCCTGCGGCTGGCCCTGACATGGGCGTTGCCGTCATCGGGATGTTGCAAGAGCGGAACATCGAGTACCATACCCAGCAGAAGGTCCAGAAGATTGACGCCGGGACACGCCAGATCGTCCTTGAGGGAGGCCAGGCCGCCTTCGATCTGCTGGTGGGCATACCTCCCCACGCCGCGCCCAGGGTGGTGCGAGAAGCGGGCCTCACCGATGAGACGGGCTGGGTCCCCGTGGACATACAAACCCTGGAAACCACCTACCCCGGCGTCTTTGCCCTGGGCGACATCACGTCCATCCGGCAGCCCAACCCCACGGGCATGTTCCTGCCCAAGGCATGGGTATTTGCCGAAGAGCAGGGCCGTGTGGTTGCGGAGAACATAGCTGCGCGGGTCCGCAAGGAAGACGAGTCCAGCAAGTTCGATGGCAAGGGCTTTTGCTACATCGAGGTGGGCGACGGGCTGGCCGCCTACGGCTCCGGGGACTTCTACGCCTATCCCGGCGCCAAGGTGTGGCTGGAGCCTCCCTCCCTGCGCCACCACGAGGAACGGAGGAAGTTGGAGCAGGAGCGGCTGGAGATGTTGGTGTGACCAGGCGGCAGTTCGCCTGAGCTAGCGTCATGCCAAAGGGAGCACATATGAACCGGAATATCACGATAGTCCTTATCATCGGTGGCGTTGCTTTCGCCCTGCTGATAGGCGTGCCTTTGCTAGGGCAAGGCCTTGGCGGCTCGCAAGGTGGGGGCTGGGGGATGATGGGTCCAGGGATGATGGGTGGTTTCGGCTGGGGATGGTCCAGTCCCATATTTATGGTCATCTTTTGGGGGCTGATTATCTGGGGCATTGCGGCTGTGGCAGGTGGGATATGTCAGCCCAGCGGCGGGAATTTCCCCAGTCGCCCCGACTCGCCCCTGGAAGTGCTCAAGAAGAGATATGCCCGGGGCGAGATCAGCAAGGAAGAGTTTGAAGCGATGAGAAGGGACCTGTCATAACCGGGTCCACGCTAACAGGGTGAAGGTGCTCGAGGTTGAGATCGAGTCGAGAAGGTCAGAAGGCGAGGGTCTGTTGCCGGATAGGAGCGGGACCGTCGAGTCCGGAGGCACATCCAGTGCAGGAAGGGACGGGCTCCAGGCGGAGCTAGCCCAGGTGGAAGCGGAGCTCGAGGACCTGCGGGAGCTACGGCGGGGCTTTCTGGGCCAGACCGGCGTCCACATTGGATACCGCGTGCTCCGCCAGGTCACCAGCCAGTTGGATAGCGAAGAAGCCAGGCTCGGGAAAAAACTGGAACGCCTCAGGGGCCAGTTGCACGAGGGCGGTGTAGGGCTGTAGGGGCAAGGCGCTGCCTTGCCCCATACGCTGCTATCATAGACATGGACTGTCGCAGGGAGGTGAGCCTATGAGGTGTTACGGGGGTCCTGGTCGTTTCCACTTCGGTCTTGGCATGCGGCCCTTCCCCAGAAAGGACGACTACATCCGCATGCTGGAGCGCTACAAGGAGGACCTGGAGGCCGAGCTCAAGGATGTGGAGCGGGAGATCGAGAGCCTGAGAAAAGAGGCGGCGGCCTAAACCGTATTACCCTGAAAACTCCGGGGGCCCGGTGGAGTGTCTCCCCTCTCCCTCGAAGGGAGAGGACTAAGGTGAGGGTGAGGCTGGCCCCATACCCACGTTGTCAATTGTTCGACCTCCCCCTCACTCTCACTCTCTCCCGCCAGGGGAGAGAGGAGTTGCATTTTCATCTCCTGTGGCGCTTATTTCAAGCATGAAGGATTCTGGGGCTGTGACGTCTTCGGCGTAGGCCGGGCCGCTCGCCAGGACGTCGTCCCGGCCCGCGCCCCGGTTTGGTGCGGTTTTTGACGCAGCCGTAGGTGATTTGCTAGAATAGAAGTTGCATTTTGTCGTAGGGGGAAGGAGCTTCATGCCTGACAAGAAGACGATAGACCCGGCGGCTGCCGAAGTACTAGAGAGGGCCCAGCAACTGGGCCTTTCTTCTGCTTTCAGCCGGGCCGACGCGACGAAACCCTGCCCCATCGGCCAGGAGGGTAACTGCTGCTCAGTGTGCTTCATGGGGCCCTGCCGGTTTGTGGGCAAGACCACAGCCGGCATCTGCGGGGCCAGCAAAGAGACCATCCAGGCCCGCAACCTGGCCCGCAAGATAGCCGCCGGTGGCGCCGCCCACTCCGATCACGGCCGTGACATGGCCTTTGCCCTGCTGCTGACCGCCCGTGGAGAGGCCCAGGGTTTTGAGATCAAGGATGAGAAGAAGCTAGAGAAGGTCGCCCGCCTCATGGGCATTGACACCGCGGGCCGCACCAAGGAGAAGGTGGCCGAGGAAGTGGCCCTGCGGGCCATCCGTGACTTCGGCCAGCAAGAGGGTGAGCTCACCTACATTAAGCGCGCCCCCAAGAAGCGACAGGAGATCTGGCGCAAGTTGGGGATCGTCCCCCGCGGCGTTGACCGGGAAGTAGTAGAGACGCTACACCGAACGGGCATGGGCACCGACCAGGACGCCGAGCACATCCTGGACCACGCCATGCGCACGGCTCTGGCGGATGGCTGGGGTGGGTCCATGCTGGCTACCGACATCGGCGACATTCTGTTCGGCACTCCGGCGCCAGCCGTCACCTCCATGAACCTGGGCGTCCTCAAGGAGGACGAGGTCAACATCGTGGTGCATGGCCACCACCCCACCCTCTCGGAGACCATCGTCCAGGCATCCAAGGACCCCGCCATCATTGAGTACGCCAAGTCCAAGGGCGCCAAAGGCATCAACCTGGCCGGCATTTGCTGCACGGCTAACGAGGTGCTCATGCGGCAGGGCGTGCCCCTGGCGGGCAACATGCTCCACCAGGAGCTGGCCATCATGACCGGTGCCGTGGAGGCCATGGTGGTGGACGTGCAGTGCGTCATGGAGGCCCTGGTGGAAGTGGCTTCCCACTTCCATACCAAGGTCATCACCACTTCCCCCAAGGCCAAGATCACCGGGGCAACCCACATCGAGTTTGAAGAGACCCGGGGCCTGGACATAGCCCGGCTCATCCTGCGCACAGCCATTGACAACTACCCCAACCGCAAAGAAGCGCATATCCCCGACGTGTCCAGCCCGGTGGTCATCGGCTTCTCGCACGAGTACCTCAACTACATGCAGGGCGGCCGCTTCCGCGAGTCCTTCCGCCCCCTGAATGATGCTGTTATCGCCGGTCGCATTCGCGGCGCCGCGGCCGTGGTGGGCTGCAACAACCCGCGGGCGGTCCAGGACGAGGGCATCATGACCGTGATCAAGGAGCTTATCGCCAACGACGTGGTGGTGGTGGCCACGGGCTGTGGCGCGGCTGCGGCGGGCAAGCACGGCTACCTCACCCCCGAGGTGTTTCAGGCCGCCGGCCCGGGCCTGAAGGAAGTGTGCCAGGCCATCGGCGTGCCGCCGGTGCTCCACATGGGCTCCTGCGTGGACAACTCCCGCATCCTCACCGTGCTCACCCAGATGGCCAACGAGGGTGGCTTGGGGGACGACATCAGCGACATCCCGGCCGTGGGCATCTGCCCCGAGTGGATGAATGAGAAGGCCCTGTGCATCGCCGCCTATGCAGTGGCCTCGGGGTGCTACGTCCTGTTTGGAGTAGGCTCGCCGGTGGCCGGTAGCCCAGAGGTGACCCGCCTCATCAGCGAGGGCTGGGAGAAGAAGGTAGGCGGCAAGCTGGAGTTCGAGGTGGACCCGCACAAGATCGTGGAGAAGGCCCTGGCCCACATAGACAAGAAGCGGGTGGCCCTCAAGCTGGCCGAGTACGACCCCAAGAAGTTCGCCCAGAGCGAGACGTATCTGCCCGCTGACTACGCCAAAGACCCGAAGGTGTACACGGAGGGCCACCGCACCAAGGCTGGGGTGGTCTAACCACAACCCGCACATATGCCGTAGGGGTCCCGACCTGTCGGGGCCCCTACGTGTTTCTTCCCCGTCATTGCGAGCGAAGCAACCTCCGGCAGAGCGCTTGGATCTAAGAAAGGTTGCTTCGTCCTTCTGCGGAAGGACTTTCAATGAACCGAGCCCCCATGTCAATAGGGGAGTCGGACAGGACGACGTATCAGAGTCGTGCCCCTGGCACCGGGCATGCCCCGTCATTGCGAGCGCAGCGAAGCAATCTTCTGCCCATGTCACCGTCAGTAGATTG
>JACPQM010000049.1 GCA_016190505.1 Chloroflexota bacterium | reverse complement strand
TAATCTGCCTCCTTGACATCTGCTTTGGCCCAGCCTCCTTACCATTAAGCTGGACCCAGCTTGCCACTAATTCCCTTTGGTGCGCCCGGGGTGGTCCTATTCCGTGAAAACCTAGTGGGCCAATACCTTGAAAACGGGGTGGGTCAATAAGCTGAAAACCTCACCCTTCACGGTGGGTCATATCCTTGAACACTGACAGAAGTCCCTTGGTTCTCATTAGGACCTCCCCGTCGTTTGTCAGAAACCAAGAAGCGGCCAAGGCGAGAGCTTCAGCCAAGTGACGCCGATCAGCCGCGTGTTTCAGTCCTACCTCACTCAAGGATTCCTCGATCTCCGCAACCCTTTCTTCAGTAGGCGAATGATCGCCCACCCAGACGCTGTCATGCCACGCCTCATGAAGCAACTGGTAAGTGTCGCGCTGAGATTCCGTGGGCGTCCCAGCGTTCAGTTCATCGAGCAGGTGACACGGGGCCGCGAAGTCCCAGTCGCCGAGTTGTTCGAGTTCCACCAGTCTTCGGAGCGCGACCAGTTCCTTCTGCAACTTAGGATCAGTCGTAGAACTCCTGTCAGTCTCGCCGAAGATGAACTTCGATTCATCGGCGCAGTACTGCACTATGTTCGCGTCCAGATAGATCAGCATCTTTCCGTCTCACTGACCGGTGTTCAATGGACGGCCCAACGCTGGAGATCACCCGCTGCAAGGTTTATGCCAACCAGCCCTTTTTCTACCAACCTGCTTTTAGAAGCTGGACCAGTCTCAAAAATGGACTCCCTTGCAGTCGGGTGTATTGACTTGTTATGACGCGCCATTATTCAAGTAGGAGCGACGTGTACCGAGAGTTGATAGGTTCGACCGCACAGGGTGGGATTGGCCTTTAGGGCATATGCCGCTGCGAGGTCAAATTCACGGGCAAGCAAGATTCCTTTTACTGCATCAAATCCACGGGGAAGATTATCTTGATACCAGCCCACATAGCTCAAAAGTTGGCCAACATCTCCCCGCTGTGCTCGACCTGGCTTCAGTTCAATTACATATAGTGTCTTGGTTTCTATTCCTTCCAGCAGGATGTCAGGCCGGCCAATTCCGATGGGAGTCTCGTGACTGTAATAACGCACTTCTTCACCTAAAGACCAGTTTATGCCAGCTAAGCTGTTGATGATGATCTTTTGAACCTCCCGTTCGAGTATGTTGTACTCTTCCGGGGACAACAGGCCAAGCTTTTGCCGTAGCCTGACGCAGGTAAATTCCTCATCGTCTCTTAGTGTCTTGTTACAGATTGTAGAATGGGGGCATTCTTTGTGAGTCCCCTTTGGAATGCACTTATTCTTTCTCCAGAGTCTGTCATCATTGTTAAGGAAGTAATCGATGACTTCAATTTCAGCGGGCGACAGATCCTCTCCGCGCCCCATTTTGTCTGGTATTGACCCACAAAGCCCATCATCCTCGACGCATGACAATTCGCTGGGGCACTCGGCTTTTCGGCAATCGATGTTATCTATGCAGAACCGTATCAATTCAATTTCCTCGCTTGAGAAATCCATGCATGCTCCCTTCTTGGGGTTTCCTGCGCGACACAACAGTGTCTTTTCTGCTGACGCTGTTTAGGCAGCATGTTATCACTGGCCCTGGGACGCGTCAAACGCCCGCGCTGTGTCCATGAAGAGCCGGGCATGCGGCTTCCATGCGGTGGATTTCTGGGTGTTGGCAAGGGTATCAGCTTGCAGCACTGTGATGTTGGTCCATGTGAGTCACGAGGCGATTCCGAGAGCATCTGAAAAGGTCGCTCATGTCCCGGAGCGGAACGCTCCATCCTGCCTAATGGCGGAACCGTGGCTCTATCCAGGCTTTGGTCTAAGCACCTCGGGGCCAATCTTCCTGGCCAGGAACTGCCCGTGGCCCGGCGGGCCGACGTAACGGCCGTCTTCCACCAAGACCACGCCCCGGGAGACGGTCATGACCGGCGCTCCGACGAACTCCCAACCCTCGAAGGTGCAATAGTCCAGGCCCATGTGCATACCGGCGGAGGTCATCGTCCTGCGGATGGTAGGGCTATAGAGCACCAGGTCGGCGTCGCTGCCCACCGCGACCACCCCCTTGCGGGGGTAGAGTCCGAATATCCTGGCGGGGTTGGCGGAGGTGATCTCCACAAGGCGGTTGACCGTGATCCTGCCCTTGCCCACGCCCTCGGAGAACATGAACGGCAGCATGGTCTCCACCTGACCGGCGCCACCCCGCACCTCGTCGAAGCGCTTTCCGTGGTAGAGCTCCAGCTTGCGCCACAGATAACCGGCGACGTAGTCCGTGCCTATGGTATCTATGGCGCCGTCCACCACGCCCTGCCACATGGCGTCCCGGTCCGTGGGGCCCTTGATGGGAGGGAAGACGAAGAGCTGGAAGCGGTTAGGCAGCTTGTAGACCTCGTCGGTGAACGCCAGGTACTGGGGACAGGTCTCGCCGTAGACGGGCAGGCCCCTGGCCTTGGCCCCGGCCACCAAGTCTACGGCGTCCGCTGAGCTCAGGTGCACGAAGTAGACGGCTGCCCCGGCCTTTTCGGCGAGAAAGATCATACGCTCCACCGACTCGGCCTCGGCGATAGCCGGCCGCGCCGCCGAGAAGTACTCCTGTCCGGTCCTGCCTTCGGCGAGCAGCTTTCTGGTGAAGTAGGTAACCAGGGAGCCGTTCTCGGCGTGGACGGTGACCACGCCGTTCCTGGCGGCTACTTCCTGGAGTAGCACCAGGCAGAGGGCTTCTTCCGGGGGCTTGCCCTCCCGTTCATGGAGCAGGACCTTGAAGCTGGGCACGCCCCGCGCGAACGTGGCATCCAGCTCGTCCAGCAGCCCCCATGACGGTGCTGTGAGAGTGGCGTGGAGGGAGTAGTCTATCGAGCTCTTGGCGCCGATCTCCGCCAGGCGCTGGTCCAGGGCCTGTTGGATGGTCATGCCTTCCCGCTGGAAGGCGAAGTCTATCACCGTGGTGGTGCCGCCGAAGGCGGCGGCCTGGGTAGCCACGTCGAAGCCGGGCAGCTTCAGGCCCAGGAACTCCGGGAAGATGTGGGTATGGGGGTCAATGGCGCCAGGCAGAACATAGAGGCCCCGGCCGTCTATTGCCCTGGTGGCGGAGCCATCCAGGGCGCCGGGGAGGGCCAGGGCCACGATCTTCCCCGCCTGGATGGCCACATCCATCTCCCGGCTGGAGGTGGGGGAGACCACGGTGCCACCGGATATGACCAGGTCGAACACCGGAGACCTCCTATCGGGCGCCAGCCGCGGCCTTGTCCCAGATGCGCTTCACGTCCTGGGCGCCTACCGTCACCGGGGTGAGCAGCTTCATGGCCGCCTCATGCCATTCCACGCTGGCGGCGGCGGTGCATTCTCCGGGCACGGCCACGTAGTAGCCCAGGCAATACCCGTCTATGGCTGTGGCCAGCACGCAGCCGGAGCTGGCGGCGCCCACGGGGACAATGGTCTTGATGTTGCTGCCACGCAGCACCAGGTCCAGGGCGCTGTTGATGAACCCACTGTAGCTGTGCTTGGGGATCGAAATCTCGCCGGGAAGGGGACGGAGCCTGGGGAATATCTCGGCGCCCCAGGTGCCGGCCTGGGTGGTGACCTCGTCCTTGAGGGCCATGCCCCTCCGGTCAAGCTGATAGAGCATGCCGGTGGGGATGTCCTTGCCCTCGGAGAGGAACTGGTTCTGCACGAAGACGGGCAGCACCCGGTTCTTGCGGGCGCAATCGAGCATGGCCACTATCTGGGGGACCATGGCCAGGATTGCCGGTGTGCCTGGCGCGGCCGGGTTGTAGTGCTTGCCTTTGGGGTCCAGGAAGTCGTTGGTGGCATCCAGAATGAGCAGCGCCGTATGCTTCGGGGCGACCACCTCTTCCAGGCTCTCCAGGACCTCTCTGCCAAAGAACATTCTCATGGGCTGCCTCCTGATAGGGGGCGCCCCGACACGTCGGAGCGCCCCTGCGCTTTCCCTCAAGGAGAAGGTGGTCCTACGGAAGCTGCGTGGCCATGTGCTCCAGGCCCAGCCGGGCCAGGGTCTGGGGTAGCGGCCGCCCGGTCTCCGGCTCCCAACCCATGAACCGGTAGTAGTCCATGACCGCCCCCTTCAGATAGGGAGCCATGCTATGGCCCTTGGCTGGTCCCTCCGCAGGGGCTTCCTGCATGCGAGGCGACATATCCAGGTCGTCCGCAATGGTCAGGCCATGGGCCATGTTGAACACTCGCTCCATGTTGGCCACTCGGGAGCCGACGGCCAGCATCTCGTCCTCGGTGAGGCCCTCCCAGCCGGTGACGGCAGCCAGGGCGCGCATCTCGGTGGCCACGCTGGCCCCGCCGGTCCACATGAACATGCAGGAGCCTACGCAGTCCTTGAAAAGCTTGGAACGCTGGGTCTTGGCGATGGTCTCGGCAGCACCCTCGATCTTGGTTGGTGTGGGGCTGAAGCCATCGGGGGCCATGCTCTCGTGTCTGGGGCCGGCCCCGGACACTGTCTGGTCCAGCATCTTGGCATAACGGCCCCGCCAGTCGTGCAGGTTGAAGCCAGCGCCCTTCATATGGACGGCATATTTAGGGGCTTCCCCGCCGATGAGCTCGGCAGCCTTCTTGGGACCCTCGGCCAGTACCTTGCCAAATCCTTCCCGGGCCACCACCTTTTTCACCAGGGCCGCTGCCACCTCGACGTTGCCCCAGCGGAGCTCCAGGCCATCCGTGTCCTCCCGGGTGAGCAGGCCCCGCTCGTAGCACTCGAAGGCCAGCGAAATGGCACAACCCACAGAGGAGGCGTTCATCCCCAAGCGGTCGTAAAGGTCCGTGATCCAGACAACGTCGGCAGGGTCGGACACGCCAACCATAGCGGCAGCCCCCTCCATGCTCTCGCCACCGCCACCCAGCGTCCCCACCAGGCCCTGGCGGGGACCGCTGGTGACCTTCGCCTTGTAGGAACAGGCGACGGGGCAGCTCAGGCAAGGCTTGCCCACGGGCTTGATGTAGGTCAGGCAGGCGTCGGCGTACTTGTGGCCGATGTCCTTGCCCTGGGCTGGGGCGAGCAGGTTCTTGGTGGCCAGCACCCCGATGTCGCCAAAGAAGGCCCAGCGCTTGGTGATCAGGGCAGGGGTATTCTGCCGGGCCGCGGCACTCGCCGGACGCCAGGCAGCGGTCACCTCGATCAAGTCCTTGGGACGGGCGACGGGGATTGCCCCGTGGCCAAAGGCGGCCACTGCCTTGAGCTTTTTGGACCCCATGACCGCCCCCACGCCGCCTGCCGCTGCCAGGTGGTGCTTGTCGTTCTCGATGGAGGCCCCACCCAGGAGGTTCTCGCCGGCGGGGCCAATGGCGGCGACGCTGGCGCGAGGTTCGCCGACCTCCGCCTTTACGAGGTCCTCGGTCTCGTGGGTATCCTTGCCCCAGACCTTTCCGGCGTCCCTGATCTCGGCTTTGCCGTCGTGGACCCAGAGGAAGACCGGCCTGGGCGATGCCCCGGTTACCACGATGCCGTCGTAGCCCGCGTACTTGAGCTGGGGTCCGAACTGGCCATGCGTGTGGGCAGTACCAGCGGTGAACCCTGTCTCTGCATTGTAGGTAATGACGCAGCAGTTGCTGGCCCCAGGCACCGGGGTCCCGGTAAGTGGTCCAGTCATGAAGATGAGGGGGTTGCTCGGGTCCAGGGGCTTGGCACCAGGGGGCAACTCCTCGCACAGCGTCTTGACCCCCAGACCGACACAGCCGACGTACTTGCGCAACACGTCGTCACCGGGCAGAGGCTCATCCCTGACAGTGCCGGCCGTCAGGTCCACCCGCAGAAGCTTGCCAGAATATCCTCCAGCCATGCTATACCTCCTTCAACTGGGCCTGCTTCATGGTCTGGGCGAACTTCACCCTCTGGCCACCACCGACCTCATCCAGGGTCCCGTAGCTCAGGGCGCCAGGCTGGCAGAAGCGAACGCACACCGGATCACCCTGGCACAGGTCGCACTTGAGCACGTTGCCCCCGTCGGCCATGTTCAGCGCACCGAAGGGACAGGCCACCAGGCACATCTTGCAGCCCACACACTTGGACTGTACCCAGTCCACGATGCCGGTGTCGGCGTTCTTGACCAGGGCCCTCGTGGGGCAGACCAAGGCGCAGTAGGGCGTCTGGCACTGCTGGCAGACGATGGGACAGTTGAAATCGTCGGCCTCGAAAGCAAGCACCCGTATGCGGGACCGGACCAGGGAGCTAGCCCCCTCCCTGGCCGTGGAGCAGGCGACCTCACAGCTATGGCAGCCCGTGCACTTGAGGGGGTCCAGCACCAGTGCCCTTCCATTGTTTGCCATGGTAAATCTCCTTTCCAGAACGTATCAACTGATGGGATGCCGGAATCTTAACACAGCAGCCAGAGGTTGTATATCCCTTCGCATCGAGGGGTGTTAGCGGTTTGCGGCGCCCGGAGCCATAAGTATGTCTGTGAGCGCCCGGACGTTGGGCATCTCATCGAGATGGAACAGCATATGCAGGCTGCGCTGGATGTCTTCGGCGGAAAGCACGTTGTGCGCGCAGTCGGTGAACTTGCCTCGCAAGTCATCGTCCTCCAGGGGGACCTCAGGGTCGCCGCGCAGCACGTCGGCCTGGGCGGTGTATGTCCGCCCATCTTTCAACCGTACAGTTACGGGGTTTCCCGCGTATCGTCGCCCCGGCTCCACCGAAGTGAGGCCGGGGAAAAGGGGCAGGTCGGGGTAGGTCAGCCGCACCTTGCGGCGCATCTCGGCGATCAGGGGGTCACGCACCTTGGCCTCGGTGAAGCTGCTGAGCGACACTTCGCCGTCCACCAGGCCGCAGGCTACACAGTGCTGCATGCTGAACTTGCCCTGGTAGCCGGTGGCCGGTTCGTCGAAAGCCAGGACACTCTGGGCCTTGGCCGAGGTGCCGACCTCGACCTCCGCGACGTTGTCGGGCGTGAGTCCTTGGTCGTGCACCAGTTGGAGCAGCGCGTCCAGGACGCGGTGGGTGAACATGCAACTGGGGTACTTCTTCAGGCCAAGCCCCGGAGACTCGACATAAAATGGGCCGCCTAGCTTCCTGGCGAGCAACTCCGCATCGAGCTTGCCCGGGCCCATGAAGCTGTAGCAAAGGCCTTCTTTGCTTTCGATGATGTCGGAAGCGGCCGTGATGCCCTCTCTCGCCAGCAGGGCTGCCATTATGCCATTGCGACAGGCGTTGCCGGCGACCATAGGCTCCATCTGGGTGCCGTGGTTGGCGCTGAGGCCGCAGGCCAGGCCCGCGGCGATGCCGAAGGCGGTTCTGATCTGGTCCACATCGAGCCTCAATAGGCTGGCGGCGACGGCAGTGGCGCCCAGCGCCCCGTAGAAGCCGTGGTGGTCGAAGCCACCCTGCCCGGCCTTGTAGCTCGAGCTGAGGGCCACCTTGCCCTGGACCTCCAGGCCCAAGATGTAGGCAGCAAGGACGTCCCGGCCCGGCGCCAGCAAATAGTCGCCGAGGCTCAGGGCCGCCGGGAACACCAACACACTGGGATGCCCTACCCGTGCTCCTCCGTCATCGTAATCCAGGGCGTGGGCCATGGTGCCATTGGCCAGGGCCGCATCCGGGACGGCAGCCCGGAAGCCAGCCTTGATAACCGCAGCCTGGGGCGCCCCGCCCAGGTTGCTCACGTACCTGGTAATCGTTGTGCCCACAGGCTCAGTGCAGCCGGCCAGTGCGGCGGCCACGCAGTCCACTGCGGAGCGCTTCGCCAACTCCACGGCCCTGGCGGGCACGTCCTGGTAGCGTATGCCGACGATGAACTCAGCTAGCAGGCGGGTGGCCTCCACCGCAGCCTCGCCGCCTGCCTTCGCCACGGGCGCTACCGAGCGAGCCATAGCTTCTCCGCCCAGGACAGGGCCATGGTGGCAGTCATAGTGTCCACCTGAGCGAAGTCCCGCACCCGGGGCCCCACCAGGCGGAAGTCGTCGTGGGCTGGTGGCCGCAGCACGTAGGCCTGGTCCACAATGCGGATCTCGATCTGATGGGCCAGCTCCTTGGCCTTGTTCATATCCACAGTAGATGTAAAGTCATCTATCAGCTTGTCCAGCACCGGGTCAACAATGTATCCCTTGTTGGTGCCGGGGCCAGCCTTGCTATGCAGGAAGCTAAGATAGAAATAGGGGTCAATGTCCATGGTATAGCTCTGGGCCATACTCTGGAAGTCTGCGCTGTTGGTGATCCTTTCCTGATAGTCGCCGCGGGGGAGCGCCTTGATCCTCATCTTGACCCCCACCCGGGAGAACATGTCGGTGATGCCCTCCAGGTTCTGGAGATAGATAAGGCCTCGACTGGGGTCGAACTCCACGGTGACCTCGAAGCCGTTGGGATAGCCGGCCTCGGCCATGAGCTTCTTGGCCTCCTGGGGATTGTACTCCAGATAGCGGCGGACCTCCGAGGGGTATTCCTCGAACTTCAGCAGCCAGTCGTGGACGGGCACGGAGTAGCCGATGATGGTGCCCTTGCCCAGGAGCACCGATTCCAGAAGCCCCTTGCGGTCAATGGCCAGGGACAGGGCCCGGCGCACCCGGACATCGTTGAAAGGGGCCTTGTCAGTGCGCATGAACAAGATGCTGGGCGCTACCTCGGGGCAGGAGAGCACCTTGATGTCAGTGGCCATGAAGGGGGCGGCCAGGACGTAGGTCAGGTCCCGTGGCCAGACATCAATCTTCCCGGCGCGCATGGCTGCGGTGGCCGTAGATGGGTCGGGGAGCAGCACCCAGTCTATGCCGTCCACGTAGGGCAAGCCCTTCTTGTAGTAGTTGGGGTTGCGCTCCAGAAGCATCCGGACCCCGGGCACCCATTGCTTCAGGTAGAAGGGGCCTGTGCCCAGCCAGCCCCTCTCGTCAATGAGGCCATCCTTCTCCACCTCCTTGGGCAGGAGAAGCCCGCCATAGTGGTTGGCCAGCACGCTGTCCACCAGTGCGGGGTACGGCTGGTCGGTGACAAAGCGTACGGTCATGGGGTCCACCGCGGTCATCGAGACTATGGGCTTCATGCTGATGCCGCCCCGGCTCTGGAAGTCCCTGTACCGCTGCAAGCCCCAGATTGCGTCCTGGGCGGTAGCCAGCCGGCCGTTCACTGGAGCCTTGTCCACGAACTTGAGGTCAGAGCGAAGCTTTAGCTCGAAGGTGGTATCGTTGACCCACTTCCAGCTCTCGGCGCCCTCGGGCCCCACCGCCATCTTGCAGGGCCCGGTGGGATTGCGCTGGGCCAGGGGGGTGAAGATGAGGTTATAGCTCATGGCGCCCGGCGAGCCCAAGAACCCCCTCTTGTGGATTTCCCACGACGCTACCTCCCGGTACCAGCGGGCCTTCAGGATGCCGCCCGATTGCGGCTTGGCCGTGGCGCTGGCCGAGGCCGGGGCTGAAGTTGGGTTGGCTGAGGGGGTTGCAGCAGTCCCCGGTTGCGATTGGGGGGTGGACGTTGCCGTCGCCCCAGGCGCCCGCGGTGGTGTGGTGGCGGTGGCCGCCGGCTGCGCGGCGGACGAGCAGGCCATCAGCAGCGTTGCCGCCACCAACCCAGAGACCAACAGGTGTTTTGGTCGAGCCATATAGTCCTCCTGCAAACGGGAAACGGGGCCCCCAAATGGGCCAGGGTAGAATAACAAGGGTTTATCACAACGGCAGTACCCTGTCAAGCGGGCCGCAAAACGGCGCATTATTGCTTAGATAGGACGTTATGGTGCTATTATGTCCCTGACAGCCCTGTGGCTGCCTGCGGAGGCAAGGTGGCGTCTTGCCCCTGGCAGCCCGTATCATGTGGCCCGTAGCCTGGGTTTCCTCAACCCTGGCCCTCTCCCAAGGGGAGGGGAATCTGTAGCCTGCAACCCGAAGGTTGTAGCCGGTAGCCCGAAGCGGGACGAAGGGACGAATCGTCCCGGGGGACGGTGAGTGAACCCTGATCCACCATCAAAAACGAAGACCCGTAGGGGCATACCTGCGTGTTTGCCCCGTTTCTGTCGAGGCGTACGTACGTCGGGCGCACCCCGATGTATCGGGGCGCCCCTACGCCTGCACCACCTGGGTGAGAAAACCGCCCGTTCGGGTAGACATAAGAGGTGGCGGATTTTGGTGAATACGGTGATTGTTTTTCCTTACTCGAGCGAGTATAATGCGCGGCAACTTTCAGGCCATAGCTGTAACTCAACTCGGAGGGAGCCATGCGGCTTTCCAAGCAGGTTGCATTGCTAGCGGGTCTAGCCCTGTTGCTCGCTTGTGGCCCGGCGGCCACAGCCATCCCGACACAGGCGGGCCCCACCCCCACCGCGGCGCGGGTGGCCACGCCCACGGTCCAGCCCACGCCGGCGCCGGCGGTGAAGGCGGAGCCCAAACGCGGGGGCACCCTGCGCCTCGCTTTCTGGGACAGCGTGCCCACCTGGGATGTCTTCTCGGCCAGCACGCTGCGCGTCCAGATACCGCTGAGCTTCGTCTACGACCGTCTCTTCGTATTCAAGACCCAGCCCGGCTGCGTTCTGGAGACAGAGCCCAGCCTGGCCAAGACCTGGAAGTGGGTCAATGACACCACCCTGGAGATCGGCCTTCAGCCCGGGGCCCGCTTCGCCAACCGGCCCCCGGTGAATGGCCGGGAGGTCACCGCCGACGATGTGGTCTACTCCTTCATGGAGCAGACTGCCAAGAAGCAGCCCTCTCATTCCGCTTTCCTCAAAGCCAGTGTGGAGCGGATGGAGGCCGTGGACAAGGGCACCGTGCGCTTCGTACTCAAGGCGCCCAATGCCTTTTTCCTTGAGCGGGCCTTCACCCGGGCATCCTATGTGGCTCCCAAAGAGACCTTCGACGCGCAGGGGAAAATAACGGTCGCCACCATGAATGTAGGCTCTGGCCCCTTCATCCTGGACAAGGATACGCCCGGGGTTTCTGTCGCGTTTGTGAGGAACCCTGACTACTGGGACAGGGGACTACCGTATGTGGATGGGCTGGACTACAAGATCGTCCCCGACCTCAGCACTCAGATGGCGCTGTTCAGGACGGGTGCCCTGGAGTACGCCTACTGGCAGGCCTTCCATCCCATGATCCAGGAGGCGCAGCGGACACTCAAAGACTATGACGTGCAGACATGCTACCACTCCCAGCCTCCAGTGCTGGGGATGGTAAACACCGAGAAGCCCTTTGACGATGTCAGGGTGCGCCGGGCCATCTCCATGGCCATAGACCGGCAGACCCTGATCAAGGGCGCCTATCTGGGCATGGGCCTGGTGACCGCCACGGCCATATCCCCGGACGACGGAGACCTGTTCTTGCCGGTCGAACAGTTGTCTCCTGAGGCCCGCCGCTACTTGGAATATAACCCCCAGGAGGCCAGGCGCCTGCTGGCCGAGGCGGGCTACCCCGATGGCATCAAGGTGAGGCTGTGGAATACGCCTACCTATGGCCCAACGTTCGGCGCTATAGCGGAGTCGCTGGTCGCTTCCTTCCGGCCGGCCGGCATAACTGCGGAGCTCTATAGCCCAGAGTATGGGATGTTCCTGGAAAGGTGGTATGGGGGGAGATTCGACGGCCTGCTCCTGGCCTGGCATGTGGGTCCGGACTTTTATCAGAGCTTGTTCGATGGTTATCACAGCAAGGGCGCTCGTGGCGGCGGGTCCTACAAGTCGCAGGACGCCAAGCTAGACAGCATGATAGACCAGATTACCCGCACCTTCGACAAGCAAGAACAGATAAGGCTGGCCAAGCAAGTCCAGGTGTACATAGCGGAGAACGTCCCCACCCTGACCATGCCGCTGACCACAAATGCGGGAGTGGTAAGCAAACGGGTAAAGGGAGTCTACTACGTGCCCACCTGGGAGCAGTGGATTGACCACCTGAGGTACGCCTGGATAGACAGATGATGGCCCTTCCCCGCTCTTTGCGTTTGTGAGAAACCGTAGGGGCGGGTTTCAAACCCGCCCCTACGTACCAATCCCGGCTGCGGTCTACAGCAGGACGTCCTGCTCCTTGAGCTTGATGATGTCGTCCCAAGTGTAGCCCAGGCTGAGCAGTATCTCCTCGTTCTGCTCACCGAGCTCGGGGATCCCCAGCCTGGGTTTGGGTTGCCCAGCACTGAAATGCCAGGGCGCGCCGAAGGCCTTGTATTTGCCTTGCGTGGGATGGGTGGCCTCGACAATGTAGTCGTTTTCCCAGACCTGCTGGTCCTTGGCCACCAGGCCGTAGGTGTAGGCGCGTGACCAGTGGACGTTCTTCCCCTTGAAGGCCCCGGCGATCTGGTCCACACTCATAGTGGCGAACTTGCGGTCCAGGATGCCGATAAGCTCCTCGCAGTTCTGGTCCCGGGCGGCGGTGCTGTGGAACCGCGGGTTGTTTTCCAGGTCCTGGAGGCCCAGGGCGTCGCAGAAGTCGTGCCAGTTGCGGTCGGGCTGCTTGGATGAAAGCTGGAACCACTCGCCGTTCTTGTCCGAATAGGAGTTGCATAGTGGGTTGCCGGACTTGGCGCGCCGCTTGCGGGTCACCTCCTGGCCGGTAGCTAGGGCCGATTGCAGGCTCACCGAGCCCGCATCCAGCATGCTGCCCAAGAGGGAGGCATGGACCAGTTGCCCCTTGCCGGTCTGGCTGCGATGGTATAGCGCCATGCCGATGGCGCAGCAGATGTTCATGGCGGCGATGTGGTCGCCCATGCCCGGCTGGCACTGCACCAGGGGAGTGCCCTCTTCGCCGAAGGACGCCATCATGCCGCTGCGGGCGAAAATGCCGTAGTCAAACGCCCCCAGGTCGCGGTCCGGCCCCTTCATGCCATAGCCAGTGCCCAGAGCGTAAATCAGGCGGGGATTGACCTGGGACAGGGTCTCATAGTCCATCTTCATGCGCTGGAGGGTGGGTATCTGGAAGTTAGTGATGAAGACGTCGGTCTGGGCGATCAGGCGGTGGGCGACCTCCCGCCCCGCGTCAGTGTTCACGTTGATGGCCAGGCTCCTCTTGCCCCGGTTGTTCTGCTCGAACATGAAGTTGAAGTCGCCCTGGGGCAAGTGCGCATGGCGTGTGTTGCGCTGGGGGTCGCCGCCTGCCGGGTTCTCCAGCTTGATCACCTCGGCCCCCAGGTCCGCCAGGTGGACGGCGGCATACGGCACGAAGATGAACTGGCCCATTTCCACCACCTTGATGCCCTGTAGGATCATTCTTACCTCCTAGAATATATGACTGACCACGCCATTGCGAATGACATCCGTAGACTGAAAAGGCCCCCCGTCGTTGCGAGTCTCATAGGTCCTGACGGGCCGGGACCCATTGTAGAGCCATGAACCGAGATGGCACAGTTCGTTGAAAGCAACAAGATGCAGCCGGTCCCGCTGCCCTGTGCCGCAACATGACATCCATTAGCCCACCTGCTGACCGTCATTGCGAGCGCAGCGAAGTCCCGACATGTCTGGACCGGTGGCAGAGTCTGTGGATTGCTTCGTCGCTCCGCTCCTCGCAACGACAAGCCGGCAAGTCCGCCCATCCCCACCACTACTCTTGACCGTTCTTCTGCTTCAGGGCCTTGAGCACCTTCTGCGGCGTCAGCGGCAGGTCGGGGACGCGCACGCCGATGGCGTCGGTTATCGCGTTGGTGACCGCGGCCAGGGCGCAACTGCTCAGGTCCTCGCCGCCGCCCTTGGCCCCGAAGGGCCCGTAGGGGTTGTGCACGATCACCGGCTGACCGGAGAAGTGGGGCGCGTCCAGGGCAGTAGGCATCTTGTAGTCGAAGAAATCGGCGTTGAGCGGTTTCCCATGCTCGTCAGTGAGGCACTCCTCGAATACGCCCTGGGCCAAGTGGGCCAGGCTCCCCCCTTCGAGCTGGCCGCCCAGCATAGCCGGGTTGACCGGCTGTCCGTTGTCGTGGGCGCCCCACAGGTTCAGGATGCGCACCTTGCCTGTCTCCGGGTCCACCGATACCTCCACCGCCATGCACACGACGCCTCGCCCCGGCGTGAAATGCTCGCCAGCGGTGGCCCAGTCCACGCGGCCCGCGTCCATGGCCCAGGTGCCGCGCCCGTAGATGGGCTGGCCCTTCTCGTAGTAGGCCTTGCGTACCACCTCATTGAAGGTGATGCTGCGCCTGGGGTCGCTCTTGACATAAACGTTGCCCAGGCGGAACTCGATGTCATTGGGGTCCGCCTCTAGAAGGGTTGCGGCGACCTCGGCAAGCTGCCGGCGGGCGTCTTCCGCCGCGATGCGGGCCGCGTTGCCCGCCCATACTGTGGTCCGGCAGGAGAATATGCCCTGCTCCAGTACCGACGCGTCGGTGTCCTCTTCGGCCACGCTGACATCTTCGTATCGGACGCCCAGGGCCTCGGCGACAATCTGGGACAGCACCGTGTCGGATCCCTGGCCCAGCTCGGTGGCGCCCTGGACGAGGTTCACGCCACCGTCCTCAGTGACTTTGACCACTGCCGCCGATGCCCAGTGGCCGCGGGTGCGGGCGCCCGAGCCGTAGGCACAGGTAGCAAAGCCGATGCCGTGAAAGGACTTCTTCTCTGACTGCTTGTCTGGCCAGGGCATCATCTGCTTGAGCCGGTCGGCCACCTCGGGGAAGATGAAGTTCTCGAAGACGACGCCGGCGCAGTTCCGCTCGTTGTTGAGCAGGGCGTTCTTCCTCCTGATCTCGACTTGGTCTATGCCCATGTCGTTTGCCAAATCGGTGAGCACAGCTTCCAGGATGTAGCTGGCGATGACCCGGGCCTGCCCCCGCACGGCGCCGCAGGGCGGGCGGTTGGTGTATACCTTGGCGCCATCGTAGCGGGCGTTGGGGATGCGGTAGGGCATGAGGAGTCCGCTGCCCAGGGCCAGCAGGTTGATGGGGGCACAGGCTGTGTAGGCGCCGCCCTCGAAGTATGCCCTGGTGTCCAGGGCCACCAGCGTGCCGTCCTTCTTGGCCCCCAGCTTTATCCAGCAGTCCTTGGCATGGCGCTGGCGGCCAAAGCCCAGGACCTCGTCCTGGGTAAGCTCTACCCGCACCGGGCGGCCTGTCACCAGGGCCAGCTTGGTGGCGGCGAAGTCCACATCAAAGGGGTCGTGCTTGCCCGAGTAGGCCCCACCGACGTAAGGGTTCAGCATGCGCACCTTGCTCAAGGGCAGGTCCATGGCCCGGCACAGGTGCCGCCAGGTTATGTAGGGGCTTTGCTTGGTCCCTTGCAGGATAACCCGGTCGCCTTCGACGCTGGCCAGCATGCAGTGGGGCTCGATGAAGCCGTGGCTGATGCGCTGGCTGCTGAGGTGCTCTTCCTTGACGTAGTCGCACTCCTCGAAGCCCCGGTCCACGTTGCCGTGGTGGTACTTGGCGGTGAAGGCGATGTTCCCTGGCTTGTCGGAGTGTATCAGGGGGGCCCCTGGGCGCAGTGCCTCCTGGACGCTGAGCAGGGCTGGCAACTCCTCGTACTCCACCTTGATGAGGTCCAGGGCCTCCTCGGCGGTGTCCTCGTCCCCGGCGGCGATGGCGGCCACCGCTTCCCCATAGTAGCGGGCCTTGTCGGTGGCGAAGGGCAACTGGTCCCGGGTTATGGGCAGAAACCCGAACTTGATGCCCGGGAAGTCCTTGCCGGTGATGACCGTCCTTACTCCTGGCAGTCTTTTCGCCCGGCTAGTGTCAATGCTCACAATGCGGGCGTGGGCGTAGGGGCTGCGCAGGACTTTGCCATGGAGCATACCAGGCGCCACCAGGTCGCCGCCGAACTGGGCCTGGCCGATGACCTTGACCACGCCGTCCTTTCGAGGAACAGACTTACCCACTACCGCCAGTTCACTCATTGTGCTCTCCTGTCTTCTCCACTTCTACCAGTGTGGTAGCATGCGGTGCGGTTACCGGACTTCGGCTGTCTCCCAGCAATACGTGGGGAGCAACCCCATTGTCCTCCTGGTACCATGCCCCTTGCCGCACAACAGTGACTCCCGGCATGATGCGCGAGGTCACGTAGGCAGGGAGCACCAACTCGCCCTTTTCGTTATGCACTCGCACCCGGTCGCCGTCCATTATGCCCCGGGCGCTGGCGTCGGCTACGCTGAGCCACACCGCGTGCCGGTAGCAGTCGCCCCGCAGCCAGGGCACGTTCCAGAAGGTGGAGTGGGCGCGATACCGGCTATGGGGCGTGAGCATCATCAGGGGGTACTTGCGCGTGGCAGAGTCCTCCATCCCGTGGATGGATGGCTGGTACACGGCCAGGGGTTGCATGTCGCGCCAGTCGTTGGCCAGGTCCTGGTAGTGGCGCCCCAGGTGGTCGCACTGCAACTGCCCTCTGCGGCCTTCGTCTTCCAGTGTGCCGGAAGAGAACTCAAACTTGCCCGAGGGAGTCTTGAAGGGACGGCGGCCCTGGACCTCCTCGGTGAAGCCCACGTGAGGCCGGTCGTGCATCTCATCGAGGTGCAGGAAGCGCTTCTCCTTGAACTCCTCCCATGGCGGAGCTTCGAGGCCCTGGCTGGCCAGAGACTTCACCACCTGGCGCTGGTAGAGGTCACGGAGGAAGCGGTCCCAGTCCTGCCACCAGTTTTCGTCGGTGGTGTAGTAGGGGTTGAACTGCTTCCCGAAGCCCAGGCGGTTAGCGATCTGGGTATAGACCCACTCGACAGGGCGAGCCTCGCCCGGCGACTTCACCACGCCCGGGCAGTAGCTAACGGTGGCAAACCCGCCATAGACGTTGTTCATGAGCACATGGCCTTCCCACATGGGGTCAATGGCCGGCAGGATGAGGTCGGCGTACCGAGCGGTGGGGGTCATGGTGGTGTGCAGGTAGGGGATGAAGTCCATGCGCTCCATGGCCCGCACCTGGTCGCCGGTGGCGTCGCACCCGGTGGTCAGGTGGTTGCTGCTGGTATGGGCCTGTCCGCCCCACCACAGGATATGCGGGTTGAAGTCTCGCGGGATGGGCAGCTCCGGCGCTGCCTTGTAGCCTACAATGGCCCGCCATTCGGTCTCACTCATCTGGCCGCTACGTACCTGGTCCAGGAGAAGCACAGCCTGTGCCCATTTGTGGCTGCGGCATATCTTGGGCGCCTGATAGTCGCCGCTGCCGCCGTAGGGGGCGCCGGTCAGGGCGGGCACCGGCCAGCTACCCAGGTAAAAAGGCATAACGCCGCCGGGCACTCCAAAGTAGCCCATCATGGCCTGGAGCATGGCGGCGCCACGGGCCGAGTTCTCGCCGTAGCTCTTGCGGGCCACGGACCAGTGCTTCCACAGCCAGGTGGGCTTGCTCCGGGCGTAGAGGCGAGCAAACTGGGCGATAGTCTCGGCGGGGACGCCGCACACCGCGGAGGCCCAGCTTGGCGTCTTGGCGGCGCCGTCGGCCAGGCCCAGGACGTAACGGCGCCAGCGGTCGAACCCCTGAGGCTCGATGCAGCGGGCCACAAACTCCCTGTTGTACAGACCTTCATCGAAGAGGACGTAGGCCACGCCCAGAATGAAGGCCATGTCGGTGCCGGGCTTGATGGGGATCCACTGGTCGGCCAGGACTTCGGCGGCGACGGTATAGCGCGGCTCGATACAGATGACCGGTGTGCCCCGCTCCCGGGCCATCTTGACATACCAGGCGAACTGGTGCCCCGGGCCGTGGTGGGTGACCGTAGGCTCAAAGCCCCAGAGCACGATGAGCTTGGAGTCCATGAGCATGTCGGCGGCGGAGGAGGAGTTCCGGTCATCCCCCGTGTAGCGGTCGCGCCCGGTCATCATATGAAGGAACAGTGTCTCGGGGTCCATGGAGCACATGGCCCAGGAGTCAACACCCGCGCCCCAGAAGGAGAACAGACGCGAGGCATGCGGGTTGGGTGGATAGGGCACCATCACCGAGTACGGGCCGTAGTTGTGTTTGCAGCGCTCCATCCGCTCTACCAGGGTGTCCAGCGCCTCATCCCAAGAGATGCTCCGGAACCTGGGTTCGCCCCGGCGGCTGCCCGGCTCTCTGAGCAGGGGGTGAAGTATGCGATCAGGGTTGTAGAGCTGTTTGTGCCAGACCCAAGCCATGGGGCAGCCCCGCTTCTGTGCCCGGGCCTGCACCAGGTCCCGGTCGGCGAGCAGGCGGTCCTCCCGGCCTACGCCCGGATGGTAGCGGTCGTCGGGCTCGATGGCGGCCACCACGCCATCCTTGAGGCGGACCTTCAGGGCACAGGAGCTATTGCCGCCGCAGTTGACCATGCAGCCGGTATAGACGGTCTCCTCGCCTTCGTGCCTGGCGATAAGCCGCTGGACTATGTCCTCACGCCGCTGGGCCGCCGGCGATGCCACCAACACGCCTCCAGGTTATGGGGATGTTCCTCTTATAGCGTGTTGCAGCTAGGTTGTCAATGGCCGCGGGTTTTCGGTACTGGAGCCGTTTGATGCACCGCAGAGTAACTGTCTCCGGCCGTTCCGGCAGGGCTTCGGTGCCGGTACCGCCCGGGACTGCACAGTTCACCATGATGTTGAACTCGCCCAGCGCCCGGGCCAGGGTCCGAGTCAGGCCGATGACGCCTGCCTTCGAGGCTGCGTAGTGGGCCATATTGGCGGGGGCTATCCACACTGTCAGTGAGCTGATGTTGATGATTCGCCCTTTGCCCCGGCTCTTCATGTGCGGGGTGACGGCGTGGGCGCACAAGAACACGCTCTTGAGGTTCACCGCCATGACCCGGTCCCATTCCTCTTCGGTTACCTCCCAAAAGGGGACCCGGGACACGGGGTAGGAGCAAAGCCTGGCTGTGTCAAGGCCCACACGCGGACCCCCAGAAAAAGTTTCTTAATCCGAGTTGGCCGCGCCGCGCTACCCCGGCCCTCTTACCGTTTTCTAACCAGGTAACCTGGCGTGTAAGGGCGGGCCGGCCTACCATATGTTGCAAATGGTTGCCCATCACCGGCAAGGACGCGTTAGGGAGGTGCGCCAGTGAGAAGAGTGAACAGGCGCGAGTTTGTGAAGTACGCCATGCTGGGCATCGCCGGGGCATCTGCCACGGCGCTGGCGGGGCAGGACTTGTGGCAGGCGCTGGTCACTGGCCGCAACAGGGCCATCACCATCCGACTGGCCATGACCGAAGCGCTGGTGGAGATGGTGGACCACACCATGATCTACCACTGGGCCTTCGAAGACCGGGACAACCCCGCGCATTTGCCCCAGTTTCCTGGCCCTCTTATCGAGGCAATCGAAGGGGACACCGTCGAGCTCGCGGTCACCAACAATCTTCCCACAGTCCATGGGTTCCGCATCCCGGGGGTGGCCGGCGCCGTGGGGGTTGGGCTGGAGTTGGGGCCTGGCGAGAGCCGGACGCTGGAGTTCACGGCGCCCGCGGGCGGTAGCTACATGTACTTTGATCACCTCAACGCGCCAGTCAACCGGGTCCTGGGCCTTCACGGACCGATGATAGTGCTGCCCAGGACCGGGAACACTCCATACAGCGAGCCGACTCCTGCCGTCCAGCAGTTGTTCGACCACCTGGGCACGACAGGGCATTTCCCCGGCGAGCCCTGGAAACCCGAGCGGACCCGAATCTGGTTGTTCAGCACCGTTGACCCGCGCTTCAACGCTATGGCGCAGAGGGGTCAGCAGATAGATGCCACGCAGTTAAAGGAAGAGTACGTGGCTCGGTACTTCGCCATCAACGGGGAGTCGGGGGCCTTCTCCGCGCACAACCATCACACCATTCCTTCGGGGACCATCGGGCAGCCACACGTGGTACGGATAATGAACGCCGGAATGACGTCGGACTCGCCTCACATCCACGGCAACCATGTCTTCCTGCTGGCCAGGACTGACCTCGCCGGCAGCTACCAGGTGCAGGAGAACGTCCTCTTCGTGGATACCCAGACCTCGGAGTCGGGGGGCCGCATGGACTGGCTGTTACCCTTCATCCGGCCTCCAGACATTCCGGGAGACCACACCATTCCCTTGAGGCGGTTGATACGCACCGAGCTTTCACTCACTTTGGGTGGTGTGGGCCAATCTCCGCTGGCGTACCCCATGCACGGCCACAACGAGCAGTCGCAAAGTGCAGCCGGCGGCAACTACCCTCAGGGCCTGGTGACCGGCTGGCAGATCACCGGAGACCTCGATGGCGTGGACTTCCCACCATCCAATCCCGAGGAGAAGGGCGGACCGCCCGAAACGCACTAGGAGGCTGGACATGGCAATTCGAACTATCCCGCTCAGGCCCGTGCCACGCGAGGAGTTCCCCATATTTAACAAGCATGTTTGCCCGCCGACCTTTGGTGGTGATGCCATTGACCCGCTGCGTCCCACCCGGCGGATCGCCCGCAACCTGGACATCAAGATGGACCTTGAACTACGCGACGGCACGAAGATACCCATGTGGGTGTTTGAAGACCCCGACGATGACACAGAGGCGAGGCGCACGTTCCCTGGCAAGACAATTCGGACGGTAGAGGGTGATATCGTGCATGCCCGTGTGGGAGCCAAATTCAATACCCATACCATCCACTGGCACGGCATCGAGCCCACGCCGATGAACGATGGGGTGGGCAAACATTCCTTTGAGATCTCGGGCAACTTCGAATACCAGTTTGCCACCAACCAGGCGGGCACCTTCCTATACCATTGCCACAAGAACACTGCGCTCCACTTCGAGATGGGGCTTTACGGTGCTTTCATCGTTGACCCCAAGAAGCCGGACATCCCGGAAGCACGAGACGTGCCGGACCCGCCCTACCCGCCGGGCGGTCCTGGCTTCGTCCGCGCCTATAACCCTCCCCTGCACCTGGTACGCTACGACGTGGAAGCCCTCATAGTGCCCGATGACATTGACACCCGCTGGCACGAGTTGGGCCATGATGCCTTCATGCAGAAATGCGACCCTGACAACCCTATCGCTGCGGGGAACTTCACCCAGGACGGGATCCTGCACGACTTCAGGCCCGATGTCTTTGTCCTTTCCGGAGAAGCCAAGCGGGCAGACGACGACACCCTGTTCGAAAAGGCTGCCATCCATGCCAAGGTGGGCCAAACAATACTTATCAGGTGGATTGACGCAACCTATACCGTGCAGGAGGTCAGAGCTGGCCTCCCCTGGCAGCTCATCGCCCGGGACGGCCATCCCCTCGGTGTGCCCCCGTTTGACCAGTACTCGCACCCCGTGGACTTCGCTGCCGGGCAGCCTGTCCGCCTCACCTCAGCCATGCGGGGCGACTCGCTGATGAGGCCGGCCCAGCCAGGCCGGTTCCCCATCACCATTGACTACTTCCACTGGATAACCGGGAAGAAGCTCTACACCGCCCGCACCTTCGTAGAGGTCACTGCCGACTGAGCACCAACCGTAGCCAACCTCAGCCCCCTTGACAGCGTTAGAATATTGGTGGAAGATGATGGCCCTACCGCGTGGATTGCTGGAAACAAGGGGTTGAGAGTATGACGGTTGGTGACAGGCCAGTCCTATCGGAGTCCGACCTGCGCTTCGTGGTGGAGACAGTGGCCACCCAGCGCAGCGACCACGACCAGATCGTCCAGTTGCTCCAGGACAAGCCCGACCTGGTGGATGCCATGCTGGACGACGACAAGCTGCTTCGCCGGGTGACCTCCGACCAGGATGTCCTGCTGCGGGTATCTCCGCGGCTGCTGTTCGACATCCTGGTCCGAGCGTCGGTGAGGGAGCTCGAGAAGCGCCCGTACACGTTGGAGCGCATCGGGGTGGAGGAGCGTATCCCCGTATTCGACAGCCACGAAGTGGTCGGCCTGATGAAAGACCGGCAACTGAGGGACTATCTGCCCGACATGCTGGCTTCTTTCACCAAAACGCAGAGCACCACCGTCTACTTCAAGGCGCGCCACGGCTACCGGCGGCGCTCCTACAGCGACATGGACCTGGATGACATGGTCCAGCTATCGGAGCTGGCGGAGGCGGAGGTGCGCTTTCCGTTCTACAAGCGCATCGGGGACATCTGTCTGTTCATCACGGGCATATTCCCCGAGCACGTTTCAGTCCAGCACCCCGTGCAGCTCAGCGCCAGACCGGCAGTTGCGGGCCGGCGACCCCGGGCATTGGAGGAGTACGAGGAGTATGCCCGGAGGTTCTATCACCTGGCCGCGCAGCACGTATCCAGTGAGACCGCGGGCCTGGAGGCCATCCTGCTGACCCTGGCCGAGAACTTCAGCCTGGCCCGGAAACCGCTGAACTACATGTCTGAGAAGTACATCAAAGTCCACAAGGCCCAGTTGTTCACCCAGAGCAACCCCCTGTAGTCCCCCTTGGCAAGGGGGACCATAGGGGGGTAGAGGCCAACGGCTGTTATTTACGCAAGTTACCGCAATACGCCGTCGGTCTTTACCCCGCGACTTGCTTGATAATGCCCTTGAAGCCGCTGAAGCCGGGTGGGACCTCAGCGGAGGCCTTGATGGTGAACTGGACGTCCCACACCAGGTTGCTGTGCGACCCGGCCAAGGTGAACAGCCAGGTGTCGGCGGCAATCTGGCCGAGTTGGGTTACGCCGTCGTTCCTGGCGGCACCCACCTGGAAACCCGCCGGAAGCTGAAGTTGGATGTTGCCGTTCAGGGGGCTACCGCTGGCGTTGCGCAGCATCAGCCTGACCTGGGATGTCGCGCCTACAGTGGTCTCCAGGGCCACCGTAAAGGCGCTGCCTTCGTCGTTGACCGTCACCAACCCGTTGGCCCCCATCACCTGGCCCGCCCTGACGGTGAGGGACTGGGAGACTACTACTCCCCCGCCCCCGATTATGCCACCGCTAGGAGCAGGGGGTGGAGCAGCGGGTATTGGGGTTGGCGTGGGTTGAGTCTGGGGTGCGTCCTGGCCAGCCTCTGAGTCCTGGGTTGCTCCCTCAGCGACCGGCACTCTGACAGTTCGGAAGGTGCCCGGCTCGACCCAGCCCGGCTGTCCGCTGCCCCAGCGCACTTCCGACCACCCGTCGTTGTTGACCGAGAGCACGCACATGATCTGGCCTTGTTCGCTTGTGCCCAGGGTAGTCCCATAGACCGCCGGCTGGGAGCGTACCAGGGCAAACATGGGGATGGTCACCTTCAGGGCGCCGTCCGGGCAGTCCGGCGCCTCAGTGCCCTCGGCCGGGTTGATCACCAGGAACCATTGGGGAGTGCCGTCTTTGAGTTCGGTCTCGAAGCCGATGGGCAGCACGTTGGCGATGCCGGCAAACGCCGCTGCCACTGTTGCAGTCCCTATTAACACGCTGAGCATGGCCAGAGCGACAAGGCGGGCGGGCCAGCGGTAGCGACGCACCCTCATTCGGAACTGACTACGACCAGACATGACAGCCTCCTCTCGCCCGATGATCCCTGTCCCGTGATGTCCAGGCCCGGGCACACCCAACATATGCCAGATAGATACCCTGGTTGCCCCATAATGCTTCTATAGCACTATTCCGGCGGCTTGGCTAGTGGCATAGCTCTATACAGTTTCGCCAATCTGGTCCCTCCGCGCGTTGAGCTGTCGAAGCTGCAAATCGCCGATCAGTTGGGGTACGATCGGGTTGGGAAACCAGACCCAAGTGTTGATTCGCGAGTGCCCCGTCGTTGCGCAATTGACAGTTCCGGATGGGTGCGCTAGCATATCGGCGTTTCAGGCACCGAATAGAGGGGCTGGTTGTCCACTGAAAGGGGCAGGAATATGAGGGTCATTGACATCCCGGGGCACGTCCCAGAGGTCAGCGACAAGATCTCGTCTGAGGCGGTAAGGCAAGCCCTGGAGGAGTCGGGCATAGAGTACCTGGTGACGTTGCCCGAGTCACCGTACGAGCAGCTCCTTCGTGACCTCCTCCAAGGCTCTAGAATGAAGGTTGTGCAGGTGGCCCGTGAGTCCCAGGGCATGGCCGTCTGCTGCGGGATCACTTACGGGGGCAAGCGGTCGGCGCTGCTCTGCTCTTACAAGGGCCTGTACAACTCCATTGACAGCCTGCTGGGCGTCGCCCTGAGGACCCAATCGTCTTTCCTGGTGCTGGTCAGCGAGGCCGGAGTCTCCCCGGAGCGGGCCGCCCTGGACCCGGAGCGGGGGCGCCATTCCGTCGCGCTCCTGCAAGCGCTGAAGATACCGTACTACGAAGTGTGGACTACCGATGACCTGAACCTCATTAGGAAAGCGATGGCTGAGACCGAGGGCAATACCCAGCCTGTAGCCTTGGTCCTGCGCTGGTAGGAGGCAAGTCATGTCCATGAAGCGCACTGAGTGTTTGAAGGCCCTGGCAAAGCACCGCACGGACGAGCTGGTCCTCACCGCGTGGCAGAGCAGCTACGCATGGCACCAGATATCACCCAGCAAATACAACTTCTCGTCAGTGCGCACCATGGGGGAATGCTCGACCTTCGGCCTGGGTCTGGCTTTGGCCCGCCCCGACAAGCGCGTCGTGGTGTTGGAGGGGGATGGCTCTCTATGTATGAATCTGGGGATGCTGCTCACCATAGCTACGGCGGCTCCTCCCAACTTCTACCAACTCATAATGCACAACAGGGTGTACGAGACCACCGGCGGCCAGACCATACCCAACGTTGACCATCTGGACTTCCTGTCAATCGCCCGAGGTGTGGGGTTGTCTCGCCTGCACCGCTACAGCGACCTGGAGACCTGGGACCTGGAGCTGCCGGGCTTGTTGCGTGAGAGTGGGCCGGTATTTGCGGTGGTGGACATCCAGCCTGACGAGACCCACATTTTCAGCCTCGACTTCGCCACGAAGATTCGCGCCCGGGACACCTTCTACGCCAAGCGGTTCCGCGAGGCCCTGGCCAAGCCAACGTAGGGGCGGGCGGCTGTCCGCCCTCGCCATAGGACTAGGAGGAGACATGGCCGAGCGCACTATCATCGTTCTTGACCCCACCGCCGTAGGGCATCCGGTGGAGAAGCCCCTGTCGCCCAGACCTGAGTCCCTGGAAGGCAAACGGGTTGGCTTCCTGTGGAACGGCAAGCCCAACGCGGACGTGTTCCTGGCCGAGTTGCAGCGCCTGGTGTCAGAGCGCTGCCGGCCCGCCGCAAGTGCCCGGGTCAACTGGAGCAAGACCAGCGCCAGCGGCGCCGCTTTCGAGGGTCTGCTTGAAGAGCTGGCTGCCAACTGCGATGCCGTAGTCAATGGTGTGGGGGACTGAGGGTCGTGCACGTCGTGGAGTGTCCACGACTCCGCCCAACTGGAAGCCAGGGGAATCCCAGTGGCGACCGTGTGCACCGAGGAGTTCGGCGCCCTGGCCCGTGACGAGGCGGCGGGCTTGGGCTACCCGGGATTGCCCATCGTCTTGATACCTCATCCCTTGGGTGACCGGCCCAAAGAGTGGACCAAGGATACCGCGCACAAGGCTGTGGAAGAGATAGTCCACGTGCTTACCTCACCGGCAGAGGTGCTGGCCAGGGAGTACCAGGGGCGCTATCCGCCGTCCAGGGGCACGGTCCGCTACCGGCCCAAGTTCAGGTGAGCCATGTCTAGCGCGGTAGACGGACTCATTCGGGGGGCCATTGACGTCCACGCCCACGCCGGCCCCGACGGCAAGCGCGAGCGCCGGATGGACACAGCCGAAATGGCCCAGTATGCTCGGGGCCTGGGCATGGGCGGCGTGGTGGTGAAGAGCCACACCTATCCTACTGCCCCGGTGGTCGCTCTGGCGCGCCGCAGTGTCAGCGATGTGGAGCTCTTTGGCAGCCTCACCTTGAATGAGGAGGTGGGGGGCCTAAATCCGGCGGCGGTGGAAGTCTCTGCTGGCCTGGGGGCGAGAGTGTTGTGGATGCCCACCGAGTCCGCTACCCAGCACCTCCGCAAGAAAGGCCTCGACAGTGTTGGTATCTCCCTGCTTGATTCAGGGGGTAAGCTGGTCCCGGAGGTGGGCCAGATACTGGAGATAGCCCGGGAACACCACATGTCATTGGCCACTGGCCACGTGTCGGGGCCTGAAGTGATCGCTTTGTGCCGGGAGGCAAAGCGTCTGGGGATTCCGCTGCTAATCACACATCCCCTGCTTTCGGGCTCCGTCCCCGATCTCAGCGTGGAAGAGCTGAAAGGCCTCGCCGACGGGGGTGCGTTGTTAGAGCTGTGTTTCATGGTCTGTATGCCTCTGGGGCAGCGTGTCCCTCCGGCGGACTTCGCCGCCACCGTGCGGGGTTTGGGGGCGGAGCGCGTGGTGCTGAGCAGCGACGGCGGCCAGGACTGGCTGCCGCCGGCCCCAGAGCTTCTGCGTATGGGCATCGCTGTCTTGCTGCGGGCTGGCCTTAGCCCGGAAGAGATTGAGCTGATGGTCCGGGTCAACCCCGCCCGATGGCTGAGCCTGGAGAGATAACATGGCCTCGGTTACCGCGGAGAAGATCAGGGTAACCGACTCCTGGGAGGCGGTCAATCGTCTGTTCTACGCGCGGGGCTGGACGGACGGCCTGCCTATTGTTCCGCCTACGGAGGACCGCGTGCTGGCCATGCTCGGGGGCACGCCACGCGACTCCCAGGAAGTAGTGGCGGTGCTGCCTCCCCGCTGGGCGGAGGCCACCATAGAGAAGGTGGCCATCAACGCGGTCATGGCCGGCTGTGTTCCGGAGTACATGCCGGTCGTTATTACGGCTCTGGAGGCTATGGCCGAGGAACGGTTCAACCTCATGGGTATCCAGGCCACTACCCACCCGTGCGCTCCTCTGGTCATAGTCAATGGCCCCGTCAGGCGCCGGCTGGAGATGAACAGCGGTGCCAACTGCCTGGGCCAGGGGAACCGGGCCAACGCCACCATCGGGCGGGCGCTGCGCCTGTGCCTGGTGAACCTGGGCGGCGGGCTGCCAGGTGTGGGGGACAAGGCCACCCAGGGTCACCCGGGCAAATACACCTATTGCGTCGCCGAGAACGAGGAGGACAGCCCGTGGGAGCCGCTCCACGTGGAGCGCGGTTTTGCCCCGGACACCTCCACCGTAACCGTGGCTGCCTGCGAGGCGCCCCACAACATGAGCGACCAGTACAACAGGGAGGGCTACTGGGTGCTCATGATGGTGGCTGGGAGCATGTGCGTGGCGGGCAGCAACAATCCGCACATGCTCTCCGGGGAGCCGCTGGTGGCGTTCGGCCCCGAGCACGCCCACACCATCGCCCGGGATGGCTACTCGAAGACGCAGGTCAAGGAGTTCCTTTACGAGAACAGCCAGGTGCCCATCAAGTGGTACTCGCCAGGGGACATTGAATGGCGCCACCAGCGTTTCGAGGTCCAGGGCCGCCTGCCGCTCACCCGCGGCGCCGGGGACCTGATGGTGATCGTGGCTGGCGGGGCCGGCAAGCACTCCTGCTACATGCCCACTTTTGGCAACACCTACTCGGTGACCAGGCCCCTCCCCTTGCCTTGACAATCAAGTCGGTTCCAGCCCGTAGCCAGAAGCCTGTAGCCTGAGGACCGCCTTGATCCACCATCAAAAACGAAGACCTGGAAAACCCGCTGCCTTGGGCACACCCCGACAGCCGGTCAAACCGTAGAGGCGACCGGCCGGTCGCCCCTACGCGTTGGTGTTCCATCTCGGTGGGAAAACCGTCCGTTCGGGTAGACATAACAGGTGGCGGATTTTGGACCGCTAAACCCCTTGACATTGGCCACCGGGTGTGGTTACCTATCTGCATCAAGGGCTCTCGGAGCCGGAGCCCGTGCCGCTTGGATCGGTAACGACCGAGACGGGGAGTACTGAGTGTGTGTGGCGCCCCTCGGCGTTGCTGGGGGGCGCTTTCTTTTTGATGGGAAGCATCGCGTACATACCAGGCATCGAGGTGGGCCATCATACGGACACCAGGGCGGCCACTGGCTGTACCGTGGTGCTGTGTCCGGAAGGGGCTGTCGCCAGCGCCTATGTTGCTGGGGCGGCGCCGGGCACCCGCGAGGCGGAGCTGTTGCGCCCGGGGAGCCTGGTGGGCCGCGTGCACGGCATCGCTCTCAGTGGCGGCAGTGCCTTTGGCCTGGACGTGGCTTCCGGCGTCATGCGCCATCTGGAGGAGCGGGGCATCGGCTTCGACACGAAGGTGGCGAAGGTCCCTATTGTGCCCGCGGCCATAGTCTTCGACCTCGCCCTGGGGGACCCAAGGGTGCGGCCCGGCGCCGAGGACGGCTACCGGGCATGCCAGGGGGCCTCGGCTGCGGCGGTGGCCGAAGGCAGCGTGGGCGCCGGCACCGGCGCCACGGTGGGCAAGGCGCTGGGACCCGAGCGCGCCACCAAGGGCGGCCTGGGCTCGGCCAGCGCCACGCTGTCCGACGGCACCCGCCTGGCGGCGCTGGTCGTGGCCAACGCCTTCGGACACGTGGTGGACCCAGATAGCGGGCACATAGTGGCTGGCCCTCGCCCGCCCGAGGGCGGGTTTGCCGATTCGGTCGCCTTGCTCCAGCAAGGGAAGGCCGTGCTACCCCAGTGGGGCGTCAACACCACGCTGGTGGTGTTGGCCACCGATGCCCCCTTGACCAGGGAACAAGCGTACTGGCTGGCCCGCATGGCTGGCGCTGGCGTGGCCCAGGCCGTGCGTCCTGCCCTCACCATGCTGGACGGCGATGTCGTTTTCTGCCTGGCGCTGCCCCGAAGGACTGGTCCTGTGGACTTGATGGCCCTGGGCGCGGTGGCCGCCCGGGTGGTGGCCGAGGCCATCGTGCGGGCCGTAAGGCTGGCGCCCGGCCTGGGGGGCATACCCTCCGCTCGTGAGTGGCTGGAGGCCGCGGCTTGACCAGAACGACAGTGGCCGGGCTGCCCTTCGGCAAGCTCAGGGCGGCGCCCAGGCTGGCCTTCATCGGCGCGGGCACGGTGGGCACGGCGCTGGCGGTGCGCCTGGCGGAGCAAGGCTACCTGGTGGTGGCGGCGGCCAGCCGGTCCCCAGCCTCGGCGCTAGCCCTGGCCAACCGGGTGCCCGGGTGCCGCACCTATCCTTCGCTTCAGGAGGCTGCCGCAGCCGCCGACCTCGTGTTCATCACCACGCCCGACGCCGCCATCGGCACTGTGGCCGCACAGTTGCGCTGGCAGAACGGACAGGCCGTGGTTCACTGTAGTGGCTCGGACTCCCTCGATGTGCTCGACGCCGCCCGTCGCCAGGGGGCTGACGTGGGCGCCTTCCACCCCCTCCAGTCCTTCGCCAGCGTGGAGCAGGCGCTGCGCAACCTCCCCCGGTCCACCCTCGCCCTGGAAGCCAGCACCCCCGGACTGCTGGAGACCCTCAGGGCGATGGCCCTGGCCCTGGAGGGGACGCCGGTGGTGCTGGGGGCGGGCGACAAGGTGCTCTACCATGCCGCTGCCGTCATTGCCTGTAACTACCTGGTCACGCTGTCCAAGCTCGCCACCGACCTGTGGGGGGAGTTCGGCGTCTCCCGAGACGAGGCGTTGCGAGCGCTGCTCCCGCTGATCCAGGGCACGGTAAACAATCTGGAGAGGGTGGGGCTGCCCAACTGCCTGACCGGCCCCATCGCTCGAGGCGACCTGGGGACCATCGAGAAACATCTAAGTGCGCTGACCATACGCGCTCCGGACTTGCTGCCGGCATACCGCGAGCTGGGCAAACAGACTGTGCCTATCGCCCTGGCCAAAGGACGCCTCGATCAGGAACGCGCCAGGCAACTATGCGCCCTGCTGGGGGCTGAGTGAGCCATGTTCTGGTCAAGTGAGGGCTTCTACTTCATGCGTTGCGCGGAGGCCGAGGTGCGGGCTATGTCCCAGGCCGCGGCCCTGCACCGCGCCTGGTCCGGGATGATGGCGCGGGGTGTGGCCATGGTCTCGGTGGAGGACCCGGGTATGGACGAGCTGCAAGCGGAGCTGGACCGGCTCAGGTCCGCCCCTGTAGGGGCGACTGGCCAGTCGCCCTTGCTGCGCCTCGGGGCCGAGGGCGCCGAGACCCTGCGCACCGTGATTGAGGAGGCGGCGGAGGCGTTGCGCAGCTATGTCAAGGCTCCCGCGTCCGCCCATTCCCAGGGACCCCATGGCCTGCTGGAGGACTTCTTCGGAGAAACCCTGCGGGACCCCAAGGTATCCAAAGCTACCCTGAGTCAGTTCGAGGCATTGTCCCAACGCATTGGCCTGGAGGCCGACTAACATATCTTCGGGGGTGACCATGCGCACAATGCTCAAGTCCAAGATCCACCGGGCAAAGGTGACCCGGGCCGACCTTCACTACGAGGGCAGCATCAGCATTGACTCCGCCCTGCTGGAGGCCGCCGACATCCTGCCCTACGAGATGGTGCAGGTGGTGGACATAGACAACGGCGCCCGTCTGGAGACATATGCTATCCCCGCCCCGCGAGGCTCGGGCATGATCGGCATTAACGGCGCGGCCGCCCGGCTGGTGCACGCGGGGGACACGGTGATCCTTATCACCTACCACCCGCTGGACGAGTCGGCTGCCAGGGTTGCGGAACCTAAGGTAGTGTTCGTGGACAGCAACAACGCCATTGTCTCCGCGGAAGTGCGTACCCCACCGCATATTGTTGATTAGCAACCTAGTACAGCAGCGCTGAGCATCTTTGCATTACCTTTGGGGGAATGTATCCCGTCATTGCGAGCGGAGGGAAGTCCCGACATGTCGGGACCCTCAGCACGGTCTGTGGGTTGCTTCGTCGCTCCGCTCCTCGCAATGACGAACCAGGGAGGTGGTCATGCGGGTTAGCATAGCCGACATACGGACCTTTAAGCAGAAGGGCGAGAAGTTCGTCATGCTCACGGCGTACGACTACTCCACTGCCCGGATCGTAGACGAGGCGGGCATCCCTCTGGTCCTGGTGGGCGATAGCCTGGGCATGGTGGTGCTGGGCTATGACTCCACCATCCCGGTGACCATGGAGGAGATGCTGCACCACACCCGGGCCGTGGTCCGGGGCTGCAAGCGGGCGCTGGTGGTGGGCGACATGCCCTTCATGACCTACCACGTGTCCGTAGGCGAGGGGCTGCGCAACGCCGCCCGCTTCATCCAGGAAGGGAATGCCCAGGCGGTCAAGCTGGAGGGAGGAGAGCGCATGGCGGAGACCGTGCGCCGGGTAGTGGAGTGCGGCATCCCCGTCATGGGGCACATTGGCCTCACCCCCCAGTCCATCCACCAGCTTGGCGGGTTCAAGGTCCAGGGCCGCACCCCCGAGGCGGCGGCCCAGCTACTCAAGGATGCGCAGGCCCTGGAGCAGGCGGGCGCCTTCGCCGTAGTCCTGGAGTCGGTGCCCTTCTCCCTGGCCAGGCTCATCACCCAAAAGGTGGGCATACCCACCATCGGCATCGGCGCCGGGCCTGGCTGCGACGGCCAGGTCCAGGTGGTCAACGACATGCTGGGCCTGTTCCCCGACTTCGTCCCCCGCCACGCCAAGCAGTACGCCCGCCTGGGCGACATCATCCGCCAAGCGGTGACCGACTACGCCACCGAGGTCAAGTCTGGCACCTTCCCCACCGAGAAACACTCCTACGCCATGGACGAGGCGCTGCTGGCGGAGCTGGCAGGAACAGCATAGCTAGCGGCGATTCAAGTTCGGTCCGGGGAGCTTTGATTGTACCGGGCTAACGGTGGGGAGCGTGGGAAAGGAGGCGAAGCTCATGATGAACATCGTTACCATAGAGTTGAAAACAGCGACACCAGACCAACTTATGGTTGACATCGTGGTTAATTTGCCCTCTGGCAGGTATCACATTGGCCAGTTAGCTTACACAAAGAAAGGACTGTACCTTGTCCCGCTGACGTACAAGGCAACGGCATCTCCGATAGATGTGCATGACTCATATCATCCCGGCGGGGAAATGCATGGGAAGCTAACCAAAGGGGAGTTGCTTGTATACCCTGGTAAGCAGGTTCTTGGCAAAGCGAAGCCCCACACCCAAGACAAGGAGGCACTCCTCTGGCAGAGAAAAGGCCAACCTTGGGATTCCTTGAAAGGGGTGGAGAGGCTTAGCCCGCATCAGAAGGGTGCTCAGGGATTCGCTAGCATTGAGGCGACGGCCGCTGGCTACCCTATTATTAGCCTTTCAAGTGCTGACCACGTCTTTGAAATAGAGGGCCACTCCCTTCAGTCCAAGATGATTGACCTGGCAGTTTACTTGGTGGCTGAGGGGAACTCCAAGGCTTTAGAAGATGAGCTGTGCAAGAACATGGCCCTCCGGCCCGTTAGCACTGGCTGTGTTACTGTGGAAAAGGCCGAGTTATTTACCAATTTGAACCCCTGGCTTGCCATTGTGTTGTTCTGTAAGTAAGAAGGATAGTTAGACGGCCGAAATGCTTGGTAAGATAAATCTTAAGCCTGTCCCACAGCAAGGTTCGCTGCGCCGTTAGCCAGGGGAGCCAAATCCCTACGGCTGGCAAGAAACCTGCCAGGGCCTATGCCCCGCGCGAGCCAATGCCCGCCAAGGCCGCTCTTCGTGTTGTCTAGATTACCGTAAGACTCCAGAAACCGTGGATTAGGAATTTCTTTCCGTCATTGAAAGCGCAGCGAAGTCCCGACATGTCGGGAACAATGGCACCGTCTGCGGGTTGCTTCGTCGGTACGCTCCTCGCAATGACGGAAAGCGCCACTGATTCACTTAATGGGTGAACCTGTTCAAGCCGTACTCACGGATTGCCGAAGAGTCCCGATGCCCACGCAAACCCACCACCTACTGCTCTGTGTCACCTTGTGTGGCGGCAACAGCGTGGAGCCGGAGACCAAGCGCCCGTACCACTTTCAGTACAGTAGCGAACTCCGGATTGCCTTCGGGCGATAGCGCCTTGTAGAGGCTCTCTCGTCCGAGCCCGGATTCGCGGGCAATCTGGGCCATTCCCCTGGCCCGTGCAATATCCCCCAACGCGGCAGCAACGAGCCGGGGGTCGCCGTCTTCAAAGGCCGCTTCGAGGTAGGCGGCCATGTGCTCCACGGTTTCGAGGTGCTCCGCCACGTCCCATGGCCTGGTCTCGGTCTTTCCCATGATAGCCTTCCTCCTATAGCTCACGTGCTAGCTCGAGTGCAGTCCTGACATCCCGGTCCTGAGTGTCCTTGTCGCCGCCGGCCAACAGGACCACCAACGTCTGCCCACGTTGCACGAAATACACTCGATAGCCAGATCCGTAGTCGTTGCGCAGCTCCGACACGCCTTCTCCCACCGGTCTCACATCGCCAGGATTGTCCAACGAGAGCCGTCGAATACGGGCATCTATGCGCGCCCGTGCCCGCCGGTCCCGCAGGCTCTCGAACCACCGGGCATAGACCAGGGTCTGGCGGATCTCGACCACCCTGCCATTGTATCCTAAAAGATACGCGAGCCGCAATCGGCGGTTCCGAGGCCGACCGGGGCGGGGTGGGTTACGTGGGCTGCCCCTCAAGGTTGTGTATGTGGTGGAAGATGGTATAATCGTGGTGTTAACAGCCGATCCGCTGAAGAGTTAGCGCCGGGGGCGATGTGAAAGAAGCTAGGCTACAACCCCAAGCACGAGGGCCGGGAGGACGTGGTCTCCGAGTTGGCCTTTGTCCAGATGTAGGGGCGAAGCATCCCGCCACACAGCGGAGGTATAAGAGCATCATGCTTGGATGCTTTGCCCCGACACCTTGACATGCCGTACGTAATACCGTACCATAGCTATGGTTTCCGGGAGAACTATGATGCCAACTTTCAAGACGACGGACGCCAGGGCCAAGCTTTACCGCCTGATTGACGAGGCAGCCCGGTCCCATGAACCCATATACATTACCGGCAAGAGGGCGAATGCGGTCCTGATATCGGAAGACGATTGGCGGTCAATCCAGGAGACGCTGCATCTGCTTTCAATCCCAGGCATGAGGGAGTCCATAAGAGAAGGGCTGAAGACCCCTGCCCAGGAGTGCTCCGAGGAGCTTGATTGGTGACATGGAGGGTCGTCTTCACCAGTCAAGCTCAAAAAGACGCCCAGACGCTGGCCTCCGCTGGACTGAAGCCCAAAGCCAATGACCCGATTGAGTTGCTCCGCAGCGACCCGTTCCAGACCCCTCCGCCGTACGAAAAGCTTGTGGGAGACCTGTCGGGAGCGTGCTCACGCCGTATCAACATCCAGCACCGCCTGGTCTATCAGGTTCTCGAAGACGAGCGTACCGTCAAGGTGATCAGAATGTGGACTCACTATGAATAGGTTGACCCTAGCCCCCATTGGCGTGGTGCACAACTCGGTCACCGGCCCCAAGCATGTAGGGCGCATTGTCTGATAGAATGGCATTCAGATGCTGGCAGAGGTGCGACCATGCTGAGAAGGTTCCGCGTAATACTGGAGACCAACGAGGAAGGTGGCTATACCGTCTGGGTCCCGGTATTGCCTGGCTGCATCAGCGAAGGCGACACCCGGGAAGAAGCGCTCTCCAATATCAAGGAGGCCATTGAGCTGTATCTGGAGAGCCTCGATGCAGACGGGGAGCCAATCCCAGCCGAAGAGTCCTTTGAGGAAGCCGTCGTAGAAGTTGCAGTGTGAGGTTTCCCCGAGTTGGTGGCAAGCGCGCTGTAGAGGCGCTCCTCCGGGCGGGCTTCGAGGTGCACCGTATCCGTGGTGGGCACTACATTCTCAAGCATCCAGTCTCCGGCTGCAGGGTTACCGTTCCCTACCACCGTCGAGAGCTTGCTATCAAGACTCTCCGGACGATATTGAGACAAGCAGATCTAAGCGCTGAGCAGTTTGCCGACTTCTTGTGAACCCCCTTAGCTGCACCTAGATGGCACACGTTACCGTCACCCCAATTGGCTTTGTCCACAACTCGGTCACTGGCCCCAAGCACGAGGGCTGGGAGGATGTGGTCTCTGAGCTGGTCTTCGACCAGAAGCTGGCGCCGGCCCTGGAGGGCATCGAGGGCTTCTCCCACGTCCTGGTGCTTACCTGGCTCGACCAGGTGCCGCCGGACAAGCGCTCGCTGCTCAAGTTGCATCCCATGGACCGGCAGGACGTGCCCCTGGTGGGTGTCTTCGCCACCCGCACCCAGTACCGGCCCAACCCCATCGGCGCCAGCGTCGTCCGCCTGCTAGAGCGGCGGGGGCACATCCTGGTGGTGCAGGGGCTGGACGCCCTGGACGGCACGCCGGTGCTTGACATAAAGCCGCATTCATCCTATCATCTCCCCTCGGAGCCGGTAACCGTGCCCGAGTGGAACCTGCGCCTTCATGATCAGGGTCGTTAGCACCATCTCGGAGATGCGCCAGGCCCGGCGTGCGTTGCCCGAGCCGGTGGGCTTTGTGCCCACCATGGGATACCTCCACGAGGGCCATGTCACCCTAGCGCGACGCGCCCGCGTCGAGTGCACCTCGGTGGTGGCCTCCATCTTCGTCAACCCCACCCAGTTCGGGCCTAACGAGGACTTCGCTCGCTATCCCCGGGACTTGCCCAGAGACCTGTCTCTGCTGGAGCCTGCCGGTGTGCAGGTCGTCTTCCACCCCGAGCCGTCCGAGATGTACCAGCCGGGAGCGACAACGTACATAGACGTTGGGCCGACAGCCCAGCGTCTCGAAGGCGCCTCGCGCCCGGGCCACTTCCGGGGCGTGGCTACTGTAGTGGCCAAGCTGTTCAACGTCGTCCAGCCCCAGAAAGCTTACTTCGGCCAGAAGGACGCCCAGCAGGTGGTGGTCATCAAGAAGCTGGTGGCCGACCTCGACATCCCGGTAGACATAATCGTGGTTCCCACAGTTAGGGAGCCTGACGGTCTGGCCATGAGCAGCCGCAACACCTACCTGGACGCGCAGCAGCGCCAGGCGGCGCCGGTGCTCTGGCGGGCGCTGTGCTGGGCGCAGGAGCTGTGGCAGGCCGGGGAGCGGGACGCTCGCCGCCTGCGCCGGGAGATGGTGTCGTTGATTGAGGCGGAGCCGCTGGCCCAGATCGACTACATCAGCGTTGCCCACCCCGAGACCCTGGACGAGCTGGAGCACATCGAAGGGCCTTCGCTGGTCTCACTTGCCGTACGCATCGGCAAGACTCGCCTGATTGACAACATAACGCTCGGCGGCCCGTAGGGGCGACCGGCCGGTCGGCACCATCAGGCGTGTGCCGCGAACGTGCTGTGCTACACTGGGGAAAGTATGCAAATTAGGCCCGCAACATGAAAGTCCTGGTAACCAACGATGATGGCGTGCACTCCCCGGGCTTGTGGGCACTGGTGCGCGCCCTGGTCCCCTTGGGCCAGGTGGTGGTATGCGCCCCCGACCGCGAGCAGAGCGCCGTGGGCACCTCCATTACCCTGCATGTGCCCGTGCGCGCCAGGCAAGTCCCTTCGCCAGTGGAAGGTGTGCCCACCTGGGCGGTGGAAGGCACGCCCGGCGACAGCGTTATCCTGGCCCTGGACCACCTGCTGGACCACACCATCGGCCTCGTAGTCTCGGGCATCAACGATGGCTCCAATCTGGGCCACGACGCCCTGATCTCGGGCACGGTGGGGGCCGCTCTCCAGGGCTACTTCCACGGCCTGCCGGCGCTGGCCATCTCGGTGACAGCCATCAAGAACATGCGCTACGACGTAGCAGCCCCCTTGGCGGCGCAGCTAGTCCGGCTGGTGCTTGAGGGCCGTCTGTCCCAGGAGTCCTTCCTTAGCGTCAACGTGCCCAACGTACCGGCGGAGGAAATCCAGGGCGTGGAGATAACCAAGCTGGGGCGCCGCTCGTATCGTGACACCGTGGCCGAGGGCCACGACGGCAAGCGCACCTACTACTGGATCAAGCGGGCGGAGCCGGACTGGAGGCTGGAGCCGGGCACAGACATCTACGCCATAGAGCGGAAGTACATCTCTATCACGCCGTTGCACACCGACTGGACCTGTGGCGGCCAGCAGCCCAACTTGGTGGGGCTGGTGCCGGCGCTGGAGGCGGCCCTGCGCGACGAGTTCGAGCCGTCGTTGTAGGTCGGGTTTCCTAACCCGACCGGCGTAGGGCGTAGGGAACAAGCTTGACCCCATTCAGCCAGGCTTGCTACAATTGGCGCAGGTGGGGATATAGCTCAGCGGGAGAGCACGGCGTTCGCATCGCCGGGGTCGGGGGTTCGAATCCCCCTATCTCCACCATTGGGAACAATAGACAGAACCATGCTGTCTTCGTCCGGGTTCTTGGGTGGTAAGGGCGCAGTGTACCTTACCAGCGCAAGTTCGTGGGTGACTCGTATCTCTTTCACGAAGGACCTGATAAGGGCCTTGCGTTCGGCGAGGGAGCCCTGGTCCAGGGCTGTCCTAAGGTCTTCCACGTAGTCGCTTACCATCTTCAGGTCTAGCATCTCTCGCCTCCCTGCCCGCACCTTGTCTTCCAGTTCTTGGCGTGCAACTCTCAGTTGCTCCTGGCGCTGTCGCAGCGACTGAATGCGGGGTGCCAGGTCGTCGAAGGAGAGCTTTTTTGTCTCCAGGGCATCGTAGAGGTTGGTGAGGCGCTGCCCGATGTCCGACAGCTCTGCCACTATGGAATCCAGGTGCTGGCGCCAGACGGGCCCGGCCCTATCCATCTCCTCGGCGACCAGGGCCACCAGGCTCCTAAGGTTGTCCTCCGCCAGGATTCGCGTCCTGAGGGCCTGCAACACAAGCTCCTCAAACTTGTCCTTGGGCAGATAGGGCGCCTCACAGGCGCCGGCGCCCTTGCGCATGACGCTGCCACACACGTAGTAGGCGAACCTGCCCGACTTGGCATCCTGGCCGATGAGGGCTTTCCCGCACCCGGCGCAGGTCACCAGGCCGCTGAGCAAGAAATGGCTGGCGGCCCGCCGGGGATGGGTCCGGGCAAAGGCCCGAGAGTGGAGGAGTTCCTGGACCCGGTCAAAGGTTTCCCTGTCCACCAGGTGCTCCCATGCTCCTTCGACCCGCACCGGCTTGACGGGGGGATTGGCCCGGCTGTGGCGGCCCCAAACCAGGGTTCCGGTGTAGGCCTGGTTGACCAACAGCTTGTAGAGCACGGTCTTGTTCCAGCCTAGCCCTTTGGCTGAGGAAACACCCTCTGAGTTGAGGGCGCGGACCACCTCCATGAGACCCTGGGCCTCCAGGAATTGGCTGAAAATACGCCGCACCACGGGGGCAGTCAGGGGATCGGGCTCCAGCCTGGACCGCTCCCGCTTGCCGTCGGCGACCTTGACCCGGCGGTAACCGAAAGGGACGTGGGGGACCACGTAGAACCCTCTGGAGGCGCTCTCCCGCATACCCCGCAGGATCTCCTGGCCCAAGTTGGCCGAATAGAACTCGTCCAGGCTCTCGATGATGGCTTCCATGAGCTGCCCGGTGGGGGTATCATCCGCGGGCTCGGTTATGGATACCACCCTTACGCCCTGCTTTTTCAACAGGGACTTGAATGCAATGGCGTCCTCCCGGCTCCTGGCGAAACGGGAGTGCTTCCACACCAGGACTGCCTCGAAGGGCCTGCCTGGGCGGCGCGCCTCAGCGATCATTCGCTGGAACTCGGGGCGGGCGGCCGTGCGCCCGCTCTCGGCTTCGTCAACGTACTCCCTGGCCACTTCGTAACCGTTCCGGGCAGCATGCTCCCTGAGCGCCCTTAGCTGGGCGGAAATAGACAGGTCCACATCCTGCCGCTCACTGGAGACCCTGGCATACAGCGCTACCTTCACGCCTGTCCTCCTACTCTCATTCCATTCCCCTGTTCGCAAGCGCTATACCGGGCAATAGCGACACCGGCCCGGCACCACCCGGCGCAGCACGAAGACGTCCAGTTCATCGACCACCCGAGCCGCCAATTCCCTCAGTGGACCCACGCGCTCCAGCAACGGGGCTACCAGGGATGTCGCGCGTAAGCACAAGGCCCTGTGCGCCTGTTCAATGGGACCCAGGTCCAGTTGGCTTACTGGCTGGTGGGTGAGAGAGAATTCCCCCCAGAGCTGATGATAGCCCTGACCCTCGTCTTGCATCCGGGCCTCGTAGGGCCGCTCCCACGAGGAGCCGGACCACGCCCAGCTTTCGATCGCTCTCACCAAGTTATCTGACCAGGGGTGTAGGGAAAGGGTCTCTAGCACGGTTGACTTTAGCTGCTGCTCCTGCTGTCGCAGCTCATTTAGCATTTCGGTGCGCACTTCCCAATACCCTGCCATCTGCGTCTGGACCGCGCTTACCAGCCTCGCCACTGGTATGCGCTGCAAGTGTTCCTTGAGTCCCTCATGGATCTTGCGCTTTAGGTCGTCACCGGGCGCCAGGGGCTGGGGCGGGCCATGCCCCAGGGCTTCCTTGAGACGTCCCACCTGGGAAAGGAGGTCTTCCTGGTGCTGCTCCAGGCGGCCACGGATGAAGTCTCGGCGGGCCAAGCCCACTTCCCGCTCCTGGAGCGCCAACTCTATGTGCCGCTTGACTACCCGGATGTCCCGCCCCTCTGCTCGGGCTATAGCGGTCACACCCCGGCCGCGCTCAAGGTCCCCCAGCCAGCGGGCCCGGTCCTCAGTAGTTATGGCAGGCCTTCTCCTTCGTGGCACGGCTCACTCTGTGTCTTTCTTATATAGCACTTATATACATCATGTCCATGTCCATTGTCAATCGAGATACACTACACAGGACGCACTGTCCGGCCTATCTTGGTTTGTGTGAACCCTGGGACCGAGGTACAACCAGAGCCTTCCGAGCATGCTGCCGTCACCGAAGGGCTAAGGATCCTAGCTCGGCTGATTGCCCGGGCAGCGTTGGCTGGCTCCTCGCCCGGCGGTACAGGGCCTCAATCTGGCGACGGGCTGCTTCACCCCGCTGGCCAAATGCGCCCCCGGGGTAAACGAGGGTCTGGGAAGATCCGACGCCGAGATGATTCCCCTCCATCAGCACCTGGCTGTCAGGGTCCCAGCCGGGTAGGGGAAGCAATAGAGACAGGTTGCCCACCGCAGGTTCCCTATGACGCTGACCCGCGATGTCAGACGACGCAATGACGGCCCTATCCAAAGCCAGTCCCATTGACGGCGTGGATCGAGTGTACCTCGAGCCTGAAGACATAGCTGCCATGGAAGAGGTGGCTCCTAGCCAACGAGACCGGCTGATGTTACGCCTCCTCTTCCGTCTGGGTTGCCGAGTTTCGGAACTCCTAGGGCTCGGGCCACACGATTTCGATCTGGCCCGGGGCACCATCACTATCCTCCATCTAAAGCAGCGTCTCAGTCTTCGTTGCCCCGAGTGCAATGCCCAGCTCGGACGGGCGCACCGTTTCTGCCCTGGCTGTGGTCAGCCAGTTGCCGAGGTGGTCCGCAAGGAGGTGGAGAGACGACGGGTACGGACACTGCACTTGGACGGCGACACTCTGGCAATGGTCCGGGGCTACCTCGAAGCCGTCGGGCCTCAGGACCGGGTTTTCCCTATTGCACGCAACACGGCCTGGCGCATCGTGAAGAACTGCGCGGCCAAGGTCGGTCTGCATGGCCTAGTCAACCCCGAGACCGGACGCACCCGCGGCGTGTCTCCACACCGGCTGCGCGACGCATTCGCTGTCCATGCCCTGAAGACCGACGACTCCGGGGAAGGCATGCGGTTCTTGCAGGAGTGGCTCGGTCACTCTCGGTACGACACTACGGCCAGATACCGCAAAGTGAGCGGCACCGAGCTAAGGCAGTGGCACGACCGCCTGTGGCAAAACAGTGATAGCACATAGGGCGACAGCCCAGTCTCCAAAGGTAGGACGAAGGGCCGCCAGGGTGTGAGACAATAGCTGCTGCCCTGGCCAGGCAGTTGTCCCGGCCCTGGGCAAAGCGAGGTACGGACGTTGTCGCAAGGGCTTGCTTTCCGGGTTGCTTCTTGGTGGCGCGTCCATTTCTGCCGAATGCGCGCCCGCCCTGGGCAGGGTCCAATAGGTCTTGAAGCCTGGCTCGCTTTGGGCTAAGGCCGGGACGATATGGGAGTTAGGCTGCCTTCGCCGCCTTGGCCTTGCGGGTGCGCTTGGGCTTGGCGGGGGCCGTGTCCACCGGAATGTCCGCCGGCGCCGAAGGGGCCTCAGATACGGCGGCCTCGGGCGCCGTGTCCACCTCGATGTCCTCGGTTGTGGTGTCCCCGTAGACCACCTCGGCGTCTCCGGTCTCCCCGACGTCGACCGGCTCAGTGGCCAGAGGCTCCACGCTGGGCGGGGTGTCCGCCGCCGCCGCCGGCTCCGGCTCAGGCTCAGGAGGGTAGGGCGAGGGGGTGTCCCACGCGACAAACATGGGCATGAGCACGTGGTCCCCCCGGCCATGGTAGGTGAGCAGGGCCGGGCCGCTCTCGCGGTAGACCGAGATCTTGACCATGCCCTGCTTGCCCTTGAGGTATTGCTCCAGGTAGCTGATGTTGAAGGCGATGCGCCCCGCCTGCTCCGGCGGGTCGCAGGTCCCAGGCACCCCCATCTGGACGCTCTCGCCGGCTTCGCCCTTGACAGTCACCTGGAGTCCCGATTCGGGGGACCACTCCAGGCGCACGATGCTGGAGTTGTCCCGGGCCATGCGCCCCATGGCGGCCAGGGTCCGGGCCAGGTCCTCGGCCAGGACCGTGACGTGCGCTTGGAACTTCTCCGGGATGAGCCGGCTGTAATC
>JACPQM010000052.1 GCA_016190505.1 Chloroflexota bacterium | reverse complement strand
GCGACACGGCCGCTTTGACCGATAGCCTACAGAAGGCGCTCACCCTGCCCAGGGGCGAGGCTGCCTCATTGGCGGCTGCTCTACAGATGGCCGCTACCTTGCCCCGCAGCGAGGCGGTAAGCCTCACCGAGTCGGTGCTCAAGGGCCTGGCCCTGCCCAGGGGTGACCAGGCGGCCCTCAGCGACGCCCTCCAGAAATCCCTGGGCCTGCCCCGGTCCGATGCGGCCACGCTGTCGGCTGCCCTGCTGCTGGGCCTGCCCCAGTCCGACGCGGCTACGCTGGCGGCCAGCCTGCTGCTGGGCCTGCCCAAACAGGACACGACCACCCTGGCTGCCCAGGTGCTGCTGGGGGCGCCCAAGGGGGACGCGGCCTCCCTGGCAGATGCCTCGGAGCTTACCGCCCTGGGCACGACCCTGGCGGCGGGCTGGTCCAGCCTCTCCATTCCGCTCAAGCCAGCGTCGGGCAAAAACAAGGTCTTCGCCACCAGCGGAATGGGCACCTCCGCTCAGGACGGTCTGATGGACCCGACCAAGGTGACCGTGGCTTACAAGTTCGATGCGGCCAGCCAGTCCTGGAAGCAGGTGGTGCAGGTGGTGACGGACCCGAACACCCAGACCTCGAACACCGTCTCGCCCCTGGAAGCCATCGTGGTCAGGTCCACCACCAGCCACCCGGTCCGGCTGGCGGTGAGCCAGGCCATATCAGAGCCTCCCACCAGGGACCTGAGCGGCGGCTGGAACCTGGTGGGCATGGCGCTGCCCCCGGAGACCGCTACCTTGCCCGCCAACCAGGCCCTGGCCAGCCTGTATAACGTCCCCACCGGGGAAATCCCCTCCTTCACCCAGGTAGTGGCGCCGCCCTTTGACGGCCAGGCAGTGGTCTGGGCGTGGAACAATGCCAACATACCGTCGCTGCGGCGGTGGCGGGGCTACTGGGTGTTCATGAATCAAGCGGACAGCCTGGCGGGATTCAGCATGACTCCGGCCTGGTAGTCCCGACAGGTCGGGACGGCCAGGGAAATGCGCAGCCCATGGCGAGGTCTCGTCCCGGTGTTGCTGGCACTGGGCCTCCTGGGGTGGTATGGAGCTACCATAGAGGCCCGGACTGCCGCCGCTCCACCGCTGCCGGCGGCCTTCTGGGGATCGCTCACTATCGCCGGCTCGCCGGCGGCCGTGGACACGTGGGTGTGCGCGTACATAGGTGGCGCGCACAAGGGCTGCATTCTGGTCAGCGTCCCGGGACAGTACGGTGGGTCTCGCGGGGACGAAGCAAAGCTGATAGTGAGCGGGACGGAAGCCGACGAGGGCCAGGTCATCAGCTTCTTCGTAACGCCACAGGGGACCGTGGGCGGCTACGCTAACCAGACCACCAGCTATGAGCCGGGAGACGCCCGGCAGTTGGACCTGACGGTGACAGTGGCGCCATCGCCGGTGACTACGCCCACCCCAACGCCGGTGCCTACGGCTACGCCCACGCCTGAGCCTACACCTACGCCAACGCCCGAGCCTACGCCTACGCCTACCCCAACGCCCGAGCCTACACCTTCGCCCACGCCCGAGCCTACGCCTACGCCCACGCCCGAGCCTACGCCTACCACAACGCCCGAGCCTACGCCCACACCAACGCCCGAGCCTACACCTACGCCCACGCCCGAGCCTACGCCTACCCCGACCCCCGAGCCTACGCCTACGCCCACGCCCGAGCCTACGCCTACGCCCACACCGGAGCCTACGCCTACGCCCACACCGGAGCCTACGCCTACCCCGACCCCTGAGCCTACGCCTACCACAACGCCCGAGCCTACGCCTACCACAACGCCCGAGCCTACGCCTACCACAACGCCCGAGCCTACCCCTACGCCCACACCGGAGCCTACGCCTACCCCGACACCGCCGCTGGTAGTCTCAGCCGGTCCAACAGCTACACCCACGCCCGTGCCTCCTCCTTCACCCACGCCCACCCCGGGCCCAACGCCCACCCCCGCGCCACCCACGCCTACTCCGGCGCCCCCACCATCGGTGCAGGAGGCAGAGACCAAGCCCGCCACAGAGGTAGCCCGGCAGATCGAGGCCGCAGCCCCTGAGGAGGCGGCCCAGGTGCTGGAGCAAGTCACTACCACCAGGGTGGTGGATGTCATTCAAGAGATGGCCTCGGGTAAAGCCGCGGCGGTTGTGGAGCAACTGAGCACGCAAAAAGCAACCGAGGTCGTTCAGGAGATGGCGTCCGCCAAAGCCGCCGATGTGGTGCAGGAGATGGTCCCCCAGAAAGCGGCCGAAGTCATCGAGCAGGTCAATACCACCAAAGCGGCTGACGTCGTCCAGCACATGGTGCCGGAGAAAGCAGCCGCCGTGGTGGAACGGACTACACCCCAGAAGGCCGGCCAGGTGCTTGAGGCCGTGCCTCCGGATAAGGCCGGTCAGGTGATGCAGCAGATGGCTACCGACAAACTGACTACGGTCGTCCCTAACATGACTGAGACTGCTTTGACCCAGCGACTCCCCGAGATGACAGTCGAAAAGCTCTACGAGATACCGCCCAGGGTGCTGTTCGATGCTTTGCCCAACGCACCGACCGAGGCGCTGGTGGCTGAGACGCCGCCAGCGCCCCCCGCCGGCCTGCCCGGACCGGTGCAGGTCTACACCACGCCGTCTGGGGCGCGCTATCTCGCCATCAGGACTGTCTCCGGGGAATGGGCGGTCCTCATGGGCAGCCCCTTCCCCATCCATAAGATCATGGTCAAGTTCCGGGAGGGACTGGCCAACATTCAGACCGATGCGCAGGAACTGCCGGCCCGGCCCGCTGACGTGCCCAGCGACCCGCCGGGGGTCCTGGCAGGCAAGCTGTTCACCATCACTCTGGTGCAGGGCCAGACCCAACAGCCGCTTCGACCCCAGGACATCCTGGCGGCCCACCTGACCTACAAGGTGGAGAAGGCCTGGATGAAGAACAAGAGCATCCACAAGTGGTCTATTCAGCTCTATGTCTTTGATACCAACAAGAAGGCGTGGGTGAGCATGGCTGGCAAGCAGGTAAACGAGGACGCCAATTACCTGTACTACTCGGCGGTGCTGCCGCACTTCTCGCTGTTTGCCATCACTGGGCAGGCCCAACCACCACCCCCCAGGATGGCCATAAGCGACCTGCTGATAGCCCCCTCCCAGCTACCTCTAGGGGGTAAGGTGGACATCAGCGCCACTATCGCCAACCTGTCCACGCAGGCCGAGACCTTTGTGGTACCCCTGTGGATAAACAGCGTGGTCGAGACCAGCCAGACCATTATCCTGGCCCCTGGGGCCAGGGGGAGTCTCCAGTTCTCCGTGTCCCGGCAGGCGCCGGGCGCCTACCAGGTCCGCATAGACCGCGAGATGGGCAGCTTTGTGGTGGGGGCTGTTGTGCCCAGCGGAGGCCGGTTGCCCGGCAGCGGGGCATGGCTGCTGGCCATGGTTGTAGGGTTGATGGCCATGGTCCTCGGCCTCTACGCGCTCAGAGGCGGTGACGCCTGATCAGGTGCACGGCATCATTGTACTGGCCGAACCCGCAGGTCAAACCGTAGGGGCGACCCGCCGGGTCGCCCCTACGCTGAAAGACGTAGGGGTTGACCAACAACGCATATGGCCACCGCCGGTCCATACGACTGCACGAATATGATTACACCCTGCCCGGCGCCTACTTCGTGACCATCTGCACGGCAGACCGGGCCTGCCTGTTTGGAGAGGTTGTGGGTGGGGAGATGCGATTGAATGACCACGGTCGCGTCGTCGAGGATGAATGGGCTCGGGCATCCGCTGTCCGTGCCAACGTCACATTGGATGCGACCGTCGTAATGCCCAATCACATCCACGGCATCATCGTCATCAACGACACCGTACCTGTTTGCGTGACAAGCGTAGGGGCGACCCGCCGGGTCGCCCCTACGGGGCCCGTTTCGGGTTCCGTTGGCGCCATAATTGGCCAATTCAAATCTATCGTCACCAAACGCATCAATGCCTCGCGAGGAACGCCTGGCGCTGCGGTGTGGCAACGCAACTATTACGAGCACGTCATCCGCGACGATGTGGACCTGGAGGCAATACGCTGGTATGTCTTCGAGAACCCCTCACGTTGGGGAGAAGACCCCGCTAACCCGCAGGTCAAACCGTAGGGGCGACCCGCCGGGTCGCCCCTACGCTATGCGGCCGGAAGACGTAGGAGTTGACCAACAACGCATGAGGCGTCACGCCTGATCAGGTGCGCCGCATCATTGTACTGGCCAAACCCGCAGGTCAAACCGTAGGGGCGACCCGCCGGGTCGCCCCTACGCGGCCGCTAGGAGAGATGCCGGTGTAAATGCTAGAATAAGACGCCGTGCGCTACGAGTTGCCCCCATACCGCCCGCCCAACGAGGCGCGGAGCCTGCTGCTGCGGGCCACCCGGGGCTGCCCCTGGAACCGGTGCACCTTCTGTTCCATGTACAAGGGCTCCCGGTTCCAGTTCCGCCCGGTGGATGATCTGCTGGCAGATATCCAGACCCTGCGGCGGGTCACGGACGTCGTTACCCAGTTCGCAACCGAGCAGGGCCATAGCATCGAAGAGGTGGCCCTGGCCAACGGCGTCCTGTGGCTCACCAGGGAGGGGGTGAAGACCGCATTCATCGCGGACTCCAACAGCCTGATCATGCCCGTGGATGACCTGGCCCGAGTCGTGTCTGCCCTCCGTGAAGCCTTTCCCACTCTAGAGCGGGTGACCTGCTATGCACGGGCGCACACAGTGTTGCACCGCAAGCCCGAGGAGTTACGCCGTCTGCGGGAGGCCGGACTGTCTCGCCTTCACCTGGGCCTGGAGAGCGGCGATGCCGAGGTCCTCCAGCGCGTCCAGAAGGGGGTCACGCCGCAGCAAGCCATTGAGGCGGGGCTGCGGGTGAAGGAGGCGGGCCTCTCGCTGTCGGAGTACGTCATCATAGGTCTGGGCGGGCGTGAGCGGTCACTCCAGCATGCCCAGGGCACCGCCCGGGTGCTCAACGCTATTGACCCCGACTTCATCCGGGTGCGCACACTGATGCTGGAGCCAGGGGCGCCGCTGTGCGACGGTTGGCAGCGGGGCGAGTTCGACCCGCTGGGCGCCGGGGGCCTGCTGGCCGAGGAGCGGGAACTGGTGGCTGGGCTCGAGGTCACCTCGCAGTTCGTGAGCGACCATTTCTCCAACCGGCTGGACCTGGAGGGCCGCCTGCCCCAGGCCAAGCCCGGCTTCCTGGCCCGCCTGGACGAGGCGCTGGCTGGCGTCGGGGCACGGCCTGCCAGGACGGGCTGACTATGTCTTCCCAGGTTTTCTACCGCAAGTGGCGTCCCCGTACGTTTTCCCAGGTGGTGGGCCAGGAGCACGTGACCACTACCCTGCGACACGCCGTGTCGAGTGGCCGGACGGCCCACGCCTACCTGTTCTCAGGGCCTCGGGGCACGGGCAAGACCAGCACCGGGCGAATCCTGGCCAAGGCGGTCAATTGCCTGAGCCCCCAGGACGGGGACCCTTGTGACCGCTGTGCCATGTGCCAGGCGGTGAACGAGGCCCGTTTCCTGGACCTGGTGGAGATTGATGCGGCCAGCAACCGGGGGATTGATGAGGCGCGGGACCTCCGGGAGAAGGCGCGCTTTGCCCCCTACGCGGCCAGGCGCAAGGTCTATATCATTGACGAGGTCCACCAGTTCACCCCCCAGGCCTTCGACGCCCTGCTGAAGACACTGGAGGAACCACCCCCTCACGTCATGTTCATCCTGGCCACCACGGAGCCGCACAAGGTGCCGCCGACCATCCTCTCCCGCTGCCAGCGCTTCGACTTCCGGCGCATCGCCGAGGCCGACGTGGTACAACGGCTGGCCCAGCTTTGCGTGGAGGAGGGTATCGAGCTGGAGCCTGCTGGCCTCAAGCTCGTGGCCAGGGCCGCCGGCGGCAGCCTGCGCGACGCCGAGAACCTCTTGGAGCAGTTGGTAGTGGGCTATGGCACGCGCCTTTCCAGCCAGCAGGTGGCCGAGGTGATGGGCGCCACCACTGACCAGCGCAGCCACGAGGTGGCGAGGCTGCTGCTGCGCCGGGAGCTGTCCCAGGCCCTGGCCCTGCTCAACCAGGCGCACGAGGAGGGTGTGGACCTGCGCCAGTTCCACCGGGGGCTGGTGGAGTACCTGCGCGGGGTGATGCTGGTGCAGGCCGGCGCCGAGGTAGCGGTGGCCCAGGAGGCCTCAGTGCTGGCCGACATGAAAGTGCTGGCCCAGGCCACCACCGCGGAGCTTGTGGTCAAAGCGGTCAAGACCCTGGCCGGGGTCGTGGTCTCGCCGGAGGAGCCCAGCCCGTTGCCCCTGGAGCTGGCCCTGGCGGAGGTGTCCCTGATCGAGCCTGTGGAGCCGGCGCCTGAAGTGCGGGCAACAGTTGGCCCGGGAAGTACGCCGGTTGCGGCGCCGGCCCAGCCCCGGGCAGCCGCCCCCACCCCGGTGGCTGCGCCACCCCAACCACCGCGCGCCCCTGCGGAGCCACCGGCGCCTGCCCCTCCACCAGCGGCGGCGCCCATCGCACCGGCGCCCCTGGCGGGCGACTTGGCCGAATGGCTGAGGAGAAACTGGAAAGAGATAACACAAAGAGACGGCGCTCTGGCGGAGGCGACGCGAGGCAAAGGCGGGGGAGCTGTGGATGCGTTGCTCCGCAGTGCCTGCGAGCCGCTGCGAGTAGAGAACGACACCCTGGTGCTGGGTTTCCAGTGGCCAGCAAACCTGGACAAGATGGAGAAGGCGCTGAACGATCCCCCGACGCGCAAGGCCCTTGAAGGGGCCTTCGCCCAAATCGTGGGTCGCCCCCTCAAGGTGTCATGCATTCTGGTGCCCAAAGACAAGAAGCCCGTTTCGGCGGCAGCGCCTCCTGCCCCTCCGCCCCCGTCCAAGGCCGGCGGGCACATGCTCAAGGAGGCCATTGCGCAAGGCGCTCGTCCCGTGGAGAATGAGGAAATATGATAAACCGAAAGATGCTCAAACAAGCCCAGGAGCTCCAGAGCCGCATTCTCAAAGCCCAGGAGGAGATCACAAAGATGACCGTGGAGGCGACTGTGGGTGGCGGCGCGGTCACCGTGGTGATGACGGGCCAGCCCCGCGTCCAGGAGGTACGCATCTCGCCGGAGGCGGCAGCCGACCCCGAGGTGCTGCCCGACCTGATTGTGGCCGCCGTCAACGAGGCCCTGAACAAGGCCCAGGAGATGGCCAGCCAGCGCCTGGGCGGCCTGGGCATCCCAGGCATGTAGCAGCAACGTGTCATTCTGCGTCCCGACGTGTCGGGCCGCAGAACGACATAAGAACGAGAGAGAGGTCAGCGTGGTCTACGGTTGGAGGGCGCGTGTCGGCTTCCTCGGGCCCCAGACGGTGGCGGAGACCACCACCTACCAGTTCTACCAGATCGTCCCCAAGGGCGTGATGCACGTGGTGTATCCCATAGGCATCACCGAGCTTACCCGCATCGAGGTGGAGCAGGCGCTCCAGCGCATTGACGACGCCATCCGAGAGTTGGCCCGCCGCCGCGTGGACATCATTGTCCTGGGTGGGTCGCCACCGGTGATCGTGGGGGGCTATGGCTACGACCAGAAGTTCATATGGCGCGTCAGTGAGCTCACCTCGATACCCGGCACCACCAGCCAGACGGCAGCCCTGGAGGCGTTCCGCCATCTGGGCATGCGCAGGCTGGCGGTGGCCACACCGTTCACGGACGAGCTGAACGGGCTGCTCAAAGACTTCCTGGAGAAGAGCGGCTTCCAGGTGCTGGCCATCAAGGGCCTGAACATTCCCCTGGTGGACGTGGCCCACCAGCCCTTGCCGGTCTCCTACCGGCTGGCCAAGGAGACCTTCGCACTGGCGCCTGACGCCGATGGCGTTTACATCCCTGGCGCCAGCGTGCCCGTGGTAGAGAACATACGGTTGCTGGAGCAGGACCTCAAGGTGCCTGTGGTCACTAGCGTCCAAGCCATGATCTGGCAGGTTTTCCGCATGCTTAATATCGGCGGGCCTATCCAGGGCTTCGGCCGCCTGCTGCAAGATCTGTAGGGGCATGGCGCGCCATGCCCCTACGGCCATTCGGACAAAGGAGGTTGACATGACGTACGGCTGGAGGGCAAAGATTGGCTTCCTGGCGCCACCCAAGACCTTTGACCCTTACCCCTGGGACCTGTTGCTGCCCGAGGGCGTGGGCATTATCGGCCACCCTCTGGGCTTGACCCACCTGACCCCGGACGAGGTCCGGCAGGCCTGGACCCGCACCGACGACGCCATCCGGGAGTTGGCCCGGCGCCAGGTGGACATTATTGTCCTGGGCGGCTCGCCGCCAGTCATCGTGGGCGGCTTTGGCTTCGACCAAAAGTTCATTGAGCAGGGTGCGAAGATCACCTCCATCCCGATTACTACCACGCAGACCGCGGCGGTGGAGGCCATGCAGCACCTGGGGATGAAACGCATCGCCGTGGCGGCACCCTTCGATGACACTTTCTGCGCCATGCTGCGCGATTTCCTGGAGAAGAGCGGCTTTCAGGTGCTCAGCCTCAAGAACCGCGCGCTTGGCTTGACTGAGTCAGACCAGCAACCGCTTTCGGTGTCCTACCGCCTGGCCAAGGACGCCTTTGCCGCTGCGCCAGACGTGGATGGGGTCTATGTCCCCAGGGCCAGCTTCCCGGTGGTGGAAAACATCGAGCTCCTGGAGCAGGACTTGAAGGTCCCTGTGGTCACCTCAGTTTCGGCGGTGGTCTGGTCGGTATGCCGTAAGCTGCGCATCGGCGGGCCGATCAAGGGCTACGGCCGCCTGCTGGCGGAGCTGTAGCCGGAGGCCTATGCTATAATCCGCTCAGCTTGATCACGTAGCTGGAGACCCGTTGGAGTTAGGTCCTGTTTCCCCCTCGCCGCTGGCGCGGCTCGTGGCCGAGTTCCACAAGCTGCCGGGCATCGGCCCCAAGAGCGCCCAGCGCCTCACCTATTTCCTGGTGCGCGCCCCAGCCGAGCAGGCCCGCTCCCTGGCTGAGGCGATCCTGGCGGTGAAAGAGCGGGTGGTGTTCTGCTCCCGCTGTCAGAACGTCACTGAGGGCAACCCCTGCGCCCTGTGCCGGGACCCAGCCCGCGACCACACCCGTATCTGCGTCGTGGAAGAGCCCCTGGACGTGCTGGCCCTGGAGCGCACGGGAAGCTACCGTGGCCTGTACCATGTGCTCCACGGTGTGCTCTCGCCCATGGACGGCGTCGGCCCCGAGGACCTGCGCATCAAGGAGCTGCTGGGCCGGCTGGAGGGCGTGCAGGAAGTCATCGTGGCCACCAATCCCACCGTGGAGGGAGAGGCCACGGCGATATACTTGCAGCGGCTACTGTCCCCTCTGGGGATAAGGACCACCCACCTGGCCCGCGGCCTGCCCGCCGGTGCCGACTTGGAGTATGCCGACGAGGTCACCCTGTCCCGGGCACTGGAAGGCCGGCAGGCGTTCTAGCCATGTGCTCCAAAGCCCCCTCGAACTGCGTTCCCATGACCCGCTTCATCGTCGGGATGATTTATCCGCTGTTGCGGGTGCAGCATCGCGACAGAAGGGACTAGTCAGCCCGTTGCTTGAAGGATAGAATAAAACGCAACAGCGGTCTACAGATGAAGGCGAATTTGAAATCCAGGGAGGACCACAGGATAGGGGTGGCGGGAACCGGAGGGATCACCAAGAGATGACTTTCCCCGAGTCTCCACGCGTTGTTTACCGGAAGAATCCTCTGGTCGAGGTTATTTGCCAACTCCGTTTCCCCACAATCCTTAGAATCGGCGCTAACGGTGTTGCCGGCTTCCAAGACAGGATCCGACGGGAATACCCCCTGTACGAGCTGCAAGAGCCCTCCTTCGAATTCCCTCAGTTGCCCAAAGAGTTGTCCACCATCTTTGAGCAGTTGCGCTTACCAAAGCCCGCCGGGGCTGCCACGCACAGGTTCTTGACCAAGGATTCTCAGCGATTCATCTCGCTATCGGACAGTTTCCTGGCGCTAAGGGAGGCGAAGTACACGCGCTGGGAGCTGTTCAAAGCAGAAATGCAGAAGGCTGAGCTTGCGTTGCGAGAGCTTTATCAGCCTGCCTTCTACTCTCGCATCGGCTTGCGTTACAGGGATGTGATTTCGCGCCGATCACTGGGGCTAGATGGGGTGAAGTGGAGAGATCTCCTCAAAGCGCACCTCCTCGGGGAGCTAGGCGCGGAGGATGTGGCCGACAGCGTGGTACAAATGCATACTCGTGTCGTACTCCAAACTACGGACGTTCCTGGAGGCAGGGTGACAATTACACACGGCCTCGTCAAAGCACCCGAAACCAGCGAGGACTGCTACGCACTGGACGCGGACTTCGCCGTTGAAGAAAAGGAGGGCATAGATGGACCCTTCGCTATCTTGGACAAGTTCAACCGGCTGGCTGGAAAGCTCTTCCGGTGGGCAATCACAGAAACACTCCATAATGCCATGGGACCTGAGGTTGTGTGATCTCCAAGAGCCGGAGTATGGTAGTCAGGTCGTGGTTCACGCCGCTTTGGAGACAACTTACGAAGTTAGGATCGCGGTAGAAGGCTATGGTGAGAGTGTACTGGACCGGTTCCTTGGCTGCGTGATGATAGGGCTGATGCCCGAACAAGGGCTACGTGAAGCCTTGTATTCCCTACGGGACATGCTAGAGTTCTACAGCCATGAGCCTTCAAGGCTTCTTGGATCTCCAGTCAAGCCTCAAACCATTGATGCAACTGTGGTGAGCCGGAGGAAGCGTCCTGGTCTCGTAATCTCGCCCTGACGCTAGCCGGAGACTGAGGTTGTGGTTTTCTCCTATCTGTCCCCCGGCTCTTTTGGCTTAAGGCAAGGCGAGATTCTTGAGGGCTTGTTTGAACTGAGGCCGGTGCCGGCGGAGGAGAAGATAGACTTCAACAAGACGGCCCCAGTACAGAAGTTTGACCACACGTTGGCGGTTGTTGTTACCCAGGATTGCGACCTGGACTGGGATTACAAGGCAAGGCAAGGTCAAACTGGGGATGACAAGCTACTGGAACACGTCTTCCTTTGCGCTCTCTTCCCACCGGAGGAAATCCGCGTTCGCGGCAGGCTGGGACACGACCTTTTTAAGAGAGTGATTCAGAACCAAGACGAGCGATACCACTATTTCAGTGAGGCTTTGATAGGTGAAAGCCAGTCTCTCATGCCGAAGTTATGTATTGATTTCAAGAAGGTTTTCTCGTTACCGGTGGATTTTGTTTACTATTTGACCTCTAATGGCTATGCAGTTCGGAAAGCCATTCTGCCAGCTCCCTACCTTCACGACTTCGTGCACAGGTTGCACGCTTTCTTGGGTCGAATAGCAATTCCTGACTGATGAGCTGCCAAGGGCCTCATATCCCGCTCCTTGTGTCGCTTTCACTCTTGTGACTCAAATACCCCATTCCTACAAGGTAGAGGCTGTAGTCCTCCGGCGGAGCCGGGTGGGGGAGGCAGACCTGCGCCTCACGCTGTTCACCCCGACTGTGGGCAAGGTCCATGCTGTCGCCCGGAGCGCCGCCAAGCCTGGCAGCAAGACCGGGGGACACCTGGACCTGCTCACCCGTTGCTCGTTGCTGCTGGCCCAGCCCAGGTATGGCGGCATGGACGTGGTGGCCCAGGCCCACACTATCCATAGCTTCCTGCCCCTGCGGCAGAGCCTGGAGGGGATCGGCCAGGGGCTGTACATGGCGGAGCTGGTGGACCGGTTCCTGCCCGAGAGGCTGGAGCAGCCCCAGGTCTATTACCTTATGCTCCACGCCCTGCACCGGCTGGCGCAAGGGGATAGCGAGTCGGCGGTCCGTCACTTCGAGGTGCAGATTCTGGTGGCCCTGGGCTACAGCCCCGAGCTGTACCACTGCCTGGGCTGCCAGGCGGACATGGAACGCCTGCCAGGCTTCTTCTCTCCCGCCAGGGGCGGGCTGGTGTGCCCTCGCTGTGGCAGCCAGGAGGCAGTGACCCGTGCCCTGTCCGCGCCCGGTGTGCAGGCCCTGAGGCGCCTGGCGGGGGCAGACCTGGGTGCGGTGCCCAAGCTGTCCCCGGAGGTCTGCGACGAGCTCCGGGGCCTGCTGCGTAGCTATATCACCTATCTGCTGGAAAGGGACGTAGCCTCAGCGCAGTTCCTGGACAGCATCCGCCGGGTGCCCGCGGAGCCGTCCTCCGGCAAGCTCAGGACATGGCCCTGAGCCAGGGCCTGTGGGTAGCTGCCCTGGGCATGACCATGGTCTTCGTAACCCTGGGAGTGCTCTTGGTGGCCATAGTGCTCCTGGACCGGGCCTTCCGCCCGCGCCCGGTGGCCAGCGCACCCGACCAGTCATCCGGCGTCACCACGATGGACGCATCCGGCGAGGACAGGGCCCTGGCGGCCGCCGTAGGCCTGGCGGTGGCCCTGGCCGCTTCGAAGCACAGGCCCAACAACGTGGCCCGGCCGTTCGCCCCCAGCGCCTGGCGCGTGCAGGGCCGGCGTCAGCAGATGTCATCTTCGAGCCGGCGATGGTAGACAACGCGAAAGTATATCTCATCACTGTAAGAGGTCGGACCTACCGGGTGGAGGTGGGTGACCTGTCGCGTTCCCCGGTGGAGGTCAAGGTAGACGGCGAGGCGGTCCTGGTCGAGCTGCCGGCTCCGGAGGAAGCGACGCCACACCCCAGCACCGCCACCCGCGTGCCGCCGACCGCAGCCCCAGTTACTCCCCCGCCCGGGCCGGCGGCACCGGCGGCGCCGCCGGCCCGGGCTGTGAAGGCGCCCATGCCGGGCAAGATCCTGGCCGTGAGGGTCAAGATGGGCGACCACATTCACCGCGGCGACGAGATATGCGTCCTCGAGGCCATGAAGATGGAGCAGGCAGTACGCTCCACCACGGAGGGCGTGGTGCGCACGGTGCGCGTGCAGGAGGGCCAGACGGTAGCCTTCGGCGACACCATGGTGGAGCTCGCCTGAGTGGAGCTCCTGGGCACCGCTCTGGACGGCCTGCGCCACCTGACCCCGGGCAACATCGTCATGATGCTGGTGGGTGGCGCGCTGATATTCCTGGCCATCCGCAAGCAGTACGAGCCGGTCCTCCTGCTGCCTATTGGCCTGGGGGCTATCCTGGCCAACATCCCGCTCACCGGCATCGCGGAGGAGGGCGGTGTGCTGGGGCTGTTCAAGCGTGCGGGCATAGACACCGAGCTCTTCCCATTGTTGATCTTCATTGGCATCGGGGCCATGACCGACTTCGGGCCATTGCTCGAGCGGCCGGTGACCATCCTTCTGGGCGCTGCCGCCCAGTTCGGGATATTCGGCACGATGCTGCTGGCCCTGGCCTTCCGTTTCCCGCTGAACCAGGCCGCCTCGATTGGCGTCATCGGCTCGGCGGACGGCCCAACCTCCATCTATGTGAGCAGCATTCTGGCGCCGGAGCTGCTGGCGCCCATCGCGGTGGCTGCCTACTCTTACATGTCCCTGGTGCCCATAATCCAGCCGCCCATCATGCGGGCGCTGACCACGAAGGCGGAGCGGCGCATCCAGATGCCATACTCCACCCGGACCATCTCCAAGACTACCAGGATACTGTTCCCCATCGCGGTGACCCTGGTGACCGGGCTGATTGCTCCCCTGGCCACGCCCCTCATCGGCATGCTCATGTTCGGCAACCTGCTGCGGGAAGCCGGAGTGGTGGAGCGCCTCTCCCGGGCGGCCCAAAACGAGCTGACCAACATTGTCACCATTTTCCTGGGCATTACCATCGGGTCCACCATGGCGGCAGGCGCCTTCCTCAAGCCCACCACCCTGCTTATTCTGTCCATGGGGCTGGTGGCCTTTGCCCTGGACACGGCGGCGGGGCTACTCTTCGGCAAGGCCATGTGCTACCTCTCAGGACGTAGGATTAATCCGCTTATCGGCGCTTCAGGTATCTCCGCCTTCCCGATGTCCGCCCGCGTGGTCCAGAAAGTGGGCCAGGAAGCGGACTATTCCAACTTCCTACTGATGCACGCCATGGGGTCCAACACCGCGGGTCAGATCGCCTCGGTGCTGGCAGGCGGCGCCCTGCTGGCGCTGGTGAGCCGAATCTAGACGACAGCCGATTTTCGGCGTTTGGGTCGGCAGCTTTGGCACAACCTTCTGGCCACGTCCCCCAGCTTTGTGACTAAAGTTACAGTACTATCCTCCATGTTCATGAACCATGTGTAAGAAATCGGTAAAAAGCACTTGACAGACCGGGCGACTGCGTATAAACTGCTTTTCCCTGGTGGCATCAAAAATCTTGAGAAAGGAAGGCCACTGGAGGTGAGATATGACCATCTACCAGGAAGAAGGAGCCAAGCTACGCAGGAGTAGCATCCAGAAGGCCATAGATCTGGCCATGCAGAACCGCTGGGAAGAGGCGGTGCAGGTCAACCAGGCTATTCTGGAGCTGTTCCCCAACGACGTGGATGCCCTGAACCGGCTGGGCAAGTCCCTGACCGAGTTGGGCAAGTATGACGAGGCGAAAGACGCCTACCGTCGTGCCCTTGGTATTGATCCTCTGAACACCATCGCTCAGAAGAACCTGAGCCGCCTGGCTCACATGGACCCTGAGCGTCCCGTCAAGGAAGACACGGTCAAGGCCTCCCCGCGGGTTTTCATCGAGGAAAGGGGCAAGGCCGGTGTGACCGCCCTGCTCAACCTGGCGCACCGGGCTACGCTACTCAAGGTATTCGCGGGTGACCAGGTGAGCCTGGCGGCTGCCGACGGTGTGCTCAGGGTGGAAACTCCGGGTGGGCAGTATCTGGGGCAGGTTGAGACTAAGCTTGGCATCCGCCTGATGCGCCTCATGCAAGGGGGCAACCGCTATGTGGCCGCCGTCACCAGCGTGAGCGACCATGAGGTCCGGGTGATCATCCGGGAGACCTACCAGCACCCTAGCCTGGTGGGCAAGGTGTCCTTCCCGACCACGGGACCCGAGGAGTTCCGGGCCTATACCCGCGAGGGCGTGCTGAAGTATGATCTGGAAGAGGAAGAGGGTCTCGAGGAGGAGGAAGAGGAGCCGGGGATGGATGAGGAGTCTGACACCCTTCCTGAGGGCTTCAGCGTTGTTGAGGGGCCCGGGCTGGTGGTGGAAGCGGGCGAGCCAGAGGAGGACCTCCTCCGCGCCTAGAACGTTCTTGGTTGAAAAGGCAAGCCCCGGCGTATCGGGGCTTGCCTTTTCGTTTGGGCGCGGACCATTTCTACATGGCTTCGATTGTTGAGGCGCGGGGACTCCTCAAGAAGTTCGGCCCCCTGGTGGCCGTGGCCGGCATTGACTTCGCCGTGGAGGCGGGCACGTGCTTTGGCTTCCTGGGGCCCAACGGCGCTGGGAAGACGTCCACCATGCGCATGGTGTGTTGCCAGTCGCCGCTGACCGCGGGCCAGCTCTACGTCAGCGGGCTAGACGTGCGCACCCAGGGCCGGGCCATCAAGGCCCTCTTGGGCGTGGTACCCCAGGAGAACAATCTGGACCCCGACTTCACCGTGCTGCACAATCTGGTGGTCTATGCCCGCTACTTTGAGATGCCTCCGGATACCGCCCGCAGGCGGGCATACGAGGTCCTGGACCTGTTCCACCTCCGCGAAAAAGCCCACAGCCCGGTGCGGGACCTGTCCGGGGGCATGAAGCGCCGCCTGGTGCTGGCCCGCGGCCTGCTCCACGAGCCTCGCATCCTGGTGTTGGACGAGCCTACCACCGGCCTGGACCCGCAGGGCCGGCACATGGTATGGCAAAAGCTACGCCAGCTCCGGGAGCAGGGGACTACGGTCCTGCTGTCAACTCAGAACATGGAGGAGGCTGCCCGGCTTTGCGATTGGCTGGTGATCATGCACCAGGGCCGCATCCTGGCCCAGGGCAGCCCGGCAGACCTGGTGCGGGAGCACGTGGGCAGCCAGGTGGTGGAGGTCCCGGCGGACGCGGCACCCGCCATTGTGGGGCAGCTCAGCCGGGGTGACGCGACCTGGGAGGAAGTGGAGGACACGGTGTATGTCTTCGCCCGGGACCGCGAAGCCCTGCACCGGACCATCGGGTTGGTGCCAGGCGCCACCTACCGCCCGGCCACGCTGGAGGACGTGTTCCTGCACCTCACGGGCCGGGGGCTAACGGAGTGAGCCGCCCGTCCTACCGTGCCTGGTTTGTGTGGCAGCGGGATGGGGACGTATTCCTGCGCCTGTGGAGGTCAGAGGCAGCCGGCTTCCTGGGCGAGCCGCTTTTCGTGCTGGCGGCCATGGGCTTCGGCTTGGGCGCCTACATCGGGCAGGTCAACGGACAAAGCTATCTGAGCTTCATTGCTCCGGGCATCATCGCTGCCTATGCCATGTTCGGCGCCAGCTTCGAGTGCACCTATGGTTCCTTCATTCGTATGGAGGTCCAGCGCACCTTCGAGGCCATCATCGCCACACCCCTGGAGGTGGAGGACGTTATCGCCGGGGAGATACTGTGGGGTGCAACCCGCGCCTTGCTCAGTGCAATGGCGCTGTTGGTGGTCCTTGCCGTGTTTGGCCTGGTGGCTTCGCCCTGGGCGGTCCTGGTGCCCGTGGCCGCTGTGTTTACCGGCTTCGCCTTCGCCAGCATCTCAATGGTGTTCACCGCCATAGTGCCTGGCATCAACACGTTCAACTACTACTTCACCCTCTTTATCACGCCCATGTCCTTCTTCAGTGGGGTATTCTTCCCCCTGTCCGGTCTGCCCAAGGTGGTCCAGTGGCTGGCCTGGGCGCTGCCTTTGACCCACGGGGTCAATGTGGTGAGGGCAGCCCTTCGGGGCGCGGCGACCTGGGGCCTGTTGGTAGACGTAGTCTGGCTCGGCGTCGTAGGCGCCGTCGCCTTCTGGCTGGCCCTGGTGCTTATGAGACGCCGGCTGATCAAGTAGGCCGGCTACGGGCTACAGGCGGTAGGGCGCACGCCATGCGCCCCTACAGGCTACGGGCTATCTCTGTCTCCGTCCAAAGCCTGAAGTCTGGAGCCGGAAGCCCGGCTACCTGCCGTGGTCGTGGATGTGGCCCTCGTGCTCGTGCTCCCGCTGCGGGTTCTGGTGCGCGCCGTGGGCATGCTCCACGGTAGAATGGCGATGATCGTGGTCATGTATGGCGGACAGATGCTCGACATCGCCCGGGTTGCCGCCCTTCAGGTGATGTACTATGTGGGGATGCCCGTGCCCGTGGACTAGTGCCTCGTGCTTGTGCCCGACTGCCTGGACTGTGGCCATGTTAACTCCTCCTCCATCCGCGCCACCCCGAGTAATGAGGCGGCCCGCAACACCATGGAACGCCTTACTACCTACATCTCATTCTCGCTTTCCTCACCGCCGGATGTCAAGCCTGGCCAAACGCCTCTTGTGAACATGCCCTGCCTGAAGTAAACTAGTGGGCGGCTCACCAATGGACAACAGCACCCGATGAGCAAGCCATATCACGGCACAGGGCCCTGGCTATGGGTAGCCGGGGCCTTACTAGTAAGCCTGCTCGCCATTGCCATCCGGCTCTCAGGAGCAGAGCTTTCCGCCCCTACCCAATCGGCCATCTTCGGGGTTAGCATCGTAGCCGCCGCGTTCCTTCTCGCCTGGGCCACCGAGGCGGCCCAGATGGACGTGGCCCAGGCCTTCGCCCTGGCGGCGCTGGCCCTCATCGCCGTTCTGCCCGAGTACGCCGTGGACGGCTTCTTCGCCTGGCGGGCAGCCAGTGACCCCACCTATGTGCACTACGCTACCGCCAACATGACCGGCGGCAACCGGCTGCTCATCGGCATTGGCTGGTCCATGGTGGTGCTCCTGGTGTGGCTCAAGTTCCGGCAACCGTCAGTCCACCTGGAGAAGCACCAGAAAGTGACGCTCTCTTTCCTGGCCCTGGCTACGGCGTACTCATTCCTGATCCCCTTGAAAGGGAGACTGGGCCTGGAAGACAGCGCGGTCCTGGTCACCCTATTTGGCCTGTACCTGTGGACAAGCGCCCGGGCCGGGAAAGTGCAGCCGGAGCTTTTGGGCCCGGCGGCCGCTCTGGGCGCGCTGAGGACGCGGTGGCGTCGCACCCTGGTGCTGTTCTTCTTCGGGTTCAGCGCCGCGGTCATACTAGCCTCAGCGGAGCCCTTCGCTGATGGTCTGGTCCACACCGGCAGACAGTTCGAAATTGACGAGTTCATTCTGGTGCAGTGGATTGCTCCCCTGGCCTCGGAAGCTCCCGAGCTGACGGTGGTCGCCATCTTCGCCTTGGCCAACAAGGGGTCTCAGGCCTTGGGCGCGTTGGTTTCCTCGAAGGTTAACCAGTGGACGTTGCTGGTCGGCACCCTGCCTATCATATACAGCGCGTCCCTGGGCAGTCCAGGGGCGCTGGCCCTGGACTCGCGCCAGGCCGAGGAGATACTGCTCACCGCGGCCCAATCGGCCTTCGGCCTGGCCGTGCTGGCCAGCATGAGCCTTTCCCTCCGGGAGGCGCTGGCCCTGTTCGTCTTGTTCTCGGTCCAGTTGGTTTTCCCTGACCCCACCGTTCGCTACGTCTTTGTGGGCATCTACCTGGCGCTGGCTGCGGCGCTGTTCATCCGGCAGGCCGAGACCCGCGCCGGGCTATTGGACCTGATCAAGGCGCCCTTAACCGGACTGCGCCGCGGCTTCAACAGCCACGGTTAGCCCCAACCCCACCAGTCCCTGTCTTGACTCCGTTCGTCCGCCGCGAAGGCCCACTATCTGTGGTATCATCAGTGGGACTTCACTGTGGGATGTGACGCATGCGGACGCACCTGGTACTTTCGGAAGAGTTGGTAAGGGAGATAGACGCCCTGGTGGGCAAGCGGCAGCGCAGCCGTTTTGTGGAGGAGGCAGCGCGAGACAAGCTCAAAAGGGAGCGGTTGCTGAAGGCGTTGCGCGAGACGGCTGGTATCCTGTCTGCCGAGGACCATCCTGAGTGGGCCACCCGGGAAGACGTGTACGCATGGGTCAGGAAACTGCGTGAACAAGAGCGGGACCCTTGGCGAGATACCTCCTAGACACGACGGCCTTGATAGACCAGCTCAAGGGTCGTCGTCCGGTCGCCGCACTGCTGGCCCAACTTTCAAATGATGGGCATGAGCTGGCGGTCTGCGCGGTCAATATCGCTGAGCTGTACTCTGGCCTATTTCCCTGGGAATTGTCCCATGCTGAACAGTTTCTCCAGGACCTGGCCTACTACGACATAAGGGCAGACGACGCCCGAAGGGCAGGCACATATCGGAACGAGTTCGCCCGAAAAGGAGTTACTTTGAGCCTGGCCGATATGTTGGTGGCTGCAGTGGCTGTGGGCCGTGGTGCTTGCCTGGTTACCGCAAACCCCAGGCACTTCCCCATGCAGGAGTTGAAACTTCTGGAGCACCCATAGCGGCGTGCGCAGCCGGCCATGACGCTGCGACGCAGGAATCCCACCTTCTTGAACGCTGTTACTGGTGCCTTCGGTTATATCGGAAAGTACATAACCCGGCAGTTACTCGACTCGGGCGAAAGCGTACGGACGCTGACCGGGCATCCCCGCCGGCAGGACCCCTTCGGGGGCAGGGTCAAGGTCTTCCCCCTGGACTTCGCCCATCCCACCCAGCTAGTGGAAAGCCTCAGGGGAGTGACTACCCTGTATAACACCTACTGGGTGCGCTTCCCCCGGGGCCGGGTTACCTTCGAAACGGCCGTCGCCAACTCGGGGACGCTGGTCCGGGCCGCCCGGCAGGCCGGTGTGCGCCGGATCGTGCACATCAGCATCACCAACGCCTCAGCAGACTCGCCGCTGCCCTATTTCCGGGGCAAAGGCCGGGTGGAGCAAGCCATCATCGCCTCGGGCCTGTCCTACGCCATAGTCCGGCCGACAGTAGTCTTTGGGCTCGAGGACATACTCATAAACAACATCGCCTGGCACCTCCGGCGGTTTCCCGCGTTTGCTGTCTTTGGACGTGGGGACTGCCGGGTCCAACCGGTATATGTGAAGGACGTGGCCCAGATAGCTGCCCATTCCGGACACCGGACCGAGGACCTGTTCGTTGATGCCGTTGGCCCCGAGACCTACACGTTCGACCAGTTGGTCAGGCTCATAGGCCGTGCCGCAGGCAGCCGGGCCAGAGTCCTGCACCTCCCCCCCGACCTGGGCCTGTGGCTGGCCCGGTTCGGTAGCCTCATGCTCAATGACGTCATAATAACCAGGGACGAGATCAGGGGCCTCATGGCCAATCTCCTGGTGTCTGCGGGACCAGTCACCGGGCGCACCCGGCTGAGCGACTGGTTGGCCCAGAACGCTCGCGGGGTGGGGGCCAGGTACGCCTCCGAGCTCCAGCGGCACTACAGATAGCGGGACCCCCACCTGGGCCAGGGTGCCAGCGCCGATCGAGCCGTCCAAATCTCACCTCCGCGCCGGCACCCTCAAAGCGATGCCTAAACGAATATGGGCACCAGCACCAGGGTAACAGTGCTCAGCAGCTTGACCAACACGTGCAGGGAGGGGCCAGCCGTGTCCTTGAAGGGGTCGCCCACGGTGTCACCGACCACTGCGGCGGCGTGGGCCGGCGTACCCTTTCCCAGCACCTTGCCGCTCTCGTCCTTAAGCTCGCCGGCTTCGATCATCTTCTTGGCATTGTCCCATGCGCCGCCCCCGTTGTTCATGAAGGAAGCCAGCATGATGCCGGCTATGGTGCCCACCATGAGCAGCGCCGCCACCGACATGGCGGAGTCGTAGCTGGCGACCTGGCGGAACAGCACACCTACTACAATGGGTGCCGCGACCACCAGTACGCCGGGCCATACCATCTCCCGGAGCCCGGCCCTGGCCGTTATGTCAACCGCCCGGGCATAGTCAGGTCGAGACGTGCCCTTCATGATGCCGGGGTCCGCCTTGAACTGGCGCCGGACTTCCTCGATGATGGCCCCCGCCGTCTTGCCCACGGCTCGTATGGCCAGGGAGGAGAACAGGAACACCAGCATCACCGCCAGCAGGCCGGCCACAAAGACCTCTGGCTTTGCCAGGTCCACCTTGTCGAGGGGGAGCAAGCCTTTGGCAACGCGGAGACTAGTTGCCCGTTCCATATAGGCCTGGAACAGGAGGAAGGCAGCCAGACCAGCGGACACCATGGCGTAGCCTTTGGTGAGGGCCTTGGTGGTGTTACCCACGGCATCCAGCTTGTCGGTGACCGCGCGCGCCGCCCCACCCAACCCAGCCATCTCGATGATGCCGTTGGCGTTGTCGGTGATCGGCCCGAAGGTGTCCATGGACAGGATGTAGGGGCAGGTCATAAGCATGCCCATGGTGGCCACGGCGGTGCCGAACACGGCGCCTCCCTCGATCCCGGCTTTGCCACCCAGCCAGTATGAGAGCAACAGCGCGATGCCGATGACCACGGCGGTGGCGAAGGTGGTCTCGAAACCAACAGCGGTGCCCGCCACGATGTTGGTGGCTGGCCCGGTACGGGAAGCCTTGGCGATCTCCTTTACGGGCCGGTAGCGCGGCTCAGTGTAGTACTGGGTGACGTACACCACCACCACACTGGTGAGGATGCCCACGGCGCCCGACAGGAAGAGCCAGCCGTTGTCCAGCATGGTGAAGGTGGCCAGGGCCATGCCCGCCAGTGAGAAGCCAATGGCTATGAAGTAACCCCGGTTCAGGGCGGTCATGGGGTTCTCACCCTCTTTGCCCCGCACCATGAGCACACCCACTATGCTGGCGATCAGGCCAAAGGCGCGCACCACCAGGGGGAACAATACCCAGGCCGGGTCCCTGGTGGCGAGATAGGCCAGGATGCCCAGGATCATGGCGCCGATGTTCTCGGCGGCCGTGGACTCGAAGAGGTCAGCGCCGCGGCCGGCGCAGTCGCCCACGTTGTCCCCCACCAGGTCGGCGATGACGGCCGCGTTGCGGGGGTCGTCTTCCGGGATGCCGGCCTCTACCTTGCCCACCAGGTCGGCGCCCATATCGGCGGCCTTGGTGTAGATACCGCCGCCAAGCTGGGCGAAGAGGGCCACGAAGCTAGCCCCGAAGCCGAAGCCCACGATGAGGTGGGGGGCCAGCTCGGGCTTGGCCCCGTAGGCATAGTACATGGCGGTGACCCCCAGCAGGCTGAGGGCCACGATGAGGAACCCGGACACCGCGCCACCTCGCATGGCCACGGTGATGGCGTCCCGGAGCCCTTTCTGGGCGGCGGCGGCGCAGCGCAGGTTGGAGCGCACCGAGATGTACATCCCGATGAACCCCGAGATGGCGGAGCAGAAGGCCCCCGCCAGGAAAGCCAGGGCCGTGCGCCAGGCCACCCCTCCAGCGCTGATGCGGAAGATGGCGCCCTGGGGGTCTTTCACTTCCAGCGCACCACCCACCAGGCCGACCACCGCGCCGACGACTACAGCGACCACTATTGACAGTATGCCGATGGTCCTGTACTGGCGGCGCAGGAAGGCCATGGCCCCTTCCAGGATGGTCCCGGCGATCTCCTGCATCTTGGGCGTTCCCGGGTCCCGGCGCAGCACATCCCGGGCCATAGCGAAGGCAAAGAGTACGGCTATCAGGCCCGAGATGGGGACCACCCACACTATGCTCATAGGTTAGTTCCTCCTAGAGACTGCGCCCGCCAGCCTGGGCCTGCGCCCAGCACAGCGGGAATGCGCGAAAAAAAGTACAACCTGTCACCGAGGGTAAGAGTTTACCACAAGTGGCCGGATGGTGCTACCGCCGCCTCTTCTGGCATCAACTTAGGCGGCGAAAGCGACGGTCCGCCGTCGCGGCATGTAAACCGAAGTTGCTCTGTCCGTCAGGGACTTGGTTCAATTGGAAGGCGCCTGCGGCGAATCCGCTCCCTGTCAACGACAACAATTGAATTCGGTAACTCCTCGTTTGCAACCGCTTCGAGCACTCGGGTCAGGCGCTCCACAGCTTCCTGATCACTATAGTTTCCACCTCGGAGGAGTATAAGGCCAGGCCCTTCAGATTGCGCCATAGCCAGAAGCCGGGGATAGTCCAAATCAGCCGTGATGACCACTCGCTGTTCATTCCGAGCGCGCTCCAAGACGACTTCGTCCGGAGCCCGGCCCAGTCCTATTTCAAGGGCATGAATAGCGTTGTGTCCTTGTTGCGCCAGCCAGGCAGCTAGTCCGGGTGACAGTGGCATGTCAACGAGGAACCTCACCTAGAGAATTCCACCGTTTCCTCTTCTGCGAGGTAGGCAGCGTAGTGCAAAGCCTCGGCGATATCCTCTGCCTCCAGGTAGGGGTATGCCCTTAGAATCGCTTCCTTGGTCTCTCCAGAAGCCAGAAGGCCAAGCAGGCGTGAGACCGGAAAACGAAGCCCGCGGATGCACGGCTTACCGGTGCAAACACGGGGGTCTACGGTAATGCGCTCGAACCTCATGGTTTGTACCTCTTCGAGAGGATACTAGCATTGACCTTGGAACCAGTCAACAATTCGGATCGCCCCAGGAATAGGGATTGGGGGCTGGCCTATTCTTGCCCTGGTCCCGCTCACCCTGCAAGTCGCGAGCCGTCAGGCAACGCCTTCTTGTCCGGATGAGGTGCGAGACGTGGATGGAGAGCGTCCCTTCGACCTACTGCGCGCACCGCCGGTGTCGCGATTGCCCTTCCATCAGACCGGGCAGCCACCGGGCCCTCTGTATTTGTGGCCTCGCGAGCAGGTCTTCCAGTCGCCTCTATTGGCCCGTGGCACATTGTCCTCCAAATACTCGGGGGCGCCGCCCAACGACAAAGTCAGCGACGGCGCGAAGCGCCGTCCGCTGCAACCGGTTGTTCCGCGGGATAATTGCGCACTCGCCGGCGCAACGTACTGGGCCTTCATTCACTTGCGACCGTGACGTGCCGCGCTTGTACCAACGGCACGCTAATGGTCTGGCCGATCCGTTCAACCTCGACAAGCACGGAGAACCGGTTGCTCTTCCCAATTGTCTTTGCGACAAGCTTCGCGTTATCGAGCACCGCTGCCGGTATTTCGCCCTCTTCACTCTCAGCCATAGAGAACGCTCTCACCGCGCCTGCAACTCCAATGGTGTGACAGAATAATCCAACTGTTCGGGTTGTGCCGATTTGGGATGCGTTCCACCTCAATGGCTCATTTCGCGTTGCCTGGGCAGTGATATACTAGTTGCCGAAAACGTATGGCCCGAAAGTTTCGGATAGCCCTAGCCCAGATAAACACCACCGTGGGTGACCTGCCGGGCAATGCCGCCAAAGTGATCGAGTACATTGAGGAGGCGAAGGCCCAGGGGTCAGACCTGGTGGCCTTCCCGGAGCTCACCATCACCGGGTACCCCCCGGAGGACCTGCTCCTCAAGCCCCAGTTTATCCAGGACAACCAGCACTACCTCCAGCAGGTGGCCCGGGCTGTCCGGGGCATCGTGGCCGTGGTGGGCTTCGTGGACTCGGAGGGCGACATCCACAACGCGGCCGCCGTGCTGCACCAGGGGCGGGTGGCTGGCGTCTACCACAAACACTTTCTGCCCACCTATGGCGTCTTTGACGAGGACCGCTATTTCGCCCGGGGCCAGGAGTTCCCGGTGTTCATGGTCAGCGGTGTGGCCATTGGCGTTAACATCTGTGAGGACATCTGGTATCCTGGCCCGCCGACCAGCCTCCAGTGCCAGGCAGGCGCCGAGGTCATCGTAAACATCAACTCCTCGCCCTACCACGCGGGCAAGCGGGGTTTCCGCGAGCGGATGCTGGCCACCAGGGCCACCGACTACGAGGTCATCGTTACCTACACCAACCTGGTGGGCGGCCAGGACGAGCTGGTCTTCGATGGCGGCAGTATGGTCTTCGATCAGCAGGGCAATCTGGTGGCCCGGGGCAAGCAGTTCGAAGAGGACCTGGTGGTGGCTGACCTGGATGTTGAAGGGGTCTTCCGGCACCGGCTGCATGACCCCAGGCGGCGGAAAGAGGTGGGGGCCATCCCGCCGGGGGTGGAGCGTATCGAGCTCTCGGGCACACCCCTGGCCGACGGCCGCCTCACCCTGGCCCCACACAAGGCGGAGCCGCTGCTTCGCAATGCCGAGGTCTATTCTGCGCTGGTAACGGGCACCCGCGACTACGTGGCCAAGAACGGATTCCGGAAGGTGGTTATCGGCCTATCGGGGGGCGTAGACTCCACCCTCACGGCTTGCGTCGCCGTAGATGCACTGGGCGCGGAGAACGTGGTCGGGGTAAGTATGCCCTCCCGCTACTCGTCGCTGTCCAGCCGGGAGGATGCACAGGTGCTGGCCGACAACCTGGGCATCAGGTCCATGACCATCCCGATTGAGCCTGCCTTCAAGACCTCCCTGGAAATGCTGGGGGAGGCCTTCGCTGGCACCGAGCCCAACGTAGCGGAGGAGAACCTGCAAGCGCGGATCCGGGGCAACATACTCATGGGCCTGTCCAACAAGTTCGGCTGGCTGGTGCTCACCACTGGCAACAAGAGTGAGTTCGCCACAGGCTACTGCACCCTGTACGGGGACATGGCCGGGGGCTTCGCCGTCATCAAGGACGTGCCCAAGACCCTGGTCTACGAGCTGTGCCGCTACCGCAACAGCCGTGGGGATGGCGCGGTGATCCCGGAGAGCGTGATGGTCAAGGAGCCCAGCGCCGAGCTGCGCCCCGGGCAGCGCGACAGCGACAGCTTGCCCCCGTATGAGGTGCTCGACCCCATCCTGCACGCCTACGTGGAGGAGGACCGCAGCTTCGACGAAATGCTGTCCCTGGGCTTCGACGAGGCGACGGTCAAGCGTGTGATGCGCCTGGTGGACGGCAGCGAGTACAAGCGCCGGCAGGCGCCACCGGGCGTCAAGATCACCCCCCGCGCCTTTGGCCGCGACCGGCGCCTGCCCATCGTGAACCATTACCGGGGGTTCTAGGCTTCGGGCTTCAGACTCCAGACTTCAGGCTTTGGACGGAGACAGAGACAGAGACAGAGACAGAGATAGAGATAGCCCGTAGCCTGTAGGGGCGCATGGCGTGCGCCCTACCGCCCGTACCCCGTAGCCCATCCGCCAGGTGCTTGAAAAAAAGACCAGTTTGTGCTTTAGTTAGCACGGACTTGAACAGCGGGCGCAGGCCCCAACTCAAACTGCTGATGGAGGTGGTTGACTTTGACCACGGCGAAGCCTATGGACCCCCAGATTTCTCGATTCCCCATGACGACCCTAAGAGAAGCCTATGCCCTGGTCCCTGACTTGAACGCCCGGGAACAGGTCAGGGGAATATTCGAGAATCACGCCTCCCCCTGGTGCAAGTTCGAGATGACCTACAACATGATTGAGGAGATGAACGACGCGGTGGTGGTGGTGCATGCCCCTCTGAACTGCCCCTCCTGCATGAAGGGGTTCAAGGCCACGTACTATACGGACTACGGGAATCCCCATCTTCATACTCCCACCACAAACATGGGCAGCGACGCCGTGGTCTATGGCGGCGAAAAGGAGCTGCGCCAGGCCATCCTGGCAGTGGACCGGGACTACAGGCCGGAGCTCATCGCCGTACTCACGGGCTGCGCCCCGGGACTGACCCTGGATGACGTGGTTGCTGTCGTCGCGCAGGCGCAGGAGGAGGTCGGCGCCCGGCTGTTCCATGTGCCCACCTCGGGCTTCGACTACACCGGCAACGGCTTCTTCGAAGATGTGCTGCCCAAGTTCTCCGAGCTTATGGACCCGCCCGCCAGGGTGGACAAGAACAAGGTAAACATCCTGGGCAACAACAAGCAGCCCTACTGCCGGGCACGGCAGGACCTCCCGGGCGCTGTGCGCCGCCAGGACTTTCCCGCCGACTCCGAAGAGATGGGGCGCCTCATCGAGGGCATGGGGCTCCAGGTCAACGTGGTCTTCTGCTCTGACCCCTATCGCCGGCTGCGCCACGCCGCCGAGGCGGCCACCAACACTATTACCTGTGCCTCCTACGGCATGCCCCTGGCCCGCGCCATGCAGGAGCAGTTCGGCACCGGCTATATCCCCCTGGCCCAACCCCTGGGGCCCATTTCCACCGCCGAGTGGGTCCGCCAGTTGGGCAAGGCTACCGGCCACGAGGCAGAGGGCGAAGCCCTCATCCAACGGGAGTGGGCCGGCCTGAAGGAAGTGTGGCAGGAGTGCGAGCGCATGGTCAAGGGCAAGACCGCCATCGTGTGCGGCTTCGCCAACCGCCCCTTCTCCATTGGCCGCATGTGCCAGGAGCTGGGGATGGACGTGGTACAGCTAGGTAATCCCTACAGCCTCATGGGACTCAAGGGCAAGGGGATAGACACCGAACACTGGCTGGACACTGGCTACAACCCCAAGTTCATCATCCAGGAGACCCTGGTGCCCACGGGCACCAAGATGGCCGAGCTGCTCGACTGGCTGGGGCTGGAAGACGACCAGGCCGTCTACTTCTATTGCGATTTCCCGCATTACGCCCGCGGCGGGAGCTTCGACCCGGCCAACGTGGCCCGGGTAGACACCACGGTGCAGTTGGGCCGGCACCGCGGCTACCCCAGCCGTGGCGGCGGCCTGGGTTATGGCGGCGCCAAAGGCTTGTCCATTATGATCATGGAGGCCGTCAAGGCCGCCCGGCGGAAGGAAGGCTGGACCTTCATGGGGCGGCTGTACGGGAAGTCCTTCGACCAGTTCTAAGGGAGGAGTATCCAGCACAACCGCGCCAGGTTGGTGTTGCTAGCGCGTTTGTGCTAGTATATAGCTACTTTGATTGTTATTGGCCGGGAATAAGGGAAACGGATGGAGACGGAGCGACTAAAGGCGCTGGACCTTGCCGTCTCCCAGATCGAGAGGCAGTTTGGCCGGGGAGCCATAATGCGCCTGGGGGAGAACTCCACACGCCTGGCGGTGGAAGTCGTTCCCACGGGCTCTCTGGCCCTGGACTTGGCCCTGGGAGTGGGGGGCATACCGCGGGGACGTGTTACCGAGATCTACGGAGCCGAGTCCTCGGGGAAGTCCACCCTGGCTCAGCACATTATCGCTGAGGCCCAGAGAGCCGGGGGCGTGGCGGCGTACATAGACGCCGAGCACGCCTTGGACCCCAGTTACGCCGCCCGGTGTGGGGTTAAGGTTGACGAGTTGTGGGTGGCCCAGCCCGATAACGCCGAGCAAGCCCTGGAAATAGCGGAAGCCCTGGTGCGCTCCGCGGCGGTGGACGTCATCGTAGTGGACAGCGTGGCGGCGCTTGTCCCCAAGGCGGAGGTCCAGGGAGAGATGGGGGAGCTCCAGGTGGGGCTCCAGGCCCGCCTGATGTCGCAGGCGCTGCGCAAGCTCTGCGCGGCCATAAGCCGCTCCGGGTCGGCGATGGTATTCATTAACCAGCTCCGGGAGAAAGTGGGTATCGTCTTCGGCAATCCGGAGGTGACCCCAGGTGGGCGTGCCCTCAAATTCTATAGCTCGGTGCGCATTGACATGAGGCGAGCGGACTCCATAAAGGTGGGGACGGACTCCGTGGGCATCCGGGTGAGGGCCAGAGTGGTGAAAAACAAGGTCGCCCCTCCCTTCCGCACCGCCGAGTTCGACATCATGTTCAACCAGGGTATCAGCAAGGAAGGAGACCTCATAGACCTCGGGGTCACCCTCGGCCAGGTCCGCAAGAGCGGCGCCTTCTTCACCTACGGTGAGACGCGCCTGGGACAGGGCAGAGAGAACGCCAAGGCCTTTCTCAAGGAGCATTCCGAAGTGGCCCGGGGCCTGGAATCCGCCCTCAGGGCCAGTTCTGCCTCTACCTCCGTTTCCGCACCCCCGGCTAGCCCTGGGGAGGAATCCCCAGACTAGCCTCCCGGCCCGCCGGAGGCGGGCATGCAAACCATAATTTCCATAAAGGCCCTCCGGGGCACCCGAGGGCAAGCCCAGGTCCGGTTGGACGATGGCCAGAGCCTTTGGCTGGGCTGCGACCTGCTGGCCGAAGAGCGTCTCTCGGTTGGCCAAACGCTTTCCCCAGAGCAGGCGGAGGCGCTTCTGGCGGCGGACCAGGTGCGCCGTGGCCTTTCCATCGCCTACCGGCTGTTGGGCTACCGCCCGCGCAGCCGGGCAGAGATCGAAGTCCGCCTGCGCCGGGCCGCCCTGGGAGACACAACCATACGCCAGGTCCTCCAACGCCTTGAAAAAGAAGGGCTGCTGGACGATGCCGCTTTCGCCCAGTTCTGGCGGCGGCAAAGGGAGCAGGCTAACCCCAGGGGGCGTAAGGCCCTGCTTTTTGAGCTCGGCCGTCTGGGCGTTGACCCGGACACCGCCCGGACAGCGGTGGCAGACGTGGACGAAGTCACCAGCGCCTGCCAAGCCGGGCGGCGCTTTGCCCGCCATCTTCCCGCGGATGACCCTGGCGAGTTCAAGCGGCGATTGACCGCTGGGCTGCGCCGGCGCGGGTTCGGGACCGGCGCCACGCATTCCGCAGTGGAACAACTTCTGGCGGAGGGCAAGGTAGGTCAGCCTTGACTACACACATAGGTAAACGTATGATAGCCCGAATGGTCACAACCATGGCGGGATCAACAGAAAGTGAGCTATTGCCATGGGGACTGCAATTACCATAATAGTCGCCGTATTAGCCCTGGCTGTAGGAGCCGGGCTTAGCTTGGCCTTCCAGGCACTGGTACTGGGGAAACAGCGGCAGCGTATGCAGGCGGAGACCTCACGCCTATTGGAGGAGACCAAGTCCCAGCAGAAAGAGATCCTGCTTCAAGCCAAAGAAGAGGCCATCAGCCTCAAGCAAGCCGGAGAGACAGAGATCCGCCAGCGCCGGGCCGACCTCCAGCGCCTGGAGCGCCGGGTAGCCCAGAAGGAAGAGAACCTGGACCGGAAGATCGAGGGCTTGGAGCGGCGCAGCCGCGCCCTGGAGCAGAAGGAGCGGGAGACCGCTCAGGTCCGCACACAGGTGGACGAGCTCCGCAAGAGAGAGCTCCAGCAGTTGGAGATGACCTCCGGCCTGTCTACCGCCGAGGCCAAGGCCCTGCTGCTCAAGCGCATCGAGGACGAGGTCCGCGACGACGCGGCAAAGGTGGCCAGGCAGGCGGAGGCCCAGGTCAAGGAAGAGGCCGACGCCAAAGCCAGGGAGATTGTGGCCCAGGCCATCCAGCGCTGCGCCACAGACGTGGTCTCCGAGACTACTGTCTCCGTGGTCCCATTGCCCAACGACGAAATGAAGGGGCGGGTGATCGGACGCGAGGGCCGCAATATCCGGGCCTTCGAGCAGGCCACGGGCGTGGACCTGATCATTGACGATACCCCGGAGACCGTGGCCGTGTCCACCTTCGACCCGGTGCGCCGAGAGGTGGCGCGCCTCGCCCTGAGTAAGCTTATCCTGGACGGGCGCATCCACCCCGCCCGCATCGAGGAGATGGTGGAGAAGGCCCAGAACGAGGTGGACACCACCATCAAGGCTGAAGGGGAACGCGCGGCCCTGGAGGCGGGAATTCCGGGCTTGCACCTGGAGCTGGTCAAGCTCCTGGGACGGCTCTACTTCCGTTTCAGCTACGGGCAGAACGTGCTCAGGCACAGCCTGGAGGTGGCCCACATCGCGGTCATGATGGCCACCGAGCTCGGCGCCAACGTGGACCTGGCCCGACGGGCTGGCCTGCTCCACGATATTGGCAAGGCAGTGGACCACGAGGTGGAGGGGACTCACTCCCTCATTGGGGCGGACCTGGCCCGTCGCTATGGGTGCCCCCCCGATGTCGTGGAGGCCCTGGCCGCCCATCACGGAGAGGTGCCCTGCACCACGGTGGAGGGCTATCTGGTGGCGGCGGCTGATGCCGTCAGCGGCGGACGCCCCGGGGCACGCCGCGAGTCCCTGGAGCAGTACGTCAAACGGCTTGAGTCCCTGGAAGCTATCGCCAACTCCTTTCAGGGTGTGGAGAAGTCCTACGCTATCCAGGCCGGCCGTGAGGTACGTATTATCGTCAAGCCTGACCAGATTGACGATCTGGGCGTTATCCGGTTGGCCCGGGACATCGTCAAAAAGATCGAGGAGAACCTCCAGTACCCGGGCCAGGTGAAGGTCAACGTCATCCGGGAGACCCGGGCTGTGGAGATCGCTCGCTGAGGCGGCAGCTTTGAAGGTGCTGGTCATTGGGGATGTAATCGGGCGGCCTGGGCGCCATGCGGTAAAGGAGCTGCTCCCGGGCCTCCGGAAGCAACATCACGTTGACCTGGTAGTGGCCAACGCCGAGAACGCCGCTGGTGGCCTGGGCCTGACCCTGGACACCGCTGACGAGCTTCTCTCCAGCGGCGTGGACGTGCTGACATCCGGTAATCACATTTGGGACGAGAAAGAGATCATCCCTCACCTGGATGGCGAGGCCCCCATACTGCGCCCCCTCAACTACCCTCTGGGCGTGCCCGGGCGGGGCTACCTGGTGCGAAACGGGGCTTTGGTGGTTAACCTCCTGGGGCGGACCTTTATGACTGCCGTGGACTGTCCCTTCCGGGCCATGGACCGGCTGCTGTCGGAGCTAAAGGACAGGCCACCGGTGGTCATAGTTGACCTGCACGCGGAGGCCACTTCTGAGAAAGGGGCCATGGGCTGGCACCTGGATGGGCGGGCCAGCGCTGTGGTGGGCACCCACACCCACGTGGGCACGGTGGACGCCCGCATACTCCCTCGGGGGACTGCTTGTATTACGGACGTGGGCATGGTGGGCCCTATATTTTCCGTTATCGGCGACGAGCCGGAAGCGGTGTTGACCCGTTTCCTGACCCAGATGCCCCGCCGCCTGCCCGTGGCCAAGCAGTCGCATCCCGTCGTCTTCAACTCGGTGCTCATCGAGATAGACCTTGCCACGGGCCGATCACTGCAAATAGCGCGTATTGACAAGGAACTGGCATGAAAGTAGACCTGCATCTCCACACCACCGCCTCTGACGGCGTGCTCACCCCTGGCCAACTCGTTACTGAGGCAGCCCGCAGGGGTCTATCGGTGATTGCGATTACCGACCACGACTCTACGGAAGGGATCGCCGAAGCCCTGGAGACGGCCCGAGACTACCCTGACCTGGTAGTCATCCCCGGTGTGGAGCTGAGCACTGACGTGCCCAAGGGCGAGGTGCACGTGCTGGGCTACTATGTGGACTACCAGGACAAAGACTTCCAGGCACGCCTGGACATAATGCGCAGCTCCCGCCTGGACCGGGCCAGGCACATGGTGGAAAAGCTGCGCCGCTTGGGCATGCCCATCCGGTGGGACCGCGTGCTGGAGCTGGCCAACGGCGGCTCCGTGGGCCGCCCCCACGTAGCCGAGGCCCTTCTGGAGGCAGGGCACGTCGGCTCCTTCCAGGAAGCCTTCGTAAAGTATATCGGCCGCGATGGCCCAGCTTACGCTGAGCGGGAGAAGCTGACGCCTGTCGAGGCAGTGTCCCTCTTGGCGAAGGTCGGGAGCTTACCAGTGCTGGCCCACCCGGGCGAGATGGAAGGGCTGTACAGCTACCTTTCGGAGCTAACTGGCGCCGGACTGGTGGGCATCGAGGTCTACTACAGTGGGTACTGCCCGGAGATATGCGAACGCCTGTTGAAGGCCGCCCGTCGCTACGGGCTCCTGGTAACTGGCGGAAGTGACTACCATGGGCACGGAGGCAAGGGGGAGGCCGAGCTAGGTAGCCTCAGCATTCCCTGGGAGTCGGCCCAGAAGCTAATGGAAATGGCGGAACAGCGCCGAAAGGCCCATGTGCGCTAACGTCCAGTCACAGGGCGCAAGAGCTAGCGCCAGCTACAGGCATGTCAGGGTGAGTGGCTGACGGCGATGCCGACCGAGGGCTGGCTTCTGGCAGTGGGAGCATATCTCCTGGGCGCAGTGCCGTTCGCCTATATGGCTGGACGCTGGGTTAGCGGCATTGACATCCGGCGTTATGGCTCGGGCAACGTCGGCGCGGCCAACGTCTGGGCAACGGTGAGCCGCCGTGGCGGCGCGGCTACGGTCGCACTGGACATCGCCAAGGGGGCCGCGCCCGTGCTGGTTGCCCGGTGGCTGGACCTGGGCTTATGGGTACAAGCGGTGGCCGGTTGGGCTGCGGTGGCCGGGCACAACTGGTCCCCTTACCTCAAGTTCGCCGGCGGCAGGGGTGCCGGGACCGGTCTCGGAGCGCTGGTGGCATTGGCCCCAGGTCTGACCATGGTCTTCGCGGCAGCTTCTCTGGTGCTGCTGTCGCTGTTGCGCAATCCACCGCTGGTCGTGGCGGTCAGTGCGGTGTTCCTACCGCTCTGGAGTGTCCTGCTGGAAGAGCCCGGAATAATCACTGTGGCCTGCGTGGGCCTGGTGGCGTTGATACTGGCCAAGCGACTCGCCGGAAATCCCGGGACTCCTTCCCCACCCCAACCGTGGGGCCGCCGGCTGTTGTACCGCGTCTTCTTCGACCGGGACGTACCCAGACGTAGCGAGTGGGTACACCGGCGCCCACCGCCAGACCAGGCCCGTCAGGGGGACGGGCGCTAAGACCTGTGCGCTGCGCTATCCACCCCGACGTCGAGACGCGCCTCACCTGCTCCCGGTGCGGCACGCCCATCTGCCCCAGATGCCTGGTGCAGACGCCAGTGGGCGCCCGCTGCCGGGCGTGTGCCCGGGTCCAACGCCTGCCCACCTTCCAGGTCGGCGCCCACCACTATGTGCTGGCGCTTGCGGTCGGGCTGGGATCGGCGGTGGGCATAGGCGTCGCCTGGCGCGTTCTCGGTGCCATGATACCTTTGCCCTTCGTGCCTTTGCTTCTGGCAGTCGGGGCGGGCTACCTCATTGGCCAGATCGTGAGCCTTTCGGTGAACCGGAAGCGGGGACTGGGCTTCCAGATCATCGTCGGGGTCAGTACCTTCCTGAGCTACGGCCTGGTCAGCGTGCTGGCGCCCTGGCTCACCTTCGGCCAGAGCCTGTACGGACTGGTGGTGCTGGCCATAGCCATCTACCTGGCCATCCATCCATTCCGGTAGTTGGGCCAAGCCAAATTGTGTCGTTCCCCTGTGCTACAATAGTTCGGCCTTGGATGATACCAAGTACTGGGTAGCCTTCAACCTGGTCCCAGGCATCGGGCGGGCCAAGTTCGCCCTGCTCCAGGAGCGCTTCGGCGACCTGGGCGAGGCCTGGCGTGCCTCAGCCTCCGAGTTGCACGCCGCCGGCCTGGATGCCAGGTCGGTGGAGGCCATCATCGCCCGCCGCGGCGAGGTCTACCCCGAGGCCGAGATGGAGCGCCTGGAGCGACAGGGCGTCCAGGCCATCACCTGGAAAGACTCTGCCTACCCGCCCAGGTTGAAAGAGATCTATGACCTTCCGCCTGTGCTTTATGTCAAGGGCACCCTGACCCCCCAGGACCAGACGGCCATCGCGGTGGTGGGCACCCGCGAGGCCAGCGCCTACGGCAAAGAGGTCGCCGGACAGCTATCCTCCGACCTGGCACGGCACGGTGTGACCGTCGTGAGTGGCCTGGCCCGAGGCATTGACGCCGTGGCCCACCGGGCCGCCCTGGCGGCGGGCGGTCAGACCATCGCCGTAGTGGCCAGTGGCCCGGACATTGTGTATCCCCCGGAGCACACGCAGCTCGCCCGCGAAGTCGCCGCCCGGGGCGCGGTGGTGTGCGACTATCCCCTGGGCACCCGGCCGCGGGCCGACAACTTCCCCCGCCGCAACCGCATCATGAGCGGACTGAGTCTGGGTGTGCTAGTGGTCGAGGCAGGCGAGGGCAGCGGCGCACTGATCACCGCCCGGTGGGCGCTGGAGCAGAACCGGGAGGTCTTTGCCGTACCGGGCAGCATCTTCTCCCCCCGCAGCCTGGGCTGCCACCGCCTTATTCAGGATGGGGCCAAGCTGGTGCACGGCTTCCAGGACATCCTTGAAGAGCTAAATCTGGGGCTGGCGGCGCCGCGCCCGGCGGAGCGCCCCAGGGATCTCCCGAAGGCACCCGTCTCTGAGGAGCCTCCGGCGGCCCCGCCGATCGAGGCCAATGAGGCTTTGCTGCTTCGCCACCTTTCCCTTCAGCCCACCCACATTGACGAGGTCTGCCGGGCGTCTGGGCTGCCTCTGCCCACGGTAAGCAGCGCCCTTGTTATGATGGAACTGAAGGGGTTAGTCAAGCAGGTCGGCGCCATGAACTATATTCGGGCGCGCGAAGCCGCCGCCAGCTATCAGGCAACATGAGCCCACGCTTACAGGAAGGGACAAGCAGCTAAGTTATGCCAAGCAAGCTAGTCATAGTTGAGTCGCCCGCCAAGGCGCGCACTCTGGGCGGGTTCCTGGGCAAAGGATACCAGGTCAAGGCCTGTCTGGGCCACGTCCGGGACTTGCCCAAGTCCAAGCTGGGCGTGGATGTAGATGAGGGATTCATCCCCCAGTATGTCCTGGTCCCCGACCGGAAAGAAGTCGTCAAGGAACTCAAAGGTGCGGCGGGGCGGGCTTCCGACATCTATCTGGCCACTGACCCGGACCGTGAGGGCGAGGCCATCTCCTGGCACCTGGTCCAGGCCCTGGGGATAGATAGCAGGCCCCTGCACCGGGTGGCATTCCACGAGATCACACGCCAGGCCGTAGCCCAGGCCTTTCGTCACCCCCGGGACATTGACGTGCGCCTGGTGGAGGCGCAACAGGCCAGACGCATTCTGGACCGGCTGGTGGGCTACAAGCTCAGCCCGCTGCTGTGGCAAAAAGTGCGCCGGGGGCTTTCCGCGGGCCGTGTGCAGTCGGTGGCCCTACGCCTGGTGGCCGACCGCGAACGGGAGATCCTGGCCTTCATTCCCCAAGAGTACTGGGTCATCGGGGCCGAGCTGTCCAAGGTGGGGCAACCACAGACCTTCAATGCCACCCTGACCGGCATCGCCGGGCAGAAGGGAAAGCTCACCGTTGGGGACGACAAGCAGGCGGAGGGCCTGGTCAGTCGCCTCAAGGGCGCCCCCTACCAGGTGGCCGCCATTACTCGGAAGGCAGGCCAGCGCAATCCGTCACCACCTTTTATCACCAGCACGCTCCAGCAGGAGGCCTGGCGCAAGCTGCGCTTCTCCGCCCAGCGCACCATGGCGGTGGCCCAGCAGTTGTACGAGGGTTTGCCCCTGGGTTCAGAGGGTCAGGTAGGCCTCATCACCTACATGCGGACTGACTCTACCCACGTGGCCAACTCTGCCCGGGACGAGTTTCGGGACTACATCGCCGCTAAGTTCGGCCAAGATTACCTCTCCCCCACCCCACGGATATTTCGCACCAAGGCCGCCGGCGCCCAGGAGGCCCACGAGGCCATCCGCCCCACCTCGGCCGAACGCGAGCCGGAGCGGGTCAAGCCATACTTGAACCGCGACCAGACCCGCCTTTACGAGCTGATCTGGAAGCGCATGGTGGCCTCCCAGATGGCCGCTGCCCGAATCGAGACCACCACCGTGGACGTGCACGCCAAGACCAGGCAAGAGACCTACGTTTTCCGGGCTAGCGGCACCGTGGTCAAGTTCCCAGGGTTCATTGCCGTCTACCAGGAGGGGAGGGACGAGGCCGGGGACGAATCGGAGACCGCCGTATTCCCACCCCTGAACAAAGGAGAGGTCCTGGAGTTGCACAACCTTTCCTCCGACCAGAAGTTCACCCAACCTCCACCCAGGTACAGCGAGGCCAGCCTCATCAAGGCTCTGGAAGAGAATGGCATCGGGCGCCCATCTACCTACGCCGCCATCATGGTAACTCTGAACCAGCGGGACTACGTGGAGCGCGTGGATGGCCACCTCAAGCCCACAGCCCTGGGCCTGGCAGTCAGCGACCTGCTCACCGAGCACTTCCCCCAGGTGATGGACGTGGCCTTCACCGCCCATATGGAGGAGGAGCTGGACGACATCGCCGAGGGCAAACGGGAGAGGGTCCCCGTGCTCCAGGAGTTCTACACCCCCTTTAACGAGGTGGTGACCTCCGCCAGCGCCGCCATTCCCAAGGTAAAAATAGCCGAGCCGGCCGGTAAGGACTGCCCCAACTGCGGGCGGCCCATGGTCATCAAGTACGGCCGTTTCGGAAAGTTCATCTCCTGCTCCGGCTTCCCCGAATGCCGCACCGCCGAGCCGCTGTTGGTCAAGGCCGCCGGAGTGTGCCCGGAATGCGGCGGCGAGGTGGTCCAGCGCCGGACGAAGAAAAAACGCTTTTTCTGGGGCTGCCGCAACTACCCCAAATGCAGCTTCAGCACCTTCGGCTTGCCCTTGCCTCAGGCCTGCCCCAAGTGTGGCAGCCTGGTAGTAAGCAACGGGCGCAAACAGGAGCGGGGCGAGTGCCTGAAGTGTCACGAGACCGTGACCAGTGCCCCCACAGGTCGGGACGAGCCAAGCGGAGCAAGCCCGGAGCCGCGCGAAGGACCCGTGGGAGTGGCCAGGTAATGGCGCACCCGGCGGCCCGCCAGGTTGACCGGCTCCAGTCCGAGGCGATGGAGAGCGCCCCGCCCGACCTGGCCCAAGCTGTAGAGGGCTACGCCAGCTACCTCCAGGCCGAGCGCCGGCTGTCCACCTACACCCAGCGCAACTACGTGCAGGCGCTACGGGACTTCCTGGAGTTCCTCAAAGGACGCCAGGGCGACCGGCCCCCCGTAGGGGCGCAATTCATTGCGCCCCCTGCGCAGGTCATCGCACCCGGACAATCTAATGTGCAGCTGCCCGCCGACTCGGGCGCGATAAATCGCGCCCCTGCGGCGACGGCAATAGACCGGCTGACCATACGTGAGTATCTGTCGGCGCTGGCCGAGGGCCACCCAGCCCGGGCCAGCGTGAGCCTGCGGCTCAGCGCCCTCCGCTCATTCTTCAGATACCTGGTGCGGGAAGGGATTGTTTCCACCAGCCCCGTGGGCAAGGGATTCCAGTTGAAGCGCGAGGTACGCCTGCCCAACTTCTTATCGGAGTCCGAAATACGACGGCTGGTGGAGAACCCGCCGGCTGACACGCCCCTGGGGCTGCGCGACCGGGCCTTGCTGGAGCTGGTCTATGCTTCCGGGGTGCGCGCCTCCGAAGTGACCGGTCTCGACCTGGGCCAGGTGAGCCTGGGTATGCGCCAGGTCCGGGTATGGGGCAAAGGTAACAAGGAGCGCATCGCCCTGGTGGGGGCGCCGGCCTGCCGCGCCCTGGCCGCCTACCTGGAGCAAGGGCGGCCCCAGCTAGCGGGACCGCGGGCCACCAACGCCGTGTTCCTAAACAACAAGGGAGGCCGCCTGACCGTGCGCGGACTGGAGCTGGCGGTCAAGAAGCATGCCCGGCTGGCTGGGCTGGACGAATCCCGGGTCTATCCCCACCTTTTGCGCCACACCTTCGCCACCCACATGCTCGAGGGTGGCGCTGACCTGCGCGTGGTCCAGGAGCTGCTGGGCCACTCCCAACTGGCCACAACCCAGATCTATACCCACGTCAGCCAGGCCCAGGCCCGCGAGGTGTACCTGCGCAGCCACCCGCGCGCCCAGAAACACGGAGAGAGCGGGACCGGGAAGTGAAGATACTTGTGCTACATGGCCCGAACCTCAATACGCTGGGGACGCGGGAACCCCATATCTACGGAACCCAAAGGCTGGCCGATATAGACACCCTCCTGCTACGCCGGGGGCAGGACCTGGGAGTGGAGCTGGAGCCCTATCAGTCCAACAGCGAAGGCGACCTGGTGGACTTCTTGCAGGCCCAGGGACCCCTGGCGCAGGGCATCATCATCAACCCCGGGGCGCTTACCCACTACGGCCTGTCCCTGCGGGACGCACTGGCAGACACCGGCCTGCCCGTCATTGAGGTGCACATCTCCAACATCTATGCCCGGGAGGCTTTCCGGCAGCACTCAGTCATCGCCCCCGTGGCCCGGGGCCAGATCAGCGGGCTGGGCTGGCGAGGCTACCTGCTGGCCCTGGAAGCGCTGGCGGCCATTCTGTCGCAGGGGGGAACGGCCTAGGTGCGACCAGGCGTGTATCGGCCCGAACGAGGCAGGTCGTATCGGACGGATCAGTCCGATCGGTCGGAGTTGACAAGCCAATTCATGCGGGCGGAGCCAGAGTCATGAACCAACGGGTTATCAAGCTGCGCCAGAAGCTTGCCGAGGCCGGGCTGGACGCCCTTCTGGTGTCCCAGCCTGAGAACCGGCGATACCTTTCAGGGTTCACCGGCAGCGCTGGCATGCTGCTCATCACCCAGGACAAGGCGGTAATAGCCACCGACTTCCGTTATGTCGAGCAGTCCACACAGCAGGCGCCTGACTTTGAGCTATTCAAGACCGAGGGTGACCTGGGCCACTGGTTCCCCGACGCCGCCGGGGACTTCGGCGCCAGGGTCTGGGGCTACGAGAGTCAACACCTTACCGTGGCCGAGTTCTATGCCCTCAAGGGGGCCATGCGCCGGACCTCCGCCAACGGCAGACCCCGGCTGGTGGCCACCCGGGAAATGGTGGAGCCACTGCGCCAGGTCAAAGAGCCGCAGGAGCTGGCGCTCATGGCCCGGGCCTGCGAGATCACCAGCCGCACCCTGGACGAGGTGGCGGCCGTCCTGGAGCCCGGGACGACCGAGGCCGCCGCGGCCTGGGAGATCGAGCGGCGCTTTCACGAGAAAGGTGGACAGGGCCTGGCCTTCGATTCCATCGTAGCCGCCGGGCCTAACGCCGCCCTACCCCACCACCAGCCCTCAGACCACCCCATCGAGCGCGGCGAGACCATCGTAGTGGACATCGGCGCCAGGGTTGGCGGCTACTGCTGCGACATGACCCGCACGGTCTGCCTCGGGAAGCCGGATGACAAAGTCCGGCGGGTATACGATACTGTATTCGGGGCGCAGCTCACTGCCCTCAGTACGGTCCGCGCCGGCATGACCGGCGCCGAGGCCGACGCCCTGGCCCGCGGGTTCATCAAGAAGGCGGGCTATGGTGAGGCCTTCGGCCATAGTTTGGGCCACGGGGTAGGGCTGGCGGTGCATGAGTTGCCCCGTCTGAGCCACGTTTCCCAGGACGTTCTCGAGGAGGGCATGGTATTCACCATCGAGCCGGGGGTCTACCTGGCGGGCTGGGGCGGCGTCCGCATCGAGGACACGGTCGTACTGGAAAAGGGCGGCGCCCGGCCGCTCACCACTGCCAGGAAGGGGCTAGGTTGAGATAGTGGGGGCGACTGCTTCCCGTGTCGGTTTGTTGACACCAGCCATGACAGGGAGACGGCCTCACCTCATGGCGAGGAGGACAAAGCATTCTCCAGCGACGCCCGCGGCAGAAGGTTGCTTCGCTGCGCTTTCAATGACGGGGGGCGCAAGCTGTTCTCCAAGAAGGAACGAATCCAGGAGGCACCATGATTAGCTCTAGCGAGTTCAAGAAGGGCATTATTATCCAGTTCGAGGGAGGGATCTGGCGCATCGTGGAGTACCAGCCCTTCAGGTACGCCCAGCGGGCAGCCATGGTGAAGATCAAGCTCAAGGATGTGCGCCAGGGCCACACCATTGAGCGGACCATCGGCAGCGGGGACAAGTTCCCGGTAGTCCAACTGGACCGCCGCACCGCCCAGTACCAGTACAGCGACGGCCAGCAGTATACTTTCATGGACACCACTACTTACGACCAGTTCACCATAGACGCCGAGGTGCTCGGGGATAACGTGAAGTACCTCGCCGAGAACATGACCCTGGAGCTCGGCTTCTACGAAGGAGAGCCCCTGGACATACAGCTCCCTATTACCGTGGACCTCAAAGTGGTGGACACAGCGCCAGGTTTCAAGGGTGACACCGCCCAGGGCGGAGGCAAGCCCGCTAAGCTGGAGACGGGCCTGGTGGTCCAGGTGCCTTTCTTCATCAACGTGGGCGATACGGTGCGCGTGGATACTCGCACCAACCTCGTGGTTACGCGGGTAACCTAGTGACCCCCCTGCCCTCACCTCACTCCTCTCCCAGAGGGAGAGGAAGCAGTCCCACGCCGCTTTTCCTGGGCGTGACTGGCTCCATGTTTCGGTCGGGCCGCGCTGAGCTATGAAGCTGCTGGCGGTTGGCGAGCTGGTCGCCTTCCTCCGGCGCCTCCTGGAGTCGGAGCCAGCGCTCCAGGACATCTGGGTGCGCGGCGAGGTGTCCAACCTGACCACGTCCTCGGCCGGGCATACCTACTTCACCCTCAAGGACGCCCAGGGACAGCTTCGCTGTGTCATGTTCCGGGGACGGTACGGGGCGCATCTGCTGGCCCACGGCGCCCTCGTCTCTGCCCACGGCGCCGTCTCCATATATGAGACCCGGGGCGAGCTCCAGTTCTATGTGGACATGGTCCAGCCCGAGGGGCTGGGCCTGCTCCACCTGGAGTATGAGCGTCTCAAGGCGCGCCTCCAGGAGGAGGGACTATTCGATCCGGCGCACAAGCGCCCCCTGCCACGCTTTCCACAGCATATCGGCATTGTCACCTCGCCTACGGGCGCAGTGTTCCACGACATGGTGCACGTGCTGGAGCGCCGCTACCCTCTGGTTGAAGTCGTTTTCGCTCCCAGTCCGGTGCAGGGCGATGGCGCGGGCGACGGCGTGGTGGCCGCCCTGCAAGCACTGTGGCAAGAACCGGCGATAAACGTAATCATCGTAGCCCGGGGTGGCGGCTCCCTGGAGGAGCTGTGGGCCTTCAACGAGGAGAAGGTGGTGCGGGCCATCTACAAAAGCCCCGTGCCCGTCATCACCGGCGTCGGCCACGACACGGACTTCACGTTGTCTGATTTCGCGGCCGATTGCCGGGCACCCACCCCGTCGGCGGCCGCGGAGGTGGCCGTGCCCGATCGCGCCGACCTGCTAAAGAGGCTGGGCACCAGCCAGCGCCGGGCCCAGGCGGCGCTGGACGGGCTGCTCGCCCAGAGACGCCACCAGTTGCAGGCCACGGCCCGGCGGTTAACAGGGCTGGCGCCGGACCTGGCCTCCCGGCGCCACCATTTGCTCGAGGTGTGCTCGCGGGCCAGGGCCCACTTAGACAAGCTGACCTCGGTGCGGCGGGAGCAGGTGCACGGCATGGCCGGGCGCCTCTCGGCCCTGTCACCTCTAGCTACCCTGGGCCGGGGATACGCCCTGGTGCACCACGCTTCCAGCGGGACCGCGGTGAGGCACCGCGCCCAGGTGGCCACAGGCGACCGCCTCTCGATCCAGGTCGTGGACGGCAGCTTCGCTGCCCGAGTGTCGGAGGATGGCCATGGCCAAGGATAATGCTGCCCCCCCGGCAACTCCCAGTCCGAGCTTCGAGGAGGCCTTTGCCCAACTGGAGCGCACCGTCCAGGCGCTGGAGGCGGGCGGGCTGACGCTGGAGCGGGCCACCAACCTGTTCCAGGATGGTATGCGCCTGGCCCGGTCCTGCCACGACATGCTGGACGCCACGGAGCTGAAAGTAAAGCAGCTCCAGGTCAACTTCGGCCAGCAAATACGCCTCATTGACGGCGAGGGGAACGGCCCTTGCTGAGGGCGGAGCTCCACTGCCACACCTGCTATTCCCCAGACTCCGCTAGCTCCCTTGAAGACGTCGTGCGTCAATGCCAGAAGGTGGGTGTGGACTGCCTGGCGGTGACCGACCACAACTGTCTTCACGGCGCCCTGAGACTGAGGGACATGGCCCCTTTCCTGGTTATCCCCGGCGAGGAGATCAAGTCCAGCGAGGGCGAGATCATCGGGCTGTTCCTGGGCCAGGAGGTCCCGCGGGGCCTCTCGCCCCAGGAGACAGTGGCCCGCATCAAGGGCCAGGGCGGGCTGGTCTACGTGCCCCACCCCTTTTCCTGGCGAGCGTCTGGCCTCGCCGAAAGCGCGCTGGAGGCTATTCTACCCTCGGTGGACGTAGTGGAGGTGTTCAACGCCCGCAACAACATCTTCCGCGGGGCTAATCGCAAGGCGGAGACCTTTGCCCGCCAGCACGGGCTGACCGTGGCTGCGGCCAGCGACGCCCACCTACTGAGCGAGCTGGGGCGCTCCGGCGTAGTGATGCCCGAGTTCGACGGACCCCAGGGGTTTCTCCGGTCCCTCACGCAAGCTACAATGGTTAGGGCCTACTCCCCGGTGTGGGTACACGCGTGGAGCGTGGGCCGCCGCCTGCTGCGCGGGGGACAGAACCGGCGGCCATCCTGCCCCAACGAAGCATGAACGACATAAGGCGCATCGGATGGCTCTCCACAGGGCGTGACGAGGCCGCCCGCGACCTGCTGCGGGTGGTGCGCTCTGCCATGGACACTGGCGACATATCAGGACGCCTCGAGTTCGTGTTCTGCAACCGGGAGCCCGGGGAGTCCGCCGAAAGCGACCGCTTCATCGAGCTGGTGAACGGCTACACTATCCCCCTGGTCTGCCTCTCCGGCCGCCGTTTCTGGCGTGAGCACGGGGCGGGAGAGCCTTACGCCGGCGCAGCACCGCCCCCGTGGCGATTGAGGTACGACGAGGAGGTCCTGCGTCTACTGAGCGGCTTTCCCCACGACCTGGTGGTCATGGCCGGATACATGATGATAACCTCGCCGCTGCTCTGCCAACAGATGACCATGATCAACCTGCACCCGGCCCTGCCCAACGGCCCCAAGGGGACCTGGCAGGAGGTGGTCTGGCAGGTTATCGAGGCGCAGGCGCCCGCCAGCGGGGTGATGATGCACCTGGTCACGCCGGAGCTGGACCGGGGCCCGGCCATCGCCTACTGTGCCTATTCCCTGAGGGGCGAAGAGATGGATCCTTTGTGGCGCCAGGCAGGCGACCGCACAGGGACCGGGCTGCAAGCCGCCGGTGGCGAAAGCCTGCCCCTGTTCCAGGCTGTCCGCCGTCGGGGCCTGGCCCGCGAGTTCCCACTCATAGTGGCCACCATAAAGGCGTTCGGCGAGGGCCGTTTCCGGGTGGAGAGCGGGCAGGTGGTGGACGAGCGGGGACAGCCCCGGCCGCCGGTGGACCTGACCGCCGAAGTCGAGGCTGCCCTCCGGGGGGCCGGCGTGCCGTGAACCTCGCCTTCTTCGACCTGGAGGGGCCCCTAACCCCGCAGGACAACGCCTACGAGCTGATGGGCCTGTGGCCCGGGGGCCGGCAGGTCTTCGAGGCTATCAGCCGCTATGATGACTTGCTTACTCTGGAAGGGCGCCCCGGCTACGAGCCGGGAGACACGCTCAGGCTCATCGTGCCCTTCTTGCTGTGCCATGGAGTAACTACCGGAGCCATCCAGCGCATGGGGGAAGAGGCAACCCTGGTGGGCGGCGCCGAGCGCCTCTTGCGCAACCTGCAGGACCAGGGATGGCAGGTCCACGCCGTTACCACGTCCTACGCGCCCTTTGCCCGGGCCGTCGCCGGGCGCGTGGGCATACCTCAGTCGCATGTCGCGTGCACCGCGCTCCCGCTGGAGCGCCTGGACCACTGGTTTCCCCAGGAAGCGCGCCGGCAAACGGCCGACCTGGAAGCTGAGCTGGCCCAGCGGGACAGCAGGGACGACGGTTGGCTGCGCGAGCGCCTGGACCGGTTCTACTGGCGGGACAGCGTGGACAGCCACATGCACCAGGTGCTGCGGGTGGTCCGCCCTATGGGGGGCAGCCGCAAACAAATAGCGGTGGAGGCGTACTGCCTGGCCCAAGGCCAGCCCCTGTCCCGGGTGGTGGCCGTGGGCGACAGCATCACCGATGCGGCCATGCTCCGGGGTGTGGACCAGGCTGGCGGCCTCGCCATTGCCTTCAACGCCAACGAGTACGCCCTGCCCTGCGCCACTCTGGGCCTGGCCTCGACCCATATAGAAGACCTTCTGCCCGTGCTCGAGGCATGGCAGGGCGGGGGCCGCCCGGCCATCATGACCTGGCTCGAGGCCCTGACGCCCACACCTGCCCAGGGCGAGCGGGGCCACTTCCAATGGTTGGCCGGGCGGCCCCCGCCCGCCAGTGTGTCGGCCCTGCATAAAGACTTGCGGCGCCACGTCCGCCAGGCCGCCGCCGCTTTGGGGTGATATATGCCTACTAACAAGCAACTTCAGGTGGTCGGGCTCGGCGCCCTCAACATGGACCACATCTACCGCGTGCCCAAGATCCTGGGCGACGGCGAAGCGCCCATCGAGGCGTCCGGCTCTTACGCCGGAGGCTCGGCGGCCAACACCATCTTCGCTCTGGCGCGCTTGGGTGCTGTCACGCTATTCATCGGCGCCGTGGGAGATGACCCCGAAGGCGAGAACGTCCGCCAGCAGATGGCCGAGGCTGGCGTAAGCACATCAGGCATCGTAGTCAAGCCCGGAGCTACCGGGCGGGCCGTCATCCTTACCGAGGCCGGCGGCCGCCGGGCCATCTACCTATCGCCCGGGGCAAACGCGCTCCTTTCCTGGGCAGACATCCCGCTCGGGCTGGTCAACCGCAGCCAGTACCTGCACCTGTCCTCGTTCCTGGGCGAGCAGCAGCGCCAGGCGCAGCAGCGGCTGGTCGCCGAGATGGCGCCCGGCGTCAAGCTGAGCTTCGCCCCGGGGTCCGTGTACTCGGCCCTGGGCTGGAAGGGCATCGAGGTGTTCCTCAAGAGGTCCCACGTCGTCTTCCTCAACGCCTCGGAGTTGCACCAGCTCACTGGTCGAGAGGTCCCCAGCGGCGCCCGCCACTGCCACGAGCTGGGCTGCGAGACCGTCGTGGTCACCTTCGGCAAAGGAGAGACCCTCACCGCCCGCCCTGGCCTTTTCCTGGACTGTTACGTAAGCCAGGCTGGCAGGGAGTACTTCGTGCCCCAGCCCCAGTTAGCCACCACGACGCTGGACACTACCGGCGCCGGGGATGCTTTTGCCGCCGGATTCCTTTACGGCCTGCTGGAGGGCCACGACCCGGAAACCTGCGCCCGTGTCGGCGGCATAATGGCCCGGTTTGCCATCGCCGAGCTAGGGGCGCGGACCAGCCTGCCCACGGCGGACCAACTGGCTGCCCGCTACCGGCAGGTCTTCGGGAAACCTCTGGCGCAGCCGGAGAAGGCCCCCGCCTAGCGTGTCAGGCTTTAGACTTCAAACTCCAGGCTTCAGGCCCAGCCCCAACCCCCGTAGCCCGTAGGGGCGCACGGCGTGCGCCCTCCGACTGGACTTGCGGCTGGCGTCATTATATTCTGGGACTAGTGTGGTTAGAGAGCGGCAGCCTGCTTCCGGCGGGTTGCCGCTCCAGGAGTTGTGCATGACAAAGGGCAAGCCTAACCCGGCTTGGAGGGCCTTCCTGCTGCACCTGCGGAACACGCTCACCGCGGGCCTGCTGCTGCTGGTGCCGCTGCTGATAACCTACTGGATCCTGGACCTGGCCTTTCGAGGACTGGACGGCGTGTTTGCGCCAATCGTGGAGCAGATCTTCGGCTGGCAAGTACCTGGCGTAGGCATTGTCCTGCTCGTGGCCCTGGTGTATGTGGCCGGTGTGCTGGCCGAGAACGTCGTGGGGCGCAGCCTGATTCACGCCGGACAGAGTACGCTACTGCGGGTGCCCCTCATCAGCACCATCTACGACACGTCCAAGCAGCTCATCGAGTCCTTCTCCGGCAGCACTCGGACTGGTTTCAAGCGTGTTGTGGTGATCGAGTATCCCAGGTCCGGCAGTTGGGCCGTGGGTTTCCTGACCGGAATGACCAGGAACGAAATGGGGCAGAGCCTGGGCGTTGTCTATATACCCAGTGCGCCCATGCCCAACACCGGTTGGGTGGCGATTCTACCGGTGGAGGACATATACGACACGGACCTCTCGGTCCCCATGGCCATGCGGCTCACGCTGTCAGGGGGCACTGTCTCACCCGCCGAGTTCAAGAAATCGCCGCTGGAGTTGGCCCCCTCTGTAGGGGCCGGCCCCACGGCAACCAAGTAGCCGTCTAGCGGGGTAGGCCCAGGCCACGGGTGGCAATGATGTTTCGCTGCACCTCGGTGGTGCCTCCGGGGATGGTGGCGGAGATGGAGCGCAGGCTGAACTGGCTTAGCCAGCCACCCAGCGGCGCCCAACGAGAACCAGCCAGGACAGCGTACGGGCCGAGAATGCCCATGGCTGTGGCGGCCAGGCGTTGCAACAGCTCCGAGCCGAAGGCCTTGGACATGGACGCCTCATAGCTCGGAATGAGTCCCTTCGCCTGGAGCCAGCCCACCCTGTAGGCCAGCCACCGGCTGACCTGCGTTTCCACCGCTCTGTCCGCGAGCTGGCGCCGCCGGACTTCGGACAAACGGGGCCGGAGCGTTTGCGTGTAGGCGGCGATGTCCTCAAGCGTGCGCCTCGCCGAAGCGGAATAGTCAATGCCCGTACGCTCGAAGTTCAGCGTGGCCACGGCCGCGTACCAGCCCTGGTCCTGCTCACCCACCAGACATGACCGGGGCACCCACACCCCATCGAAGGTGAGCTGGTTGAAGAAATGGCGGCCCATCATGTCCACCAGCGGACGCACCACGACTCCAGGAGACGACATGTCCACCAGGAAGTAGCTTATGCCCTTGTGCTTTGGCGCCTGGGGGTTGGTGCGAGCCAGCAGCGCGCACCACTGCGCCCGGTGCGCGCGCCCGGTGTATACTTTCTGCCCGGTAATGACGAAGCCATCGCCTTGAGGTTCCGCCCGTGTCTGAAGGGAGGCCAGGTCGGAGCCGGCGTCGGGCTCGGTGAAGCCCTGACACCAGGTCACCTCGCCACGGCAGATCGCCCCCAGGTGTGCCCGCTTCTGCTCCTCCGTCCCGTACTCCATGAGGGCAGGGCCCACCATGCGACCACCGATGATGTCCAGCCCCGGCGCCCGGTGATAGGCCATCCCCTCGTCAAAGACGATCTGCTGCAGGTGGGATGCCCCCAGCCCACCGTACTGGCGCGGCCAGGCCAGGGACAGCCAGCCCCGAGCCGCCAGCTTGCGGCGCATCTCGAGCGAGATTGCCCAGAGGTCATCATCGGCGGCATCGCTGGCGGTGTCCACCGGCCCTTGCCAACCAGCAGGCAACTCCGCCCGCAAGAAGGCGCGCACCGCCTCGCGGAACGATTCCTCCTGCGGGGAGAGGCCGAAGTCCAAGGCTACCGGCCTGTGAATACCGCGGGCCGCTTCTGGAAGAAGGCGCGCACCGCCTCCGAGTGGTCCCGCGTCTGGAACAGCCCGGCGATAGACGTCGCCTCGAACTCCACCTGGGCGGCCAGCTCGGTATTGAGGCCCGAGTGCACCAGGCGCTTAATGACGGGCACAGCCAGCGGCGGCGCTGCCGCGATGCCCCTGGCCAGCTCCAGGGTAGCTTCGGGGAGCTTGTCCAGGGCCACCACCCGGTTGAGCATACCTATCTCGTAGGCTTCCTGGGCGCCGATTACCCGGCCGGTCAACGCCAGCTCCATAGCCCGGGGGAGGCCAATCAACCGGGGCAACAAGTAGGTCGAACCGCATTCGGGACACAGTCCCAGGCGGACGTGCCCCGTGCCGAAGCGAGCGTCCTCGGCCGCGATGCGCATGTCACAGTTCAAGGCGATGGTAAAACCCAGCCCCAGCACGTTGCCCTGGACCGCCGCAATGGTGGGCTGGGGCATGTTACGCATGATGATGGGAACGCGGCGGCGGAAGTCCGGGTGCAACACCCCCGGCTCTCCGCGTTCGCGCGCCTCGACCAGCGCCATGAAGGCGTTGACATCGGCGCCCGCGCAGAACGCCTTGCCCGCGGCCCTCACCACCACCACCCGCACGTCGTTGTCCTTGGACAGTTCCTCCATGACCTCTATGTATTCGTGGCCCATCGCCTCATTGACCGCGTTGAGCGCCTGCGGCCGGTTTAGAGTCACCCAGGCGATGCCGGAGTCCTTCTCCAGGAGAATCGTCTCATAGTTCAAACCAGACCTCCCTCCGAATCGTGTCATTCTTCGCCCGCCTCAGGCTGGCTTTGAATGACATCCATTCAGTCCTTCCTCGGAAAGACAATGCAGAGCCACGTCCCAGCCGTCATTGCGAGTATCACAGGTCCCGGCCCGTCGGGACCCAATGTAAAGCCATGAACCGAGATGGCGCGTTTCGTTGAAAGGAGCAGAGCGACGAAGCCATATTTCGTCATTGCGAGGAGTCCTTCCGGCTAAGGACGACGAAGCAACCTTCTGACCATAGCGCCGTCCGCGGGTTGCTTCGTCGCTGCGCTCCTCGCAATGACATTAGGGGACGTCATTGTGGCAGCGGAGGGCCCCGACGCATCGGGGCCTCTCTTCGCTCAGAATCGTCCATGCCGGTTGCCACCGGCACCACGGGGAATGAAAACGCGCTTGGCGATTTGTAACGTAGGGGAGGAACTCCGTGTCCTCCCCGCCGCCCCGCCAGGGCGGGCACGGAGTCCCGCCCCTACGGCGTACGTGACGAGCGAGCGGCATTTTCGTAACAATGACACCTTTCCCCCAACGATGGCGGCACATCAAATGCTCGATGACCATAAGCCCGGAGCTATGCGCCGGACCACTGCTGCCTACCTCCCTTTGAAGACCGCTGCCCGCTTCTCCAGGAACGCGGTCACACCCTCAGCGTGGTCCTCGGACTCAAAGAGGGTCTGAATGCCCAGGGACTCAGCGTGGAACTGGGCGCCCAGGTCGCAGTCGAGCCCCTGGTAGAGCAAGCGCTTGATGATGCCCATGGCCAGGGGCGGCCCTGCGGCGATCTGCCGGGCCATGGCTTGGGTCTCCTTTTCCAGGCTGCCGGCAGGTACCACCTTGTTGACATAGCCTATCTGGAGGGCCTCCTGCGCGCCGAAGATGCGCCCCGTGAGGCACAGCTCCATGGCCTTGGCCACGCCCACCAGCCGGGGAAGGAAGTAGGTGGAGCCAAACTCGGGCATGAGCCCTACCCGGGTGAATATGGCCCCGATCTGGACGTCCTCGGCCGCGACGCGCATGTCGCAGGCCAGGGCAATGGTGAACCCCAGCCCCACGCACGGCCCGTGAATAGAGGCGATGATGGGCTTGGCCATCTCGCGCAGCAACAGTGGCCCGCGACCGCGAAGCATGGACCCCATGCCGATGACGGGCTCGCCCCGCCGGCGGGCCTCGACCGCCTGAGCGAAGCGGCGGACATCGGCCCCGGAGCAGAAGCCGCGACCGGCGCCCTTGATCACCACCACCTGCGCGGCCTCGTCATGCCCCAGCGACTCCATGCATTGCATGAACTCGCGCCCCATCGTCTCGTTGACCGCGTTCATTACCTCGGGGCGGTTCAGGGTGACGGTGGCGACACCGCTGTCCTTCTCTACCAGAAGGGTCTCGTAACTCAAACTGGCCTCCTCAGACCTGAAATTCTGCGCATAGACCACCGACATTATCCTGTCTGGGCGACAGCCAGTCAACTTGGGGCGTTGTGACCCCCGGTGAAAGAAGGTATGCTAGAATCGTTAGACCAAGTGTACCCATCAGGAGGCATCCTGTGTTAAGAGTCGCCAAGACTACTGTCATAGTATTGCTCATACCACTGCTCCTGGGACTGGCCTTCGGCGCCGGCATGGGCTTTTCCCCGGCTGGCGCCCTGGCGCCGTTTGCCCCAGCTACTTCGTCTACTCCCCCGTTCCACACCAGGTCTGGTGACGTCTCACCCGAGCTCCAGACCCTTATTGAGGTCTGGGACATCCTGGGCCAGGACCATGTGGACCGTGACCGCCTGGACTGGGACGCTCTGGGCAACGGCTCCATCCAGGGCCTGGTGGACGCCCTGGGCGACCCGCATACCTCCTACATTGACCCCCTCAGCTACAAGCTGGAGACCACCGGCCATTTTGGTGGCGATTACGAGGGCATCGGCGCCGTGGTGGACCAGCGAGACGGCAAGATCGTGATAGTCAGCCCCATCGAGGGGAGCCCGGCGGCCAAGGCCGGCATCAAGGCCGGCGACCAGATTGTCGCGGTTGATGGCGATTCCATAGAGGGCCTGAGCCTGCCGCAGGTCATCGTCCGCATCCGGGGCCAAGCGGGCACCAGGGTAACGGTGACCATCGTCCGGGAGGGCGACACCAGGCCCACGGAATTCCCGCTGACCCGCGCCCGCATCCAGATGTCCACCGTGAGCGCCGAGATGAAGCCAGACGACATCGGCTACGTACGGATCACCACCTTCGCCTCGGATACCCCTCAGGACCTGGTCAAGGCCCTCCGCGACCTCAAGGGCCAGGGCGCCAGGGGGCTGGTGTTGGATCTTCGGGGTAACCCGGGCGGCTTCCTGGACGCCACCGTACAGGCCACCAGCCAGTTCCTCAAGAAGGGTATCGTCCTCTACGAGGAGTCCGCCAACGGGGACCGCAAGTCCTGGTCGGTGGTCCCGGGTGGCATCGCCACCGAGTTGCCCCTGGCCGTCCTGGTGGACCGTGGCAGCGCCAGCGGCAGCGAGGTAATGGCCGGCGCCATCCAGGACCAACAGCGGGCGGTCATCATTGGCACCTCCACCTACGGCAAGGGGGCGGTCAACATCTTCCGAGAGCTGAGCAACGGCGGCGCCCTGTACGTCACCATTGCCCGGTGGCTTACCCCCAACGGCCGCCAGATCGAGGGGCAGGGCCTGGCCCCTGACATAGAAATCCTCCGGACGCAGGACGACAACGCCCGGGGGCTGGACCCCCAGCTTGACGCTGCCCTGGACCATGTCAAAAAGCAGCTCTAAAGAGGCCTCCTCGCCCGTCAGGACCATGGCCCTCAACCGGAGGGCGCACTTTGACTACCACATACTGGAGACCTTCGAGGCGGGGGTCCAACTGACGGGGACGGAGATCAAGTCCATCCGCGAGGGCAAGGTCAACCTCCGCGAGGGCTACGCCTTCCCCGAGAAGGGAGAGATGTGGCTGCTGAACGTGCACATCGCCCCCTACGCCTCAGGGACGCACTACAACCACGAGCCCCTCCGGCCCCGCAAGCTGCTGCTCCACCGCAAACAGATGGACTACCTGGCCGGCAAAGTGAGCGCCAAGGGCTTTACCATTATTCCCCTGAGACTCTACATCAAAGGGCGGCTGGCCAAGGTAGAGATCGGACTGGCGTTGGGCAAGAAGCAGTATGACAAGCGGCAGACTACCATTGAGCGCGAGACCCGGCGGGAGGTCGAGCGCGCCCTCAAACAACGCGTGTAGCGAGGAGGCACAATGAACCTGGTCAGCATCACTGAAGGCGTCTACGCCTACCTGGGTGAGAATGACCCCCACGACGGCACCAACGCCGGATTCATCGTTACCGGCGAGGGAGTAGTCGTCATAGACTCGCACTTTGTCTGGGCGGCGGACCTGGTCCGGGTCATCCGGGGCATCACCAGCGAGCCTATCAAGTTCCTGGTCAACACCCACATGCACGTGGACCACACCACGGGCAACCAGGTCTGGCAAAAGGAAGGGGCCACGATTGTCGCCTCGGAGGTTACCCGCCTCAATCTGGAGGACTGGGGACCGCAGCACAGCATCAACTTCATGCGCGAGTTCGACCCGGCCAAGGCCCAGGGGCTTCAGCCCGTGAACCCTCACCTGGGCTTCTCCGGTGAGATGGTCCTCAACATGGGGAACAAGCACCTGCGACTGGTCCACGCCGGGCCTGGCCACACGGCGGGGGACGTCTACGTCTTCCTCCCCCACGAGCGCATCATCTTCACCGGCGACCTGCTCTTCTCCCACAACCACTGTGTGTTCAAGCCATACTCCCACACCAACCCCGGGAACTGGGTCCGGGTCATTGACCGCATCCTCGACATGCCGGTGGACACCATCGTCCCCGGCCACGGCCCCTTAAGCACCAAAGCCGACCTGAAGGCCTTCCGCGACTACCTGGTGGACTTCACCGGCCAGGTCAAGGCCATGATTGCCCAGGGCAAGACCCTGGACGAGGTAAGGAAGGGCCTGGACTTGAGCAAGTACAGCCACTGGCACCACCAGGAGTTCATTCCCGAGAACATCGAGATGTGCTACCGCATCTACAAGCACACAAGAGAGTAGGGGCAAGGCGCTGCCTTGCCCTGAGCTGCCTTGCCCCCACGGGCTCCGGTTTGTACTAGCGCCCGATTTGTCGTAGCTTTGACCGTGGCCCTATGGCGTGTATAATGGTATTGGTTATTGGGGACGCGTGGTTTCGACAGGGGTGTGGCGTCCCAGGATGGCAAGCCGAGGCGCCCTGACCTCGTAAAAACGGGGCAAAACATAACTGGCGCAAACGATTTCGCCCTAGCCGCCTAAACAGCGACTACGCCTCCCAGGCTTCACCCTTCGGGCCTGGTCAAGGCGCCGAACAGAAGGGGTGCGATGGGCCCTATGTCGGTCTGGCCCGTCAAAGAAAAGTAACCGACTGGCCCTGCCAGGGGGCGGCCGACGGCCACAGGCAGGGCGAGAGCTAATGGTCGGATAAGCTTGTAGGCAGCCTGGGTGTCCGTCTCTGGACGGGGGGTTCGACTCCCCCCCGTCTCCACCATGTATCCCCCCGGCCTGCTAAAGCTGCGGTCTGACGGGGGGGTGCGTGAGGGTTTGCCGGGGGGTTGGCGTCGACAGTGCGGCGCCCCTGGCCGTTGTTGTGATGCGGCACTTCGTGATGGATCTGCCTAACCGGGGAGTAGTTTTGAAGCGCCCGGCAAAGTTCTCCCAGATTGGATGCGAGGTAACGGTCTGCCACGCCAGGAACCCGATCGCGAAGCAGCCTCATTGCCAGCAGCTCGTCCCCTGAGGCATCGCGCACGAGGGTTGCGAACGTACGGCGAAGGTCGTGGCCACTGAAACCACTCACCCTCGCCCTGTTCATGATGCCTTTGAGCAAATCGCTCATGCCATCCTCACCCAACGGCTGCGAGCGCCCCCGGCGGTCCAGGAAGATAGGCCCTGAACACCCCTCAGCTAGCCGTGACAGTCGCTCTACGGTTTCGGGAAGCACGGGCGCGAGCTCTTCTCGTTCTTTCCCGTGGCATGCAATCAGACCTGCCTCGATTGCGCGGACATCTTCGCCAGTTATCCTCCTGACCTCCACTTGCCGCCAGCCATGGCCTAGTGCCAGATCCAGCGCAGTCCTCTCCATTCCTTCCATTGCGGCGGCGACGACGAGGCGCACTTGGTCCAGGGATAGGGTCCGTGGCGGCCGCTGGCGCACCAGCGGGCGTTCAATCTGGGCCAACACATTAGGGACGCCAAGCCGGGCCGCGGCGACCTTGTAAAGCTGTCGTAGACTATCCTGGTGATTCCGCCGCGTGCGGCCGGATATTCCATTGAACTGCGACAGATACTCAATGATGGCCTGAGAGTCGAGGGGCAAGGATGGGAAGGCCTTGCCAAACCGCCTGACGTGCTTCGCCAGAGTCCTGCCATGACTATCTTTCACGCCCTTGTGGGCTTTTTGCGCTAGCAAGAGATCGATAAGGGATGCGGTCGAGATGCTCGGTACTTGGGGATGTGAGGTCGCCGATACAATGCCCCCCAGTTGCGCCAAACGGGTTTCCAGTTCCGCAATGCGGTGGGAGATCTCGGCCTTGGTTTCCTCGATGCGATCTTGAATGTCAAGGTTGCTGGGGTATGGGACTTGCTTTACTTCCAATGAAGAGAGAAAGTCTTCGCCTGGGGTACCCTCGGCAAAGAACGCATCGGCATCGGCCATTACTGACTCTGGGGATGGCGTAGATGGAACCGGGGCCTTGGCATCGCCCCGGGGCTGCGCTAGTCTGGCCATGCTTCTGGGCATGAGGGGCCTCCTCGCTGCTCCGGCATCAATCGCCCCCGCACAGGGGCTTCCGCTCTTTAGGCACCAATTCTGAGGATAGCCCCTATCCGGTGTCAAGCCCATGCCGCGCATGTCGCCTGCGCGCTGGGCATTAGCCTATCCTCGGAGCAAGCAGGGCGGACTTCACGTTTCTTGCATGCAGAGAGGATGTTGGTGGCCGCCGGTGAAGGCCCTACAAGGTCCTTCGGCATGCACTGAACCTTTCATACAAGCGGCCTCCGTCCCCTGCAAGTCACGCTGTCCCTGGCTTGGGCATCCGCTTCGCCTGTTTGAGCCTGGCGCTCTCTAAGCCAGCGGACTTCCCTTTGCACACACGCTTCCGCCCAGCGGGCCATCCGCCAGAGCAGATCACATCTGCCTTGGCCGCCCAGGCAGGCTGCCCCACTAGCTATGCCCTTACCCCTCGCTTTGCTCAGGGCCGGCCCTGGGGCACCCGACTTCCGTAGGGGCACCTCTTTCTGGACCGGGCGCTGCCCCACTCCTTCAGGGCCAGCCACAGCACACGGGCCGCCCGGCGCAGGAGGATAGTCGTCTCCCGCCGGATGAACTGGCGCAGCCCGCGGCTGTCCGGCCCCTCCGCTAGCAGCTTCTTGGCGGCCTTCAGCCTGGCCCAGCTCCGGACCAGGCGGTCCATTGGGTCCAGTGTCATCTAGACCTCCTGTCGGGACTGTCTCCGGCGCCGGTCGCGCTGCCGCTTGGCCCGGAGCTCGCGGGTCTTGTCCCCGCCCAGGAAGTACTTGACGGCGGAACGGGAGCCTTCAAAGCCAATGTCCTTCAGCTCACGCCAGATGGCACAGCTGCCCCAGCCCTGGGCCGCCCTTTCGGCGACGATGTGGGCGAAGCGCTCGATGCCCGTGCTGGTGGGCGCAGGTGGCCCGCCCCGCTCCCGGCAGCGCAGGAGTAAGGAGCGCTCACCCGTGGTCAGCGCCTCGCCCCCGGCCCGCTTGGCGGCCACCTGGAGCACCCTGAGAGGGAACGCCGCCAGGGTCAGACGGGCGTCGGCCCAGTCGTCCAGGTCCAGCGCCTTATCATCGGCCAGGGTCTCCCACAGCTCCCGTGTTCCCTCGTGGTCCCCAGGCACGGGGCTGTTGAGGGAGCAAAAGCGCCGGCGGAGATTGATCTTGTCCCGCAGGTAGTGGAACCAGGCGTGCTTGGCGATGGTGAGCATGAGCCACGGGTGAAGCTCGCCCCGCTTGAGGGCAGCCGCGGCCAGGGCCAGGATGATGTCCTGGACCAGGTCCTCCCGGTCCTCGGGGTCCGCCTCGCGGGCATAGTGGCGGGCGATGCGCCCGTAGCTCAGCCAGGGCTCGTCCAAGCGCTCATACTGGGCGCGCACCCAGTAGCGGTAGCCGTCGCGCTCGTCATAGGTGAGGCCCATGAGTTACCTCCCGAAAATGGGCCACAAACGTCAAGAGGCCCCCAGCCCTTCGTGAAAAAGGCTGGGGGCCTCTTGCTGTGGCCAGGATAGGCAAAACAAAAAGCCCCCAGTCCCGACGTATCGGGACTGGGGGTAGCGCCAGGGCAGTAACGCCCCCTGGCGTGCTTGGAAGGCGGCGGGGGCTTATCCCACACCCCGCTGCGCTGGGGGCGGTCTGCCACGCCTCGACCGTGAGCAGGGACCGCCATGCTCCCATCCCGATAAATCGGGACCCCACGCCCTCTCGCGACGTGGGCTACGGCCACTCGTTCCGGCTCGGTGACCCCCCAAAGGTTGCTAGCTATTCAAGTAGTGCTTCACCGCCTGGACGATGGCTTCGTCGTCGCTCCTGGCGCCCTCTTTGCCATAGCGCCGGGCCTTGCGCTTGGCGTTCTGGCTGGGCATGGTTACCCAGAGACGCACGGGGCTACTGGCGATGCGCACCTTGGCCACCCGCTTGTGGGTGAGGGCGTCCACGGTCATGCCTTCCAGGTAGTAGATGCCGTGGCGCTCTGACCACTGCTCACGGGCTACGTTGTCCCACTGGCCCTGGCGGATACGGTACTGGTCGTCATGGAGTCGCCGTCTCTCCGCCTGAAGCAAGGCGGCCCTCTCGGCCCTGTCGTCGCTCACCCACTCCTGGACAACCTCGTCTTCCACCAGGTAGTAGATGCCGCCTACCCACTCGGCGGTCTGGACGTAGACCTTGCGGGGCTGGTGGGTGTTGAGCACGCGGACTGTGCCGTCCTTGCCCACAACCTTGAGGGCCACGGGGACACCCACCACCTCGGGCTTGACCCTGGTATGGACAAAGTGCTCCGGCTCACTACAGCCCAGGTGTCCCAAGAGACACCGGTTGCCCAGCCTGGACCACATGGCCACCAGGTGCGCCCTTCGCTCCGGCGTCGCCCACTGAGGATAGCGCATAGCTCGCTCCTGCCCCTCAGACTTTGCTTGGACGGGGCGAAGTCCCCACAAGAGGGACTATGCGCTGACTGGGGTTCCTATGCGGCCACAGGCTCGCGGGTGTCCTGGGGCGCCCTGGCCGAGGCCTTGGCCTCGGCTTCCTCGCGCTCGGATATGGCCTCGACCAGGGCCTTACCGTCGCTCTCGACGATGGGCTGGCCTGCGGCCAGGGCGCGCTCCACCTGGGACTTGTAGCCCTCGGCGTTGGCCTTGCGCACGTGGGAAGTGAAGGCCACCAGGCCGGCCTGGAAGTTCTCCCGCACCATGCGGACGTTGGTCGAAAGCTCCTTGGCCACGGAGATGACGGGACGGCCCTGCTTGGTGAACCGGACGGCCCCGTCCTTGTCCTTGGCCAGGCGCAGGGGGGCGCCCAGGCTCTCGTCGGCCAGGCGCGTCTGCCCCACCACGTTGGTGGCGGTGAAGAAGGGCACCCAGACCGTCTGGAGCGGGATGCTCCACACCCGCCGGTCAGCGTTGGACTGTTGGGACATGGGGCGCAGAAGGTCCATAATGTACTGAGGTGTCTTGACGTCGGGCATGCTCAATCCTTTCGTTTGTAGATTGCGCACAGCCGACTTGTGGGGACTGCGCCCCGCCCAAGCGGTGGGCGATCCCGACTACTGTCGGGACTAGTCGGAAGGGTTAGGTTGCCGAACCAGTAGCGGGAACGCTATAGCAAACCCATAGTCGGGCTAAATCCACGCTACTGGCGTCCCGACATTGTCGGGACTGGCCTAACCCTATGTCGGTAGTATGTCCCCAGACTGGCTAGGTCTGAGGCGTAGACTGCTACGGTATCGCTTCGCCAAGGTCACTACCGCCTTGGCTTAGGTCTGGCTACGCCATGCCATTCGGACTTGCCTAACAGGCTTCCAGCTTCCGGTGACCTTGCTTTCCTAGCCCAAGGTGCCACCTGGTGCCAGGGACCGTATACAGTTGTCAAGGTGCCAGCTAGATTCAAAATCTAGCATCCTTATCGTCCCACAATAGGGGGAAAAGTGCCCCCTGGAAAAGGCACTACTTTGTTCCCTCTGTATCTCTGCCTCTCTATGTCTTGCTATCTGTCTCTCTGAGGCAGAGCCGAAGGGCCAAGGCGTTCGCAAAGGCAGGGGCGAGCGGAAGACGAAAGGCCAGGGCAAGGCGGCCCAGCCCCTGGCGGCCTCAGGGCCTTGGCTGAGCATTGTGTGATGCCCGACCCTGGGCGAGGGCCTGCGAGGGCACGCCAGGGCCACCACAGGGCCGCGCTGGCCCAGCCGATCGGGTTGCCCCACCCACGAGCCGCAAGCGGCGTGGAACAATCTGCCCTTGCGTGCCACAAGAGGAACTAGCGGTTATGTGGGTAATCCGGGGAGGGTCGGGAATGGGCGAAACGTTTGTTGACACAAAGGGTGACGTGGGCAGGTGGGACAGCGCGTGTGACCCTGCCACCGACAACAACCCAGCTTCGCAGCGACACAGCGCGGGCGTTTGACGCGTCGCAGGGCCAGTGCTAATATGCGGCTTGAACAGCGGCCAAAAGGCACTGTTAGGCGTCAGCGACCGATAGTCGGGGGAATCATGCCGGTTCCCGAATCCCATATCCAGCGCGTGATCGGTCACCTCCAGGAAAAGGTTAAGTTTGGATGTCCGATGTGTGGAGGGACATACTGGAATGTCGAGCGGGACCCACATTTCCAGGGCATCCTTGACCTGAGCCGGCGCTACTCTTTGCGCTGACCACGGGAAGGACGCGCCCCGATGTGTGCTTGGGTCTACAATCCCCAGGTCGGCGGGAAAAAGGTCCCGCCGGTGGTTCGTCTCCGTACGGAGCAGAGGATCCGAACGTACGCGGACGCCCACTATGGCGGCAAGTTCAGTCAGCTCGACATCCGCTTCCGCGGCGCGCTGTGCTACATAGACGCCCATCTGGACCCGACACCAACGGGGCCGCTACACCTGTGCCGGCTTCGGTACTTCGGCAACGAAGAGGCCTGGAGCATGGCATTCTACACGTACAGCCACGAGCGGTATGAGCCGAGCATCTTTCCGAACGGCACCTTCTACGGAACGCCCGAGGAAGCGTTCGAGATGGCGGCGGTGTATCTCTAGGACGTGTAGGACCGCTGTCCTGAGCCACCATGAGGCAGGCGCCCCCCGACGACAGCGCTGGCTATCAGCGCGATGGAGCCGACGGCGCTGGCGAGGACTTGAGCGCCGCGGCTCAGCCCCTTGCCGTTGAGTCGTTAGAGAGCCACAAAGGAGGGGATTATGCAGTTGCGGTCGGAGCCTGGGGGCATCCTGCACCGCCTGGTCGCAGATACGCTCAGGCACCGAGCGGATACCTTGGAAATCGAATACAAGGACGGCCGCGAAGACGTGTGTGCACTCAGAGGCAAAACGGGGGCTGGCATCGCCAGCATTGAGTCGACAAGCGAGGACGCCCGTACTCTGCGAGAGCACCTGTACGCTATCGGAAGGGAAGGCAGAAGCATCACGGTGGGAGGCCGATCTTATCACTTAACCGTCGTTACGTACCACAGTTTCGGAGAGGACGCTTTCCGAGTGAAAATAAGAAAAACACCCAACAGGGCCATTGACGCCGACCTGTAATTGCCGCGCCGACAACACGCGGGTCATGGCCGCATTGGGCCGTCAGCGAACTTTTCGCTAGATCGTTCCATGCGAGGCTGCACTGCGTTGAGGTCCGCAACCAGTCCACCGCCGACGCGGGTGCGTGACGCGATTGCCCACTTCCGGTCCGAAAGAATAGGTAGCTCTCCAAACGGCGGGCACCTTGCGCGCCGCAGCGAAAAGTTGCACAATTGCCCCAGTCAAGTGGACTTCGTGCTGGAGCGTTGGTCGCAGTTGCAGTTGCGATACCAGCACGTCCTAGGTCGGGGCGAGTAGCCCCCAGGTACTTTTGGATTCCTGACGGGAGTTGAACCGTGCCCAACCCCTTGTCGGTAATCACTCCGGCCCTGGAACTGCTGGGCAAGAACCTCAACATATTGCCGGCCACGGGCACGGCCGTCGAAGACCTACAGCACCCAGACCAGGACGAGATTGACGATGTCCTGGTCCACAAGGAAATGGACAAGGATGTCACAGCCTTCGCCGAAGAGCCTGAGCCTTCGACCACCAACATATACAGGCCGACGCCTCCATTGCCTCGTGCGGAACGTCATCTGTTCAGGTTCTTCTTGGACGGAAGCCTACGGACGTACTTCCTGGCCACGGGGATCGAGGGTACTCGGACTTTCCCCATCGAGTTGGCGCAGATTGGGGCATCCGTGGTCACCCGGGACGAGCACGGGCACCTCAGCACCCTTTCCAGCGACCTCAAGGTTTTGCTTCTCGTTCCCAAGGGTGCTCGCGGAGTGTCGGATTCGGTCTGGACCCAGCTCTCAAAGGTTCAACCGCCCGGCAGCGTCCTACAGATAGTTGATTTCGACATTCCAGATGTATTTGGCGACGACAAGAAAGACCCCAGGGACAAGGCGGGCGGTAAAGCGCGTTTCCGGATGCACGAGATGGAGGCCGAGCTTATCAAGGCAACGGACCATCTCCGGAGCGAGGATAGCTGGCTAATAATAGACGGCGCTGTCAAACTCGGAGACTTCATCTCCGCGCCTCACTTGATCGGGGTGGCAAAATCATTCAGCAAGGAGCCCCAGTTCTACTTTGGGGCAAGGAAATCCGAGAAGAGGGACGTTACCACCATCCTGGCGGCGCTGCCCTATGCCCACCGCACGATGGCCTTCAAGGCTTATGACGGGAAGGTCGCTTTCTGGTACGTCAGGATGTGGGAACAAAAGGACCTGGACTATCCTCTTATGGGCGTGGTCAAGGTAGAGTTGCCCCGACCCGACCGGAAGCCGGTGCCCGCTGACTTGGCGGACCTGCTGTCCCGGGCCCTGGTAGCAGAACGAAGCGTCACCCCATACGGCTTGGACAGGCGTTGGCACTGCCACATCTATCCCATCTTTATGGCGGAGCAGGCCACCAAGAACCGGTTCTTTTCCCAGCAAGTGCTCATGGGAGCCATCAAATGGCCCAAGCCAGGTGCACCCTGAGGTGGAGGAGGCCGAAATGGTGAACGAGAGCATACAAGCCCCTACACAGGTCACCCTCGAGAAGAACGGAGCTCAAACCCCGGGGAAGGCGGCCGAGGCGCCCGTCGGGCGCAGTTCCGCCACGGAGCGAGACCCCAGCACCTCGGACAAGTTCAATTTCTGGCTTTCGCCCGAAGTCATAGTCAACCCGTTTGACATTGTGCAAGTCGGTCAGGTTGCTCCGGACAACAAGGCCAGCAAGACCTACGGCCTGGTCACCACCCTTGAACACCGGACCGATGCGCCCAATCACCTGGCCAACTTTATATCCAGCAATTTCGGTAGTCTGGCCGAGGAACCGAACACGCCTCGCCAGGGCACCACCATAGCCAAAGTGAATGTCCTCAGCAATAACGCCAATGTGTACATGCCTGTTCCCAACGAACGAGTGGTTACGTTTGCGGATGCCAATGGGATTGAAGAGGCTCTGGGCATTGACCAAATGGAGTTGAAAAACCGAGTTCCTGCCGGTTTGATCAGCATGAGCAACGGCGCTTCTGCGGTGGCTTACATTGACCGCCGCTACGTGCTGGGCCCGGAATCTGCCCATATCAACATCTCGGGGATCAGCGGGCTGGCGACGAAGACTTCCTACGCCATGTTCATCATCCAGTCTATACTTCAGAAAGCCGACGATCCGACGAAGATAGCCGTCATCATCATGAACGTGAAGCAGGCCGACTTGCTGCACATTGATGAACGGGGCCCGGACCTGCCGCCCGAAGAGAAGGAGAAGTGGGAGAAGCTGGGCCTGGAACCCAAGCCCTTTGAGCCGGGCAAAGTCCACTATTTCCTGCCGCGAAGCAAGGATGGGATTCAGCCCAACAGCTTCTTCCCGCCTAGCATCTACACCACCTACGCCTACGACCTTGAAGCCACTGCCGACAAGCTAGACCTGCTCTTCAGCGATGTCTCGGACCCCTCTGGGACGATGGAGTCCATCATCGGAGACATCATGATTGGCCTCCAGGGAGGACAGGCCGATTTCAAGGCCGTGCGCAGTTGGATGACCTTGCTTTATGGTCCACCGCTGTTTGACCCCACCGCAAAGAAGACCGTAAGGCTGGGAGACCACCTCGGGTCCTCAGTAGGTAAGTTCCGAAGACATCTTCGCCGTCTGGTTCACACCCGGCAGACGGGGATCTTCGTGGAATCCCGTGCCATCAACGAGAAAGTGCTCAGCGCCGAGATAGGCAAGATCAAGGGCGGCCATGTTTACGTGGTGGACATAGCCAAGCTTGCCGACGCCGAGCAGACCTTGGTGTTCGGCGACCTGCTTAAGACCGTCTACGCTCTCAAGGCCGAGGCCCCTGAAGAAGGCGAAGAGGAAGTACCTGACAAGATCATCTTCTTCGTGGACGAGCTGAACAAATATGCCCCCAGCGGCGCGAAAACATCGCCAATCTCCGAGCAAGTGTTGGACATCGCGGAGAGGGGGCGGTCCCTGGGGGTCATCCTCGTCTCGGCCCAACAGTTCATGAGCGCCGTGCATTCGCGCGTCACTGGCAACGCCGCGACCAAGGTCTTGGGGCGCTCTGGTTCCGCCGAAGTGCTCCAGCCTGACTACAAGTTCCTGGACGACGACTTGAAGCTCAACGTGACCCGCCTCAACAAGGGTGAGCTCCTGCTCTCTCACGCCATATACCGCCAGCCCGTAAAGGTTGTCTTCCCCAAGCCTGCCTACAGGCAGCAGCAGGCATAGGGAGGCGAGGCATGACGCAGGCAACAGAAAGCGCCGAAGATACCATCAGGGTACACTCCCCTGAAGTAGCCGAGCAGATCAAGAAGGCGGCGCTCGATGCTATTGGCAACGAAGCCCAGTTCAGGGGGAACCTGGCTCGGGGGCGCGTCTTGGAGGGATTTGCCGAGGGCCTTGGTCTGACCTTGCAGCCCCGCGAGGAATATACCCTCATCAATGGCCGGGCCGACGCAGTGTACAACCGCTTCGTCATAGAGTACGAGCCTCCTGGCAGGCTCACGCCCAGGGATAGCCAGAAGAACCGTCAAGCCGTAGGCCAGGTAAAGCAGTATATCGAAGACTTGGTAAAGGTGGAGAGGCACAAGCCCGAGCGCCTGGCCGGCGTAGCCACCGATGGCTTCTTCTTCATCTTCTGTCGCTTCCGGGGCGGTGTGTGGCATGCCGATGATCCCCTCCCAGTAGCAGCCGATTCTACCGGACGTTTTCTTGCCTCACTGTACCTGCTTAGCACTGAGAAAGCTCTGACCGCCGACAACCTGGTCCGGGACTTTGGCGAGAACACCAATGTGGCACGCCTCGCCGTCAGCTCTCTCTACAAGGCGCTGGCCGAGTCGCCCAGCCCGAAAGTCACGGTAATATACGGCCAGTGGCGGCAGCAGTTCAGCGAGGTCTGCGGCTACGAGGAAGGCTCGCCACGCCTGGACGTACGGGCCGTGGCCAGGCAGTACGGTGTCCAGGACCCCAAGCCCAACGCCTTCAGGCTGTTTTTCTCCATCCACACCTACTACGCCACGTTTATCAAGCTTCTGGCCCTCCAGGTGGTCCACTATTATGTGGCCCCCAAGCTGGGCACAGCCTTACCCCAGGTGGCCAGCTATCCCAGCGACCGCCTACAGAAGTACCTCAAAGACATGGAGCGCGGCGGCATCTTCAAGCAACTGGGGATCAGCAACTTTCTGGAGGGCGACTTCTTCGGCTGGTATCTGGAGGTGTGGGATGAACCCGTGGACAAGGGTATACGCCGCATCGTCTCTGAGCTGGCCAACTACTCGCTGGTGACCCTGGACGCCGACCCCGACGAGACTAGGGACCTCCTCAAGAAGCTGTACCAGAACGTGATGCCCAGGCAGCTTCGCCATGACCTGGGCGAGTACTACACCCCAGACTGGCTCGCGGAGCGGCTGCTGAATCAGGTTGGGTTCACCTCGGAGCGCGAACCTAGACTGCAAGAGAAGCGGCTACTGGACCCCGCCTGTGGCTCCGGCACCTTCCTGGTACTGGCCATCAAGCGCGTGAAGGAGCACTGCGCTGAGCGCCCGATCCGGTCGGCGGACGTGCTGAGCAAAATCCTGTCCAACATACAGGGATTCGACCTGAACCCCTTGGCCATCATCTCCGCCCGCACCAACTACCTCCTGGCCCTGGGCGACCTCCTCCAGGCGCAGCGGGACTTCGACGTAAACATCCCTGTCTACCTTTGCGACTCCATCCTTACGCCGTCCCAGGCGGGGCAAGACATGGTTGAGCCGGAAGAAGCCAAGAAGCCTGAGAAGGGCCAGAAGCAGGTGCGCATGGTGGGTGCCGAGGAGCGCCTCTATCGCTTCAAAACGGTGGTGGGGGAGTTCGCCATACCCGGCTCCCTGGTCAAGGCGCAGTACATTGACCAGCTTGCCGGGCTGGTCGAGGAGTGCGTAGACAGCAAGTACGCGGTCAGTGAGTTCCGCAAGCGCCTGCTCCAAGCTTTCCCTCTGGTAGAAGGTAAGGATGCCCACGACATTCAAGCCCTGGAGCAGCTTTACGCCAGGATCAGGGAGCTCGACGAAAGGGCCATCAACGGTATCTGGGCGCGCATCATTAAGAACGCCTTCGCTCCCTTGTTCTGCGGTCACTTCGACTATGTGGCGGGCAATCCCCCGTGGGTGAACTGGGAGAGCTTGCCCGACGACTACCGGAACGACACCAAGCGCCTTTGGGTCTATCACGGCCTATTTCCGCACGGCGGCATGGACACCATCCTGGGCAAGGGCAAGAAAGACATCTCGATGCTCATGACCTATTCGGCCATGCACGACTACCTGCACCCGAGCGGTAAGCTCGGCTTCGTGATCACCCAGTCGGTGTTCAAGACCTCGGGGGCGGGCCAGGGATTCAGGCGCTTTGTCCTGGGCGATGGCACGCGCCTTCAGGTGCTCGCCGTGGACGACATGACGAAGCTTCAACCCTTTGAGGGGGCCAGTAACAGGACCAGCATAGTCGTGCTGGAGAAGGGCAGGCCCACCAGGTACCCGGTCAGCTACAACTTCTGGTGGAAGAAGGTCAAGGGCATTGGCATTGGCACCGATTTCTCATTCCGGCAGGTGCTTGATGTTGCCACCTACCGGAAGTTCGAAGCCGAACCGATTGACGCTGCCGACCCTACTTCCGCCTGGCTCACCGGCAAGCCTAAGGCGCTGGCAGCAGTAAGGAAGGTCCTGGGCAAGTCTGACTACGGGGCCCACGAGGGGGTCAACACCGGAGGGGCCAACGGTGTGTACTGGGTCAACGTGGTGGGCCACACCCCTCAGGGCTTGGCCATGGTCTCCAACCTGACCGAGGGCGCTAGGACGAAAGTGGAAAGTGTGCAGGCCGCTATCGAGCCAGACCTGATTTACCCATTGCTCCGAGGGAGGGATGTGAGGCGCTGGGCCGCGACACCCTCCGCCCATATCATCATGGTCCAGGACCCCGAGCTACGCCGGGGCATCCCTGAAGACGACATGAAGCTGCACTACCCCAAGGCCTACGCCTACCTCAAGCGGTTTGATGAAGTACTTTGGGCGAGGAAGGACCGCGGCAGCAGAGGGCTCATGGAAAAAGGAGCACCGTTCTATTCGATGTTCGGCGTTAGTGAGCATACTTTGGCTGAGTACAAGGTTGTATGGAGGGAAGTTGGGGAAGAAGCCGACGCCGCAGTGGCGGAGTCCGATGGCAAGGTGGCAATGCCAGACCACACTCTGGTAGCGGTCTCTTGCGGCGGCAGGCAGGAGGCCCATTACGTTTGCGGCATGGTCAATTCCTCGCCCTTTCGCTTTGCATCCAAGAACTGTATTGTGCTGCATCCTGACCCTCATATTCTTGAGCACGTTCGCGTCCCCAAGTTCAAGGCTGGAGACAAGATCCACCGCGAGTTGGTCGCTCTCTCCCAGCAGGCGCACCAGGCAGCGGCGGAGGGCGACCAGGAGACAGTTGCCGCCATAGAGAGGCGCATTGACCAACTGGCGGCAGATTTGTGGGGCCTCACCAACGACGAGTTGAAAGAAATCCAGGAGTCGCTGGCGGAGCTGAAGGCATAAAGGGGGACTGCCGGTGAAGATCGAGTGGGTGACTCTCAAGAACTTTCGGGCGTTCGACACCGAGGCCTCTGTTCAGCTCGGAGCCCTCACTACGTTGGTTGGGAGAAACGACGTTGGCAAATCGAGCGTGCTTCATGCCCTGGACATCTTCTTCAGCAACAGACCCCTTGATCCCGATGACTGGAATCGTGGAGCTACATCGGATGCCAGGATAGAAATCACCATTGCCTTCGCAGACGTGCCACCAGCCATAGAATTCGAGGAAGGGGTTGCCACTACATTGGCGGAGGAGCACCTGCTGAACCGCGAAGGGCGCTTGGTGATCAGACGCACCTGGGCCAGGGGCGCAAAGAAGCCAGAATCCAGACTGCTGGTGAATGATTTCGACCATGCCGATTTCCAGAATCTCTGTTCCAAGAGCGAGCGCGATCTGAATGCCGCCGGTGACAAACATGGTCTCGGTTTCTCAAAGGCCGGCAGAGGGGTCACCAACAAGAACAAGCGAGCGCAGCTAAGAGAGAAGGCAAAAGACGGCGCAGTGGCCCTACGAGATTTGGAGATTCAGCCTGACGAAGATGTTCTAAGAAGATTGGCCCTTTACTTCCCGACATTCAATCTGTTTGCGGCCGATTGGCGCCTAAGTGAAGAGGAGACACCATTTCAGAGGGTGTTCAGGGATATGGTTGATGAGGCAACCAAGACTCTGGCAGAGCGCCAGTCTATCGAGGAGTCAATCGAGCAGTTCATTAACGGAGAATTAGGTAAGATACATGACTTCCTGTCCCAACATACCGAGGATATCAGTTCCTTGAGCGCAAGTCCCGAGTTCAAATGGAAAGATATGGTGGGTTTTCGCATTGAGGCCAGAGATCGGGATGGCGTAGCAGTCCCTCTCGTGAAACGGGGGGCTGGCCTACGTCGTCTTCTCATGGTTGCGTACTTTCGCTACCTGGCCAGTCGGCGGGCGGAGGGCCGTCTGACCGCAAACCGCGTTTTCGGCATTGAGGAACCCGAGACGTACTTGCACCCCGGGGCCCAACGTGAACTACTCAAGTCGTTGAGGGCGATAGCAGCGGAAAACCAGGTTATTGTCACTTCGCACTCCCCTGTGTTTGCCGGTGCGACCGAAAGAGGCTCGCTTGTGTGGGTAACCAAGCCCCAAGGAAGCGCCCAAGTCATTCAAGGCGACGCCGTTGACCTGCGGGCCTTGGCCGACGACATGGGTGTGGAACCCAGCGATCAAATCTATGCCTACCGCGCATGTGTTTTCGTCGAGGGAAGGGATGACGTAGAGTTCCTGACTTACGTGGCGTGTAAGCTCAAGGAAGCTGGATGCGTGGATGCCACGTTTGCCGACAAACAAATAGGGTTGGTTCCGGTGGGTGGTTGGGGGAACATGAAACTGTGGGTAGACAGGCAGGCAATGCGCGCTCTCAGCAGGCGATACGGGGTTTTCGCCGACAGCGATCTGCGAGGCCCTAGTAGCACCCTTTCCACAGACAGATTGAAGGTTAGGCACGAGTGTGAAGCTGACGGCGCCGTTGCCCATTTCACAAGGAAAAGGGAGATAGAGAACTACCTCCACCCTACCTGCGTCCACCGCCAAACAGGAAAGGATATCCCCAACGACGATTTCTGCGACGTCAAGCACCTAATCGGGGACGGGTGCTGTGGTCTCGTGAGGCATATGAGTTGTGATGAGATTCTGGAGAGAGACCGCTACAAGGACGACCAAGGTCGTGAACATCACGAACTCCTGGAAGTCGTGCAACGTCTCCTCTCGCTCACCTAAAGAACAGGCGTAATCCCACATTGCATGTCCTGCTAGTCGAACCGGCCTACTACAGCCGCTACCCCCCACTGGGGCTCCTGAAGCTGGCGACATACCACAAGCTGCTGGGGAATACCGTTGAACTGGTGCGCGGTCGCCAGCCGGTTGCTCGAGTGCCGGACAAGGTGTACGTGACCAGCCTGTTCACCTATGCCTGGCAGCCTGTCCACCAGGCTGTAGCGTACTACAAGAGGGCGTTCCCCGTAGCAAAGTTGGTCGTGGGCGGGATATATGCTACCCTAATGCCGGAGCACGCTGCCCGGTCTGGAGCCGATGAGGTGCACTCAGGGCTTTTCGCAGATGCTGAGGACCTCTTACCTGATTACTATTACTCTTCGATCCCCGGGTGGCGCCAGAGCATCGTTTTCAGCCACCGGGGATGTGTCAACCACTGCCCTTACTGTGCGGTCCCGCTAATGGAGAAGTCCAACGGGCCGATAACGGTTAAGGCTATCAGGCACCTGGTGGCCCCCGGCCACACGAAGGTAGTGCTCTGGGACAACAACCTGCTAGGCGCGACAAACTGGCGAGACCTTATTGCAGAGCTCAAGGAGATAGGGCTCCCGGTGGACTTCAACCAGGGCCTCGACGCTCGGCGGATCACGCAGGATGTAGCTCAGGAGTTCCGGGGACTGCGCATTAGCCCCGTGCGCATGGCCTATGATGTGCCTGCTGAGAGAAGGGCCTTGGAAAGGGCCATTCCAGCTCTCGCCGCGGCCGGATTCAACCGGCGAAGGATGATTGTCTACGTCCTGTACAACTTTCACGACTCACCGGAGGAGTTCCTGGACAAGGTACGCGACCTGCTTGACTGGGGCGTTGTCGCCTACCCGATGCGCTTCGAGCCACTCAACTCACTCAAGAAGAACCAGCACGTCGGTCCGAAGTGGACCGCCGTTCAACTCGAAATGGTGGCCCGCGCCCGGCGCGTTATCGGATATGGCGGCGCCTTCCCCCCTTATGAGGGGCTAAGGAAAAAGTTTTTGGACGCGCGCTCGTTCGAGGAAGCCTTCGCCCTGCGTCCTCGGCAGCGGCTCAACGATGACGGGGCAGATCATCACGACAGCCTGCAACTTACCCTGCCGTTGGCCGGTGCCGGCAGTGCCCCCCGACAGGCGATGGAACAATGAGCCAAACCATTCCACAGTGGCAGACTCGATGACCAGCTTGCTATCGTGAACCAGTGCGGGCTCGCGATAGGCGCCACTGCGACTCCCTACTGGGCTAGCTAGGCGGGGACGGCGCCGCGTCCTCTCTTTAGCTAGGTTCAGACAAGCGCGATGCGCGGGTGCCGCTTTCGGTAGTAGGCTCCCTTATACCGCCTGAGCAGATAGTCGAGGTGATAGTCCTTGTGATCGCCTCGAATCAAGAATGCCGACTCGATAGACTCGTAACCGTATTCCCGAACGACTCTCTTGACGAATGCGGGGCTAATGTGGTCGGAGGAAACGAATTCCCTGATGCCGCTTGCCTCGTCGTCGGTAAGGTCCTGCCCCCTTTTCTTCAGTCCGGCCAAGATGTCGTTGAACCCGGTCATCATTTCCTGGCCTTCATCCCGGTTGTAGTAAACGGCAACCCCTTCCTCGTGCTCAAGGAGTTCACGAGGAAACGACGTCGAGGGCCACGGGTTGGGCAGCTTGTGCTCTGCCATTGCCCGGGCCACCGCCTCTGCGGGCTGAGACTGCCATTGGAGTCGCCATTCTTTTTGGAGGTCGCTGGCCATGGCCAACCCGTTGGGATACACTGCGAGATCATCGCCGTGATAGGCTGCGAACTCGCGGTGGTGGGTATCCAGTCCTCGCCATGCCTTTTCAGCCAGGTCATCGCAATAACGGTAAGCTACCACTGGGGAATCCTTGAGGAAGGAAGTTCTCAAGCTCTGCAGTTGACCCTCAGCCATGTCATCGTAGGCAGACTGCTGTCCTGCCCAGTACCATTCCCCGTTCCAGGGTACCAGACTGCCCACTACGACCTGTCCCACTCGGAACGGGTTGGCGCCCTCCCCCATCCGCACGGTATATGTCTTGCCGCTGATGGCATTCAGCAGTTCCATTGTGCCGCCCTTGATGGCTGCCACCCGATAAAGGGCGGTATGTCTCTCGTACCAACCGCGCAGTGTGGCGCGTCGTTCCGGGGACATGTCAAGCGTGGCCGCCAGAATGTCAATGACACCAAGCCCAGACCAGGCGGTAGTTTGTTGACACACGAAGTCGTCGGTTAAGGGGATGAGGGGCAGTTTTTCATGCGCCCCCGCATAGTTCCGAAAGCCGTTGCGAAAGAGATACGAGTGCGTCCCTAACCAGACCAGCTTCCTCTTCACATCCCAGCCGAACGTGTTTGGCCGCCCAAGGAATGCCTTGACTGCCGAGCCCCGTGGGATTCCCGCAAATCGCTTCCCCAGGAAGGTGGAAACCGATATTGCCAGATGGGTCAGGTCCCGATGTGTGGGTGAAAGGAGCAACTCGGGTTTTAGCTCGGAGTACATGACCCAGAGCAGGTGCTGAAGACGATGCTCGTTGGCGGGCCTCCGATCTCTCTCGTCTGGTCCGACGACAAAGGGGAGGCGAGTGCCGAAGAACTCAAGGTTGTAGTGCTCCAAGCTGTTCCAGATGCCAATGTTATTGTGAATGTCTTCACCGAACTCGACCAGAACACCTGCCAGCTCCTCAAGGCCGTCGTTCGGCAGGCGTAGCGTCTCAAAGGCAAGCGACCTCACCACCCTTGAGAGCAGTCGCTCAAGGTCCTGAGCAAGCTGTGGTAGATGTCGGTCACCCTTTCCGGCAAGTCCCGGTGGCCTGTGTGAATTGATGAAATCCATATTGCGCATCGTAGTACCCCAGCGCTATCTCTTCTCAGCGACAGAACATGTATTCGTTGAGCGACGGACTTTCAAGCGCCACGACCACGCGGGCCGCTAGGCCAGCGATCTTGATAGCAGTGGCAACACCGGCCCTGCTGGAACCCACAACCAGCGCGTCCGCGGGACAGAACCATGTGTCGCCATCGCCTTCCCTTTCGGCGCCTTCAAACGGCGTTGAGGTTGCCCCCTGTTCGTTCAGGCCAGATTTCACCATACAGCATCTATAGATGTCAATCTGCCAGACTTGCGTGCCTAGCCCAAAGCGGTCGCGCTGCAGGCAAGGGTCTTCCGGCCTTCGCCCCACCTTTTCTCCGCAAGGCTTCCCAAAGGGCACGAGCCCGGGTTTCCTGGGAACCAGGTTCAGGCTATCCGCCCTGTTGTGGGACAGGGTCCCCTCTGGTTCTCCCGCAGACCCGGCACGGATGAACACAACACCGAAATGTGCCGGGCAACTGGTGGAGGGCCACGCCTTCCTGGCCAGCAGGCTGCGAGACGAAAGAGCGGGTTGTACCACCCTTTGGCCGGACTGTTCTACAGGACAGCGATCCGGCCCAATCCAGTGGTCGCAGTGCAAGGTCGTCGTGCTGCGTCCCTGCCGTAGGGCAGGTCTCGCTTTCCCGATCTCGGCGCTATAGAATGCGGGCAGGCGCCGGTTAGGCCGAAGATACCCCCGGCCGGAAGGAAAAGGCAAACACGAAATAGCCGCGGCCAGATTCACTCCAAAACGCGTTCTTCTGGCTGCATGAGGTCCCGAGCCCTATGAGGTTTCGACCGTTTTGTCGCCGGGACGCCGCGGTTGTCCCACGGCTTACCGGCTACATCTTGCACGTTTTCCAGACACGGTCTAGCTGCAAGCCGCCGGGTAGCTGCGAGCTAGGCAATACTACCTGACGTATGGAGGTCATGTGTGAAGAATGTAGAGCTTTCAGTTAAAGGCAACACCCTGACCATCACGGTGGACCTGACCAAGGAGTTTGGGCCGTCATCTTCTGGCAAGACCATCATCATCGCTTCTACCGAGGGGAATCTCCCCTTGCCTGAGCGTGCGGAAGTGGTGGGCCTAAACGTCTACCGCAAGAAGTAGGGGAGCACTTGGGACATGCCCTGAGGCTTCGGCGATAGGTTGGCAGCCGTGGTCAGTGGCCCTCTCCGGCCAGCGCATAGAACATACCTGCAAAGGAACATCAGCCTGTGGCAAAGATTGTATTGGACTTGCATGACATCTTTGACAAGGGCACGGCAATCGACGCCGAGCTCAACCGGGTTATTGCAGAAGCCGTGCGGATGAAGGTCACGTTAGTGGAAATCATACCTGGTAAGGGGTCGGGACAACTGAAGAAGCGCGTGTTGCGATTTCTGGCTCAGCCGGAGATAAGACGGCTTTACCACCGATTGGAGAAGGACGATAAGAATTCCGGTAGGGTTTTCGTACATTTCAGATTCTAGGCAGGACGAGATTGGAGCTAGACCGGAATGGTAGAAACCACTTGCACGCAAATAGCTGAAGAGCTGAGGATCACACCGCAGCAGGTAAAAGCAGTGCAGTCTCTGATTGAGGCAGGAGCCACTGTTCCGTTCATCGCACGCTATCGCAAGGAGAGGACAGGTTCGCTTGACGAGGTGGTGATTGGCGAAATACGGGACAGATTGGCGCGGCTGGCGGCCCTCGATGCTCGGCGACAGGCCATACTGAAGTCCCTTGAAGAACAGGGCGTGCTGACGAACGAGTTGTGTGAATTCGTTGAATCAGCCACCACAATGTCTGCGCTGGAAGACGTTTACTTAACCTACCGGCCCAAGCGGCGCACTCGGTCCACAATCGCCAAAGAGAAAGGTCTTGAGCCGCTGGCCAAGGCGCTGTTTCTTCAGCAATCAAACCACGACCCCATGCGAGAAGCCGAATCGTTTGTGTGTACGGAAAGAGGTGTAAGTTCTGTCGAAGAGGCCCTTGCCGGGGCGCGCGATATTATCGCCGAATGGATCAACGAAGATGCCGAAGCTCGACGTCCTATGCGTGAGCTTTTCGAGCGAGAAGGCATCCTTCAGTCAACGGTGGTTAAGGGCGAAGAAAGCGAAGGTATCAAGTACAGCAACTACTTCGACTGGCAGGAACCGGTTGGCAGAGCGCCCGGCCACCGTGTGCTCGCCATGTTGCGCGGCGAGAATGAGAACTATTTGAAAGTGACCATCCGGCCCCCTCGCGATAAGGCGTTGGCACAACTGCACCGGCGTTTCATCAAAGGTAATGGCTTCGCCTCAGCACAGGTGGCTCTAGCCATGGATGACAGCTATCAAAGGTTGTTGGGGCCGTCTATTGAGACGGATACTCGGACCCAGGCCAAAAAGCGCGCCGATGAGGAAGCACTCCACGTCTTCGCCCGCAATCTCCGCGAAACCTTGATGTCGGCGCCCATGGGCCCCAAGACGATCCTGGCCATTGACCCTGGATACCGCACCGGCTGTAAAGTGGTCTGCCTGGACCCACAGGGTAGGCTTTTAGACAGTGTTACGGTCTACCCTGGTCAGTCTGCGACCATGGCACATGACTCAGCAATGACTGTTCGCAGTCTGGTGGAGCGATTTGGCGTTCAAGCCATTGCCATTGGGAATGGCACCGCGGGCCGCGAGGCGGAAGAGTTCGTACGCGGGCTTGGCTTGCCCGACAAGATTCCTGTCGTTATGGTGAACGAGAGCGGCGCGTCTATCTACTCGGCATCCGAAGTGGCCCGTGAAGAGTTTCCTGAGCAGGATGTCACCGTGCGTGGTGCGATATCAATCGGACGGCGGCTTATGGACCCTCTTGCGGAGCTGGTGAAGATTGAACCCAGGTCCATAGGTGTGGGGCAATATCAGCACGATGTTGACCAGGTAAGACTTCGGGACAAGCTTGATGAGGTAGTAACAAGCTGTGTAAACGAGGTTGGTGTGAAGGTGAATACGGCCAGCCGGCAGCTTCTGACCTATGTCTCTGGATTGGGTCCCACCCTAGCAAGGAACATTATTGCCTATCGAAACGCGCACGGCCCATTTCGCAGCCGCCAGGAACTCAAGAAAGTACCCCGCCTTGGTCCGAAGGCATTTGAACTTGCCGCGGGGTTCCTGCGCATAGACGATGCCGATAACCCTCTTGATGCCAGTGCCGTGCATCCCGAGAGCTACCACATCGTCGAACGCATGGCAAAAGACCTGCGGTGTGACGTGTCAGATCTCATGCATCGGGGGGAACGACGCGGTCAGATTCGCCTTGAATCTTATGTAGGTGAGGATTGTGGACTGCCCACCTTAAAGGACATCATGGCAGAGCTTGCCAGGCCGGGTCGTGACCCGCGGGAACGATTTGAAGCGGTGGCTTTTGCGGACGATATCAGGACGATCGGCCAGCTTGCACCGGGGATGAAGCTGGCCGGTATCGTAACGAACGTGACCAACTTTGGGGCTTTTGTTGATGTAGGCGTCCATCATGATGGGCTTGTGCACATCAGTGAATTGGCTGACCGTTTTGTCAAGGACCCCGCAGATGTGATCAAAGTCAACCAGAAGGTGACGGTGACTGTGCTGGCAGTAGATACGAAACGCGGCCGCATTTCCCTATCCATGAAGAATCTTTCTTAGATCGAGTACCAAGGGCCGTCGCTCAAACGGAAACGAGGTTGGCGCGCCTACTTTCCGTTGCGGATAGCCTGTATGATCCCATCAAGCCTCTGTAGAAAGCGGGAGCGGTCTTGTTTGGCGAAGGGAGCCGGGCCTCCAGTCATGACCCCGGATGCACGAAGGTGGGAAAGGATATCCCGAGTGGCGAGAGCGTCGCCGATGGAGTCCTCGGTAAAGATACGCCCCTTGAAATCGAGCGCACGGGCTCCCTTTGCCAGGCAACGTGAAGCCAGGGGGATGTCCCCGGAGATCACGATGTCGTTCGCGGCGACATGCTCAACGATCCAGTCGTCCGCGGCATCGAATTGGCCACTCACGATTACCAGCTTGAGCCAGTCCTCGTCCGGTATCTGCATTCCCGAGTTCGCCACTAAGGTTGCCTTGAGCGCATAGCGCCTGGCCACACGGTAGATTTCCTGCTTAACTGGACAGCCATCCGCGTCTACCATGATTTCAGACAATCATGAAGCCTTTCTTTGCCCCGAGATGACGAGTGTTCGCGCGAACAGCCCCCTCAGGAAACATCCGACGTCGAATCCGGCTTGACAGCCGTGGAAGGTTTGAACACCACCCAATCAATCAACGCTTTGACTCGCCCCACTTGACCGCTTTCCAGGCGCACTTTGATGCCGTGGGGATGATCTGGAGATTTCGTCAGAATCTCTCTGACGACTCCTGTGGTAAGTTTTCCAGACCGCTGGTCTTCCTTCAATACGATTGAGACGCGAGAGCCTGGCCGGATAGTCACCCGACTTGTACCGTTCATGTTGCCCACGTCACCAGTCCCCTCAACATATGGCGGTGATGGAGTCCAATAACCTCTATCTGATGAACCAACACGTAACCAGTTTACCACTTCACCGGTCGGACATCCCGCAGCCCATCGGCTTCTGTGTGGAGAAATGCCACGGGTCCACGAAGGAGACTCTTCCTATCAGGGACGGGCTGCCGGCAACAAGCCGATTGCGAGCGAGGTGGACAGATACGCACCTGCCCCATGGGTGTGCCCACAGAAGGTATAATGACTGGTAGCGTGAGGTGAAATGCTAAGCGTATCGAATATCAGCAAGACCTATGCAGACCGGGTCCTGTTCGAGGGTCTTAGCTTCAATGTAGATGTCAGGGACCGTATCGCATTGATTGGCGCGAACGGCTCTGGGAAAACGACCTTGTTGGATATCCTTGCAGGTGAATCCGCTCCTGACTCGGGCCAGATGTCCAAACAGAACAATATCTCCATTGGCTACTTGAAACAGGACATCCGCCCGTCTTCCGAGAGGCCGTTGCTTCAGGAAGTGATGAATGGCTCCTCAACGAAGATGGAACTGGAGCACCGGATCGCCACAACCGAGGAAGCGTTGGCAGCAGAGACGGGCACCGGCAACTGCGACCGACTACTGCGTGAGCTTGGCGAATTGCACACCGCGCTGGAAGCAGCCGGCGGCTACAATCCGGAACACGAGGCAAAGGTCATCCTTTCGGGACTGGGATTCAAGCAGGATGGCTTCAACCGTCCGTTGAGTGAATTCAGCGGTGGATGGCTGATGCGCGCCGCACTGGCCAGGCTTCTGTTCATGAGGCCCGACATGCTGCTCCTGGACGAGCCGACGAATCACCTGGACCTTGAAGCCTGTATCTGGTTCGAAAAGTACCTCGCTGCGTTTCGGGGAGGGGTCATTGTCACCTCCCATGACCGGACCTTTCTGAATCACGTTGTCAGCAAAGTCCTGTCTATCGAGCCAGGTGAAGTCGTTTTTCATCGCGGCAACTACGATGATTATCTGATTGCGCGAGAGCGTTCGCTTGAGATCAAGCAGGGCGCAGCAATGCGGCAAGAGCGGGCTCTCCAGAAACAGATGCGATTCGTCGAGCGCTTTCGGGCTAAGGCCACGAAGGCGGGCCAGGTGCAAAGCCGGATAAAGCAGCTTGAAAAGGTGCAGAAGATTGTGCTGCCGAGAGCCACAAAGAGGATTCACTTTTCCTTCCCGAAGCCGCCACGGAGTGGCGAGGAGGTCATAGCGCTGAAACACGTCGGGAAGTCATACGGTACGCACACTGTATACCACGATCTGAATCTGGTGCTGAGCCGTGGGGATAGGGTCGCTCTGGTCGGCCCCAACGGCTCCGGCAAGACAACAATGCTCAAAATCTGCGCCGGAGTCCTGCCCTTTGAAGAGGGTGAACGCGTGTTGGGCCACAATGTGGTGATGGCCTATTACGCTCAATATGTTCTTGAGCTTCTCAACTCCAACAACACGATCATCGAGGAGGTGCATCAGGCGAATCCTGAAGAGCCTGAGCAGGACCTGAGGCGAATCCTGGGCGGCTTCATGTTCAGCGGTGATGATGTCCACAAGCCAATATCGGTCCTGTCCGGCGGAGAGAAGGCTCGCGTGGCGCTGGCCAAGATACTGTTCCAGCCGAGCAACCTGCTGCTGATGGACGAACCGACCAACCATTTGGATATGGCTTCACGGGAGATCCTGGCCGACGCTCTTAACAACTATCAGGGCACGATTTGCCTGATAACCCATGACCGTACCCTGATAAGGCAGGTTGCTAACAAGATCATAGAGATAGAGTGCGGCGAACCCGAGGTCTTCCTGGGCGATTATGACAGCTATTTGTACCGGAAGGAAACGAAAGCAAAACAGTTGGCGGCACTGGCTCAAGCTCCGAAGAACGGTGACAAGACTCCGAGGGACGGCCCCAGGGGCAACAGGCCTCTAGGGGAAGACTCTCGACAGTCGCTCCGAGGAGAGGAGGAGCGTCGGAAGACGCTCATTCGTGAGAGCCGAAAGCTCGCAAAGCGGATCGCTGAAATAGATGTTGCGCTTCCGGCTCATGAGTCACAGCTAGCGGAAATGGAGAGGCTGTTCTCTAATCCGGACCAGTATGGTGATGCTGCTCAAGTGGTTGCCTCCAGCGAGAAATACCGCCTCTTGAAAGCAGAAATAGACCTCCTTTTCAATGAGTGGGAGCGTTTGTCCGTGGAGGCGGAGAGGATCAGCCAGCAGCTTGAGGAAGCCAGGAGCACGTAGCTGATTCCCGCTGACGAGGCAATAGCGGAATGCGGCCATCTCCAGTACGAACGGAGACCGTGTTGCCAATCAGCAATAATAGGGCATTTGGGGACCGAACGCTTGGGCTTTCTGGTTCACAAGGATATTCCTCTGATAGAATGTGTCTGTTTTGGAAGTCGCCAAGCTGCCCAAAGCGTGCGTGGTACTGGGGGCCGGAGCCTCATCTGATGTGTGGAATGGGAGCTCCCCGAGACGTGAACAGCTGAAGCCTCCTTTGGCGCGTGATTTGTTTAACATCCACGAGCACCCTGCATTCTACGGTATCCTTCGAGAATACCCAGGAGCCGAAGTCATAGCGGCACGGTTGCAGCCGAGCCTCCGGAAGGACGGATTCATCCTGGAACGTGAATTGCGGAGGTTCTCTCAGCACGCTGATCCTCGACTCAGGGAACACTTTAGATTCGTGCCTCCTTATCTAAGAGACTTGCTGTTCAAGGTCGTCGCCGAATACACGGACTACCCTGGGACCTACATCCAACTGCTGGGTGGACTGCTTTCGGAAGTCCAGCATCAAGTCTTATTCTTGACGCTCAACTATGACACCTTCCTGGAGAAGGCTGTTACACTGTACGACCCAACACTCGGCTTTTCCAACCTGGCGACCTACATCAAGGGTGACCGTCAGGTCAAGATTGTGAAACTTCATGGCTCAATCAACTGGTTCAAGAGAATCGGCTCCGGTCGCGACCTTTGGCGTCGCGTCGTGGGCGGTTTAGAAATCAACACAGAGACCCCCCAGGACGACATAAGACTGATGGATGTCAGTGTTCAAGGATATGACCCACCGTGAAGGGTGACATATTGACAGAACTACAACAACGGGGTGGGTCAATAAGCTGAATACAACAACGACCTGGGTCAATAACGTGAAAAGTGACACCCAGTATCGCAATCAGCAAGTCATCAAGCTGGCCGACAATAGGGATGAAATCAGGAATGATGTCTATCGGCGTGAGCAGGTATAATCCCACAAATGGAATGACGAGCTTAGCCACGAAGGGCACGCGGGGGTCACGGAGCAGCCTACAGGCCACTACTAGCTTCACCCGAAAGGGTAGAGCCAAGTACTGCTTCATCACGCCCTGGCGCTGTGCCTTATTGCACACCACCTATGGCCCCGAGAAGGTGGGATAGTCTGGCAGACTCAACTCCTGGCGGCTTTCACTACCCGATGTCTGGTGAGTTCCGACCTGATAGGTTGGCCAAACTTGTTGCCTTATTGGGGCTGTGATCCATTCCTTGACTGCCAGCCCAGGATGCTGGCCCGCCGGTCGACCAGTCCCTTTCTGCTCCGGGAATTATCATGCTCCTTGCACCTCAATAGGATTGAGTATCGGATCAATGGGGGGGTGCTGGCGTGTCCTAGGGCGCCTCCTCTATCTGAGTCAGGTCGTCGTAGCCGACGGCGCGGTAGACGCGGTTCTGGGCGGAGATGAACCGGCACGGCTTCGCCGGGTCGGCGTTAAAGTGCTGGTGCACGGTCCTGGGCGGGATGTAGACGCAGTCCCCTTCCTCCCACTCCCAATTGGAGGGCGACTCGGACATCCGCCAGGTATACACCTCGCCGATGTCCGCCTCCACGTCCCAGTGCAGGTCGTAGCCCTTGCCCTCGACGATGTAGAGACACTCCTCGGCAGTATGGCAGTGCTTGCCGGAGCGTCCCCCGGGCGGTAGCTCCTGCGTATAGGCGTCAATGGTCTCGACACGGACGTTGTCCATGTCCTGGTTGACCAGCCATTTGATCTTGCCCTGAGGCGTGTCTTCCCAGGGCATCTCCGAGGGCTTGACCACCTTCGTTCGGGCGCTATTGCGTTGCTCGAGGGTGCTGGCGCGGTCGAGCCGCTTCTGGTAAAAGTCCGAGGTTGCCTTTCCTTGTTTCCATCGCTTGGCTTCTTCCCAGGGCATTCTCTCCTCCTTGCAGGGAAATGAGCGGGCACGGGGTCCCACCCCCTATTTGTCTGGTGAGTGTTCGGGCGGAAGGTAGCTCTTGTCCTGCTTGGGCACGCGCTCCACCGTCCGCTGCTGGATCAGGTTCAGGAACATGTACAGCGGCTTGGGCTTGATGACCACCGCACGGGCCGGCCTGTCTGGGCTGTCGTTGAAGTGCTGGTGGACGCAGTCGTTGTGGACAATGACCACGTCCCCGGCCTCCCAGTCGTAGCGCTGGCCATCGTGGACCTCGTGGCCCTTGCCTTCCAGGATATAGAACAATGCCTCGTTCTGGTGGCCATGCTTCTGGTTGTGGCCCCCAGGAGGCAAGTCCACTACATGGATGTAGATAGTCTGCGGTGGCGCCGTGCTCGGCGCCACCATCACCTTGTTCCAGTGCCCGGGGCTGGCATGCCAGAGCCTGTGCCCGGCCTTGATAACCCGCGGGGCGTCCTTGAGCTTCCGCCATTCTTCCTTGAGGCCATAGTCGCCGCTTTCGATGCCTCTAGCGAATATCCTTGTCACAAGCTTCCCTCCCACGAAGATTGGTTGCCTACCACCGCAACTCGGCGGAACGAACATCAATTACCTATTGCTGTGCTTATCAAGTATCTCGTCGCTTTGTTGTCTCCTAGAGAAGAGGGGATGGCTACCCCAGACTGTTGAAGCCGCGCCGCAGGCCGGTAAAGGGCATCCTGATCAGGTCCAGCAGCCCGGCCCGGGTCTCGGCTTGCCGGATGAAGAGCAGTGCCGCCAGCACCAGATAGATGCCTATGAACACATAGCGGACCGTAGGGTTGGGAAAGACCAGTTGCACGGAGAACAATACGAATAGGGCCAGCGCCTCCCGTAGGGACAGGCTCATACTGGCCAACACCGCCAAACCGAAGGCGGACTGGGCCGAAGTGAGGAGTATCTCCTCGGCCTGCCTGGAGTCCAGGGCCAATGCCCCCGGGCTGCCGAGGGAAATGCTGTAAATGATCGGCAGGGTGCCGATGAGCAGTGTCCACTGGTTGACCTTGGAGGACACGACTGCGCCCAGGGCCTGCGGCCCCTTGTTGGCCAGGGCGAAGATGGCAATCACCACCAGCTCCGGGGCCTCCGAGGCCAGGGGAGCAATCCACTGTACCAGAATGAACTCATCTATGCGGAACTGCTTGCCCGTGTGCACTAGACCTTCGGCGAAAGGCTCCGCTGAGACCAGGATGACCGCAGCGCTAAAGCCAAAGAAAAACAACACCAGGGCGCGGCGCCGCCTCTTTCCAATGGCGCCCAGGGCGGCCGCAGGGCCCACCAGTTCCGGCTCTTCGACACCGGCCCGGGAGCTGGCCCACAGGTACAGGCCAAATAGGCTGACCAGGACGGCGCTGTCCACCAACGATATGGTCCCCTTTATGGGAATAACGAAGGAGTAGACCGTGGCCAGGGCCAGGAAGGACAGCTCAACCTTCTGGTGCTTCTGTAAATGGACAACCCGCTGGCGGAACTTGAGCCACACCAGGAACACGACCATGGACCACCCAATGCCGATAAGCAGACGGTTGCCGCCAGTCATGTTGGCGGCAGCATAGTGTAGGTAGGCGGGGTCATCGGCGGCCCGCCAGGCGAAGAAACCGTCTACAGCATACTCTGGCAGCACAGCGACCAGGGCCAAGGCGGCCAGGGCCAAGGACTGGGACACGTCCATCTGGGCCACCTCGGTGGCCCAGGCCAGCAGGAATGCCGCAGCCACGATGCCGACGCCGGAGATGGCTGCCTCTGCCGGCGCCGACAGTTCAACCCCCGTCAGCCGGAAAGCGATGGTGGGGAGGCTCACAAACAAAGCTCCGGCTATCCATAACCAGGGGCCTGCGCTGCGATGTGGCGCTTTCATCTTTGAGCTGTCAAGGCTGCCGTAGAACTGGCGCTGGAGCCATTGCCCAACGCGGCTATGGCCGGGCAGGCCGACGGGGGTCTACCACAAATAACATGAGGGCCACGCCAATCAAATAGGAAACAGCCCACACTGAGAAGGTCACAGAGAACCCCAGCGCTTGCATCAGGAACCCGCTGAGCAGCGCCCAGACGGGGGCCGATGCGAAGCCGATGAAGTAATACATGCTGAAGGCAGCATCCCGGTCGGCGTCAGAGAGAGAGTCCGCCACCAGCGCCTGCGTGATAGCGACCCGGGAATTGATGACCATTCCATAAATCAACATGTTCAGAAATAGAAGCGGCAGGTATGCCTCCAGGAAAGCGAGCCACAGCGTGACCAGGGCCGAGAGAAACAGGGAAGCCTGAAGCACACCTTTCCGAGAAAGTCGGTCCGACAGCCAGCCAAACCCCAACGGGCCAACCATGCCACCGAATTGCTGCACTGCCACAGCCACACCGACCAATGCTGCCGACAGGCCAAGGTCGTGCACAAAGTGCGTTCCCATGTAGACCACGTCAGCGCTCCCGCTGCGTCCTCCCACGCCAACCATCATCACCAGAGAGACCATAATCATATTGCGGTTCCGCAGCACCCGCAGGTAACTGGCTTTGCTTGCCGCCAGCTTCTTCCCACCAGAGGGCACATTTCCCGTGCCCAGGCGGTTCCAGAAAGAGAAGTAGGCCAGCCCCATCGCCAGGCTGCCCAGGCTTGCCAGGAAAAAGATCTGACGCCAACCCGTCACCAGCAATAACAAGCCAGCCACCAGGGGCGCTAAGATGGATCCAACACCAGCGACACTGCGGTTCAGGGCCAGCATGGTCCCCCGCCTGTGGGGGAAGTACCCCGACAGCAGGCTGGCGCTGACCGGGTTCTGGGCGCTGCTACCCGCGGCGGCTACCGCCCTTGCGCCCACAAAGCCGGTGTATGACCTGGACAGGCTCGAGAGCAGTGTGCCAATTCCCAGGATAATGCTGCCAAAGCCTAGGAGGTGAGTACGCCGGAAAAAGGCGGTCAGGAAACCATAGATTACTTGCCCCCCGTTCCCCAGAAGGTCCCTGATGGCGGTGAGCACTCCTAGCTGGGCGTAGCCAAAGCCCAACTCGGCCATGATTGCTGGATAGAGCACGGGCAGCATATGATTCTGAAAGTGGTTCATGGCATGAGAGAAGTTTGTGAGCCACAAGACAGCGGTGCGTTCGCCTGGGGTGGCTAAGGGACCTTCCTCGATGGTCAGGGCTCCGGCTGTCAGTGGGCTGTGGGCATCGTTCATAGCCGGCCTCTAAGCAGCAGAGTGAGCGCAGAGAGGGTTACCGCCACCACCCCCAGGCCAGTGAATGTTGGGGTGAGGCCAAAGACGTCCATGGACAGGCCGATGAACGGGATTAGCAGGCTGCGGGTCTCGGAGCCGAAGAAGTAGTGGATGCCCAGAACCAGGCCGCGTCGCCCCCTGGGGGCGCTCTCCATCAGCAGGGACAGTATGGGTGGCTGCCTGAACTGTATGATTGCCCCCAGCAGCAGTACGGCCAGGATCAGGCCCGTGCCCAGCGGGAGCAGAACCAAAGCAAGTACCAATGGCCCGGTGGCGGCCAGGCCTACAATTGTCCCTTGCTTGCGGCCCAGCCGGTCGGAGACCCAGCCGCCCCCTGGTCCTCCCGCCAGGCCGCCCAGCCGGATGAGGGCCAGCGTCATAGCGGCATAAGCAGGGGCTACCAGGTGCTTGTCCACCATAAAGATGGGGAGCAGGTTGGTTATCCCTACCGCGATGAGCCGCATGCTCTCGAACAGGAAGTAGATAAGGAATATGGGGCGGAGAGCGTGGACCAGGCTTGGGGAAACGCCAACTGAGGCTGGGCTAGCACGAATGTCCTCTTCGGGCAGCATCCCCTTATCCAGGCGCATCCGCAGGTAGAACGGCACCGCAACCAGGGCGGGGATGGCCAGAAACACGAAGGCGTTACGCCATCCCAGCGCCAGGGCTATTAGCCCGCCGATTGTGGGGGCCACCATGCCGCCCAAGGCAGACCCCACCTGGTTGAGGCCCAGGGCCAGACCCCGCCGGCGGGCATGGAAGTAGCTACTCAGAAGCATGACTAACATTGGGTGGAAGGCACCATGGCATAGCCCCATCACTATCACCAGGGCGAGCAGAGACCAGAAGCCCCTGGTAACCCCAATGGCCAGCGTGGCCAGAGCGGTCCCCGCCATGGTGACCACCGCCAACCAGCGCAGGCTCACCCGGTCGGCCAGCCACCCCATAGGGGGGGTGGCAAACCCCGCAGCGACCGAATAGCCTGAGAGCAGCAGGCCGGCCTGGAAATAGCTCAGGCCAAACTGGTCCCGGATGAAGGGCAACAGGGGCACCAGGAGGCCTGTGGCCACGTGCGTGGCGAAGTTGGTGTAAGCGAATAGGGGCAGGACGCTCCAGCGGGTCTGTCCTGCCACCTCTATGGAGGTGGTGGCGGCTAAGGCCTTACTCACGTGACGCTATCACAAATTGTGCACTCCATTGCGAAACTGCCCTAGGTGACCACCTCGTTCTGGAACGGGATCACGCCCGGGACCCACCATTTGGTCCACATGTCATCTATCTTGCGCTGCACGTAGCTGGTGTCCTCTGGGGTGAAGTGGGCGAAGCGCCCCTGCCTCATCAGGTACTCCTCCACGGGCTTCCGTTGTTTGGTGCCGTTGGCGAGGGCCTTGGAGGGGCCGTTCAGGGTAAGCTTGCTATCCTGCACCTCGTACAGCACCCACATGCCTGTCTCTACCGCCAGCTCCCCCAATTCGTGGGAGTACCTGGGGTCGTAGTCCCAGCCCTTGGGGCAGGGGTCCAAAGTGTGAATGAATGTAGGGCCGCCGGTAGTGAGGGCCTTGCGCACCTTGTTCTGGAGGTCCAAAGGGTAAGATGTACAGGTGGTAGCAACATAGCGACACTCAGGGTGACCGGTGGCCAGCATACCAGCCACATTCTTCTTCCAGCGCCGGTTCATTATGCGGTGAACTCTGCCCGGGGGGCTGAAGGTGGTGTTAGCACCCCAGGGAGACGTCCCGGAGACCTGAATGTCGGTGTTGGCGTAGGACTCGTTATCGTAGAGAAAGATTAGAAGGTTGTACTCGGTCTGGGTCAAGGCCGCCGAAATGGCGGAAAGCCCCATGTCCGCGCCGCCCCCGTCGCCGCAAACGGCGATGACGTTGATGGGCTCCTCCTTGATCTTCTCCTTGCGCATCAGCGCCTTCAGGCCGGCCGCAGTGCCCGTCGCTGCGGACCCCGCAGACCCGAGTTGGGTGTGCATCCAGGGCACGACCCACGGTGTGGTGTAGTAAGTGGTGTTGGCCACGTACATACAGCCGGTGCTGCCCAGCACGATTGTCCTCGGGCCGGCGGCCTTGGCCATCAGGCGCAGCGCCAGGGCCGACTCACATCCCTGGCAAGTCCGGTGCCCGGAGGTGTAATACTCATCCCAGGGAACGTTCTTGACGCCCCTGATCTGCGAAAGCGATTGCAAAGTTGTCATGCCTACTCCCTTACTCCAATCCAGTGTGTTTGCTGGTCTGTCCTTCCCTCTTCGACTGTCTTGCGTGTCATGTCAATCATGTTGGACACATCTGGGACGCGGATCTCCCGCCCGCCCAGGCCGGCAATGAAGCCAACGACGGCCGGGCGCTGTGGCAGGGGATAGAGGGCCGAACGTATTTCGTTGAAGAGCACCCCGCCGTAGGACGGCGAGCCCATAGAGAAGTCCCGGTCTACAACACCCACGGCCTTGAAGCGGGAGAGGCTCTGCTGAAGCTCCTGGGTAGGGAAGGGGCGAAACCACTTTACCCGTATGAAACCCACCTTCTGTCCTTGCTCACGCAGCTTTCGTACCGCAACCTTCACCGGCATAGCCAGCGTGCCCATCCCCACCAACACCAACTCGGCGTCATCCGTCTCGTACTCCTCGATAAACGGGTCCCGGCGCCGGCCAAAGATGTCACCGAACTCCTGGTAGGCCTCGGCCAGCACCCCTTTGGCACGCCTCATCGCCTCGTCCGTCTGCTTGCGGATCTCCATCAGCCAGTCTTCGTTGACCTGAGGAGCAATGGTGATAGGGTTATCGGGGTGGAGCACCAGGTTGCCCCGGTTGTAGGGCGGGATGAACTGCTGCACCAGCTTCTTGCCGGGGACCTTGACGATCTGCTGGGAATGAGTGAGAAAGGCGCCATCGGCGGAGATGGCGCAGGGGAGAAAGACCCTCGGGTCCTCCGCCACCCGCCAGGCGATGAGGGCCGTGTCCAGCGCCTCCTGGGCGGTATCTACCCAAGTGAGCAGCCAGCCCAGGTCACGCACCGCCAGTGCGTCATTGTGCTCCACGCCAAAGGCCCCAGGGTCATCTAGCGCCCGGTTCCCCACCATTGCTACCACAGGCAGGCGCAAGCCAGCCGTGACGGTGATAGCCTCGAAGGCGTAGAACCATCCCACGCCGCTGGAGCCCACGAACACCCGGGCCCCCACCGCGGAGGCGTGTTTCACCATCTCGAACTGGGAATGCTCGCTGTCCGCCACGATGAACTCGCAGTCCAGCTCTCCGTTGGCAATCAGCCTGGCGACGTACTGCATCACGGTGTCGTAGGGGCGGATAGGGTAGGCCGTGATCACGTCCACGTCCGCGAGGACGCAGGCGCGGGCGATAGCCTCGCTGCCGCTTATCAGCTCGTCGCGCTCCACCTGGATTCCACCGAGGGCGGGCAGGGTAGTCATCACTGGGCCTCCTTGCTCGCCAGGGCCAGCTCGGTCTCGTACTGGCCCTTGTGGTGATAGCCGTGGCTCCACTGACCGAAGCCCTTCTGGGCGGTCACCTTCTCCCCGACCCACGTCTGGTATCCCTCCTTGCCCTGGGCCTTCCAGAGCTCGTACTGGCTGCCATTTTCGGTGAAGAGTGCCTCGTTGACCATTGTGATGGCGCCCTTCACCGGGCAGACTTCCTCGCAGATGCCGCACCCACAACAGGCATTTATGTTGGCATCGTAGAGCCCCTCGGGAGTGATGTCGAAGCACCCGTCGGGACAGTGAAGCCAGCACAGAGAGCACTTGGCACAGGTATCGAAGTTGACCACGGGCCGCATTGAGCGCGTGGCGAATTTCTTGAAGTGCGGGTTGCGCGCCGGTTCAAAGCCCTTGTCGCCACCTCGGAACCCGTTGCCCTTGGGCACGGCGGGCACCACCACTCCCTCCCGCATCTCCTGCCAAGGGAGGAGGTGGTAGCTATAGGCCTCCTCCGGATTGCCCTCGCCAGGCTCTACCAGACGGGTCATCAGCCGCTCGTAGGCCCTCCGCGCTGAGGCGACCTTCAGGTCGCTCCTCCACTGTTCCTTGACCGTCTCCTCCACTGAGGCCAGGCTGAAGAGCTGGGGGCAGGACTTGGACAGGGCGCCCAGGACGCGCACGTCCGTGTGGTCGTCCCGGTAGACCCAGAGGCCCGAGAAGCTGGGCTGGCCACGCAGGATGGCCAGGTTGTAGGGCACGCCGTTGCGGTGAATGCTCCGGACCAGGTCCTCTGGGGACTGGACAGACGTCACGATGAGGGTGCCGTTCTCCTTGACCAGCTTGTTGACCGGCTGGAGGCCGTACCAGGCCCAGGACTCGACGCCCTTGCATAGCGTGTCGTCCAGGGCGATGGTCACGTCTACCTCGGCTGGTTCGTACTGGGAAAGGCTGGCCTCCAGCTCTTCCTCGCCGTCGGCCACCACGGCGTACTGCTTGGCGGGGATGCCGTTTCGCTCTGGGGAGTCGCCATAACGGCCGAAAGCGGTGCCGATACGGCCCTCCTTACGGGCGGCAAAGACGATACCCCGGCAGATTTCCTTGGCCAGGCTCTTCTGGAAGACCCCCCGGTATACTACCTCCACTGCCACTGTTGCCACACTGTCCCTCCTTCTCATGCGCAATTATCGGCTAGCTCACGCTGGACAAGCATTCGGTGAACTGGGTGATGTGGGCCTACATCGCAGGCGCCCCGTGGGTTGCGGGTCTACTGTTGCTTGCGGGGCATGCCCATTATGTTTCTCTGGAATGGATCGGTAACAGCCCGCAACCAGATGCCCACCAGGCTGATGGCCAGCACGGTACCCGAAATCATCAGGCCAGGGAATGTCACCAGCCACCAGGCCACATTCAGGTACTCCCGCCCCGCGGCCAGCATCAGACCCCAGGTGACTGTGGGCGGTTGGACCCCAAACCCCAGGAAGCTGAGGCCAGACTCGGTAATCATCATCTTCGCCATTTCCACGATGGACACGCTTACTATCACGGCGACCATACTGGGCATGACATGGGCAAACATAACCCGCCTGTTGCTACAGCCGATGATACGCGCTGCCTGCACAAATGGGGTTTCCCGCAAGGAAAGTATCGCTCCCCGCACCATCCGAGCATATAGTACCCAGTTGACCAGGCCAAAAACAAGCATTATGGTCTTGGGCCCAGGTCCTATCATTACTATGATTACCAGGATCAAGAGGTTAGAACTGAGCGCCATTTTTATATCAACAATCCGCATTATGATGGCATCCGCTTTTCCTCCATAGTAACCAGCTACAAGCCCCAGAGTTACACCAAGGACCAGGGATATGGCCACCCCTACCAGAGGGATCAGCAGCGCCATACGGGTCCCATACATTAGCCGTGACAACACGTCCCGCCCCAGGCCATCCGTTCCCAACAGATGCCCGCCGGTCAACGATGGCTGAAGCAGGCGGGCCGAGATGTCCTGGTCGTTGGGGCCGTAGGGACTTATCCTGGACGCCAACAGACCGAAGACAACGACCATGAACAGAAAAAGGAGCGATACCACAGCTACCGGCTCGGCACTCAGCAAATGCCAGGAGCGGCGCAGAACGGCAAGTCGCGCACCATACGCCCTGAACAACACCCCGGCTCTTGAAGTATCCATCACCTACCGCGCCTACCGGCTAGTGGTACCTGATCCGGGGATCTAGCCAGCCATATATGAGGTCTATGGCAAAATTGATGACAATGACCATTACCGCCACCACAATGGTGGTCCCTACGATGAGGGGCCAATCGCGCAGTTTTATGGCTTGAACAAGCAGAAAGCCGACTCCTGGCCAACCGAATACTGTTTCGATAATCGCCGACCCGTTAACCAGTCCGGCGAATTCATAACCGGTAAGTGTGAGCAGGACAATGCCTGCGTTCCTGGCCGCGTGCCTGACGATGACCCGGCTTGTTGACAAGCCTCTGGCCCTGGCGGCCAGAATGTAGGGCTTGGCTAGCTCGTCCATTATGGCTGGCCGGGTAACCTGGGCTATCCTGCCCATGGGCCTGAGGGCTATCATCAATGCCGGTAAGACAATATGCTTGACCTCTCCATACCCCGAAGTAGGTAGCCAGCCCAGCTTGACGCTCACCAGGAGAATCAACATCAGAGCTACCCAGAAGTCCACCGAGGTAACCGCCAGGGTAGTTATGAAGCTTATGACACGGTCCACCACCGAACGCGGCCAAATCGCCGCCAGAGCACCCAAGAAGACGCCGCCAAAAGCAGCCAGTGAGATCGCCACCAGCGCCAGGATGAACGTGGCAGGCAGCCGGCTCATTATCAGATCGAGGTTGGGTATGCCTTGCCACAGTGAGGTGCCCAGGTCCAGCCGCAGCAGCCCGGAGACATATCTACCGAACTGCACGTACAAGGGGTCATTGAGCCCCATCTTATCCCTTAGCGCCTGAATCATCTCTTCGGTGGCCCAGTCCGGTAGCATGATGCTGGCAGGGTCACCGATGGACTGGGTAAACAAGAAGACGACGACTATCAAGCCCACCAGGGCCACAACTGTGAGCAGCGACCGCCTGATAAAGTAGTCTTTCATCTACGCGTACTGATGACAGCGCACGAAGTGTCCGCTTCCCAGGTCTATTTCCCTCGGTTCCTCGCGGTCACACGTACCGGGTTTCCGGTAGTTGCATCTGGGGTTGAATTTGCAGCCTGGAGGCGGATTCAGGGGGCTGGGGACCTCCCCGGGTAAGACGATCCGCTGTCGAGAGCTTTCCACTTCCGGGTTGGCAACGGGCACCGCCGAAATCAGGGCCTGCGTGTAAGGGTGAAGTGGGTGGGCGCAGAGCTCCTGGCTTTCCGCTAGCTCTACCAGTCCTCCCAGGTACATCACGGCAATTCTATCGCTCATAAATCTTACCGCCGCCAGGTCGTGAGAAATGAAGAGATAGCTCAGTGAAAACTGCTCCTGAAGCGCCAACAGGATCTCGACGATTCGAGACTGGGTGAATACATCCAGCGCTGAGACAGGCTCGTCACAGATAATGAGATGTGGTTTCAGGACTATGGCCCGGGCGATGGCGACTCGTTGTCTCTGGCCGCCGCTCAGTTCATGAGGATAGCGCCCCAGCTTGTTAGGGTTCAGCTCCACCAGCTCCAAGGCACGTTCTGCCTCAGCTTTCAACTGCTTTCTATCCCTCAGAATCCCCAGGACGAGCAAAGGCTCCACGACGATATCGCCCACCTTCATCAAGGGGTCGAGGCTGGTGTAGGGGTCCTGGAATATCATTTGTATGTGTTTGCGATATTGCCTCAGTCGTTCCCCGTCAACCTGGCAAAGATCAGTCCCATCAAAAAGGACCCTCCCCGCTGTCGGGGCCACCAGCCGCACGACGCACTTGGCTACCGTGGACTTGCCACTGCCACTTTCCCCGACCAGGCCCAGGGTTTCGCCCTTGCCCACCTGGAGGCTGACCCCGTCCACCGCCTTGACTTCAGCTACTTTTTTCCGCAGGACCCCTTTGTACACAGGGTAGTACATCCTGAGGTCCTGGACGTGTAGCAAAGCGCTATTGTTTGACATGGACGCTGCCACCGCTATGTACTCTGTGGCAAAGGACGTGGTGCGAGCTGTCTACAGCGACCAACTCAGGTCTCTCTCGCTCACATTCCAACTCACGGTGCTGGCAGAGGGGGAAGTAAGCACATTTGCTGTCTTCATGGACAAGGTCCGAAATGCCCTTGCCGGAGGGCAGGACCCTGGTTTTCTTGGGCCGGTCAAGGTCAAGCACGGAGGCCCAGAGGTCGGCAGTATAGGGGTGCTGAGGCTCTTGATAGAGCTTGTGAACGGGACCCGTTTCAACGACCTGCCCGGCGTACATCACATAAGCCCTCTTGGCATACCGGCTTACGATTCCGAAGTTGTGTGTAATTAGCAGAACAGCGCTGCCCAGGCTTTGAGAGGTCTCACTTAGCAACTCCAGCACCTGTGCTTGAATGGTCACATCCAGGCTGGTGGTAGGCTCATCAGCAATCAACAGACGGGGCTCACAGCTAATAGCCAAAGCTATCATGGCGCGCTGAAGCATTCCCCCGCTAAACTCATGGGGGTAACTGGCAGCTCGCCTCTCGGCGTCGGCAATCTCCACCATCTTCAGCAGTTCAACCGCCTTTCTCAGCGCCTCCCTGCGTCCCAGCTTCTTGTGCTGGACCAATGTCTCCGCTAATTGAGCGCCCACACTGTAAACGGGGTCAAAAGATAGTGAGGGTTCTTGAAACACCATGGCTATCTTGTCGCCCCGTATTCTTCTCATCCTCCGCTCGCTGACATCCAGCAGGTTTCTGCCCTCGAACCAGACCTCCCCACCTACTACTCTGCCCGGCGGACGCACCAGGCGCATGATAGACAGGCTACATACTGTCTTTCCGCAGCCGCTCTCACCCACCAGGGCAACGGTCTCCCCGGGGTCAACATGAAGAGATACCCCGTCTACCGCCCTGAGGACCCCTGCCCCAGTGTAGAAATACGTGCTGAGGTCGTTAACCCGTATTACAGGTTCCATTCCAGCTACCATGAGTGGTGTATTGCGTTCCCTTGGCAAGCTGATTGACATGGGAATTGCGCGCCACGGGTGACAGCCTTACAAGGATCGCATACATACCTGAGATTCTTTCTAACCTCGCCTCTTACGGCAGCTACCATATCCCCGTAGTCGTCCTCTGCGACTGCAAAGACGGCGTTGGGGCAAGCCTCCACGCACTTGGCACAGCCGTCACACTTGTCGGTGTCTATTGTGATGTACCATGTGCCGGCGCCGTCGGTATACCCGTAGTTCGCCAGGTAGCTCAGCACCGTGAATGGCGACGCCGCAAAAAGGTCTCTCATATCGTCCATGTCAGCTCGCTTTGCCCGATCTGGCAAAGAAATCCCTGGCGAACAGCGCAGCCCCCACCGCTCCGGCGATCTGGGGGTCTGGCTTGATTTCTCTGGCGTTAACACCCAGCGCCTTTTCCACCCTTTGAACCACGCCGGTGTTCTTGGCAATGCCACCCGTGATGGTAAGCTCCTTCTCCACCCCCACCCGCTGTAACAAGACAACTACGCGGCGCGCCATGGCATCACAATAGGCTGCCAGGACCTCCGCCTTGGACCAGCCTTGGCGCAACAGGGTCAGGGCCTCGCTCCTGGCAAAGACCACGCAGGTGCTGCTCACCGTTGGCGGGTCTCGAACGATGGATAGGGATAGCGGCCCGAGTTGGTCAATAGGCACTTGAAGCAAATCGGCCATCACCTCCATGCCACGGCCAGTCCCCGCAGCGCACTTGTCGTTCATGATGAAGGTTGTGACCTTGCCCCGTTCGTCACAACGGATGGCCTTGCAGTCCTGGCCGCCCATGTCCAGAATGGTCCTGATGCTGGGGCCGCCGAGGTAGTTAGCGCCTCTAGCATGGCAGGAGATCTCGGTCACCGTTTTCTGAGCGAACGGGACATGGACCCTTCCGTAGCCGGTGCCCACGATGAAGTGAAAGTCCTCCACCGCAATCCCTATGCCGTCCAGCGCGACCTCCATCGCCTTGCGAGCGCTGTCACGGCTTGCTGAACCTGTCCGCACACTGCTATAGGCTAGCAGCTCGCCGTCTCCCAGGACCACGGCTTGGGAGCTGACCGATCCCACGTCAACCCCCGCCGTGAGGTTTCTTGCCTCTCGCCAATGGTTGCCCGGTGCTTTCCAGTTGTACTCTTTCCACCTCCAGTACTCTGTAGGCGCTGCTACCTTCTCTACGGGGGGGCCTTTGGACACGACAATAAGGCTGGGCCCTGCTGGGGAATGTTCAACGATTTCAGTGGTTGCCGGAGCATGGTCTCCGGTGGACCTACGATGGTTCCCAGCGGCCAGGAGCGCTGCGCCTAAGGCGGTGACGATTTGAGGCTCTGGCGGTAACAAGACGTTACTCTTCAACTGCCGTTGGACCGAATCAACCATCCCGATGTTCTTAGCTAGCCCGCCGATCAGGACCACATCCGCACGCGCTCCTATCCGGCGCACCATTGAAACTGTCCTCGTGGCGATGGCATCATGGAGGCCTCGAGCTATATCCGCCTTCGTCGTCCCGGCGTGGATCAGGGACACCACCTCAGATTCGGCGAAGATGACACAGGTAGCGTTGAGCTGGATTTCATGCTGAGCCTGCAAGGAGAGTGGCCCCACCTCCTCCAGCTCTATTTCCAACGCCCTGGCCATGGCCTCGACGAAAGCGCCAGCCCCAGCGGCGCACTTCTCGTTTCTGGCAAAGTCCACAACAGCACCCGCATCACTGCACCCAATGGCCTTGCTCCCTTCAGCCCCAATATCTATCACCGTTCTCGCCGAGGGGAAAAGCCAGATTGCACCCCTTGTGGTGGCCGCTGACTCCTTGATTTCTTCATCCGCAAATGGGATTGTCTCCTTGTCCGCGCCGGTAACGGCGACATGTCCCACATCCTTGGCTGACAGATTAGCCTTGGTCAGCGCCTCCCCCAGCGCTCGCTCACAGGAGTCTTTCAAATCAATGCCGCCGTCAACTATGCTGTAGGAGACAATCCTGTCCTCTGCCAGCAGGACCACCTTTGTGGTCCGGGAACCAACATCAATCCCGGCTACTACCATCCGATGTCTCCTTGCCCCGGCAATATTCCGTCAGGGCAGCTTTCAAACCTGCCCCGACGAGAGATCTCATCGATACCCATGAATCGTTGTGAAAGCCGCCTTGTCACTGGCGGGGCTTACCGGCCCAGTCAAAGCATTTGTCTATGAAGGGCGCCAGGGTCTCTTCAAACTGCTCTTGACTCATATAGACCCGGTCCAGATACTGGCCTTCTATGTTCAATGTAGGGATGCCCAGCTCCTTCTCCGCCCTCTCGGCAAGCACTGAGCCCATGCCCCGCATCGGGGTGCACCCTATTAGTTGGTAGTGGATGATGCCGTGGGCTCCTGTGTCGCGGGCACCTTTCAGGGAGGTGTTAACCCACCTCTTGCCCGGACCACCCCAGCAACTCGTGGCCATCTGCTTGGCCTCTTCCTGGAGGGGTGACAGCTTTACCCCGTATTCAGCCACATCGCCGATAGGCGCGCCTACGAGGCCAATGTACAGGGAGGTATGGCCGACCAGTGCCAGTGGCAGGGCGACCTTGCGTTCCAGCAACAGCTTGCAAGGGTCAATAGTCTGACCGTCCCCCCGCTGAAAGCCGTGACTCGTTCCCGACCACAGCAGACGCAATCGCTCCTCGGGGTAGGGGCCTGTGCCACTGGCCACCCGCTCCCCAACCGTATCCCGGAAAACCCGAAGATATTCGACTGCCTTTTCCATATTTGGGTATAACGAAGGCAAGGCACCAGTATACAACCTTGTAAGGATGTCCCGCGGGGAAAAAGGACAGGGGATGCGTTTTGCCAATTGATAGAGCTCTCGGTTGTACTTTAGTCCAATTGCGTCTATTTCCAGCATTTCCCTGTGCCGGCCCTCGTTGTACTTGACACCAGGAAACTTACTCTCGGCCCAGTCGATAAACTCCCCAAACTGGTCGGCAATATAGTTGAGAGAAGCCAGGGTTGGATTATCGTCCTCATATAGGGGAATATCTACGAAAAACGCTGGTATGTTAAACAGGTCGCTGTAGCTCCGAGCGTAATACTTGTGGTCATTATCGCACCCGTGACTGTCCACAAATACTACATCAGGTTTAGGCAAGGTGTCGCTCTCACGTATTGCCAACTGGGCTACAATTTTTTCACAAACCTTATCGGCGGGGAACCCCATTCTTTCGCAGATTGCCTTTTGTTCACCGAAACTTGGCGCACAGTATTCATACGTTTTACTATATATAGTAGGTGTGAATCCCATTGATCGGAAAAACCTACCAAGAGCACCATTCCCATCAACTGAGGGTCTGCCCCGTTGCCAGGCATCGAGCTGGGCCTCCAATCTTTCTTTGGTCAGTTCGAGAAGCAGCTTATCAGCGCTAACAACCGTCGGGCCGGCGGATTCCTCAATCTGTTTGATTCGGCGTGCAACCCCCTTTATTAGCTCCTCAAGCCCCTTCCGTTGTGATTCCCTCGCCTGTGATTGCATCACATTGCCTCCTTTTATATGTAGGGTGTCTATGAAAGCGCCACTGCGCGTCCCCAACTGCGCTGGAATTAGCTCATTTCGCTACGTCCTTATTGCAGGGTCTCGATGAAAGCCTCGATGCGTGTCTTCAACTGTGCCGGCTGAAAAAGGCAATACTCCCGCTCCAAACTCACAAAGGGGATTCCGGCCGCCTTCAACCGCCGTGTCCACATGGGGATACGGAACTGCCGGGAGTAGCACCAGGGCAGATAGAACAACAGCACCCCATTCACCCTGAAATCTCCGGCCCAGGCAATGGCCTGGTCTATCTCTTCCGTATAGAAGTCCATTCTGGGGCAGGGGACCCGGTCCAGCAGGTAACGATGCGCTATAGCCGTGAGAATATCGGAGGAATCAGTGTCCACGGCACCCCAGAAGTAGCGGCTGCCGGTATCCAGGTCGTCCATGGCCACCACGGCGCCGGCACCCTCAACGAGGTCCAGGAAAGCCCCATCATCGAGGAAGTCACTCACTACCAGCAGTCGCGGCCGGCCCGAGTTTCCATTGGTGGGCCTGCTCTCCAGATAGGGGAGCAGGCTCTCCATCCTGGGAATAAACTCATCTTTAGCCATGGTCATGCTGGCCAGGCACAGGTTTAAGCACTCGGCACCAGAAACAGCGCCCTGTTGCCTCTGTCTAAGAGAGTACAACCGCATAAGCAAGCTGCGGACTGTGTTAACCTGCTGAGCGGCCTCCCTTAAGGAACGCTCGGTAATCTTTCTCCCGCTAAGGCCCTCCACCGCGCCTATGAACTGGTTGATTTCGCGGGCAAAAAAGGCCAGGTGAAGGGCCCTTTTTGCCTGGGGCACATGGAGGATGTGTCCCACGCCAGGCCTTCCCCAGTATTCCAGAAGGTCGTAGGCACGGCTCCCGTCCTGCTCCCAATCGGTGGCGGCAATCCCGTCTAGAAAGTCGAGCTCGCCCTCCAGCACCGATTGTACCACATGATTATAGTATGGGCTGCTACTGGCAGGACGATGCTGCAGGGCAAGATCGGAGAACGGCCTACGGGACCCCCGGACCCTCCAGGGGAGAATCCCCGCGGCTATGAGCACCTCTTCGGGAACATAGGAGTCCAGCACCCCCCATACCTTGCCGCCGCGCTCTTTCCACTCCTGGGCATATTTTGTGCAATTTGGCCACTGCGCTATTCCCACTAGCGATTCCAACTCACGCTTTGCATCTGCCGCCGAAATAGCTCCTGTCATGTATCTGTCTCCTCCTTAACTTACTACTCCGCCTCTGGATGCCCGAGGGTCTGGAAGTGCATGCTAATCGGTAAACCTCATGTCGGCAAAGAAAGGCGCCCCGGTTATGCCTGGTTGCCATTCCAGATTCTTGGCCAGCCCCCACATCCACTCTAGCTTAAAGACTGGAATGTAGTGGGCCTGCTCATAGAGATAGGCCCAGGCCTTGCCGAGCTTCTCCCCCCGTTTGGCTAGATCTAGCTCAGCCTGCACCTCCTTATACAGCCTTGGCGCCTCCGGGTCGTTGATGGCAGTATGGCTACCACCCTCCATGAATCCCCAGGGGAAGCGTGCTTCAACCTCCAGCACGGCGTCTGTAGGGTTGATTAAAAGGTCGGTCATATATTGCCGCTGTTTACCTGTGACATCTTTGTACTTCTTCAGTTCCGCTGAGGGCATAAGCATTAACTTGACCTTGAGCCCCGTCTGCTCAATCATGAAAGCTACAGCCTCAGCCACCTCCCTGTCCTTGATGTAGCGGTCGGTAGAGGCCGCGAAGGTCAAAGTCTTGCCCACAGCGCCCGCTTCCCTGACCAGGGCTCTGGCCTTCTCCAAGTCGTAGGGGCGGCTCTTCAAGTCCGGGTTGTAGCCAAAGTCACCGGGGGAGGCCCACTGCCCCAGGGATGGGGTGGCAAAACCCCCATACAGGGCCACCAGGGCCTGCCGGTCTATGGCGTACTCCACGGCCAGGCGCAGCCTCTTATCGGCGAAGAAGGGGTCCACCAGGGTCCATTCCTTCTGAATGTATTCGTCAAACCTGATCCAGACTGTCTCAGGACTGGCCATACGGGCTACCTTGGGTGCCCGACTGGACGACTCCGGGCCTAGAGCATAGACCCAGTCCACCTCCCCGACCTGCAAGGCGGCCAGCCGGACCGCCTCCTCCGGCCGGAACATAATTCGCACATTGTCAATCTGGGGCTTGGGCCCCCAGTAGTCGTCAAACCGGGCCAGCTTTATATCCAGCCCCACCCTCCATTCCACAAATCGGTAGGGGCCGGTGCCCATAGGGCTTGTTTTGAGCATCTCCGGGTTGTCTCTGCTGAGAGCGAGGGGGGGAATCAAGAAGTGGTACGCACGGTTTAAGTGAAGGGGTTGCGAGTCTTTAAAAATAAGGTCAACGGTATAATCGTCCACAGCTACGGCCTCTTCAACGGGCACGCGGTCCCAGACAGTGGACTCAATTCTATTCCCGCTTATGAACTTGGCGTACTCCACCACATCTCGGGCGGTGAAATCGGCCCCGTTGTGGAACTTCACCCCCCTGCGCAGGTAGAACCGCCATCTGGTGAGGTCTGCCGAGGACTCCCACCTTGTGGCCAACCTGGGAACTACTCCCTCCTTGGTGGACATTATCAGGGGTTCCATAACATTGACGGCGATGGGCTCCCCTACAGGGCTGCCCGCATGCTGGGTTCCCTGTAAGCCCACCGTATGAGGTTCGCGCGGCTGCATCATCCGCAGCGTTCTGGACTTGGCAGCGGTGGCGGTAGGCGCCGGCGTGGGCGTGGCGGTGGGCACCGCCGTGGCCCCAGGTGGCACCGTGGGGGTGGGTGTGGGCGTAGCTGCGGGGCCGCAGGCCGCGAACAATAGGGCCAGGATGCCCAACACAAAGAGTGAACGCTTCCTTGCCATGGCTGTCCTCCTAGTACTCCTGACCGTAAATACGGTTCCATATTTCCTACCTGCTAGGCTGCCTGCTGGGCGGCGAGGCGGGCGAGTAGCACGCTCAGGTCGTGGCGGGTGAACCGCCACTGAAAGGGCCTGGCTATGTCTTGGTAATGGTTCTGAAAGGCGAGGATATTGGAGGCCGCGACCTCCCGAGAGGGGAAGTCATTGGGAGTGAGCACCTGCCGCTTCAGTATGGAGAAGTAGATCTCCACCTGATCCAACCAACTGGCATGGAGAGGCAGGTGAACCAGGACCAGTTGGGGCCATTGGTCGCGGAGGCGATCCACTGCTCGTTGCCCGCGATGGATGGTCCCGTTATCCACCACCAAGAACACTCGTGTCGCGGATCGGTATGGCTCTTGGGCCATGAACTGGGCTACCAGGCCGTCGAAGGTGGCGATGGTAGCGCTGGACTCGACGCGCCCCCACAACCGGGCTTCATGCACATCCCATGTGGCCAGATAGGCCAACGTCCCCAGTCGTTCGTACTCGTGTTCCACCCGCATCCCATGGCCTGGCTGGGTTGGGGTGGTGGGGTGGCACCGCCGCTTCACCTGAATGCCGCTACACTCATCAGCGCACAGGACATACTCGTTCCTGCTCAGCGGCTGCCCTTCCCAAACCCGATGATAGAGGTCCAGGACCCGGCCTGCTTTTTGCGAGAAGAGGGGGTCCCGGGGAAAGATCCAACTACGATGATGCCAGGGACGAAGGGCGTCGGCGCTCAGCCAGCGCCATATGGTGGCGCCGGAAATGCAGGCCACGATACCACGTTGGACAGCGGCGGCCCGCAATGTCTCCCGGCTCAGCCGCGAGAAGGGAAGGCCCAGGTCCCGCGGGAGTTGGCAGGCCAGGGCCTTCACCTCACAGACTACCTGTGGGGGAAAAACGCCGGGGACGGCCCTGGCGGGGACGTTCTTCCAGCCCCGCTGGGCCTTCTTCCAGGTAGCGTTGCCGCCATTTGCGCACGATCCGCCGGGGTATACCCAGGCGCTCGGCAATGGCCTTGTTGTCCCAGCCTGTTGCTGCCAGCAGCACAATCTTGGCCCGCACCACATCGCGATAGGGTGCCGTATAGCGTCGGGCCAAGGCCTCCAGCCGGCTCCGCTCCTCCGACGACAGGACGATTTGATACGGGCTCCGTCGAGGCACAGCAGTCTCCTTTCTTGGAGACCATTGTACCTCAATCGCCTAGAATACGACACTGTATTTATGACCAGGAGTACTAGCTAGAAGACCTCAGCGCCTGACCGATGACTTGCCGCTGTATAGAGCGCCCCAGCCATTTCCTGGCGCCAGTTTCCCGGTGCCGATCTGCGATATCACGGCATATGACAGCTACATCTATCAGTCCGAGGTTGAAGGTCCACCGTTCGGGCCAGGCCGGGCGATATCCGAAACGCCCGTCTTGGTCCCGAAGCCTGGCGACATGGCCGCCGCCTCCGCCCGCTCGACGTGTTGCCTGGCTAGCCTCTCGGCAGCTTCGGCGTCGCCCCCTCGCAAGGCGGCAATCAACGCGCGATGTTCAGCAAGCGAATGCCGAGCGCGATCAGGGTCTTGAAGGGAGGAACTGTAGACG